>NZ_CP147972.1:1430000-1842361 GCF_057919555.1 Aerococcus sp. BD502 | reverse complement strand
GCGCCTCATCCTTTCAACTGCTAATCTAAAAAAGCTCCTTAGTGATTATTGAACTAGCCAAGCATTTTTTCTGTTATACTACTAAAAAGGAGCTGATTAGTTTGTTAAATAATTTAATTTTGCTACTTCTTTCCTATCTTTTAGGTTCGATTCCCTTTGGCCTATTGATAGGTCTCTATATTTACCATCAAGATATCCGTCAGGTCGGCTCAGGAAACATCGGTACCACTAATGCCTTTCGTGCTTATGGACCTTTCGGCGGTACGTTCGTTTTTTTACTTGATATGTTAAAGGGCGGCCTCCCCGTTTTACTTGCAAGCAGTTGCTCGACTTTAATAACTTGGCATCCCCTCGTTTTTGGCCTAGCCAGCGTGATCGGCCATATCTTTCCTATTTTTCTAAAATTTAAGGGCGGAAAGGCGGTTGCGACGAGCTTCGGACTCGGCTTGTTTTATACCCCCATCATTTCACTATTAGGGATATCAGCATTTTTTGTGTGCTTATTTCTATCTAAGCTGGTTAGCCTTTCCAGCATGGTTGGTGTATTTACGGCAATGATCCTAAGTTATACGATATCTGATGATTGGTTTTTAAGAATTATTATAACAGCTTTGCTTTTACTGGTCATCTATCGTCATAAGCTTAATATTCAACGTATTATTCAAGGAACCGAAAGAAAAATAAATTTTCGGAAAAAGAAGTAAGCGATTCTAGCGTGGTGATTTATTCAAGCCTTCTCGAAGCATCGATAAGTTTTCTTCCGAAAATAAGTCAATATAAGTCCCTTTTGTCCCCAAGGATTGAGACATTAAGACTCCTGCCGACTCCAATTTTCTTAAGGCATTAACAATAACAGAGCGGGTGATGTCACGATCTTCAGCAATGCGCGAAGCAGTAATATTAAAGCTTGGAGAATCGGCAAATTCTAGAATAATACGAATAGCATTCAATTCTGAGTAACTTAAGGAATTAATTGCCTTGGCGATCATATCACGTTTTTGTTGTTTTTTATTTTTTTCGAGCATGATGTGATGATCTAATTCAATGGCTAAAACAGTGGCTACATATTCTGCTAGAATCATATCACTATCATCAAATGTACTATCAGGCCGAGCGAGAATAAAGTAGCCAATAATTCGATTCGAGCCTGACATCGGAATAATAGCCGTTTTTCCGTTTGGAAATTCTTCCGCAATTTCTTCGGCAAAAATTGTTCTTTCATCATCAATTGAAATATTTTCTAAAGTTCGGTCCAATTGACGAATCAGCTGCATGTAATCAGGAGTTAATTGTTTGCTGTTCATCATACCTAGGGTCCGTTCACTATTGATATTATTAAATTCAGTGAATAAACCCAATAATTCTCCGGAGGCACTGACTAGGTAAGTATTCGCTTGTAAAATACTTGCTGTTAGCTCGACCAAAGGCTGAAAAGGAAAATCTTCACATTGGGGCTCCAGAGAATAGCTGGAATATTTTAAGGTATCTTTTATTTGGCGGATTTTGAACAAAACTTTTTCAACTGACATAATGCTACCTTTCTTTTTCTGATCTTTTGGCACGCGGATGAAAAGTATTATATTTTTTTCGAAGAGAGTCCCGCGATAAATGGGTATAAATTTGTGTCGTGGATAAACTGGCATGGCCCAGTAATTCTTGTACGGTCCGAATATCTGCCCCATGATTCAGCAAATGCGTTGCAAAAGAATGGCGCAGTTTATGAGGATGAATGGCCAATTGGGTTGCACTTTCCTTCATTATTTTATTTAGGATAAATCTCAAACCATTAGTCGTCAGCTTCTCACCCTGGTAATTTAGGAACAGATAAGATGATGATTGCCCTTGAAGTAAAGTCTCTCGTCCCTCATTTAAATATTGCTGCAAGGCTTTTTTGCAATATGAGCCAAAAGGTAAATACCGATCCTTACCCCCTTTACCATGCAACAGCACTAACTGGTCCTCTAAATTGATATCGACGAGTCGTAAGTTCACAGCTTCACTCGCCCGTGCACCTGTTCCATAAAGGAATTCAAATAAAGCGTAATTTCGCTGTTCCAGCGGTGTTTGCCTAGGGATTTGCTTTAAAATCTCTCTAATCTCTTCTTCATAGAAAAAATCGGGCAGTAATTTAGGAAGCTTAGGAGCTTTTAGATAGCGGAATGGATTCTCACTAATGATATTTTCACGAGCAAAGAAAGCAAAAGCATGCCGCAAACTACTAATATAACGTTTTATCGATGAGGGTTTAAGTCCTAATTCATGTAAATGAGCAACAAAAAAGCGCGCATCTGAAAGTTGAACCGAAGACAGGTCGTGAGATCCTGATGCCTCTAAAAAATTGATGAATTTTTCTAAATCCTTCAGATAGCTTGTGATCGTTTCATCTGAAAATTGGCATTCAACTTTTAGATAATGCTGAAATGCTTTCACTGCTTTAAACATATGAATCACTTCTTCTAAGTGTATGAATATTATAAATTGTATATAAAAATAACACAAAACAAATTGTATAATAAAATAAAGCCTTTATCAAGGGATAAAGGCTTAATCCTATCCACCTTTTTGCACATCTTCTTTATAATCACAATGACTGCACAGGACTTGCTTGCTACCTCGTTTTGCTTTTTCAACCAGATAGTGACCACAAACGGGACAATCTCTACCAATGGGCTTGTCCCAAGAAGCAAAGTCACAATCAGGATAACGACTGCAGCCGTAAAATAGACGATTCTTTTTGGATTTTCTCTCTACAACGTCGCCTTTTTGGCATTTTGGACAGGTAACGCCAATTTTTTTGACGATAGGTTTGGTATTACGGCACTCTGGGAAATTACTGCAGGCGTAAAACTTCCCATATTTGCCCATTTTAATGACCATTTCGTGGCCACATTTTTCACATTTAAAGCCAGCGGGCTCATCTTTAATCTTGATTTTTTCAATTTTTTCTTCCGCATTATCAAGATCCTTGGAGAAAGGCTGGTAGAAATTATCAACCACTTGAATCCATTCTTCTTTACCACTTTCAATATCATCGAGACGGTTTTCTAGGTCAGCGGTAAACTGGATATCAACAATATCAGGGAAATAGGTTGCTATGATATCATTAACAATTTCACCGAGTTCGGTAGGCTCAAAGCGACGAGCGGCAATCTTAATATAGTAACGTTTAATTAAAGTTTCGATGGTAGGGGAATAGGTAGAGGGCCGCCCTACTCCATTCTCCTCTAGAGTTTTAATCAAGCTAGCTTCAGTATAGCGAGCTGGCGGCTGGGTAAAATGCTGATCAGGCGTAATTTTGATACTTTCCACCTCATCATTATTTTCAAGAGGAGGTAGAATGGTATCTTTTTCATTATTTTCGCCATAAACCTTCTGGTAACCTAAAAAGTTTATTTTTGACCCATTCGCCCGGAAGGAAAAATCATTTTGGACAAGATCACACGCAATCGTATCATAGATTGCGGAGGCCATTTGGCTGGCCGTAAACCGACACCAAATGAGACTATAGAGTTTATATTGATCTTTGGTTAAATATTGCTCAATCTCTTGCGGCCTTAAACTAGGCTGAGTGGGACGAATAGCCTCATGAGCATCCTGACTAGTGCTTTTTTGCTGGCCAGATTTTCGCTTACCCACATACTCAGCGCCATAAGTACCTTCAATAAATTTATGAGCTTCTTCACGCGCATTATCTGCGATACGTGTTGAATCAGTACGCATATAGGTAATTAGCCCCGTAGCTGATGAACGTCCCAATTTAACCCCTTCATAGAGCTGTTGGGCGACCATCATCGTTTTTCTTGTTCTAAATTTTAATTTTTTCGAAGCTTCTTGCTGCATGGAAGAAGTCGTAAAAGGTTTTTGTGGATGTCTGAATCGTTTTTTCTTCTTTAAATTTTTAACCGTGAATATCGAATGAGTGATTTGCTTAAGCAGGGCGTCGACTTCATCTTTATTAGATAAAGAAACTTTTTTCCCTTGATATTGATTTAATTTTGCCTCAAATTTTTTCCGATCTTTTTTAAATAACCCTGTCACTGTCCAATATTCTTCAGGTTTAAAGTTCTTAATTTCTCGCTCTCGATTAATAATGAGGTTTAAAGCAACAGACTGAACCCGTCCAGCGGATAAGCCTTTTTTCACTTTATCCCAGAGAATTGGCGATAGGCTGTAGCCAACCAAACGGTCTAAGATACGACGCGCTTGTTGGGCATCAACCAAATCGTGATCAATGGGGCGCGGGTGTTTGAAAGCCTCTTTCACGGCCCCTCTGGTGATCTCATTGTAAGTCACCCGAATATTATCTTTGGGATCTAAGCCTAGGATATAAGCCAGATGCCAGGCAATGGCCTCCCCTTCCCTATCTGGGTCAGAGGCTAAGTAAATATTCTTTGCTTTCTTAGCATACTTTTTTAATTCCTTAGTGATAGGCCCCTTGCCGCGAATTGTAATGTAATGCGGGGCATAGGCATTGTCAATATCAATGCCCATCTTACTTTTTGGTAAATCACGTAAATGACCTTTGCTAGCCACTACTTTATATTGTCGACCTAAATACTTTTCAATTGTTTTCGCTTTGGTAGGCGATTCTACGATAACTAAATTTTTAAAGGCCAAAGAAAAGCCCCTTTCTATCCATCATTTTCGAATCGTTATTCATCATAAGTAAATAAAGTTTTATTGTCAAACATTTGTGAATGATACTCTTCCAAAATATCACGGCCCGTTAAGATCATTTTAGCTCCGGCTTGGATTAATTCATTGCAACCTGCTGAAAGAGGCTGAGTCAGAGCCCCTGGGATGGCCAAAACGTCACGATTCTCTTGCAAGGCATAATTTGCTGTAATAAGGCTACCGCTCTTTCGAGCAGCTTCAACCACCAAAACCGCTGAGGAGAGGCCTGCAATTGTTCGATTCCGATAAGGGAAATGCCAGCGACGAACGCCAGCATAATAAGGCAGAGGACTGATAAGCAAATGCTTATTTTCAATATATTCCTGTAATTTTCGATGGTGAGCCGGATAATAGCTACCCAGTCCGGAACCAATAACCGCAATCGTACGACCACCCGAGCGAATGGCCATGCGGTGAGCCTCACCGTCCACCCCTAAAGCTAAACCACTAACAATTGTAAGATGGGAACTCACTTCAGGAATTATATTTTGAACCATTTGTTGCCCATAATTTGACATTTTCCGACTCCCAACAACTGATAGGCAGCGTGTTTTCAGTAGCTTAAGATCGCCACGACAAAATATCACAAGTGGGGGCCTATATATTTCACTTAATCGAAAAGGATACTCGTGTTCACCTAAAATGAGGGGACTAATTTTTTTAGAATAGTACAACTCCTCAAAGTGCGACCAAGGATAACGGTTTTTAAAATCCTGTAAACGACGAGCTTCTTTCGCTGATAATTTTAAACTCCTTTGCCCTGAATACCAATACAATAGTTTTTCATAAGGAATCGCTCCTGATTCCACGAGATAAATAAGTTGTTCTCTTTGCTTCATATTAACCAGCTCCTTTACTGGTTATACGAAACAACTTAGAAATCTTATTTTAAAGCCTATCTTGAATAGGCTTAAACGTCCGTCGATGTATTGGACTTAAACCATAAGTTTTCACCGCTTTAAGGTGAGTGGCAGTTCCATAGCCTTTATTTTTATGAAAACCATAAGCTGGATATAAACGGCTATACAGCTGCATCAGTTCATCCCGATACTCCTTAGCGAGGATGCTAGCTGCTGCAATCGCATATACTTGCTCATCACCCTTGACGATATTTTCCTGCGGACAGGAAATTTGAGATAAGTGTACAACATCGGTTAATAAATAATCGAAGGGCTGCCTTAAGTTTCCCAAAGCTCTTTTCATTGCTAATTTTGTAGCTTCTAGAATATTTAGCTGTTCAATTTCACGTACACTAGCTATTCCAATAGCATAAGCAAGGGCCTCTGCTTTTATTTGCTGTCTCAGTGCTTCACGCTTGGCATGGGAGAGTTTTTTAGAATCACGAACAGGCAGCAAAGCCCCATTTCTTTTCATAATGACTGCTCCCGCTACCACGGGACCGGCTAGAGGGCCTCTTCCCGCCTCGTCGACCCCAGCTATAGCATAGTAGCCTGCCCCATAAAGCTCTTTTTCTTTTTTTCGTAAAGCCTCCGTTTGTTTATTAATTGCTTCTTTTTGCTTCAGTTTTTTGTTGTACTGCTTGAGAATGGTTCGCATCCCTTTTCTAGAATCTTCCTCTAAGGCTAATAAAAGTTCATCAGGAATTGGTAATTCACGGTTCATTAAATACTCCCGAATTTTCTTTAGCGACCAAGGAGGAATTTTATTTACCATTTGCTACCAACTCACTATTAGGGAATTCGAAACTAAACGCTCCCAGCCGACCATTTCGTAATTCACGAAGTATTCTTTGACTGGCTTCATCATAATCGTCTCGAAGGTCCATTTTTTTAGTGATAAGCAATAATAATTCAGGCAAGGCTATCTCAAGGTCAGTATCTGATAATGAATACGCCTTTTTTAAAAGCGCAGGGTAATGGTCTATAAGGACCTCTAAAGCAAATAGGCAAACATCATCCGCGTGGTAATGAGTCTCTTTGATAGCTCCGATGGCGGCAAGTTTATACGCCGTCGTTTGCTCCTCAAATTTAGGCCAGAGAACACCGGGGGTATCCAAGAGGCTTAGATCCTTATCAACAGTTAGCCACTGTTCTCCTTTAGTAATTCCAGGCTTATTACCGATGGCAGCCACTTTTCTTTTAAGAAGCTGATTGATTAAGGTGGATTTGCCGACATTAGGAATCCCTGTGACCATAACACGAATAGGTTGCTTTTTCATCCCTTTATTTTGCCATTTTTTCTGTAACGGACTTGCGATTTGTTGAATTTTTTGTCGCAGACCCTGAACATGAGAATAATTTTTTGCATTTAAAGCTACAACTTCAGTTTGTCCATTTTTTAAATATTGAACCCAAGTTTCGGTAACTCTTTTGTCCGCTAAATCAGCTTTCGTTAATACAAGCAAGCTCATTTTACTTGAAAATAGATCGGCAAACATCGGATTAGCAGAGCTCAGAGGAACTCGCGCATCTCGAATTTCAAGCACAAGATCTACTCTTTTAAGTTGCGCCTGAATAAGCTTTTTGGCTTTTGCCATGTGACCCGGATACCATTGAATCATAAAACCAACTCCTCATTCCGTCTATTTATTAGTCAAGCTCCCCCATTTACTGAACGGCCAAAAACGGAACTTTGCCACGCCGTCGATATCTTCGTCGGAAATAAAACCAAAATACCGACTGTCTTTGGAAACAGGACGATTATCACCCAAAACAAAGTAATAGCCATCAGGTACTACTTTTTGTCCGGTCAGATTCTGCAAAGTAAAATCATCACTTTCGGTAATAGCTCGCTTACTTTCATCTATTTTTTGGCCGTTAATATAAAGCTGGTTATTTTTATAAGTTACTTCATCACCGGGTAAGCCAATAATTCTCTTAATATATTCATCCTTAGGCGAATCAGGGCCAGGAAAAACAACAATATCATCCCTTTTTATTTTTGTGTTCCGTTGAACAATGGCTCGCTCTCCGTTTTGCAGGAAGGGATACATCGAATCTCCGGAAATTCTTACAGGGTAAAAGAAGAATTCCTTAACAATTAAAACTAAAATGACCGCAATAATCATGGGGATTAATGCTTGGCCAACCTCTTTAAAAAATTGTTTCATTTATTTCCCTCACATTCCAGCTATTGTTCGGCCGATATTTTCTTAGCCTCTGCCAGTTGCGTATCATTCTCTTTGATTTTATTCTGAATCGCTTGAACTAAAGCCACCTCAGTCTCGCGATTCAACTTATCTTGCGAAAGTGCTAAATCTTTATCCTTTTCAAAGCTCTGAATAGCTTTTAGCATTTTGTCATTAAATTGTGAATTAACTTCTTCATCCGGCAAATAATCTAAGGCACTAAGCATTTTTTGAATATTTAAAATTTCATCGCCTTCATCGTTTAATTGGTAAGTTTTGCTGAGATCGATAAGGGTTAGTTCAGCGTAATTCGGTAATTTGACTTTCTGATCAGGTTCAATGCCTTTTTCATGGACCCAAGTGCCCTTAGGCGTTAGCCATTTGGCCACCGTCAATTTCAACTCACTACTGTCATCAACTTCAAATACGGTTTGTACCGTTCCTTTACCAAAGGTTTTCTCCCCCACCAGCTGTGCCCGTTGATTATCCTGCAAGGCACCTGCTAAAATTTCACTCGCACTCGCTGAGCCTTCATTGACGAGTATGGTGAGCGGTATATCCGTTCGGTAAGACCCTAATTGCTTTGCATTTGCCTTCATGATTTCTTGCTGGCCTGATTTTTCTTCCACCTTAGCGATAGTATCATTATCTTCCAAGAAGATATTGGCAATCTGTAAGACACTTGGCAATAAGCCACCCGGATTATTTCTCAGATCCAATACTATTTTTTGAACATTTTGCTTTTGGAAATTTTTTAAGGCTTTTACAACTTCGTCATAGGTAGGCTCAGAAAATTCAGTAATTTGCAGGTAGCCAATATGTTGATGGTCATCTAAAATTTCAGTATGGACGGTCGTAATGGGGACCTTTGCCCTCTTTAAGCTGACCTTCTTCTCTTTACCATTTCGTAGAATTTCTAATTCGAGTTCTGTTCCCGCTTTGCCGCGAATAATCTTAACGGCTTCGTCGGCAGAAAGGCCAGTTAAATCTTTTCCATCGGCTTTAATGATATAGTCATTAGGTTTAAGCCCCACTTTATCTGCTGGAGAGTCTTTTATCGGACTAATAATTTTAATACGGCCGTCTTCACTGGCAATTTGGGCTCCAATGCCTTCGAAACTACTTTCCATTGATTCTTGCAGGGCCTCTTTCTCGGACTTAGTTAAATAACTGGAAAAAGGATCATCTGTAGCCTTTACCATGCCGCTCAAAGCGCCATCTAAAATTTTATCATGGGGAATATCCTGAAGATATTTCTCTTGAATTGTTTGGTAAGTTTCCTGAATTTTTTTAATATCCTGCCAAGATAAGTTGCTCTGATGTTGGCTACTCAGCCCAGGTTTAAAGGCAATCAGCCACATCAGAATAAGACCTAAGATGAAGGCTAACAAGAGTGACAGAATATACTTTAAACGCCGAATACCACTACTGAGCAGATCATGATTAAATAATTTTCTATGTTTCATTAGATTCTTCCTTAAATAAAATGACTATATTAACAAATGACTTCCTCAAATATTAATCAGCCTAAAATTTTAACTTATTTCAACACTAAAGCAAATTTTTAAACTTAGCAAGTTTACTTAGAGTTAATCTCGAGGCCTCAGGAAGGGTTTAGGGTTTATATTTGAGTGCTAATGATAAACTAAACAGCTACTGGGGCTTTGATAGCAGGGGCTGGGGTATAATTCTCTACTTGAATATCTTTCGGCTTCAACGTGAAAATATCAGCCTCCGGATTTTTAATCACTAAATCAGGTAAATTACGAGGCTCTCTAGTTAATTGTTTCTTAGCTTGTTCAATATGATTAAGATAGAGATGAAGATCTCCAAAGGTATGAATAAATTCCCCCGCTTTTAAGCCTGCTTCCCGAGCTAATAAATGGATCAGTAAGGCATAGGAGGCAATGTTAAAGGGAACCCCTAAGAACACATCAGCACTTCTTTGGTAGAGTTGCCCACTAAGATAGCCATCGTTCACATAAAATTGGCACATCATATGACAGGGTGGCAAAGCCATACTCTTAATTTCTGTAGGGTTCCAGGCCGTTAATATTAAGCGTCTAGAGTCCGGTGTCGTCTTAATATTTTCAATAAGTTGCTGAATTTGATCAACTGAACGGCCTTCCTTGCCTTCAAAATTTCGCCATTGCTTGCCATAAATATTACCCAAATCACCAAATCGCTTGGCAAAATCATTATCATTAAGAATGTTATGGGTAAAAATTTTGAGTTGCTGTTCATATTGTGCCCGGAATTCAGGGTCTTGATTAGCTCTTAACCCAAAATTAGTCATATCAGGACCTTGATAAGCCTCACTGTTAATCCATTTCTCAAAAGCCCATTCATCCCAGATATGGTTATCGTGTTCGAGCAAATATTGAATATTGGTATCGCCATGTAAAAACCACAATAATTCACTCACAATCAATCGAAAAGGAATTTTTTTGGTCGTTAACAATGGAAAGCCAGCGCTTAAATTGTAGCGATTTTGATAGCCAAAAATTGAAAGTGTTCCCACTCCAGTGCGATCGTCTTTCTTTTTTCCATATTTTAACAGATAAGCTAGCATATCAAGATAGATCTTCATAAGCTTTGCCGCCTTTCTAAATCCTACTTACCAGCATATTAACTATTAATCATAGCGTATTCTTATATTATATAGTAATAATAGATTCTTTTTAAATCTAAAGCTAAACCCTTTACTTTTGTAGCTTAAACTCCCATCAACAAGCTTGTGATGGGAGTTGGACTCATTATTTCTTTTTCCTAGCTTCTTTTTTAGCCTTACGATAGGCCATTCTTTGTTCGCGTCGGTGATTGACTGCCCATTTGGTATAATCTTCATCTTGCATGGCCTGAACTTCACCTAATAAATAACCATTTCCTACTTGGGAGAAAAAGTCATGATTCGAAGTCCCTGTGGAAATACCATTCATCACAATCGGATTAACGTCCTCAGCCGTGTCTGGGAATAGTGCATCAAAGCCCATATTTTGAAGAGCCTTATTGGCATTATAGCGAACAAAGGTGTTAACCTCTTCTGTCCATCCAATTTCATCATAAATAGTAGCCGTATATTTTTCCTCATTTTCATATAATTGGTATAAAAGCTCAAAAACCCAATTTTTAATTTCTTCCTGTTCAGTTTCTTTTAGTGCTCGATAACCTAATTGAAATTTATAGCCAATATATGTCCCATGAACCGATTCGTCTCGCAAGATGAGTTTAATAATCTCGGCTACATTTGGCAATTTATTATTACCTAAATACCATAGAGGAGCATAGAAACCCGAATAAAACAGGAAGGATTCTAGTAATACACTGGCGGCTTTCTTCTGAAGCGCGGAGCCTGTCCGGTAAATTTCATTTACGGTTCGAGCTTTGTATTGAATAAGGTCATTCGTATTCGTCCAGTCAAAAATATCATCAATTTCACTAGAAGAATTTAAAGTAATAAAAATGGTGGAATAAGATTTCGCATGCACAGATTCCATAAAGTGAATATTACTGAGAACTGCCCGTTCCTGTTGGGTTCTCGCATCAGGCAAAAGTACTAACGCGCCTTCTTCAGATTGCAAAGTATCCAATAAGGTCAACCCGCCAAAAACTTTATCGATTACTTCTTGTTCAGCTTGTGAAAGTTGACGCCAATGATCAAGATCATTGGAAACAGGAATCCGCGTATCTAACCAAAATTGCTCGGTTAATTTTTCCCAGGTCAATTTATCAATCATATCTTCAATATCATCCCAATTAATGGCTTTGTAATATTTAGCTCTTCCTTCAGCGTGTTCACGTTGCCAATTTTTAATAGAATTGATATAGATGTCGTTATCTAACTGTCCCATGCTAACCTCCTAAATCGAACAACTTTCACAGTAATTGGAGCCAATTTCGTCGCCATCATCGGTGAAAGTTCTAATATAGTAAATCGACTTTATCCCTTGATTCCAAGCATAATTTCTTAAGATATTTAAATCTCTAGTCGTCAATTTAGTATCTCCTGCTTCCTTCCAGGGATACAAGCCTTCAGGGATTTCGGACCGCATAAACAGAGTCATCGACATCCCCTGGTCCACATGCTTTTGGGCAGCAGCGTATACATCAATTACCCGTCTCATATCAATATCATAAGCTGACTCATAATATTCAATCGTCTCATTTGAGAGATAAGGGGCAGGATAATAGGTCTTTCCTGTTGTCTTCTCCTGACGCTCCTCAATTAAGCGAATAATGGGTTGCAAGCTTGCACTGGTTTCATTAATGTAGCTGATTGACCCCGTTGGAGCTACAGCGAGACGATAGGCGTGGTAAAGTCCGTCTTCACTGACGGCCTGAGCCAGTTTTTGCCAGTCTTCCTGACTGGGTAAAGGAACATTTTTTAATATTTCCTTTACCCTACGACTCTTAATCACCAAGGGCTTTTCAATATATCGGTTAAAGTAACTTTGATCTGCATAGGCCGAAGAGGAAAAACCGGCGAACGTCTTCTTGCGTTCACGAGCAATTTGATGACTGCTTTTAAGGGTCCAATAGTTAAGCGCGTAGAAATAAGCCTCAACCAATTCCAAAGCCTCGTCGGAACCATATTCGATCTGATTAATCGCATATAAGGTGTGTAAGCCCATGGCGCCTAAACCTATGGTGTGGTACTTTCGATTCCCATTTTTAATGGAAGGCACGGCCTCAATATCGGTCGCATCAGTCACAAAGGTTAATGCACGAACAGCAGTATCCACTGATTGAGGAAAATCACTCGAGTTTAACATGTTGACCATGTTCGTTGAACCTAAATTACAGCTAATATCAGTACCCAATACTTCATAATGCTGATCATCGGCTATTTCGGATATTTCCTGAATCTGTAGAATTTCTGAACACAGATTAGACATGGTGATAGTCCCCGAAATTGGGTTACTTTCATTAGCAGTGTCAATATTAACAATATAAGGGTAACCCGACTCTTGCTGTAATTTACTTATTTCATTTTCCAAATCTCGAGCTTGGATTTTATACTTCTTTACTTTAGGATTTGCAACGAGAGCTTCATATTCCTCCGTAATATTTATATATGAAAATGGTTTGTTATAAACTCTTTCTACATCATAAGGACTAAAGAGATACATCACCTCATCAGCAGCTACCAATTCATAAAATTTATCGGGTACCGTTAAGCCCAAGGACAAAGTTTTTACACGAATCTTCTCATCAGCATTTTCCTTTTTCGTGGAAAGAAAACGAATAATATCAGGATGGAAAATATTTAAATAAACCACGCCTGCTCCATTTCTTTGTCCCAGTTGATTAGCGTAACTAAAAGAATCCTCAAAAAGTTTCATTACAGGAACTACGCCGGAAGCAGCATTGGCGACCTTTTTAATGGGGGCACCTTCTTCACGTAAATTAGAGAGGTTAATCCCCACACCTCCACCGCGTTTAGACAGCTGCAAAGCAGAATTAATACCACGTCCAATAGAATTCATATCATCGGTTAATTGAATTAAAAAGCAAGAGACCATCTCACCCCGGCGTTTTCGACCTGCGTTAAGAAATGTGGGGGTGGCGGGTTGGAAACGTTGCGAAATGAGTTCATCTCGTAAACGAACAGCTAATTCGGGATCGCCATCAGCCAGATAAAGGGCATTAAAAACAACCCGATCTTCATAGCGTTCGAGATATCGTTTCCCATCATTGGTTTTCATCGCATATTGATTGTAAAATTTAAAAGCCCCCATGAAGGACTTGAAGCGAAATTTTCGATCATAAGTTGTTTGCATTAATTGATAAATAAAATCTCGCTCATATTTTTCAATAAATTCAGCTTCTAAATAGTCATGGTTAAGCAAGTAATTAATCTTTTCCTCAAAGGTATAGAAAAAAACCGTATTAGGATTAACATGTTCCAAAAAAAAGCTCGAACTGCTTCCTGATCTTTTTCCAAAGGAATGCGATTATCAACGGGAATATTCAGTTCATTATTTAATCTAAAATAGGTAACCTCATTTGGTTCCACAGTTTCCTTCGGCGTTTTCAATTTTTTTAGCCAACTCCTTTACTGTTTTGACGTCGTTAGGTGAACCCATGAATTCAAATTCATGCAGGACGGGAATGCCGTAATCTAGTGAAAGATCATGAGCAGTGAAACAAAATAAATCATTGAAATTTCGATTCCCGCCGCCAATGACACCACGACAATAATTTAAATTATCCCCAGTCTCAATGAAATCATTCATAATATCGGTGACTTCAATTTCATAAGTAGGCACGACCATAATATAAGGCTCATGAACTTCACTAAAAGCATTAGCATCCGTAATTTCAAGGCTTGGCTCGTTTAACTTATGGATGAACTGCCTCGTATTACCGACAAGGGACATGAAGACAAATAGCATAGCAACAAGACTCCTAACAAATTGATAAATGACTTCAAAAATTTTTTATTAATGGTTAGTCAAAATTAATGTGCTTATTGATGATCTTTTAAATTACTTTCAAAAAGTTTCTCATGCTCAGTGAAGAAACCTTTTGGGAGTTCAACTTTATTAGTCTCTACACCAGACGCCTTTAATAAATGGATGGCATAAGGATGATTATGATAGTTATACAGGTAATGGATACCTTTGATTCCAGCTTGGATTAAAGCTTTGGTACAATGCACACAAGGAAAATGAGTCACATAGATTTCTGCTCCTTCCGTCTGTACCCCAAATTTCGCACACTGCAATAAGGCATTCATTTCAGCATGAATTGTTCTTATACAATGGCCTTCCTCCACCAGGCAGCCCTCATCGATACAATGCACCTCTCCGCTAACTGAGCCATTGTAGCCCCCTGCTATAATACGTCGTTCCCGGACGATAACCGCTCCAACCATGAGTCGTTGGCAGGTGCTGCGCATAGAAAGCATTAGGCTTTGACCTGCAAAATATTCATCCCAAGACATCCTCTGTTTCATTAATCATTCTCCTCAACACTATAGAGCCAGGTTGTTTGGTAAATTTCAATTGGGTGATACGTTTCCGCCTTCTTTAACAGATCTGCTAGCTTACTTTTACCTTCATTTTCATTATGACTAAGAGTGGCAATCGCAAAGCAAGCTTTTTGAATATGATCTTGAAGATCTACTTCAGCAATTGCAATATTATAGCGATGTGCTAATTTTTTAAGGAGACTTTTCATCACGGAGCGTTTATCCTTTAAATTAAATGCACCAAAAATACGGCAATATACTCTAACGCCAATCATCATATGAATCCTCCTCAAGGATATTTAAGCAGAAATTTCAATGTTCAAGCTGCTTTTGCTATAATGAACTTATCGGAGGTGGCTAAAAATGGAAAGTAAAAAACAACTGAGAAAAAAAGTTTTGGCCAAACGCAAAGAACTATCTGAAAGCTACTATCAAGACGCTAATCAGATCATCGTGGATAAGCTATTAGAGCATCCCGAATTTAAAAAAGCAAAAAGTCTTTTCTTATTCATGCCGATGCCTTATGAATTCAATACGAAGCCGGTGATTAAAGCAGCCCATGAAGCTGGAAAAATAACAGGGATTCCCCGCGTTGCCGGACCAGGAGATATGCGTATTCACGAATATGCACCCGGTGATAAACTCATTAGTGGGCCTTACAATATTGAAGAACCAGCATCTTCCGCTAAGGAGTTAGGCCCAGCTGATATCGATTTGGTTATCATGCCTTGTGTCACTTGTAACAATAAAGGGGAGCGTTTAGGCTACGGAGGCGGCTTCTACGATCGCTTCCTCAAAGAATTTAAAGGCACCAGTTTACTTCCTTTTTATTCTAGACTACAAGTTGAGGATATTCCAACAGATCAATATGATCAAAAAATTGATATCATTATGACTGAAAAAGGCACTTTTGACTTACGATCTTAACACCAAGTAGGGGCTAATCCTAGCCCCTATTTTTTAACATCACTTTCCGTATTAAGCTCCAAAAAGCCCAGAGGCTCTTGCCAGTGTGTTAAAGCAAGATTTCGATCCGTGATAATAGGTGAGGGTAAATTTTTTAGAGAGAACCATTGAAGGGCATCATGCTTATAAGGCTCTAAAATTTCTGGAGTTCCATTAAAACGGTCAATTTTAAAGAAAAAATTGTAGTATCGCTCAGTCGGACTTATTTGATTATGGGTCACCATCAGAAAAGATAAATCCTCAATTGCAATATCGAGGCCTACTTCCTCTTTTAATTCTCTTTGGGCAGCTTCACGAACGCTTTCTCCAGCTTCAACATGTCCACCCACGCCATCCCAAATATTAGGAAGCATATGGGTTTGATTACGATGTTGAAGAAGGACTTCTGTCCCGCTTTCTCCCTCTCGACTTACAAAAACAATAGCTGCACTAGGCGTACGATGATGCCTTGTCATTATAACACCTCCTCAAATTACGAATGCCGGTCTCGTTGCTTTAATTTTTTATTTCGCCATTCTCCCATAACTTTGGGCAATAATTGGCTGACGTTTGTTGGCCGGACACTATATTGCTCTTTATAGAGCAGATCGGCACAATAACTATGCAAACCAACCGCAAAGAGAACTCCTAAAGGAAGATCATGAAATTGACCTCCAAGGCCACCAATCATACCTGCAAGTGTATCCCCCATACCTCCCGTCGCCATCCCTGGATTACCAAAGGGATTTACCCAAATATTATTATCATCACAAGGTAGGTAAACTTTTGTTTCCTCACTTTTTTTCACCAAAATAAAATGGTTCTCCCTGACCCAAGCCAGTATTGCATGTTCATCTGAACTTACAAGCTGCTGATCAACAAAAGCAGCAAATTCTCCTGGGTGAGGAGTCAATATTAGCGGATAAGGTAATTTTTTTTCTTTTGTAGGCAAAGCCAAATAGTGATGGAGGCCATCCGCATCAAGGACCAAATATCGTACTTGCGAAAACCATTTTAAGCTTTGCCAAATTTTTGAGAATTGCTGATAATTATTTCCCAAGCCGGGGCCTAAAACAATCCCTGTCGCTCGCTGATGCAATTGGTTCGTCCAAACGTCTATTTGTTCAATATCCATGACCATTGCTTCTGGCAAACGGGCGTGAATACTGGCAAAATTAGTACGATGAGTGACTATTGTCAGCAAGCCAACTCCGGACTGAATAGCTCCTTCGCTGGCCATAATCGCTGCTCCGCCCATAAATTCATTCCCAGCAATGATAACAAGATGGCCAAAGCAATTCTTATAAGCTGTTTTTTTCCGGAGAGGAAGCCATTCTTGCAATAATTTTTTGCTGATTTTATTCATTACGACCCCTTCTTCAATATTTTATTATAACACAATTGCGATTTTTTCTTTACACCTTTAACTCCATTTTTTGCTATAAAAGTATATGTAGTGCTTGACATCTCACATAGTATACTATATATTGTGTCTATATTAAAGAAAGAGGGATTAGCATGGTTACCGTATATACCAAACCTAATTGCATGCAATGTCAATTTACCAAACGATTTTTAACCGATAAAAATATTTCTTTTGAATCCATCGATGTTACTCAATCTAAAGAAGCTTTAGACACTGTAAAAAGTCTAGGCTTTCAAGCCCTTCCTGTTGTCACTGCTGAAGGAGAAGAACCTTTCTACGGTTTTCGTCCTGATCGTCTCCAACAGCTTGCTTAAGCTATTGACGATCATGTTAGAATAAGTACAGATCAGTTTTTCTGACTGTACTTTTTTAAATGGCTAAATAAAGGAGGATTGTATGGCACTCGATGGTTTATTTGTACACGCCATGGTAGGAGAATTGAAACAAAATCTACTGGGAGGAAGAATTCAAAAAATTCAACAACCCCAAGAGTTAGAATTATTAATGACCGTTAAAAAAAATCGTCAGCAAAAAAAGCTTTCTTTATCTGCCCATGCCTCCTTCCCATGCGTTCATCTCACTCAAAATAAATATTCAATTCCAACCGAACCTTATAATTTTTGTATGGTCCTTAGAAAATATATTCTGGGAAGTCAAATTACTAAAATTGAACAAGTAGCTAATGATCGGATTATTTACTTTGAACTATACCTCCGGGATGAATTTGGTGAAGACCAACTCTATCGTCTTATCCTTGAATTGATGGGGAAACACAGCAATATTTCACTTGTCGATAAAAACGGAATAATATTAGATTGCATTAAACATGTCCCCCCCTTCAAAAATAGCTATCGAACTTTACTGCCGGGCGGTAAATATTTTTTCCCACCCCAGCAAAATAAAGTTGATCCTTTTCGAGAAGAAAACCAAAACTATATCCAAGAAATTAAACCAGACGCCAAAGATATGGTGACTACTTTCTTGGGCTTTGGGACAATGAGTGGGAGAGAATTGGCTTATCGCTTAAAAAAAGCTCCTAACAATAAACTTCAAGTTTTCAAGGAATTTTTAACCGACTTGGATGACCCCTCACCTAACCTCGTTAATAATGAAAAACAAATTTCATATTTTCCTATCGATTATCGGTCTATTAAGCAAGAAAAAGTATATTTCGATAGCCTAGGTGCCCTATTGGATCATGTCAGAGAAGAACATGCTAACCTGCAAAAATCTAATCAATTAGCAAAGGAAATTCAAAGAGCGTTAGATCAACGGCTTAAGCATCTGAAAAAAAAGCAAGATAATTTCCATAAAGACCAAGAAAAAATAGATAAAATGGAAAATTATCGCATTAAAGGAGAAGTTCTAACCGCTAACCTGTATCAAATTGCCGATAATAGCAGTGAGGTTAAATTAATCAATTTCTATAATAACGAACCCATCACGATTACATTAGATCCCAAGATATCTCCCGCTATGAATGCCCAAAATTTGTTTGAACGCTACAATAAATTAAAGCGCAAAAAGCACTACTTGAAGAAACAAAAAGTAGTCTTAGAAAACGAACTTGAATATTTAGATAGCCTTCAAGTGCAATTAGATTTAGCCCAACAAGAGGACTTACCAGAAATTAAAGAAGAACTAGAAGAACAAGGTTATATCAAAAAGCAAAAAAGTCGACGAAAGAAGCAAAAGTCCCCGATGAGTCAGCCAAGAACTTTCAAGTCTTCTGAAGGCAATCGGATTTATGTGGGACGAAACAATAAGCAAAACGATCACCTAACGTTTAAAAAAGCGAATAAAAAGCATTATTGGTTTCACACAAAAAATATTCCTGGAAGTCATGTTATTTTAGCCACGGAAACACCAACAGATACCGAAATTATAGAAGCAGCAGCATTAGCAGCTCGTTTTTCTAAATACAGTCAGTCCAGAAACATCCCCGTTGATTATACACAGGTCCGACATGTGAAAAAACCTTCTGGCGGAAAACCAGGTTTTGTCAATTATTTCGAACAAAAAACCGTTTATGTCGATCCGGCAAGAACCTAGGCAAACACTTGTTCAAAGCAAGCCAATAATGCTAGAATAAGGCTAATAGGAAGGGAGGGATTTGATGAATTCACGTCACACTGAAATCCTAAAATATATCTATCAATGTGTTGAAGAAAATGGCTATCCCCCAACTGTTCGTGAAATTTGCTTGGCTGTGGGACTATCCTCACCTTCTACTGTTCATAGTCATTTAAAAACCTTAGAGAAAAATGGTTATATTGAAAAAGACCCGACGAAGCCACGCGCTTTGGAGATCACCAAAAAAGGCTTTAGTTACTTAGGCATCTACTCTTTAGGAATTCCTATTATCGGCAAAGTTACCGCAGGTGAACCGATTACCGCCGTAGAACATATCGACGGATACCTACCCATTGCCCCACAAGTGACTAAAAAGGAAGAGATTCTCTTTGCCCTTCAAATTAAGGGAGAAAGCATGATCGATGCTGGAATTTACCATGGCGATTATGTCATCGTTAGGGAGCAAGAAACCTGCGAAAATGGTGATATTGTCATCGCTTTGACTGATAATAACGAAGCCACCTGTAAAAGATTTTTTAAAGAAGATGGTTTTATTCGACTCCAGCCCGAGAATCGAAAAATGAAACCCATTATTTTAGATCGGGTAGATATTATTGGTCGGGTGGTTAGTTTATACCGGGAACATTTGGAATAAAAAAAGGCTACTCAGTTTTAAAGAAGCTTGAGTAGCCTTTATTTTTAGTCATTGTACTGGCAGAGTGAATAAACATCGATATCGGAAATTTTCTCCCGTCCCTTTAAGGCGGTCAATTCAATCATAAAAGCTGCGCCCACAATTTTCCCGTTGAGTTGTTCAACTAATTGTTTGGTTGCTTCTATCGTTCCCCCTGTCGCCAGTAAATCATCAACCAGTAAGACACGCTCGCCAGGCTGAATAGCATCCTCATGAATTTGTAAAGTACTCTCCCCATATTCCAAGGCAAAACTTTTAGATACCGTTTTTCGGGGTAGTTTTCCTTTTTTTCTTGCAGGAATAAAGCCCAAACCTAGATGATAGGCTAAAGGACACCCGACCACAAAACCACGTGCCTCGGGCCCTACAATGAGATCGGCTTGCTTTTTCTTAGCGAATTCAGCGAGTTGATTAATCGCTTCTTGGTAAGCTTCACCATGAGCTAGCAAAGGGGTGATATCCCGAAAAGTCACACCTTCATTAGGATAATCGGGAATATTTTCAATATAAGTTTTAAAATTCATGACTTTCCTCCTGGTCAAAAATAATTTCAGCAATTCTCTGCGTGTCATTATATAAGAAAAGTTTTTCACTTTCGATTAAATTGAGGTAGTGGTTTAAAATCTCTGAATTTTTTAGATTAACTTTATCTTTAGTGGGTAGTAACCTGAGCCGCTCTGACTGCTGTTCCATCAGTCCCATTTCTAAGAAAATTTCTAGAATTAATTTTAATTTTTGAGGCGCAAGTTTTAGATACCGTGCTAAAGCAGTCATTTTATTTTTCAATTGCAAAGCGGGCTTTTGCATAAAATACTGGTAAACTCTGCCCAGTTCTTCACGCGTCGGTGAACCTGTTAAATAAGCTCGCCAAGGCGAAAAAGCAAAAAGATAAATATTACGGACTTGGCTAACACGAATTGCTTTTAGCAAAGCCTCTAATCTTACGGGACAATCAAAAATGAGTAAGTTATGCAAGGTCTCCTCAGGCGCTTCAATAAATTCAGCGACCGAGCCCGCCTTACTATTTTTGGGCAATAAGTTTTGATAAGCTTTTAGGTATTTTGGCTCAGAGAAAAGATAGTACGTCTTCTCTAAGGAAAATAACGTATCTTTATTTCGAACCTGCCGCAAATCAAAGACTGCTGGTGCCTCTTGTTTAATATCCATAATAATGGCTTGGGCTGATTCTTTACCTTGCCACACATTTTTCTTGATCGCAAAAAGAATTTCAAAAGGAGCTCCTGAGGTTAAGTATTTTTGATAGTCTCCCATCCGAAAACCGATACCTTGAAAATGATATTGCTTTGTATTAGAAACTATTTTTAACGTATTTTGGTCTTTGCCAATCCTTTGTATTTGCGCCCCTTCATGAATTTTCATGGTAAATAGTGGCATTTCATTCCCTACCCCAAAAGGTCCCAGACGTTCCAGCTCATGAATATGAGTTAAGGAAATGTCTGTTGCATCAATGGGAATTGCCAGCCTTTTTTCTTTGGTTAAGCCAGCTATAGAGGCGGCTGCTTTTTTATTTATGACCTTTAGCCAATCATTAAAGGCCGTTTTCTCTACTGTTAAACCAGCTGCCATTTCATGGCCCCCAAAATTCACCAAATATTCTCTCGTCTTAACAAGCAAGGAATTGATATTAACACCAGGTATCGAGCGGGCCGAGCCTTTGTAATGTTTGTGATCACTAGCTTCTGTTAGTACAATAGCCGGTTTTTTATACTGTTCTGCCAATCGGCTAGCAACAATACCTAAAACCCCTTCATGCCAATTCCGATTGGCTAAAATCAGGAGATTTTGTTCATGGAGGCTAGGTGTTTTGTCAAGTTGTGCTTTAGCTTCCTGGCAAATTTTCTCAACAATTTGCTTGCGTTCATTATTGATTTTTTCCATTTCTAGGACGGTATTATGGGCAAGATGATCATCAAAAGTTGTCAAACAATCTACACCTGTATTAGCGTTACTGATCCGTCCCAAAGCATTTAAACGCGGAGCAATTTGAAAACTAATGGTCTCTTCATCAATTTGCGCTGGTGTAATAGCCAATTCCTTATAAAGGGCTAATAAACCCAAACGATCTGTCTGTCGCAATTGATCTAGACCTAAGGCAATAATCGTTTGATTTTCATCTTGAACCGTTACTAAATCAGCCACCGTACCAATAGCCGCTAAATCGAATAATTGGTAGGGTATTTCCTCTAATAAAGCCCAAGCTAATTTTAAAGCCACCCCTGCTCCTGAGAGATCACCAAAAGGATACTCGCCTAGAGGATGTCTCGGGTGAATAATCGCATAAGCTTCTGGCAGTTCATCACTCAATTCATGATGATCGGTAACGATAACGTCTGTTCCCTGGTTTTGAGCGTAGGCAATTGCTTCAAAACCTTTAACACCATTATCACAAGTAATAATTAAGGTGACACCCTGCCGAAGATAATATTCATAGACGGCCTGGTTGGGGCCATAGCCATCAACCTGACGATCGGGTAGATAGACAAGAACCTCTACGCCCAGAATCTCAAAAGCTTCTTTTAATATCGAAGCACTTGTAATGCCGTCCGCATCATAATCGCCATAAATTAATATTTTTTCATTGTTTTCAATGGCGTGTAATATACGATTAAGCGCTTTTTTCATATCAAATAGCAGTGTTGGCTCATGAAGACGCTGAGGTGGCTCCAAGGCCTGCGCCATTTCCTCAGCTGATGTTAAACCACGTTGCTTTAAAACTTTTACTAAGAAAGGAGAAATATCAAGCTTTTCTGCTATTTTTTCCTGTTCTTCTTTGGGTAGAGGAGCGACCTCCTCCCAAGTATAATGAGAACGTAACATTCAATCCACCTTTATTATTTCTTAGCCAGGATATCAAAGCTATCGAAGTCTTTAACCAGATAGCTCTTAGGGAAGATTTTACGACTTGCAGTAATTAGATGCTGGATTTTCTCCCCCAAGTACCGGGGAGAAATATGATTAATATACAATTGCTCGACCTGTGAACGTTTTGCCAATTGACAAGCATCAACTACCGTCGAATGGTAATGTTTATGGGCAAGAGCTTTAGCTTCGGGACCATAAGTTCCCTCGTGTACTAAAACCGACGCATTTTTAGCTAAAATCTCAGTCCCTAAACAAGGTCTAGTATCTCCTAGGATCGTTACAATACGTCCTGGTCGATCAGGCCCCAGCAATTCCCTACCATGAATCACACGACCATCCGTTAAGGTCACAGTTTCTTTGTTTTTTAAGCGACCGAGAATCGGACCTGGCGTAATCCCTAAAGCTTCCACCTTAGACATCAATAATTTCCCTGAGGCGGGCGGCTCTTCAACGCGAAAACCATAAGAAGTAATATTATGGTCTAATTTATGATAGTGAATGTTATAACCATGTTTTTCCTTGATCATTCCTTCTGATTGACTCAATTCAGTAAAATTAAGACGATAGCTGAGATGAGTGCGACTTAATGATAAGGCCGAAGTTATAAACTCGCGGATTCCTTCAGGACCTATAATATCTAAGACAGTATTTTCTCCCCCCTGAAAGCTCCGACTACTGAGTAAGCCTGGTAAGCCAAAGATGTGATCCCCGTGGAGATGGGTAACAAATATCTTGCTTATTTTAGCTGGCTTAATCGTTGTTTGAAGAATTTGGCTTTGTGTTCCCTCTCCACAATCAAAAAGCCAAATTTCATTCATTTCTT
Source organism: Aerococcus sp. BD502 (assembly GCF_057919555.1). Taxonomy (NCBI): domain Bacteria; kingdom Bacillati; phylum Bacillota; class Bacilli; order Lactobacillales; family Aerococcaceae; genus Aerococcus; species Aerococcus sp. BD502. Next base: position 1,818,782 of record NZ_CP147972.1, on the reverse strand, counting down.
CAAGTAACTTCAGAGCAGTAGAACTGACATTCCGAAAACGGGATGGGAGCCCAGCGCTAGTTCCAAGAAATTGAATTTGCATGGCACCCCTCCTTTAAACAAAGAATTCAAATTCGTAATCGAGAATACGAACAATATCGCCATTTTGGGCGCCCGCTTCCAGCAAGGCATCGTCGACACCTTTAGCTGCCATTTTTTTAGCAAAGCGCCTAGCGCTCTCATCAAATTCAAGATTGGCCATTTTAAAATCTTTTTCAATGGGGGCACCAGATAACTGCCAAAAGCCTTCCTTAATCGGCTTTAGTTTAAAGTAGGTGTTTGAATCTCCATCACTTTCGCTGTCGAGATTAATGATCGTTTCCCCTGTAGCAAAGTCATCACGATGATCTTCTAGCAGCTCAAATGTCGCCCGGAGGAGTTCTTTAATTCCTTGGTGGGTATAGGCAGAAATCTCAATAATTTCTGGTTGTTCATCCTGATTTTGTTCGTTTTCTAATTTTTCTGTAAAAGCTTTTAAATTGTCTGCTGCTGCGGGCATATCCATTTTATTGGCCACAATAATTGTGGGACGATCTAGTAATTGCTCATCATATTCCGCTAGCTCATGATTTATTTTAAGGTAATCATCGTAAGGATCACGACCTTCAAGGCTTGCCATGTCAATGACATGCAAGAGTACCTTTGTCCGTTTGACATGCTGCAAAAATTGTAAACCTAGACCCACCCCATGGCCAGCTCCTTCGATAAGGCCAGGCAAATCAGCCATGACGAAGGTTTCATCATAAGAGAGATTGACAACCCCTAAATTCGGGGAGAGGGTCGTGAAAGGATAAGTTGCAATTTTAGGCTTTGCATTTGTGGCAACAGAGAGGATGGTTGACTTTCCTACCGAAGGGAAACCAATAATGCCAACATCAGCAAGTACCCTTAACTCTAAATTAAGTTCCACTTCTTCCCCAGGTTCACCATTTTCTGCCATTTCAGGAGCTGGGTTATTGTGAGTCGCAAATTTTTTATTGCCACGACCTCCACGTCCACCCTGGGCCACGCAAACACTATCCTCATGGTGCAGCAGATCAGCGACTAGTTTATGCGTTTTAGCATCACGAATTATCGTTCCAGGTGGCACGGTAAGAATTAAATCTTCCGCTCCCTTTCCATAACGCGATTTCGTCATACCGTTTTCCCCATTCCTAGCTTTAAAATGGGAATGATAACGAAAATGGGATAAATTATGGAGGCCTTCATCCACCTTGATGATAACACTTCCCCCGCAGCCGCCATCACCACCCGCAGGGCCACCATCGGGACGATATTTTTCTCTTAAGAAGGCAACCAAACCATCTCCACCTTTACCTGCTTTAATAAAAATTTTAGCACGGTCATAAAATTTTGACATGTTTATCTTCCTTTGGTTTTGATTTGTTTTGTATCAGCCAATTCCAATACTTCTTCCGCAATCTTTGCCAGTAAAGCTAAGCGATTATTCCTAAGCTTTTCATCATCTGTAAAAATCATATTCTCTTCGAAAAATTCGTCAATAGCATCAGCCAAACCACTGAGACTATAGTACCGATCAGCCGAGGATTCCCCTAAATCTAAACTCATCACTAAATCATAAAGTTGCCGTTCACTGTCTGTTTGCAATAATTCCTCTTGGCAAGCTTTAGGGTTAATTTTCATTTCTTTCATCTTAGGGATCAGATTTAAGATTCGATTCCAAGCTTCTATATTTGACTTGAAGTCATCTTGATCTTGGACGTCTAATAAAGTCTTAACGGCTGCATACTTATCATTAATATCCGTATCATTTGAAGCCAACACGGCTTGAATAAGATCAGCCGAAAGACCTGCTTGTTGCCATTGGAAACGTAGACGTTGCAGCATAAAGTCATAAATATGACCGGTTAAAGCTTCGACCTCCTCATAGGAAAAATCAGAGCAAATTAAGGCAATAATTTCTGGTAACCATGAATCCCAAGCGAAAGGCAAGTCATAGGCCCTAAGGATCTGAACAATACCAGTCATTTGCCGGCGCAAAGCAAAAGGATCATTAGAACCAGAAGGAATTTTACCAATTTCAAAGAAACGAATGATGGCCTGTAATTTATCGGCTACAGCATAAAGAACGCCTAGAGGAGATTCTGGCAGATCTCCTTGTGCGGAAACAGGCATGTAATGCTCTCGAATCGCGTATTGAACCATAGGGTCTTCCCCTGCTTCCCCAGCATAAATTTCTCCCATGATTCCTTGTAACTCAGAAAATTCATTAACAATTTGAGTTTCTAAGTCAAATTTATAAATCTCTCCAGCACGAGCTATCTGCTTGAGGAAGTCCGTATGTAATTCAGCAGCGAATAAATCCTCAACAGCCCAGTGATCGTATAAAGCACGGGCAATCTTTTGAGTCTCTGCCATTTTATCAGCCATGGTACCAATTTTTTCATGAAAGGTGACCTTAGACAGCTTAGCAGCAAAGTCATCAATACTATGCTTTTGATCTTCCGCCACAAAAAATTGAGCATCATCTAAACGCGCGACGAGAACCTTCTCATTCCCGTGAATGACTTGCTCTAAAGCCCTATCATCCCCATTACGAACACCAATAAAATAAGCTTCTAAATCCCCATTTTCCCCTTTAACACTAAAGTAACGTTGGTGTTCAGCCATCGTTGTAATTAAAACTGGCTCAGGAAGAGAAAGATATTTCTTATCATATTCACCTACAAAAGCCGTAGGATATTCGACTAGCTGGGTCACTTCCTCTAATAAATCACCAGGCAAATCAACATGCCAGCCATACTCCTGCTCTAAATTTTTAATTTGCTCAGTAATCATTTGCTTTCTTTTATCTTGATCAGCAATGACAGCAGCTTTTTCTAAAGTTTTTTCATAATCCTTAGCATTGGTCAGTTCCACTTTACCTGGCGCTAAAAAGCGATGGCCACGTGTTGCTCGTCCGGAAACAGCGTCCATCAGTTCAAAGGGAATGACCTCATCATCTAGGAGGGCAACATACCAATGGACTGGCCGTAAGTAACGATAGAGGTGGTCAGACCAGCTCATCGCGGCTACAAAATCAATTTCTTTAATCACGCGCTTAACAAGTGGGAGAATCTCAGCTGCTGAATGTCCTCCCTGCTCTTCCTTAGCGAAAAGATAGGGTTCTCCTTTTTCCTCATCAAAATAAAGATCCGCAAGGGAGACATTCTTACCGCGTGCAAAACCTTTTGCTGCTTTGGTCCATTCACCATTTTTATCAACAGCAATCCGCTTGGCCGGTCCGCGATGAATTTTAGTCCGCGTTTCCTGCATTTCAGCCAAGCCAGACACTAAAGCCGCAAAGCGTCGGGGAGTGCCAAATACTTTGATATGGTCATAGCTTAGCCATTGCTCATTAAGGAAGGCTGCTAATTTTGTTTTAAGTTGTTCCGTGGTTGGCCGAACGCTACGGGCCGGCATATCCTCAATGCCTATTTCCAATAAAAAATTATGTTTAGTCATTTTGAGTCTCCTCACTAAGCAATTTTTCAGCCGTTTTACGATCCAACAATGGGTAGCCTAATTCACGGCGGCGGTCAACAAATAATCGGCAAACTTTCCTAGCCATATTACGGATACGGCTCAGATAGTCCTGTCTTTCGGTTTGAGAGACCACGCCATGAGCATCCAATAAATTAAAGGTATGTGAGCATTTCAAAATATAATCATAAGCAGGATGCACAAGCTGCTGATTAATTTGTTCGAGAGCTTCATCTTCATAGAATTTAAAAGCAGCTTTCAACCCAGCGACGTCAGCAGTTTCAAAGGTATACTTAGAATGTTCAAATTCCGCCTGCTTAAAAATATCGCCATAGTAGACATTCTTACCCCATTGCAAATCAAAAACATTATTGACATTTTGGATATAAGAAGCTAATCGCTCAATCCCATATGTAATCTCAACGGTGGTAGGATGGCAATCTAAACTACCAACTTGCTGAAAATATGTGAATTGGGTAATTTCCATCCCATCCAACCACACTTCCCAGCCAAGTCCTGCACAGCCCATCGAAGGGTTTTCCCAGTTATCCTCCACAAATCGAACATCATGATCCTCAAGAACTAAATCCAATTCGCGAAGACTATCTAAGTAAAGCTCTTGAATATTCAATGGACTAGGCTTCATGACCACTTGAAATTGGTGGTGTTGATAAAGACGATTAGGGTTTTCCCCGTAACGACCATCATCTGGTCGACGTGAAGGCTCGACATAGCAAGCATTCCAAGGTTCAGGTCCTACTGCCCTTAATATCGTATAAGGACTCATTGTACCGGCTCCTTGTTCCGTATCATAAGCATTGAGCAGTAAGCAACCTTGTTTCGTCCAAAATTCCTGTAATCGTAAGATCATTTCCTGAATCGTTATCATAATATCAACCTTCCCACCAACAATATAGGGTTAACAAGTAAAAAACCTATGTATGGATAACACACATAGGATTAGAATCTGTTTTAAAGAAACACATGTCCCTTGAGCCATACACTTAAACGCGATAAGCTGATTATCCTTTTTCACAAGGTTTCAATTTCCTCATAATCTACCACTACTATACTTTATCCCCCTTGGAAGCGTCAAGCGGATTATACAGGCCGAATAACTCTTTGAGAAACTGATTGGTTTGTAAGTAAACCCCCGTATATTCATCATAGAGGTCATCAATGTGGTGATGAATATCTTTTTTGAGTGGTGTAGATAAATGAACCTGGCCTACTTTATCAATTGGAAGTTCTGCATACTTCATTACCAAATAAGAACTATTAGGCGTCCAGTGTAATCGGTTAGGGTCTTGGGGCCAGTGTTTCTCACAAAGCATACCGTGGTACTTCATCGAGTAATCAAAGGCCCCCTCCTCGTTTCCACATATAGCGCAATGCGAAAAAATTGGTTCAACACCAAAATATGGAAGCATCTGTAAGGCAAAAACTTGAGCTAAAGTCCAAGCATCAATACCATTTTCCATAGCTTGAAGGCCAAGCCAGAGCTTTTGATAAACCTTGAGACAAGCTTCATTTTCCGCTAGCGCCCGATTCACTAATTGCAGCATGTATCCGGCACAGGCTTGCTTTTCAATATCAAAAAGAATTACTTTAGGAAAGGCCACTTGCACAATATCCTTGATAAAGCAGAAACCTTGTTCTGGCAGATGGCCAACAAAACTTCCCCGGACAAGTGGGGTTAAACGAATCGCTTTTTTTGCTGTTTGTCCTCGCCGAAGAAAGAACATCCGCTTGCCTGTTTCTTTGGTGAAAATCTGACAAAGCTGATCTTTTTCGCGATAAGGTTTAACCGAAAAAATAATTCCCTCAAAGTTTTGATAATACTGACTCATTCCCTCACCTCAGAATTTAGTGTGGATCAAGAGTATAACCTAAATTTTTTAATGAAAATTGGTGCTTACGCCAATTTTTTTCAACTTTTACTTCTAATTTTAGATTAACTTGCTCGCCGAGGAGGGCTTCAATTTCTGGCCTCGTCTGGCTGCCAATTGCCTTAATCATTTTTCCTGCTCGACCAATAACAATTCCTTTTTGTGAATTTCTCTCCACATAAATATCAGCAAAGATATGAATAAGGCCCTCTTTACTTTTTTTCATTTCTGTTACTTTTACCGCCGTTGAGTGTGGGATTTCATCATGGGTTTGGGACAGTACCTTTTCACGAATAAGTTCAGAAATCACAAAATATTCAGGGTGATCGGTCACCATATCTTCTGGGTAGTACTTAGGCCCCGCTGGCAATATTTTTAATAGATGATCCATCAGTTCTTCCAGGCCTGCCCCCGTGCGGGCGGAGATGGGGATAATCGCTTCAAAGGCTTCAGTCGCTCCTAAATCCTCTAAATACTCTGCCAGTTGCTTGGTAGAGACTTGATCTATTTTATTGACCAGCAGAAAAATAGGAACGGGCAAGTCATCCAATTGTTCCAAAATATAGCGATCCCCAGGGCCAACTTTTTCGCAGACATTCAAAATAAAAAGGACAGCCTCAACAGCTTCCAAGGCACGGGAAATGCTTTGTAACATAAAATTATCTAGATTATTTTTGGACTTATGCACTCCCGGTGTATCAAGGAAAACCAACTGCGCCTTTTCATCAGTATGGATGCCGCGAATCACATTTCGAGTCGTTTGGGGTTTTGCGCTAGTAATCGCAACCTTATGCTGTACCAGGCGATTTAAAAGGGTTGATTTTCCAACATTAGGGCGGCCTATTAGTGTGACAAAACCTGATTTAAAAACGGTCATTACATTTTACATCCTTCCCACAATGCCCAAAATTTAGGTATAAAAATAAATAAACCGACTAATAAAGCCAGCATGGCGGTTAGTAATACAGCAGCTGCAGCCACATCTTTGCATTTCTTGGCCAGTGGATGAAAATATTCTCCTACATGAAGATCGACTAAAGACTCAATCACCGTATTATGGAGCTCAGCAAATAAAACCAAAGCAGCGGCAAAAAGAATACTCAGCCACTCTGAGAGGCTGATATGGAAGTAGCCACCTAAAAGACAAGCAGATAGCAAGCAGCCAAGCTGAATTCTAAAATTTCTCTCGTTTTTAAAAGTGAGCACTAAGCCAGCCCAGGCATGTTTTAGACTTTGCCAGTATGATTTATTTTTAAAAGCATTTCTACTCATAATTTCTCCCCAAACCAAAACGATCTAGAATATCGTTCTGCAAGGCAAACATTTCCGCTTCGTGCGGTTTCGTGTCATGGTCGAAACCATTCAAATGTAAGAAACCATGTACGACAAGAAAACCTAATTCACGTGCGAAACTATGGCCATATTTTATGGCTTGTGCTTGGCAAGTTTCATAAGAGACAAAAATATCCCCCAAAGCTATTGGAAATTGTTTGGGTAAGCCTAAAATCACTGTTTCATCTTGTGTTCCATCTTGCATGGGGAAACTTAAAACATCGGTAGGACGATCCACATGACGATAAGTCGCATTAATTTTTTCAATTTCAGTGTCCGTTAAAATGGTAATGTCAACTTCAAAATTTCCGGCTAGCTTGAGGACTTGGCTGGCTAAATTTAATAAGTCATGGAGCGTAGTCCGTTGTTCCTCCGTTAATAATTGGTGCTCATCATAAAAGTCAATCTCTAACATATTGATCCTCCTGACTTAGGGGATATTAATCACCGTAAGCTTTGATAATCGCTGCAACCACTGGATGGCGAATAACATCTTCAGCTGTGAATTGAATAATGGCAATATCCGAAATATTTTTTAATTTTTCCCGGGCATCAACTAAACCCGACTTTACCCCACGTGGTAAATCAATCTGCGAAACATCACCATTTACTAGCATTTTAGAGCCAAAACCTAAACGCGTGAGGAACATTTTCATCTGGGCAACGGTGGTATTTTGTGCCTCGTCTAAAATCACAAAAGCATCATCCAAAGTTCTGCCTCGCATATACGCTAAGGGAGCTATTTCGATCACATTACGCTCTAGAAGACGCTCCGTATATTCAGTGCCACAAATACTATAAAAAGCATCATAAATAGGCCGGAGATAGGGGTCTACTTTTTCTTTAAGGTCCCCTGGTAAGAAACCAAGACTTTCACCGGCTTCGACTGCAGGCCGAGTGACGATGATTCGTTTAACCTGGCCTTTTTTCAAAGCCTGGACCGCAAGCACAACAGCTAGGAAAGTCTTCCCTGTTCCGGCTGGTCCTAAGCCCAAAGTAACGGCATGACTTTCAATAGCCCTGACATAAGCCAACTGCCCTTCTGTTTTTGCCCTTAATTCCTCACCGGAAAAAGTTTTCCCAATGGGTTGATCAAACAAACTCTCAAAAAAAGATAATTTGTTCTCCTTGGTCAATTGAATCCCATTAGCTAGATCAGAAGAGCTAAGTGTATGGCCGGCACCAATCAATTCATCAATCGTTTGGATTAGTTTAAAAACAAGCATGTGATCAGGACCCTTCACCGTTATTTCCTGACCTAAGGCAAATATTTCTGTAGAAAAAGCATCTTCTAACATTCTAAGGTGCTCTTCCTTAAGATCCAAAAAGAATGAAATAGTATCAGGGTTTACGATCTCATATTTACTTTCTTCCTGCTTATTTGCCAAAATAAGACCTCCTGTGTTTTTTCTTAATTATAGCAAAGCTATATTTTTTAACAAAGAAAAAACCCGGAATTCCTCCAGGTTTCTTCGACCGAATTAATATCTACGCTTACGAGCGGCTTCTGATTTTTTCTTACGTTTCACAGAAGGCTTTTCGTAATATTCTCTTTTACGGTATTCACGAAGTGTGCCTGATTTAGACACGTTACGCTTAAAACGACGAAGAGCGTCATCTAATGATTCGTTTTTACGTACGACTGTCTTACCCATTAAGATTACCTCCCCTCGTCTACATTCATTTTCGATTAGGAAAATGCTACATTCCTCATTATATCCCTCAAGCGCCCCACACGTCAATTACTTTTTTCTTTTAAGCAGTCTTCACAAAGGCCAAATAAGCGAAAACTGTGCTCATTAATTTGGCAATTGGGTAAAAGATTTCGAAACTCTTCCAGTGGGCATTCCTCAATAGGGATTGTTTTCCCACACTGCGTACAGATAAAGTGATGGTGGTGGCCCATTTGGGGATCACAATGCTTGCGATAACAAGTTTCATTATTAATATCTTGTGCTTCAATAATGTTTAAGTCTGTTAATATTTTTAGGTTCCGGTAGATAGTATCTAAACTAACGCCACTTGTTTCCTGTAGAACTTCATCCTGAACTTCTTTCGCACTTTTATAGTGGTCATCCTCATGGTTAAAAACATCTAGTAAACTTCGTCTCTGGTTGGTCACTTTGTACCCAGCAGAGGTTAATCTTTCTAAGGAATCTTCGATAAATCCCATGACTCATTCCCCCTAGTGCTTTCAAGTATAGCACATACCTTGAGCACTGCAACGGATTAGATTAGCGGGACAGCTATTTAGCCTGCTTAGTCAATATCAATCCGATTAATCGCGAGGCTCAGTTCATTAAGTTGTTGTTCGGATACTTCACTAGGTGCGGAAGTTAATGGATCAATCGCTCGGCCATTCTTAGGGAAAGCAATGACTTCACGAATATTCTCTTCTTCGGCAAGAATCATAATTAAGCGATCCAAGCCAAGGGCTAAACCGCCATGGGGTGGGAAGCCATACTCCAAAGCTTTTAATAAGAAACCAAATTGCTCATGAGCACGTTCTGGGGTGAAACCTAAAGCCTTGAACATTTTTTCTTGCAAGTCACGTTCATGAATACGAATCGAGCCTCCACCAACTTCATAGCCATTGAGAACAATATCGTAGGCTTTGGCATAAACTTTTTCAGGTTCTGACTCTAAAAGTTCCACATCGTCGTCATTAGGGTGAGTGAATGGATGGTGCATAGCTGTCAGACGATGCTCCTGTTCATCATATTCAAAGAGTGGCCAATCAACAACCCACAAGAAGTTAAAGGTACTTGGATCTTGTAATTCAAGCTCACGGGCAAATTTCAAACGAATTTCTGCTAAACTTTGGTGAACAATGCTACTTTTATCTGCTAGGAAGACCAAAATATCCCCTGCTTCGGCATCCAAACGTTCTTTGAGTGGTTCAGGCTTGTCCTTAAAGAATTTGCCAATTGGACCACTAAATCCATCTTCAGTAACCTTAATCCAGGCGACTCCTTTGGCCCCATAAGTTTTGGCAAAGTCAGTCAGGCTATCAAGGTCTTTCCGGGAGTATTTTTCTGCCGCACCTTTAACGTTAATAGCCTTCACCAAGCCCCCGTTCTCAACAGCTTGATTAAATACTTTGAAATTATATTCCCCGACTAAATCAGAGATATCAACTAATTCTAAGCCAAAGCGGGTATCAGGCTTATCCGTTCCAAAACGCGACATAGCTTCATCGTAAGTCAAAATAGGGAAAGGTTTGTCATAAGTTAAACCCTTGATTTCCTTCATCACATACTTCAACATACCCTCAACAAGGTCGCGAATTTCTTCCTGATCCAAGAAAGAAGTTTCCAGGTCAACCTGTGTAAATTCGGGCTGACGATCTCCTCGTAAATCTTCATCTCTAAAGCAACGAACAATTTGGTAATAACGATCAACACCACTTGCCATCAGCAGCTGTTTAAATAGCTGTGGCGACTGCGGCAAGGCATAAAATTCGCCGCCGTGAATACGAGAAGGAACTAAATAGTCCCGTGCTCCCTCAGGGGTGGATTTAGTCAGATATGGCGTTTCAATATCTAAAAAGTCGTGTTCGTTGAGGTAAGAACGCATAGCGCTAGTGACTTGATGGCGGAGCATTAAATTATTCAGCATTTTAGGCCGACGTAAGTCTAAATACCGATACTCTAAACGAATATCATCATTAACATCCCCGGCATTTTCAAGTTGGAATGGTGGTGTTTTGGCTTTACTTAAAATTTTTAGCTCTTTAACCATGACTTCAACATCGCCATTCGTTAATTTCGGGTTAATCATCTCTTCGTCTCTCTCAACGACTTCACCCGAAACTTCAATAATATATTCAGAACGTAATTCTTCGGCAAAATGGAAATCTTCCCCAAGATTTTCGACATTCATGACGACTTGAACAAAGCCTTCACGATCCCGCAGGTCAACAAAAATAACACCGCCAAGGTCGCGACGCTTTTGTACCCAGCCGGATAGATGAACAGTTTCTCCAACCCATTTTTTGTTAATTAAACCGCAATATGTTGATCGTTTCATTCATTAATCTCCTTTTTTATGATATTACTTTAAGTAATTTTTAGGTTCCTGGCAGAAGTTTTCTAGAGCTACTGGTGACTCTTCTCCTGAGGACATTTCCTTGAGCGTTAGTTGGCCACTTTCTAATTCTTTAGAGCCAATGACTAGGACATATTGGGCTCCTAGGCGATCCGCTTCACGGAACTGTTTTTTGGCTTTCCGATTGAGGAAGTCGCGCTCCACAATAATTCCTTGACGGCGTAATTTTAAGAGTAACTTCATCACAAAATTTTCGGTTTCTTCGCCAATGCCAACGATATATAAATCAGGTCGCTCTACTTCGGGAAGCGCTACTTTTTGAGCTTGCATTAACAAAAGCAAGCGTTCAAAACCAATACCGAAGCCAAAGCCAACACTATCATCTTTCCCTTCAGAAACTTCTTCCACGAGGCCTTCATAATTACCACCCCCACAAACGGTTAATTCTCCGTTAAAGACTTCATCATGGGCAATAATTTCAAAAATTGTCTCTTGGTAGTAATCCAAACCACGAACAAGATTAGGATCAAGCATGTAAGGAATATCTAGAATGTCCAGTAAATTTTTTAAACGTTCAAAACGGTCCTTAGAAGCTTGACTCAAATAATCTTCAATCTTCGGTGCCTTAGCAAGGAGTTTTTTATCCGCTTCATCCTTGGAATCTAAAATTCGTAAGGGATTCACCTCTAAACGATTTCTTGAATCTTCACTAAGCTGCCCTTTAAGAGGCTTAAAGTAAGCAATAAGGGCCTCACGATAACGTTGCCTTGATGCTTCGTCTCCTAAAGAATTAATATGTAGCTCGAGATCCTTCAGTCCTAATCGTGTTAAAAATTCCCAGGCCATCGCAATGATTTCTGCATCAACTGTCACCGCATTAACGCCAAAACTTTCCACCCCAATCTGGTGAAATTGACGCTGGCGGCCACTTTGAGGACGCTCATAGCGGAAGAATGGGCTAATATAATAAACCTTGTAAGGCTTGGGGTATTCAGGGCCATAAAGCTTATTTTCGACAAAGGCTCGAACAATTGGAGCTGTCCCCTCCGGTTTTAAAGCCAGGTGTCGATCGCCTTTATCTTTAAAATCATACATTTCTTTAGTGACAATATCTGAACTCTCCCCCACACTCCGGTGAAATAGTTCAAACTGCTCAAACATTGGCGTCCTAATTTCAGCGTAACCAAATTGCTTAAATATTTTTCTGGCTACTCCTTCTACATATTGCCAAACCCCAATATCGGAAGGCAAAATATCAGCGGTGCCTTTGGGTTTTTGAATCATGGAGTCTCCCCTTTCTGGTCTAATTTGTATACCAATAAAACAAAAACCCTTATTCCTATTTAGGAATAAGGGCGAGATTCGCGGTACCACCTTAATTTACTAGTCAAGCTACTTAAAGAGATAACGGATCAACCGGACTTGGCCTCCTCAAGAGTGTCCCTAAATTCAATGCCAAGGAGCCCCTCTCACCACACGGACTTCGCTAAACCTCAACAGAAAATTTGTCTCTTTCATTGGATTTCACAAATATTATACTCATTATCTGAACAATAGTCAACTTTTACAACGCTTCCTATTGCGCTTTACGCGAATTGCCGGTAGAATTTATGATGGAAAGGAGGCAGCCATGCCCAACCATCTCAAGACTAAACGCGGCAGCTATTTACTATTTTTATCTGTATTATTAGGCCTTATTTTATGGACTAGCTATTTACTCTATGAAACCTATCAAGAGTCCCTTAATACCGTTGACCACACCCCTGTGAATGTACGCTCTGGTCCCGGCCTAACCTATGATATTACCGGTCAACTTACTGTGGGCGCACCGTACCAATTGATCAGAGAACAAAATGGCTGGTACTTAGCACGATATGCTGATGGGCTGGGCTGGCTGCCTAACTGGATTCATGAATCAAAAGAAAATCTACAAAGGGTGGGCATGATCGGTACGGTCTTGCCTAAACGTGCCGCAATTTTTAAAGGTAGTCAACCGACGGACCGTATCGCAGAAGTCGCCAAAAATGATAAATTAACCATTCTACACACCCAAAAGCAATGGGTCCAAGTTCAATTCGAAGATAAAACCGGCTGGATCGAGCAAAAATATCTTGATATTAGTCAGGGTACGATCAACAATGCCTGGCAAGAAACAACCCCGATTGAAGATACAGAAGAAATAAAGAAATTCTTGGCCAAGTATAATTTTGAAGTCCAAGCAACGACAGAAGGGGTTAACATTCGTGAAGCTCCTAAAACGGACGCTCCTGTAGTTGCTAAAGGAAAGCAAAATGAAAAATTTGCCTACTTAGGACAAGAAGGCCCCTTCTACCATATTCGAACCATTAATGGTCAAGAGGGTTACATCGCTAATTGGTTAGCCAAGTCAAACAGCAAAGCCATGAAGAAGCTCGCTGAAAAAAAACAAGCTACGACTACCCTAGCCCAAAAAACAATTCTACTTGATCCTGGTCATGGGGGAGAGGATCCGGGAGCCATCAATGAAGACAAAGGTCTTTATGAAAAAAATGTCGCTTTAAAATCCACACTCGCATTAAAAGAAAAACTAGAGGAGGCAGGCGCAACGGTTCTACTTACCCGCGACCATGATGAGACCGTGAGCCTTGATCGGCGAGTAGAAATAAATAATGAGCAAAAGCCAGATCTTTTTATTAGTTTGCACTATGACGCAGCTGAGCAGGAGGTTTATTCTGGATCAACTGTTTATTACTACCACGACAGCTCAATTCCTTTAGCAAAAACAGTTCAAGACCAGCTTCTTGAAACTCTGCCAATCCCTAATAATGGTATTCAATTTGGAGATTTTCAGGTGATTCGAGAAAGCGAAAACCTCGGTTTATTATTAGAACTGGGTTATATGAGTAACCCCAATGATGTCAGCAAATTTAATCAAGAAACCTACCAGCAAAAAGTAGCTGAAGCTGTGTATCAGGCTCTCGTTATTTACTTTCAATAAGACAAGGGGTTGGGAAATAAGTCACCCCAAATAATAAAAAATGCATTGAAGCTATCCATATTTGGCTTCCTTCAGTGCATTTTTTACCTTTAGAGAAATGATTACGAAGAGCCTCTGTTCTTCGCCGAGCTTTAAGGGCTAATTTCGTTAAATTCATGCTCATCAGCATCATTCCGATATCATTATATACGCTTTGTTTGCCTCTCACATGTGTTCTGCGCATACCAAAGACACCTTTCATCCGTCCGAAAACGGTCTCTATGTCAATTTTACGTTGCGCATAGATTTCTTTTCCAGGTGTGCTTTCTAAATTCTCTTTTGCTTGGTGCTTAAAATATTCCCAATTAAGATTGACCGCCGTCTGGCGCTGACGTCCTGTCGGAGTTTTCGCAAGCTCATTTAAACGGTCATCCATTTGTTCAGTATCGGCTTGATAAACTTTAAATTGCCTTTGGAAACCGTTTTTATCTTTTAGAGTCCGATAATGTGAAAAAATAAAATGGACGCCATCTAAATCCGTATAGGAATCTTCTATCTCATCATACTGCCAGTTCTCACGATGTTTAGGATTGTTTCGATATTTTTTACTTTGTTATTTATGATACATGCTATAAGGAATCAAGGGAATCTTATCAAAGTCGTCAATAATCGCCATATCATTCTCTTCACTCCAATAACCCGCATCTGCAACAATATATTGGAACCGATCAAGCGTTGGGCTTGCTTTTAAAAACGGAATGAGGGTACGCGTATCGGTAGGGTTCGGGAAAATATCAAAGTCAATAATATATTGATGACTTGAAGCAACTTGAGATTATAGCCAGGCTTTAACTCCCGTTTTTTCATGGGGTCTTCTTTCATACACATGAAGGTGGCTTCGGGGTCCGTTTTTGAAAAGCTGTTTCCATTGTGGTATAATTTTGATACAAAGCGATTTCCTCCTTCGGTTTGCTTACCTTTTATTATAAGGCTGGAACTCGCTTTGCCTTTATAAAATATCAACACGCATCAATTTATTTTCGAAATAAATTGATGCGTTTTTTATATTCTGGGACTGAGTTTTTTCCCAGCCTCTTAGTTTAATTCTCCTGACTATCAAGAATGATGGTGAAAGGACCATCGTTAATCGATTTTATGGCCATGTCAGCCCCGAATTCCCCTTCTCGAACCGTCAAGTGATGCTCAGCGCGCAGACAGTCATTAAGATCGGCATAGAGCTGTTTTGCGTAGGATGGTTCAGCAGCATCGGTGAAACTTGGTCGATTGCCCTTTCTCGTTCGGGCATAAAGGGTAAATTGAGAAATCGATAGTATATCGCCCCCCGCATCGTGAATGCTTAAATTCGTTTTTCCCTCTTCATCAGCAAAAATTCGCATACGACTAATTTTTCGAGCCATATACTTCACCGTTTCCTGATCATCTGAATCATGAACTCCGACATAAAGTAAAAAGCCTTGCCCAATCTTATTCACAAGTTTACCAGCAATTTCAACTTCAGCGCTTTTAACGCGTTGAATAATAACTCTCAAAATAAGCCTCCCTTAATTAATTCATGGTTCGTTCAACAGTATAAACATCTGGAATCGATTTAATTTTATCCTTAATTAAAGTTAAATCTTGCACATTTAAAATTCCAATTCGGACAATAATTTTTGCCGTGTGCGTTTGTGGATCGATATTTCCATTAATATTGGAGATCGTTTTTGTCAAAGGACTTAGCACTTGAATAATTTCATTCAATAGGCCATTACGTTCATAGCCGGTGATGGTTAGCTCAACATCATAGACCACGTCCTCGGAATGATCTTCGTCCCATTCAACTTTAATTAAACGCTCTTGCATATTTTTATTTTTAGTAATGTTGTGGCAGTCCTTGCGGTGAACTGAAATTCCCCGCCCCTTAGTAATGTAGCCAATAATATCATCACCGGGGACCGGCGTACAACAGTGGGCTAAGCGAAAGAGCATATTATCAGCGCCCTCAACCAGGACCCCATCTTTATGTTTGACCAACATCGCTGGTTTAGCTTGTTCCTTTTTGCTGGCTAGGGCTTTCTCTAAATTCTCCTCTTGCTCATCTTTTTTAAGGAGGTCCGCTGCTTCCATAATCCGGTTAGCTACTGCCGTTGTGGATAATTCATTAAAGCCGATAGCTGCATAAAGATCTTCCATAGAATGAACATTAAAGCGATCTTCCAACTGAACTTGCAGATCTTTCGTCAGGACATCCTTGAGCACATAATCCTCTTTACTAAGCTTATGTTCCAGCGCCTGGCAGCCATCATGGATAGCCTGCTCACGATCTTCTAGTTTGAAGAAACGTTTAATTTTATTCCGCGCTCGATTAGTTTGCACAAATTTAATCCAATCTCGGCTGGGGCCTACTGAATTTTTAGACGTGAGTATCTCAACAATATCTCCATTTTTGAGACTATGGTCTAGGGGCACAATTTTATTATTCACCTTTGCGCCCACTGTTTGATTACCCACCTCCGTATGGATTTGGTAGGCAAAGTCTAACGGCCCAGCACCTTTGGGTAATTCTTGCACATCGCCTTGCGGTGTAAAGACATAAACCTTATCTTTAAAGATGTCTTCCTTAACGGCATTAACAAAATTTTTAGCATCGCTACTATCGTGACTGAGATCTTGGATTTCTTTGAACCAGGCAATTTGCGCATCTAAAGTGTCTTGCTTAACCTTCTCTTTGACACCCTTTTTATAGGCCCAGTGAGCAGCCACCCCGTATTCAGCAACCTCATGCATTTCAAAGGTTCGAATTTGAATCTCTACCGGAGACCCCTTATCCCCCATCACCGTGGTATGAAGCGACTGATACATATTTGCCTTGGGCATGGCGATATAATCCTTAAAACGTCCTGGCAATGGTTTCCAAGTCGTATGTGAAATGCCCAAAACAGTGTAGCAGTCCTTCAAAGTGTGGACAATAACACGTATAGCCAGCAAATCATATATTTCTGAAAAAGGTTTTTCCTGCTCCTTCATCTTCCTGTAAATGGAATAGATGTGTTTAGGGCGCCCATAAATCTCATAACCCTCTTCAATTGAATCTTTAAGTTGCTTCTTCAACTTTTCAATAAAATGTTCAATATATTTTTCTCGCTCGTTACGCTTAGCATTCATCAAATGAACGATCGAATAATATGCCTCGGGATTCATATAACGAAGGCAAGTATCTTCTAGTTCCCACTTGATCTGATTCATCCCTAGACGATCCGCTAATGGCGCATAAATTTCTAAAGTTTCTCTCGAAATTTGGATCTTTTTCTCTAAGCGATGCCATTTCAATGTCCGCATATTATGCAAACGATCCGCCAATTTGACCATGATAACACGTAGATCATTGGCCATGGCAAGCAACATTTTTTGATGATTTTCAACCTGCTGCTGTTCCTTCGAGCGATATTTAACCTTACCTAATTTCGTGACACCATCCACTAAGGTGGCAATCGTTTTTGAAAAGAAATATTCAATATCGTCAAGACTGATTCCAGTATCTTCTACCACGTCATGAAGAAAACCGGTCGCTACTGTATCCGGGTCCATTTTTAACTCAGCTAGAATGGCAGCTACTTGTGTGGGATGTATGAAATAAGGTTCCCCCGATTTTCGCCGCTGGTCTCGGTGGGCCCGTTCTGAGAATTTAGCAGCCTTAATAATGAGGTTAACCTTGTCCTCAGGCATATATTCCCGACAAAGCTGAATTGTTTCTTCTTTTGTATAATTTTTCATTTTCGACACTCCGATCACCACCCATCTCTCACCAGTATAGCATAGGCCAGCTTTTTTCAGCGTATTGAAGACTAGCTAAGCTTTTTTAACTGCATAGTAGGCATACCAATCTCCCATTTGATTTTTCTGTTTAATAATAAAATTTTCTTCTACTAATGACTCTTCTAAAGTTTCTGTACAATCAGTATAAACACCAGACAAAATAATTCGGCCTTCTGGGAGTAAAACTTCCCACATATCAGGAAGTGCAGGAATTAAAATATCAGCTGTAATATTAGCTGTTATTAAATTAAATTTCTTAGGTAGCTCCCTTAAATGATCACGAGTCACAAAAGTTATATTCTCAATCCCATTCTTATGGGCATTTTTCTTTGCAGTGGCCACGGCAAAAGGATCGATATCAATTCCCAATACGCGACGGGCACCTAGCTTCTGAGCTACAATGGCTAAAATACCAGAACCTGTACCAAAATCAAGGACATGATCCTGCTCTGTAAAATAGTTTTCCAATAGCTGTAAAGCCAAAACAGTCGTCGGATGATCACCTGTTCCAAAAGCCATCTCGGGATCTAAATAAATCGAAATACCATTTAAAGCTTGCTCTCTTTTTTGCCAACTCGGAATAATATGTAAATGACTACTAATTTGAATTGGCTGGTAGTATTTTTTCCATTCGGTGGCCCAGCTTTTATTATCTTGATTTTTGATTGATATAAGATGATAGCTGTTAGGGGTTAGGCATTTATGCAACAATTCCTTTAAAGCCTTCCATTGCTCTTCAAAATGATCTATTGCATAATAAACCACAATCTGAGGTTTTTCGGGTAATTTTACTCTATTTTTTTCAAGCTTTAACCGACCATATTGCTCGGGAAGTTGATCAAATTGTTCCCTGGAATATGTTGCCGTACCCAGAGCTCCTGATTCCATGCATAATTCCTCAAGCCATTCTTGATTTTCAAGCTCCGTTTCAATAATCACTTCGATATAATCCACCATGATGCTCCTTATTGACAAAGTTAAGTATTTGTTTATATATTAACATACGAATCATGAAAAAATGCGCTAGCTTTATGCTATAATGAACATTAGATATAAATGAGGTGTAAGCATGACAAAAAGGATTCTCTCCGCAAAAGATATTTTAGAAAAAGAGTTTAAACCAGCGATTCGTGGCTTCAATATGAAAGAAGTTGACGAATTTTTAGACAAAATTATTCGCGACTACGAATCATTTGAAAAGGAAATTAGTTTTTTAAATGATGAAATCGAACGTTTAAAAAGAGAGCAAAAAAATGGTAAGCAAAACGCACTAAATCGAGGTGCAATAAACTATAAAACAAGCAATCATACCACAAATTATGATATTTTAAGGCGCTTATCAAAATTAGAAAAAGCAGTGTTTGGCAGCCAAGCTTTGGAAGACCAAAATGCTTCCCCAAAGGAAGCAGATAACACCATGATCTACTCAAAGCATTAGACAGAAAGATTTTAAACCGCTATAATTAGACTTGCAGATTCTGGGTAACTGCGGATGGCAACATCTGAGGAAAGTCCATGCTCACACAAGCTGAGAGGCTTGTAGTGTTCGTGCTTAACAAAACAATAAGTTAAGGGTGAAAACGGCGGATAAACTAACTGCGTGCAGTTATAGTAGTCCTGAAAGTGCCACAGTGACGAAGTCAACTTGGTGACAAGTTGAGTGGAACGGGTAAACCCCACGAGTGAGCAACCCAAACTAGGTAGGGGCACTTGCCGATGGGAACACAACCAAAAGCAAGGCAGTATATGCAGATAGATAGTTACCAACTATTGTTTTGCCTCAAAACAATAGGAACAGAACATGGCTTATAGGAATCTGCAAGGAGGCTTTTACAAGAGGGTCTCCCTCTTTTTTTATTTGACCAAGGAGGATAAAGATGAGATTCGATTTACTTGTGCCTTGTGCCAGTGGCCTAGAAGGCTTGGTGGGCAAGGAAATTAGACATTTAGGTTATGACTGTCAAGTCGAAAATGGCGCTGTCCGTCTCGTTGGCAACGAGCATGATATTGCCAAATTAAATCTTCATTTAAGAATTGCCGATCGAGTTAAAATTATCATGGGGACTTTTAAGGCCACCACTTTTGATGAGCTATATGAAGGTGTACGAAAACTAGCCTGGCAAGATATTCTACCCATGGATGCCAACTTTCCAGTCAGTGGTCGCTCTATTCGTTCCAGCCTTCATGCTGTCCCTAGCTGCCAAAGCATCACGAAAAAGGCCATTGTCGATAAGATGAAGCAAATTTACCACCGGCAAGGTAAACTACCAGAAAGCGGTGCTAGCTACCCCGTTGAGGTGAGTATTCGAAAAAATAAAGCCATGCTGACCGTCGATACAACAGGAGACAGTTTGTTTAAACGTGGCTATCGACTGCATAAAGGCCCTGCGCCCTTGAAGGAAAATATGGCAGCTGCCTTGCTTGCTTTGACAACCTGGTTCCCCAATCGACCTTTTGCAGATCCTACCTGCGGTTCTGGCACCATCCCAATTGAAGCAGCACGCTGGGCAATGAACATTGCTCCCGGTCTCAACCGCACATTTTTATGTGAAGATTGGCGCAATTTCCCTGCAGAAAGCTTTGAAGAACTGAGAGAGCAAGCAAAAGGGAGTGTTAATCATGATATTGAATTGGATATTTTGGCTGCTGATATTGATCATCGGATGATCGCTATTGCGGAAGAAAATGCCAAAAAAGCCGGCGTCCACCAGCAAATTCACTTTAAGCAAATGCAAGTTGCTGATTTCACGACCGACCAAAAATTTGGCATTATGCTTTGCAATCCTCCGTATGGGGAGCGGCTTGAAAATAAGGATTCCGTGCATAAACTCTATCGCACTATAGGAAATGTTTTCCGACCGATGACAACTTGGAGTAAATATATTCTCACTAGTGACTTAAAATTTGAAGATTATTACGGGGCTAAAGCAACAAAAAGGCGTAAATTATATAATGGTAAATTAAGGACGGATCTGTTTCAATTCTGGGGAGATAAATAAGACATTTGTAGTGCCTGCTTGGCTAATTGATCAGCCCCTAAATTATGCTGATCAGCCAGCCAAGAAAGATAAAAATGAGGGAAAAAAGCGAGTTCTTCTAAAACCTGCCTTAAAATGACCTGGTAATTTTTTCGTTTTAAATAGCCACGCTCCACCGCTTCAACTAAAACCTGACTATCACTATAGCAAAATATAAATTCGTTTTGGTAGCCTTCCTCCTTTAAATAGTCTAATAAAAATGCTAAGGCTTGAAATTCAGTATAATGATTATCAACGGCAGGGATTACCGGTGCTTTTAATTGCTCTTGTTGGGCATCTTTTAAGAGCACTAGGCCAACCCCTGCTTTTTTTGTTTTAGGATTCATCGCCCCATCAATATAAGCCTTAATCATCCCATATCCCTCATCCATTAGTAATTCCGATACTTAAAATAACGCTGTTGTTGTATTTCTGCGGGTGTGAATTTTTTTGCTTTCTGCAGGACTTGAGTGATATCTTTTTTTAATTTTTGGAAGAAATACGTCTTAGAGCCGCCTGAATAGATTTGCCGATCAATAACATTTAATTGCTGCAAGTCTTTCGCCGTCAATTTCATTACCTCACTGGCTTCCCGCCATAATTTAGCATCCTTCCATAAAATGGCAGCAAAGCCTTCTGGCGAAAGCACTGAAAAAGTTGCATCATCGAGCATCCAAATTTGATTACATGCGCACAATGCTAAAGCTCCTCCGCTACCTGCTTCCCCTACTATCACCCCTAAAGAGAAAACAGGAAGATCAGCCAAGGTAGCTAATGCCTCACTGATCGCTTGGCCAATTCCCCGATTTTCTGCTTCATCATCACAGTAAGCCCCAGCTGTATCAATAAAATTTAGCACTGGTCGATTAAATTTCGCTGCCTGTTTGTAAAGTCGAATAGCCTTACGGTAACCTTCAGGATGGGGAGAACCAAAATTGTGATACTGTCGTTCTGAGAGGTTTTGTCCCTTCTCAGTCGCCACAATCGTTACGGTTTGACCATTAATTCGCCCAAGACCGCCAATAATAGCCGGATCGTCCTGATAAGCGCGGTCGCCATGGCATTCAAAAAAGTCATCACAAATAGCGTGGATGTAATTTCTTGCTGTGGGCCGATCATTGGCTCGAGCTTTTTGCACAATTTGGGCTGCGCGAAGATGTGTATTTTTTGGCATGCCGACCTCCTAATGGTGCCAAGCTAGCAAATTTCCTAAAACTGTTTTTAATTTAGGCCGAGGAACCACTTGATCAATGAAACCATGTTTTAATTGGTATTCAGCCGTTTGAAAATCCTTAGGCATCTTCCGATGAAGGGCTTGTTCGATCACCCGACGTCCCGCAAAGCCAATTAGGGCTTCCGGCTCAGCCAAGATGATATCTGCAGCTTGTGCAAAACTCGCACTGACACCTCCCGTGGTGGGATCTGTCAAGACGGCAAGATAAAATAGTTTAGCGTTCGCATGTTTTTTGACCGCCTGCATCGTCTTAGCCATCTGCATTAAACTGATCGTGCCCTCTTGCATACGGGCACCGCCACTTGCTACAAATAAAACAACAGGTTTCTTCATTTTGAGCGCTTCTTCAAACAATAAAGTAACCTTTTCCCCTACAGCTTGTCCCATAGAGCCCATCAAAAAATGAGTATCCATAATTCCTAAGTAGCAGGGTTCAGCAGCGATTCTTGCCTGACCCGTCAAAATGGCTTCATCTTCCTGTGTTTTTGCTCTTAAATGAGTTTTTTTATGCTTATAGCCAGGAAAGCTTAACGGATCAAAATCCTTCTCCTGCCTAAATAATTCCACGAAAGAATCAATATCAGCAATCTGTTGTAAACGCTCCCTCGCTTGTAAGCGAAAAAGATAATCACAAGCTGGACAAATTTTATAGGAACCTAAATCCTCATCAAGAATGATCTCCTGGCAACGTGGGCATTTAAGCCACATGCCATTGGGGATATAAGGCTTGTTGGTATTCATACGAAAATATCATTCCTTAGTAAGTGGGCTCAAAAATTGCCTCTTTCTGCTCTAACAAATTTTCAACATCCATGATATTGTAGTCGCCCTCTTGGAAAAAATCGGCATTTAATAAAGCAAATAATAAAGGCAGATTAGTCTTCACACCAGCAATATGAAAGTCCTGTAAAGTGTATTGCATCTGCCTAAGCACTTCCTCACGGCGGGAACCAGTAACCAGTACCTTGGCCAGCAGACTATCATAGTAAGGTGAAATAGCATCAGAAATTTTCAATGCAGAATCAATACGAATATTGCCTGTCTCTTCGGGAAGAGATAAGGCAGTGATCGTCCCCGTGGAGGGGAAAAATTGGCGTTCAGGATCTTCAGCAACTACTCTCACTTCCAAAGCGGTTTGGTAGGCTGGACTATGCGCAGGTAATTGACACATCTGATGAAGTAAAAGGGCCAGATGCTCTTCAATCAAATTAACCCCCGTGACCATCTCAGTCACCGGATGCTCGACTTGCACACGCGTATTCATTTCAATGAAAAAATAATGGCCAGCTTCGTCGACTAAGAACTCTACGGTCCCTAAGCCAAGGTAAGCGAGCTTTTCACCAATTAATCGGGCAGCGTGAATAATTTTTTGCCGCAAGGTCTCCGATAAGCTTGGACTCGGAGCTTCTTCCATGACCTTCTGGTGATTCCTTTGTAAGGAACATTCCCTTTCTGGAAAGGTCCAAATACGCCCCTGACCATCCCCTAAAATTTGCACTTCAATATGATGAGCCGATTCAATGATTTGCTCAATATAGAGACGATCATCGCTAAAAGCTTGATAAGCTTCTCGTTTTGCATCTGTAAATTTGTGCTTCAGGTCAGCCTCGTCATTAATTTTTCGCATGCCTTTGCCACCGCCACCTGCAACAGCCTTTAAAATAATGGGAAAATTCAATTGCTTAGCTATCTTTTCAGCCTCTATCAAATTAGATGGGATACTTTTACTACCCGCAATCGTGGGAATGCCTAAATTTTCTACAAATTTTTTGGCATTATATTTATTTCCCATCGCCTCAATCGTTTTCGATCGGGGGCCAATAAACGTAATGTTCATTCGTTCACAGAGGTGGGCAAATTTAGCATTTTCAGCCAGAAAGCCATAACCAGGATGGATGGCATCAGCATGGGTGACCATCGCTGCACTCAAAATATTTTTCATATTTAAATATGACAAATGAGCAGGCCCAGGACCAATGCAAATCGCTTCATCAGCTAGCTCAACATGAAGCGCATTTTGATCCACAGTGGAATAAATTGCCACAGTTTCTAATTCTAATTTTCGGCATGCTCTAATCAGTCGTACAGCAATTTCGCCACGATTAGCAATTAAAACTTTTCTCAATGTGTTCCTTCTTTCGCCTACAGTTAACTGATCTGCTGCTTAAAGATTGCTTTAATGAGAAGGTTTAATCTTTACCAGCACTTGATCATACTCGACAACTTGTTCATCCTGCACTGAAACTTCTTGTATTTCGCCATCACAGGGTGCAGGAATTTCATTCATAATCTTCATCGTTTCAATAATGCAAACCGTATCCCCTTTTTTGACAGAATCGCCAATTTGAACAAAAGCTGGCTCATCTGGAGAGGGTGATTGGTAAACGACACCGACCAGCGGACTACGCACAGCCAGCAACCGTTCGTCCCTTTCTTCATCAGAGGAAGTTTCATCAAGCTCCGTCTTCCCTTCTATTGCTTGACTTTCGTTAGCATATAAAGGAGTAGCATTTTTTGATAATTTGAGTTCACAATCCGGAGCTTTGTAAATCATTTGCTGGAGATTTGAAGCTTCAAACAAGGCTATTATTTCTTTCAGATCTTTTTTATCCATTCATATCTATCCTTTTAAAGCAAAGTGAACTATTTTGTCCACCGAAACCTAAAGAATGCGATAAAGCAACTTCAACTTCAGCTGCCAAAGGTTGATTTTTGACAAGATTGTCAGCACAACAATCAGGATCTGGTTTTTTATAATTGATTGTTTGCGGCAAAACCTGATGGTCTAAAGCCAAAATAGTAGCAATAGCTTCCAAGGCGCCTCCGGCACCGAGAAGATGTCCAATCGAAGCTTTAATCGAGGAAATTTTGACTTGATCAAAATATTCGCCAAGTAATTTTTTAAAAGCCACAGTTTCTAAACGATCGTTTAATGGTGTCCCCGTACCATGAGCATTAATATAACCTAACTGAGAAATCGAAACGCCACCTGTTTGCAAGGCAGCAGTTAAAGAAGCTAAAGCTCCGTTCGCAGAAGGATCTGGGGCGGTTAAATGGTAGGCATCATTACTGGCTCCATAGCCCGCCAACTCGGCATAAATATGAGCCCCTCTTGCCTTCGCATGATCATACTCCTCTAAGACTAACATGCCTGAACCTTCTCCCATCACAAAACCTTGTCGTTCTTGGTCAAAGGGAATTAGCCCGCGACTAGGGCTAGCGCTAGGAGTAAGGGCTTGAAGATTCATAAACCCCGCAATAATCGTTTCATTAATAGGAGCTTCGCTAGCCCCGGCTAGCATCGCCACTGCTTCACCCTGGCGAATAGCTTGGTAGGCGTGGCCGATGGCATCATTTGCGGCACAACAAGAGGTACTCAATGTTTGGACGGAGCCCTTAATGCTTAAGTGTTCGGCAATATTACCAGCCGCCATATTAGGCATCATCATGGGCAAAAGTAAGGGATGAACACGTTTAAAGCCTTTACGAAGTCCTTTGACCGTATTGTCATAAAAACTAGACACGCCCCCTAAGCTGGTCCCCATATAGAGGCCAAGGTCTGACGGCTGCCGAGTGAAATTAGCATTAGTCAAAGCTTCCATAGCTGCTAGTAAGGCGAACTGGCTGAAACGGTCCATTTGCCGAACTTGTTTTTTGGGCCAAAATTCTTCAGGTTTAAAATCTCTAATTGGGCTCAGTAAGTGGCAGCCCAACTTTTTAGCCCATGCTTCAGAAGTAGAAACAATACCTTGCTGGCCCGCCAGTAAATGGTCCCAAAACTGCTTTTTATTAAGTCCAATAGGAGAGACGGCCCCTATGCCTGTAACGACGACACGTTTGAACAAAATTCACACCATCCTTACTTAGCCCGGTAACTGTCAGCTTCCTGAAAATGAGCAATTGTCTCCTCCAAGGAAGTTAATTTTCCTGTTTGAAAGCGACAGCTCTTGGGTATTGCTTGCTTCACTAGGCGACTTAATACCTTGCCTGGCCCCACTTCCACGAAAGTATTGATCCCCACCTGATGCATCGCTTTTATAATATCATACCATTGCACAGGCTGGTACATTTGCTGCACTAAATGAGCTTTTATACTGGAAGCTTCATGGATCTTACCTGTTACATTACTATAGACCGGAATAGCACTATCTG
This sequence comes from Aerococcus sp. BD502, assembly GCF_057919555.1. NCBI lineage: Bacteria > Bacillati > Bacillota > Bacilli > Lactobacillales > Aerococcaceae > Aerococcus > Aerococcus sp. BD502. The sequence continues at coordinate 1,792,817 of NZ_CP147972.1, read as the reverse complement.
AAAAATGGGTTTCTTGGACTGCTGTATCAAATTTTTGCGCAGCTTTAGCCATTAAAGGTGTGTGGAATGGACCGGATACCCCTAAAGGAATTACTTTACAGCGGACTTTATCCTTCAGCTTAACTTCTACGGCAGCCATGGCAGGCATAGTTCCGGAAATCACTGTTTGCATTGGCGAATTGAAATTTGTGGGCCCAACAAAACCCAAGTCAGCATTAGAAACAGTTCGGCAAATAGAAATAATATCTGCTGGCTGAGCCCCTATGATAGCTGCCATGCCGGTCTCTTCGTGTAGACACTGAACTGCTTCACTCATTACCTGGCCGCGCCTGGCCACTAAGGCCAAGCCCTCAATAAATGAGAGTTTTTTTGCCCCAACGAGAGCCGAATATTCTCCTAAACTTAAACCAGCCGCCACACTAGGCTGAATGCCCGCTTTCTGCAGTATTTTGGTAAGCATCACTTCAACAACAAATAAGGCCGGTTGGGTAAAACGAGTATCATCCAACGTCTTACCCCCTTCATAAATAATCTCTTTCAGGTCGTAACCCAGTACCTTCTCTGCTCTAGAAAAAAGTTCATTATACTCGGGATAGGCTTTTAAAATATCCCAACCCATTTTAGTATGCTGAGCACCCTGGCCACTATAAATAAAAGCTACTTTTTCCACTTTTCAGTCCTTTTATCTTTTAAAAACAAGTGAGCGATGGGGCACTCATACGCCATCGCTCTCGAATACTAACTATTATCTAAGGCAAATACCCAGATTATTTCTTTTGATCAACAAAGTCAACGATATCTTGAATCGTTTTTAGGTCAACTTCATCCTCATCAATCGTGATATCAAATTCATCCTCAATATCATTAATAATTTGAAAAATGTCAAGACTATCAGCATCCAGGCCATCTTGCATACTAGTTGCGGGTTTAACATCCTCGGGTCTTAGGTCTAATTGTTCAACAATAATTTTTTGGATTTTTTCAAAAGTAGTCATCAATACGCCTCCTTAAGTGAAATAAGTACTTGGATAAAGCATAGTTTATCTATTAGAAAATGTCAATTTATTAGAAAAAAAATAAAGACCACCTGAACAGTAGTCTTTAGCTCAGTCTTTAAGATAAAATTTTAAATAAATTCTTCTATGTCTTTGAAGTTAACGATGGTGCGTTCTTCACAAATATCAAGCATTTCAATTGCTGATTTTTCCCAATAAATCTTAACGACAGCTGAATTGGTTAACAACTTAACAATAATACCTGTCATTGGATGCTCACGAAAGTAAAATTTGATTACATCACCAACATCTGGACGAATCGAGGCCTTGACCTGATCAATAACTTCCGAAGCCTCATCATAGGTCATATCAATGATGGTGGCTATCCGAGATTTACTCGTTCCCCGCCGCAACTCCCCCTCAATTCGTTCTTGGACTTTTGGATTAATTTGTTTTGTCATAATATTTTCTCATCCCATCCAATAATAAAATTTGTCTGTCTATATTTTACCATAGACCTAAGAATTACTCAAATTTACCCTAGCATTAACACATAAAATATGTTAAAATTATTATTTTTAGCTACTAATTAATTCATTTTTAAAGGCTCCTATAAAATTGCTGGTGTCCTTTAACCCTAAAATGGGCTAGCATTTGTTTTATCGTATTAAAAATGATACAATAGACATTGTACTGGGGATGTTCCGGAATTCGACAGGCACGCCCCAATGTAGAGCTACATTCCGAAGGTTGCGACTTCGCAAAAACGCTACTTAAACTTAATTGACAAACAAGAAAGTCAAACTTTAGCATTTGCTGCCTAGCAGCATGCTAAGATCAGCCTAGCATCGCCTATGTGTTAGTGTCTGGTCCTATTGCAGTAGGCTATACCCCAAGCCACCACCTGAGGTGAGGGGAAGAACTTAACCAGGTACGTGAACCTATGGGTGTGTTGAGGAGCCCTAGGGGAACTAAATAAATCATCAACTATGATTGTAAAAGCTTTATAATTGGAATGTCTGGACAGGGGTTCGACTCCCCTCATCTCCATTCCAGAATTAGCCGTCCGAGCAGCTTAAAAAGCTGAACTGGACGGTTTTTTATGGCAAAAATAAAAGCCAAGCACATTTTGCGTAGTGCTTGGCTTGATCACATGCTATTGGTTTAATTTTTTACTTGATGACATAATCTCATCAATAATTCCATAATCTTTCGCTTCCTCAGCAGTCATCCAATGGTCACGGTCCGTGTCTTTGTGAATTTGCTCCAAACTTTGACCTGTCGAGTTAGCAATAATTTGGTTGAGACGTTCCTTGGTTTGAAGGATGTGGCGGGCAGCAATTTCAATCTCAGTCGCTTGTCCTTGGGTCCCACCAAGAGGTTGGTGAATGAGAACTTCAGAATTAGGCAAGGCATATCTTTTACCTTTTTCACCAGCCATAGCAATAATTGAACCCATTGAAGCAGCCATTCCCGTTACAATCGTCACCACATCTGCTGAAACAAAGTTCATCGTGTCATAGATGGCTAAGCCAGCGGTCACAGAACCACCGGGTGAGTTAATATAGATATAAATATCTTTGTCAGGATCTTGGGCATCTAGGAATAGTAGTTGGGCGATCACCGAGTTTGCCATTGCATCATTAAATTCACCACTCATCATAATAATACGGTCTTTTAATAAGCGTGAATAGATATCATAGGCGCGTTCGCCATGAGCAGATTGTTCGATCACTGTAGGAACTAAATTCATATTATTTTCCTCCTTTATTTCTACTACCTTACTATAACTTATTGGTCAATAAAGGTCAACATATATGATCCTATAAGGAGATAATTTTTCCTAATTCAAGTTTTCGTGTTATGATGAAAATGATTTAATGCGATATTAATCAGTCACAAAGGAGTTTGTTCAATGGAGATAAAAAAAATTGTTGCGGGCCCACTCTCAACCAATTGCTATATTGTTAGCATCGGGCAGGAAGGCATCGTTATCGATCCCAGCGGAAAATTTGATGAGCTTAAAGCCTATATCGAAGATCATCACCTCAATATCAAAGCCATTCTTCTGACCCACGGCCACTACGATCATATTCTGGTACTCGACCAAGTCGCTAACTTTACAAACGCCCCCATCTATCTTGGAATTCGCGATAAAGAGCTTTTAGGTGACCCCAACTTAAATTTATCTGGGCCTTTAAATATTGTCCGCCAACCAGCTGACTATTATATTGAAAAGGAAGAAACTTTAAACCTTTTACCCACCCCTATTGATGTTTTAGAAACTCCCGGTCATTCACCTGGCCATGTTAGCTATTATTTCTCCAAGGAAAATTGTATTTTTAGTGGTGATGTCTTGTTTAAGCAGGCCGTGGGGCGAACGGATCTGATCTTGGGGGATCCCGAAGCCTTAGTCCATACCCTACAAGAAAAAATTCTTCCACTACCCGAAAAAACATTAATTTATCCAGGCCACGGTGCCAATACTGATTTATCTTCGGAAAAATTAGAAAATCCTTACTTGCAAAATATTAAACCACAAGGCTAACAATGTTAAACGAACAAAATCCAGTTTTAAAATATTTATTAGAAAACAAAGACAGTTATACATCGGGACAAAAGCTGGCCGATAGTCTGGGCTTATCACGAAATGCAATTTGGAAAGCCATCCAAAAATATCGTAAAGAAGGCTTTGAAATTACCTCCAAAACAAAAAAGGGCTATTGTCTGTTGGCCTATCCTAAAAATTTCCATCCTGGCCTACTCAGACTATTAATGAACCAACGCGGTATCCCGCTAAACATTTACTTTAAAGAAGAAGTGACCTCAACGAATGAATTGGTCAAAGGGCTTTTTGTGCCGGAGCAATATGCAGAAGGCAGTCTCCTGGTCGCCAAAAAACAAACCCAAGGTCGAGGCCGCCGTGGCAAAAAATTTTATTCAAATTTAGCCGGGGGATACTATTTATCACTTGCGATCAAACCAAAGAACATTGGTATGGAAGAAATTCCCCTCTACACCATTTTAACAGCCGCGAGTTTAGTTTTAACTTTAGAAGATTATGTTCCCCAGCAATTGCTGATCAAATGGGTAAATGATATATTTTATGACAGGAAAAAAATAGCAGGCATTTTGACGGAAATGCAAACAGATGTTGAGACCAATGACATCACCCATCTCATTATTGGTCTAGGCCTTAATTTATATGGTGACTTTGACCAAGCCACTTCAGATGTAAAAGCTGTGGCCGGTACGCTATTTGGCGCCGAAGCGCCTGAGCATTTTAATATTAATCAGTTTTTCTTAGAATTTTTAACCCATTTCTTCTATTTTCAAGAACATTTTTCCAAAAGATTGTTTCTGTCGCCTTATCGAAATCATCTCATGGGCCTTCATCAGCACATCACTTATCAGATACAAGGTCAAGAGCGAGAAGGAACAATACTAGGAATCAATGATCTTGGGCATCTTCAAGTTAAAAATAAAGCTGGTAAATTAGAAACTTTATATGGGCAAGAGATTAGCCTAGGGAGTAAGCAATTTACGAAGCATTAAACCCTAGGCTAAAAGCCCCTATTCAGAAACTTTCTTAATAATGCGGCCACTAGAATCATAACAATAATTTTTAACTCGAGTAGCATCAGGGATAGCCGTTAGAATCCGATCCCTGTAAGGCTCTGAAAGCTCATCGAATAAAAATTCATTTTCAGCTAAGCCCAATTGCTGGCGCTTAGCTTTTATTTCGTTTGCCGATCGTAAGCGATATTTTGTACTGGGGAGCTCCCCGGCGATTGTTTCTTTTTCAATGCGGTACACATAATAAGGCTGACTTTCGATATAGGTGATTTCAAGGGCCCCAGTATTGGTTCTCTCATAATGAACATCGCGGTAATGATCTTTTTCAATTTCCCACCACGTTTTAATACCTAATACAGCTTGCTCTTCACTAGGAAAACTGCCATGTTTCTTTCTAACATCATCACGCTTATTTTCCCAATATACGGTATAGATCTCTGTCATTGTCTTCTCCCCTCATTACTCTCCTAGGACTTTTTCATAAACAAGACTCTGAGTCAATTCTCGCACTTCACCAACGTGTAAGTCCTCAGGTAAATTCAGAGCACCCATTGAAATTCGGCGTAAGTTTAATACCGGCTTACCGATAGCTTGACACATACGCTTAATTTGATGGAATTTCCCTTCTTGAATAGTAATTTGCACCCGATCCCTTTCCTTGGAGTGATGCTCTAAAAGCTTTAATTCAGCAGGCAAGCATGCCTCACCATCTTCCAAAATAATTCCAGCCTGGAATTTTTCAGCATCTTTTTCAATCATCTGACCAGCTATCACAGCCTCATATACTTTTTTAATCCCGTATTTAGGAGACAATGCTCGATGGGTAAACTCACCATCATTCGTCAATAGTAATAAGCCTTCCGTATCCTTATCCAAGCGACCTACTGGAAAGGGAGCGTAGATTTGGACAATTTCATCCGGTAAAAATTGTGTCACCAAAGGGTCAATTTCAGCCTTGGTACTACTGATCACCCCTTGAGGTTTGTTTAATAAATAATAAACAAAAGGCTTATAGGGAATAATTTCACCATCAAGAGTGATATGATCTCTATTGGGATTGATTTTTGTCTTTGGGGACTTTTTCATGTTGCCATTAACCATGACACGCCCTTCTCGGAGTATATTTTTACTATCTTTACGGCTGTAAAGTGTCATATTAGCTAAAAACTTATCCAGACGCATCAGTATAAGCTCCCCTCTACTAGAAAAAAATAAGCTGGTGACTTATCGCGCCACCAGCTTAGAGAATATTCCTCTTAGAATAGTCCTACAATCTCTCCGTTTTCCTTGACATCCATCTTCATAGCTGCAGGAACTTTAGGTAGACCAGGCATGGTCATTACATTACCGGAAAGTGCTACAAGGAAGCCAGCACCAATCTTAGGTACGAATTCCCGAATAGTAATTTCAAAGTCTTCAGGACGAGCAACTTTGGTTGCATCATCGGTTAAGGAGTATTGCGTTTTAGCCATGCAGATTGGTAGGTGTCCCCAACCATTCTTTTCAAATTCTTTAATTTGTTTTTCAGCCTTCTTGGAGTAAACGGCACCTTTACCACCGTAAACCTGAGTTACAATGGCATCAATTTTTTCTTTAATGCTGGTTGTTTCTGTATCGTACAATGGCTTGAATTCGGGTGCTTCGCCTTCGGTCGCTTTAACAACGGCTTTAGCGAGATCAACCCCACCGTCGCCACCATTTTCCCATACAGAGGTGTTAACAACTTCAACACCCTTAGCAGCAACAACATCTTCAACAGCTTTAATTTCAGCTTCCGTATCGTCGATAAATTCGTTTAGCGCAACGATAACAGGAACGTTGTAACCTTGCATTGTTTCAATGTGTTTTTCAAGGTTAACAACACCACGTTTAACGGCTTCGACGTCTTCACCATGGTCTTTTAATTCTTTCTTAGGTACGCCACCATGCATCTTCATGGAACGAACAGTCGTTACAATAACTACGACATCAGGTGTTTTACCTAAGGCAGGTGCGACAATGTCCATGAATTTTTCGCCACCAAGGTCAGCACCAAAGCCAGCCTCAGTGATGGCGTAGTCACCTAATTTAAGAGCAGCTTGTGTTGCAATAATAGAGTTGCAACCATGAGCAATATTTGCGAATGGCCCACCATGGACGAATGCAGGGGTGTGTTCAAGAGTTTGAACAAGGTTAGGTTCAATAGCATCTTTCATGATAAGAGCCATTGCGCCTTGGCAACCTAATTCCTTAACGGTTACAGGTTCTTTGTCTTTATTGGAACCAATGACGATACGGCCGAAGCGTTCTTTCAAATCTTCAAGGTCAGTAGCTAGGCAAAGTGCTGCCATTACTTCAGAAGCAACAGTAATGTCAAAGCCATCTTGACGTGGGTAGCCATTTGCAGGTCCGCCAAGACCTACGACAACATTACGTAGGGCACGGTCGTTCATGTCAACAACACGTTTCCAAGTTACACGACGAGCATCGATGTTCAAGTCGTTACCTTGGTGAATGTGGTTATCAATTACAGCAGAGAGCAAGTTGTTTGCGGTGGTGATGGCGTGCATATCACCAGTGAAGTGAGTGTTGATTTCATCCATTGGAACAACTTGAGCATAGCCACCACCAGCAGCCCCACCTTTAATACCAAATGTTGGGCCAAAGGATGGTTCACGCAAAGCAATAACGGTTTTCTTACCGATTTTTTGCATGGCGTCGCCCAAGCCAACCGTTACAGTGGTTTTCCCTTCACCAGCAGCTGTTGGGTTAATTGCTGTAACGAGGACTAATTTACCATTTTCTTTGTCCTTGATTTTATCCAAGGTACGTTGTGGTAATTTAGCCTTGTAAAGACCAAATTGGTCTAAATCAGTGGCTTCGAAACCTAACTCTTTACCAATTTCGGTAATAAGTTTAGGTTCATTTTGTTGTGCAATCTGAATATCAGTTAACATTCAACTTATACCTCCTACATTTGAGTTAATTTCATTATAACATAGATTCCATAAATTAAAATCGAAACCCTATGAATTTATGAAAATTATTTCATGTGAAATGTTTTACTTGAACTGAGCCTCGTACAGATTGGCATAAAAGCCTTGTTTAGCCATCAATTCCTCATGATTCCCCTGTTCAATAATGTGCCCTTGATCCATGACAATAATTTTATCCGCATCGCGAATGGTTGATAGTCGATGGGCCACGACAAAGCTGGTTCGACCTTTGAGCAGTCGATTCATAGCTTGCTGAATTAAAATTTCTGTCCGCGTGTCTACATTGGATGTTGCCTCATCTAAAATCAAGACATCAGGGTCTTTTAAGAAGGCTCGGGCAATCGTGAGTAATTGCCGCTGACCTTGGGAAATATTCGTTCCATCTTCGGTTAAAATCGTTTCATAGCCATCGGGAAGACTAGCCACAAAATCATCAACGTGTGCTGCTTTTGAGGCTGTCATCACATCGGAATCGGAAGCTTCGAAACTCCCATAGCGTAGATTTTCAAAGATCGTTCCATTAAACAGCCAAGTTTCTTGGAGAACCATGGAAAAATGCTTGCGCAATTCTTGTTGAGACATGTTACGAATATCGCGACCCTCATACCGAATGGCCCCACCATCAACTTCATAAAAGCGCTCAATAAGATTAATCAGTGTTGTCTTACCAGCACCGGTTGGGCCCACAATCGCCACCATCTCTCCTGCTTGGACATTTAAATTAAAGTCTTCCATCAGCAATTGGTCAGGCTTATAGCCAAAGTCAACATGTTCAAAGGAAATCTTATAAGTGGGTTTAGAAATATCAGGTAAGCCTTCTGGTTGCTTCATTTCTTCTTCATCCAAAATTTCGAAGACGCGTTCTGCGGCAGCAATAGTAATTTGGATGGTATTTGCTAACTGGGCTAACTGACGGAAAGGTTGACTGAATTGGTTGGCATATTGAAGGAAGGATTGCACGGTCCCAATCGTGATGCTACCGTTTATTATTTCTAAGCCACCAATTGTGGCAATCAAAACATAACTCACATTTTTAGCCGAACCAACTAAGGGGTTCATAATACCGGCGTAGTATTCAGCTTGCCAAGAGGCATGATTTAATTCATCACTCCGGGTGATCATCTCTTCTTCAGTGGCAGCTTCAGCATTGTAAATTTTAATAATGTTTTGTCCCGTATACATTTCTTCTACATAATCATTGACCATTCCGAGGTCTTTTTGCCGTTTAGCAAACTGCTTTTGCGCACGTGGAGCGACATACTTAATAATGATAATATTCAAAGGAATCATGACCAGGATTGCAAAGGTCAATTTCCCACTCATAAAAAACATCGTAACCAAAATTGCGATAAATTGGACGATACTGGTAACAATTTGAGTGAGCGATTGGTTAAGGTTATTTGCAATTTGGTCCATATCATTAATAGCTCGTGATAAAACATCACCGGTCGAATGCGTATCAAAATAACTTATGGGTAGACGCCCCATCTTTTCCTTAATTTCCTTCCGTAAATCGTAAACGGTGTGCTGGGATACGCGCGCCATAATAAACTGCTGGAAATAACGGAAGACTGCCGATAGAATGTAGCAGATCACTAAAACAACAATTGTTTTATAAACTAAGTTGAAATTAATGAGATAACGATGATCAGCCGAGGACCAGCCTTTTTTAATGCCATCGTAAATAATTGTTGTAATTTGGCCCATGATCCGAGGCAATTGAGCACTTAAAAGTGCAGAAATAGCTGCCATAATAAACACAAGAATCATCCACCAACGTCGCTGCTTCATATAAGAAAACAGTCGCTTAGTAGTCTTCCAAAAATGATTGGCCTGATGCCTCATATTTTCATTCGTAATTTTTTCTTTACTCATCGTCGTCTCCCCCTTTCATTTGAGAATGAACAATATCTTTGTAAATTTTATTGTTAGCCTTAAGCTCCTCATGAGTGCCTGTCCCTACAATTTTCCCATTATCAAGGACTAAAATTTGGTCAGCATTCATGACCGTATTAACACGCTGGGCTATAATCATAGTAATCGCATTTTGAGCAAGAGGGCGTAAGGCTTCGCGTAATTGATAGTCCGTTTGATAATCCAAAGCAGAAAATGAGTCATCAAAAATGTAAATGGCTGGCTGCCCAACAATAGCCCGCGCAATACTCAATCTTTGCCTTTGGCCACCAGAGAAGTTTTGCCCGCGCTGTTCGACACGAGAATCTAATTTCTCCGGCAAATCATCGACAAATTCAGCCTGAGCAATATTTAAAGCGTCCCAGATATCTTCCTCACTGGCCTCAGGCTTCCCATAGCGAACGTTACTGGCTATGGTGCCATGAAATAATAAGGCATTTTGCGGTGCATAACCAATATGCTTCCTTAGTTCAGCTTGCTTATAGGCTTTTATATTGTGCCCATTTACTTTAATTTCACCAGCGGTTGTATCATAGAGCCTGGGCAGTAATTTAGCCAATGTCGTTTTCCCAGATCCGGTCCCACCGATCACCGCAATCGTATCACCCGCTTTGGCTTTAAAATTAATTCCTTTAAGCGCGGGACGCTGGGCACCCGGAAAGCAAAAATCAACGTTTGAAAAAGATAAAGTGACCGGTTCATCGGTAGGAAAATCGAGCGCCTCCTGCTGATCTTGGATTTTAATATCAGTATCCATAATCTCTAAAATTCGTTCGGCAGAAACTTGTGCTCGTGGGAGGAAGAATAAAATCATCGCCATCTGTAAGACGGAAAAAAGAACCTGCACCCCATATTGAATAAAAGCAATCAGATTCCCAATTTCCATTTTATTGGCGGCAATAAGGTGGCTCCCATTGGTAAAAATTAAAGTATTGGCGACACAAATAACAAGTAACATGCCCGGTAAAATTAAGGCTAAAATCGAGTTAGCTAGAATAATCGTATCGCGGAAATCTTTATTGGCATCATCAAAACGTTTTTCTTCATAATGTGTGGTTCCAAAGGCACGGATGACACGGATCCCTGTTAAACCTTCCCTAAATACTTTATTAAGCCGGTCCGTCTTTTTTTGGATTGAACGAAACACCGGACTAGCAAATTTTAAAACAATCGAAGCAAACAAAATAATGAGCGGCAAGGTAATGGCAAAAATCCAAGCCAACTGACTTTCTCGCTGAAAAGCAAAGAAAAAAGAGACAATCATAATCAATGGTGACATGATAATTAAACGAAGCATCATCATCGTCACCATTTGAATTTGCATAACATCATTCGTGGTACGTGTCAGTAGTGTCGAAGTTTGAAATTGCACCAATTCTTCTTGTGAAAAGGATAATACTTTTTTAAATAAGCTTTTCCTTAAACTGTTCCCTAAACCTTGTGATTCCTGCGCACTGAGTCGTGTCGCAATGACTCCTAACACAATCGCCACTATCGTAGCTAGCGCCATAATCGTCCCAATGATCAATACAGGTCCCCGAGAACTTGCTCCAGCACTACGATTCAAAGCATCAGAGGCTAAAGTGGGGAGTAATAAAAATGAGGTTGCTTCCAGTAGAGTGAGTAATAATATCAGGACTACTTTTTTTGTAGACATCATTCGCCATAATCTAATCATTGTATCCCTACTTCCAAAATAAATATTTTACTTAAATATAATTGAGTCAACTCCTACTATAGTAGAAGCGAAGACTTTTTTCTAATAATTTGTTTTTGCATTGTGATATAACCAATGAAAGCAAAAAAGCAAGAGCTAGTCTTGCTTTGTATCCCTTATAAAGTGAGCCAGCTTGAATTAAAGGCCACTCTTATCGATCACTTCAATTTTATATCCGTCGGGATCAGAGACAAAGTAATAAAAGGGGTCTTCCCCTGGTAAGCCAGACAACTCGGTTGGCTCAAAACCAAGATCTACATGTTTCTTTCTTAGCGCCTTAACATCATCAACCACAATCGCAATATGACCATAGCCATTACCGAGATCATAGGCTTCATGGTCGTAGTTATAGGTTAATTCTAATTTGTAATTTGAATCGGGTAAAGCGAGATAACACAACGTGAATTTGTCCTCAGGAAAATCTTTCGTATTAACGACTTGAAAACCAAAGGCAGCTTCGTAAAATTGCTTGGATTTTTCTAAATCTTGAACTCTAATGCAAGTATGATCAACAAACATTTTATCCCTCCTCTTTATATTATAACTTGTTGGACCTAAAGAAGGGAAATAATACCCCTTGAAGGTCAAGCGCTGCTTGTAGTTGGGCCTACTTTAAGCTATGCTAGATTTATAAGAAGATGAAAGGAAAGTTAACGATGAGATGTGCACACTGCTATAATAAAATCGATCAGCAGGACCTAGTTTGCCCACATTGTGGCAACATCATTGAAACAGAAGCTGATGTTATTTTTTCGGATCAAGACAAACCAGAGCAAAATAAGGAAAAACCGGAAGAAAAGAGGACGAAACCTTCTCGCACCCAAACTTTAAAAGAACAAAGTAAAAATTTAGGCCGACTTTTTCTCGCCCACCTAAGAAACCCTATTAAGAGTATTCAACAGGAAGAAAATCAAAGCAATATTTATGGTCTTATTGCCCTGACCCTTTTAGCTTTGTTGAACGCCATTAGTTTTACCTCCCTGTTTCGCTTTGTCTTATCCCACTATGACTGGCTATCAAGCCTCTCGATTTTACCACAATTAGATATTAGCTTTGTCCCTTGGGTTTTTTTCTTAAAAACTTTTGTTTTTGGCTTTGTCTGGTTATGGTTAATAGCCGCAATGACTCATTTTTTTGTTTCGTTTATCTTTAAGCAAAAGATAGCAAACACACAGTGGCTATCCATTTTTTTGGGTATCAATACCCTATCCTTACCAGTGAGTTTACTCGCTAGTATCTTAAGTCTCTTTGCCCCTTTACTGACTTCAATCTTTATTGTTTTCCTACTACTGTTGGAACTCGCTACCCTATTATTTTCGATCCCCTTACTCTATTATATGTATATTACAAAGGTTAAAATGGTTAATAATTACTATTCTAGTATTATCACCATTGCTGTTGTCATTTTAGCTGGCTTCTTATTAGGGAATATCATTTACTAGTACCAACAAAAAGGGGCTGGGAAATAAGTCGCCCTAAATAATAAAAAATGCATTGAAGTTATCCATATTTGGATTCCTTCAGTGCATTTTTTACTTTTAGAGAAATGATTACGAAGAGCTTCTGCTCTTCGCCGAGCTTTAAGGGCTAATTTCGTTAAATTCATGCTCATCAGCATCATTCCGATATCATTATACACGCTTTGTTTGCCTCTCACATGTGTTCTGCGCATACCAAAGACACCTTTCATCCGTCCGAAAACGGTCTCTATGTCAATTTTACGTTGCGCATAGATTTCTTTTCCAGGTGTGCTTTCTAAATTCTCTTTTGCTTGGTGCTTAAAATATTCCCAATTAAGATTGACCGCCGTCTGGCGCTGACGTCCTGTCGGAGTTTTCGCAAGCTCATTTAAACGCTCATCCATTTGTTCAGTATCGGCTTGATAGACTTTAAACTGTCTTTGGAAACCTTTTTTATCTTTTCGCGTACGATAATATGAAAAACTAAAATGAACGCCATCTAAATCCGTATAGGAATCTTCAGCCGCATGATAGTGCCAGTTCTCACGATGCTTGGATTGGTTTCGATATTTTTTACTTTGTTCTTTATGATACATTCCGTAAGGAATCAAAGGGACTTTCTCAAAGTCATCGATAATCGCCATATAATTCTCTTCACTCCCATAACCCGCATCCGCAACAATATATTGGAACAGATCAAGCGTTGGGATTGTTTTTAAAAACGGAATGAGGGTGCGCGTATCGGTAGGGTTCGGGAAAATATCAAAGTCAATAATATATTGATGACTTGAAGCAACTTGGAGATTATAGCCAGGCTTTAACTCCCGATTTTTCATGGGATCTTCTTTCATACACATAAAGGTGGCATCGGGGTCCGTTTTTGAAAAACTGTTTCTGCCATTAAATCGTGCGTTTGCTTCCTCGTATTTCTGTTTTCGGGGTAAGAAATCCTTCATACATCGATTCCGGTGCTTTTTAAGCGTGCGACGACGTCGCTTGTGTCGAGAACCTCCTTTAGGAATGGTCGTCTCATTTTCAATTTTGCTTTCAACCTCTTCGATTGCTTCATCAAGACACGCAATAATTTTTTCAATCCCATCAGAAGTCGTTAATTCTTCTTCGGTCAAGGCGATATCGACATTCGTTTGAATAAGTTCCTCATATAAACTCGAAACATTTTCATTGAGCTTCGCTTCATAGCGTTCAATCGCTCTTCGCCAAGTAAAACTATAGATGTTCGCATCCGCTTGAATTTTTGTCCCATCGATAAATAAAGCCTCTGGGTGGATTAAACCATTGTCCCTCAGCAGCATGGTGAAAAGGATAAAAGCATACTTGATCAAGTTCGAGGCATGTTCGCTTGAACGAAAGTTATTGATCGTCTTGTAGCAAACTGGGGTATCGCCCGTTAGCCATTTCATCGGAATAGATTCTTCATTCATTCGTTCAATTTTTCGACCTGAAAACGTTGATCGACTATAGGCAAATAAACACATCTTTAATAGCATTGCTGGATGAAAAGCAGGACGTCCCGTATGAGAAGTGTCTTCCAGAATAATTTCCGTAGGAATCGAGTCGACAAATCGGCTGATCAGCCGAGCTTCATGGTCCTCAGGAATCGTAAAATCTAATTTTAGTGTTAAAGCTGTTTCCATTGTGGTATAATTTTGATACAAAGCGAGTTCCTCCTTCGGTTTGCTTACCTTTTATTATAAGGCTTGGAACTCGCTTTGTCTTTATAAAATATCAAAACGCATCAATTTATTTTCGAAATAAATTGATGCGTTTTTTATATTCTGAGACTGAGTTTTTTCCCAGCCCCTTTTTATGCGGATAACAGGAGTCGAACCTGCACGAGCGTTTCGCTCACTACCCCCTCAAGGTAGCGCGTCTGCCTATTCCGCCATATCCGCGTAATCTTTTCAACATATTTGATTATACGTGATTCCCATTTAATTTGCAAGGGAATCTTGAAATTATTTTGAAAGTCTATGGTGAAAGTTATTTTTGGCCTCATTTAGCCAGATTTGATCCGCCCTAGACAGGCAAAACCTCAATCAAAAAGCGAAAAGTATAACAGAAAGGAAAGCTTCAATCTGCTATGACAGGGTAGGGATTGAAGCTTTCTTCTACTTTTAAAGGCCTACTCCTCACTATCCATGTCCAAAATCGCTAGGAAAGCTTCTTGAGGCACTTCAACAGAACCGATGGCTTTCATCCGCTTCTTCCCAGCCTTTTGTTTCTCAAGTAATTTACGTTTCCTAGAAACGTCACCACCATAGCATTTTGCTAGAACATTTTTTCGCATGGCTTTAATATTGGTTCGAGAAATAACTTTATTCCCAATCGCTGCTTGAATGGGCACTTCAAATTGCTGGCGCGGAATAACTTCTTTTAATTTACTGGCTAATTTTTGCCCGCGTTCATAAGCAAAATCGGTATGAACAATACTACTGAGGGCATCAATGACATTACCGTTAAGCAAGACATCTAATTTCACCAGCTTGCTCTTTTGGTAGCCAGAAATTTCATAATCCAAAGAGGCATAGCCCCGTGTATTCGATTTTAAACGATCAAAGAAATCAAAAATGACTTCAGCTAGAGGTAGGCTATAGATAATGTTAACACGAACATCATCTAAGTACTGCATCGTAATAAAATCGCCCCGCTTACGTTGGCATAATTCCATCACCGGTCCAACGTAATCTTGCGGCACCATAATTTCAGCCTTCACATAAGGTTCTTCAATATAGTCCAAATTAGTTTGATCAGGCATTTCAGAAGGGTTAGATACGGCCAGTACTTCCCCATCGGTAGTGTGAGCACGGTAAATCACAGAAGGCGCCGTAATAATTAGATCTAAACCAAAATCCCGCTCTAGGCGCTCCTGAGTCACGTCCATATGCAATAAACCTAAAAAACCACAGCGAAAACCGAAGCCTAAAGCCTGGGAACTTTCAGCTTCAAACTCTAACGCGGCGTCATTAAGCTTTAACTTTTCTAAAGCTTCTCTCAGGTCAACATAGTCATCAGAATCGACAGGGTACAAGCCACAATAGACCATGGGATTTAATTGCCGGTAACCTGGCAAGGCTTTTTCTGCCGGCCGCTCGGCTAATGTGACCGTATCGCCCACTTGCGTGTCTTGAATTGTTTTGATGCTAGCGGCTAAATAGCCCACATCCCCCGCCATTAAATAATCACGTGGTACAGGAATCGGCGACATCACGCCCAGTTCCGTCACTTCAAATTCCTTGCCATTGGACATTAATTGAATGGTATCGCCGACTTGCAATAGGCCTTTCTTGACACGAATGCTAAGGATAACCCCTTTGTAAGTATCATAGATCGAGTCAAAAATTAGAGCTTGTAAAGGCGCTTCAATGTCACCTTCTGGCGCGGGAATAAGTTCTACAATTTTTTCTAAAATCTCGTCAATACCTACACCTGTCTTAGCGCTCGCTAAAACGGCTGAATCGCCATCTAGGCCAATAATATCCTCGATTTCTTGAATCGCATGTTCAGGATTAGCAGCCGGTAAGTCGATTTTATTGACGACCGGCAAGAGTTCAAGGTCATTTTCAATGGCCAAGTAAACATTTGCCAATGTCTGGGCCTCGATTCCCTGAGCGGCATCAACCACTAAAATCGCACCCTCACAGGCAGCCAAACTTCTAGAAACCTCATAGGAAAAGTCGACATGCCCTGGTGTATCAATAAGATGGAAAATATACTCTTCCCCATCATTGGCCTTATAAGTGAGTTCGACAGCATTTAGTTTAATGGTAATACCGCGTTCTTGTTCCAATTCCATGGAATCAAGGAGTTGATCATGCATATCACGATCCGACACGGTCCCCGTTTGCTGTAGAATACGATCTGCCAAGGTCGATTTCCCGTGGTCAATATGGGCAACAATTGAAAAATTCCTGATTTGTTTTTGGCGATCTTTTAAAACAGAAATATTAGGTATATTTGTCAAAATGCTCTCTCCTTATCTCATCAATGAGAATATCCCTCTTTCATTTTAATGGAATTCCATGATTTCCTCAAGGTCTTTCAAATAAATATAAAACCAAAATGAAGGAGGCAGCCAGCAACTGCCTCCTTTTATACTAATCTTTAAAAGCTCTTCTTAACTTATCAAAGAAATTTTGTTCTTCTTCGGTAACATTATCCCCGCTCGCTGTCGCAAAGGCACGCAAAGCCTCTCTTTGGTCATCATTAAGATGCTTAGGAGTGATGACTTTGACGGTCACATGCTGGTCACCTGTCCCATTTCCTTTAAGACGGGGGGCACCCTTACCTTTTAGTCTGAGCGTATCCCCAGACTGAGTTCCGGCTGGAATCTTCATTTTTACTTTCCCGTGAACAGTAGGCACCTCAATTTCATCACCTAAGGCGGCTTGGGCAAAATTGATCGGTAATTCGAAGAATATTTCAGGACCTTGCCGTCCAAAAACGGTGCTTTCTTTCACACGGAAAACAACGAATAAGTCCCCATTCGGCCCGCGATTATAGCCGGCATTCCCTTGGTCTTTAAGGCGCATACTCTGCCCATCTTCAACACCTGCTGGAATCGTGACTTTGACAGAATGAGTTTTGTTTTGCCGGCCACTCCCATGGCAAGCTTCACATTTATGTTCAATAATTTCTCCTGTCCCGCCACAATCAGGACAGACGGCTTGTGTCTGCATACGACCAAAGGCAGTATTGCGGGTTTCGTTCACAACACCGCGACCATTACACGTCTGACAACGTTTGGCTGCCGTTCCTGGCTGCGCTTTGCTGCCGTGGCAAACCTCACATTCTTCTTCTCTTTTGTACTTAATGGTCTTCTCAATACCAAAAATAGCTTCTTTAAAACTAAGATCTAAAGTATATTGAAGGTCCTCTCCTTCTTTAGGAGCATTCGGATTCATTTGCCGGCCTTGGAAACCTCCAAAGCCACCACCGCCACCAAAGAACTGGCTGAATATATCTTCAAAGTCACCGCCAGAGAAGGACTGATAGCCCCCGGCGCCTCCAAAGCCGCCTTGTTGATCAAAGCCACCACCTGCTTGGCCAAATTGGTCATATTGCTGGCGTTTTTGTTCATTGCCTAATACTTCATAAGCTTCAGCGACTTCCTTAAATTTTTTCTCGGCATCGGGACTATCATTCACATCGGGGTGGTATTTTTTTGATAATTTGCGATAAGCACGTTTAATGTCGGACTGGCTAGCATCTCGGTCAAGCCCTAGGATATCATAATAGTCTTTTTGCATGAGCCTTATGCCCCCTCCTTTCTCTTCATAAAAGAAAGCTCCCTGCCAAGGTCTCTCAGGGAGCTTTTGAATTTAAAGTATTTATTCATCGTCTACTTCTTCAAAGTCGGCATCCATGGAGTCATCATTTTCGCCTTTATCGTCCGTTTGACCGGTAGCTTGTTCTTGTTCGGCTTGCGCTTGTTGATAGAGTTTAACCGTCATATCTTGAAGAACTTCGCTCAGTTCATCTTTCTTCGCCTTCATGGCTTCAAGATCATCTTTTTCGCTGGCTTCCTTCAATTCATCACGCAAAGCTTTAGCCTTATCAATATCGGCTTGATCTACTTTTCCTTCCACATCTTTAGTGGTCTTATCTGTTTGGAAAATGAGCTGTTCAACTTCATTTCTCAAATCAGCTTCTTCTTTACGCTTTTCATCGGCTTCTGCGTTGGCTTCTGCATCTTTCATCATGCGATCAATTTCATCATCAGTTAAGCCGGAATTAGATTTAATCGTAATAGCTTGTTCTTTACCTGTTCCTTTGTCCTTAGCGCTAACATTGACAATACCGTTCTTATCAATATCAAAGGTCACTTCAATTTGTGGGATACCACGAGGGGCAGGGTTAATATCCGTTAATTGAAAGCGTCCCAAAGTTTTATTATCAGCAGCCATTGAGCGTTCCCCTTGAAGAACATGAATATCTACGGCCGGTTGGTTATCAGCTGCAGTTGAGAAGATTTGAGATTTAGAGGTAGGAATCGTCGTGTTGCGATCAATCAATTTGGTGAAGACACCGCCCATGGTTTCAATACCTAAGGAAAGAGGGGTCACGTCGAGTAAGACAACATCTTTCACATCGCCAGTGATGACCCCACCTTGAATCGCAGCTCCCATGGCTACAACTTCATCAGGGTTAACAGAGCGGTTAGGGTCTTTGCCGGTTAGGGATTTAACAGCTTCAACAACGGCTGGAATACGAGTTGACCCCCCGACAAGAATAACTTCATCAATTTCATTAGCTTTCATACCCGCATCAGACAATGAGCGACGAACAGGTTCTTTGGTACGATCGACAAGGTCACTGGTCAGTTCATTAAATTTAGCGCGTGTTAATGAAAGTTCTAAGTGCAAAGGACCTGCTTCCCCTGCTGAAATGAAGGGCAAGCTAATTTGCGTAGAAGTCACCCCAGAAAGATCTTTTTTCGCTTTTTCAGCAGCATCTTTTAGACGTTGCATAGCCATCTTATCCTTGGTAAGATCAATGCCATTTTCCTTCTTGAAATGATCAACAAGATAATCCACGATGCGATCATCAAAGTCGTCTCCACCCAGTTTGTTGTCACCGCTAGTAGACAAAACATCAAAGACGCCATCGCCAAGTTCAAGAATAGAAACGTCGAAGGTCCCGCCACCCAAGTCAAACACTAAAACGCGTTCTTCTTGTTCAGTTTTATCGAGACCATAAGCTAAAGCGGCAGCAGTTGGCTCATTAACGATCCGATCAACTGTCAAACCAGCAATCTTACCGGCATCTTTCGTTGCTTGCCGTTGGGCATCGTTAAAGTATGCAGGGACAGTAATCACTGCGTTAGTGACTTTATCTCCTAGGTAATCTTCAGCATAGCCTTTGAGGTATTGTAAGATGTAAGCTGAAATTTGCTCAGGTGAATAATCCTTATCATTGGCATGGGCTTTGTAGCCTTTTTCGCCGATGTGACGTTTAATCGAAGCGACAGAATTAGGGTTGGTTACCATTTGACGTTTTGCCACTTCCCCAACTTGCGTTTCACCATCTTTAAAGGATACAACAGAAGGGGTCGTCCGGTTGCCTTCAGGGTTAGGAATAATAACCGGCTCTCCACCTTCTAATACAGAAACTGCTGAGTTTGTGGTTCCTAAGTCAATACCAATAATCTTAGACATATTATCCTCTCCTTAATAATAAAATGTAATTACTGGGCAATAATAACCATCGCTGGTCGCAATACACGGTCTTTTAACCGATAGCCCTTTTGAAAAACTTCAACAACTTCTTCCGGTTCGTACTGCTCGTTCTTATCCACAGCACTGACAGATTGATGAAGGTTAGGGTCAAATTTTTCGCCTACTGGATTGATCACTTCAATCCCCTCTCGTTTCATCGCTTCCAATACACTCTCGTGCACCATCTCAATCCCTTTCTTGAGATTTTCAGAGGCTTCATCCGTACTATCAATTTGCAAGGCACGCTCTAAATTATCCAAGGAATCAAGCAGTGCCGTAGCCAGAGCTTGCGAACGGTATTTTTCACGATCTTGCCGATCTTTGGCTTGCCGACGATTCATATTTTGGATTTCAGCAGACAAGCGCAAAACTTGATCTTCCTTTTTGGCTAGATCTGCCTTAAGCTCTTCATTTTCTTCCTCTAAGGGTGAAAGCTCCTGCTTTTCCGTTGTTTTTTCGTCTGCATTTTCTTCTCTTGTTTGATCTTCCTTTAAGTTATCATTTTTGTCCAAATTTGCGATCCTCCTGTCTTAAATAGTCCACGATATGCTGACTAATTGCTGTCCGAATCCCTTGGAAGAGACGTGTGACATGCAAGTAAGGCATCGTTTCTGGACCTAACACCGCTAGTTTTACATTATCATCATTTTGCAAAGCTTGTAAAGAGCTCGTGACCAGAGTAAAATTCTCTAAACGTTTATCTTGGAGTTCCTTCCCAAAACGGATTTCAATCCCCTCGACTTGCGTAGAAAGTAAGTCGGTCACCAGGGAGATGTCCCCTAAAAACTGATACAAGCCTTCAATTTGATCAATTAAATCAGCTTCCAGCAGATAGCGAACCAAACGCTCTTCCCCTTCCACTTGAACACGCTGCTCTTTAATTTTTTGAATAATAGGTTCAAATAGCAAATCGTGTTGCAGGAGACTTTGAAAATTCTTATCCAAATAGTCAAAATAGGTTTTCTTTAGCTCGGGGGCAATTTCCTGAATGCATTGACCGATAAATCTATCTTGGACAAGTTGAGTCAGTTGATCAATTGCCTCATGGGAAATGGCACCGGGAAGTAAAATAATTTGATTTTCAACCACACCTTGATCGGTAGCCAAAACCAACATGAGTTTGTAAGGGTTAAGTAAAACTAACTGAAAGCCAATAAGTTTATGTTGAGATAATTTAGGCCCCATCGTGATCGCCACAAAATTAGTTAATTCGGCAAGTGTCTCCGTCGCTTGGGCCATGAGATCAGGCAATTGCAGATAGGAAGCTTCAAAAATCTCATCAATCCGATGCTGATGCTCGTCACTCAAGCCGAGGTCAATATAGCCCGCCTGCTTGGGCAAAATATAATTGACAAAATACCGATAACCAAACTCTGTCGGAATGCGTCCTGAAGAGATATGGGCCTTCGTTAGCAGTCCAGCAACTTCTAATTTAACCATCTCATTGCGGATTGTCGCTGTACTCACTTTAAAAGGTAAAGTTTGGGCAACCGCAACTGAACTAACAGGTTCCTTTAAGCGTGTATAGTTTTCAATGACGCTAAGTAATATCTGCTCTTGGCGCATCGTTAACATCCTATTCACCCCTTTTAGCACTCGATGAGGCTAACTGCTAATGTCTATATGTTATCATGGTTTTTTGGGAATGTCAATGTTAGTCAAGATTTATTTTCAGCGTAAGAACTAGTGCTTTTAAAGACTTATAGTCGAACTTTTGCAGAAGATATCTTATGATAAGAGAGAGTACTATTAAGGGAGGAATTCAAATGAGACTTTCTGTTCATGATCTCATTACGATAAATAAAGCTGCCAATGAAGAAGAAGCCTTCACTAATACTATAACCCTTGCCAAACATCTGGATCACTGGGGTTACCACCGCCACTGGATGGCCGAGCACCATAGCATGGACCACCATTTAAGTTCCGCACCTGAAATTACAGCTGCTTATCTCGCTGCTAAAACAGAGCAAATCCGAGTGGGGACAGGTGGCACCATGATTATGCATTATGCCCCTTATAAGCTAGCCGAAACTTTTAATACGTTAGCAAGCTTAGCACCGGGACGAGTCGACTTGGGTCTCGGCCGCGCCGCTGGTGGCGGGAATTATGCCATTACAGCCTTAGCGGAGGGACGGCAAGTTAAAACCAGCGATCAATATGAACGCGTAGAAAAAATTTTAGCCCTATTAGAGGGGGAGGCCAAAGAGGACCCCATACTCAGTCGTGTGAAAGTCACCCCTAATCCTGAAACTAAAGCCTTGCCCTGGCTACTAGGAGCGACGGGAAATTCTGCTAAAAAGGCTGGGGACTTCGGCCTAGGTTATAGTTTCGCTAAATTTTTTGGCGTCAAAAATGATCCTGGAGTTTTTGACGCCTATCGTAATGCTTTTCAACCCAGTTCCTTTTTTACGGAGCCTTATATTATCTCCAGTTATCAAATTATTGCAGCTGATTCCCTAGAAGAAGCTAACTACCTCGCCAAACCTATTGAAGTTCAGCGTGTCAATCAAGTAGGTTCTGGTCCAAATCCTTTACTCACACCTGAGGAGGCTAAGGACTATCAATTTACCCCAGCAGAAGAAAATATCTTAGAAGAGGCTTACGAGAATCGCTTCTTAATTAAAGGCGATCCGGAAAGCATTGAAAAAATAATGACGGATGAGGAGGAGCGCTTCGGCTTTAATGAATTAATGATTTACTCCCCGATTTTCCCTTTTGAAAAACGCCTACGCAGTTACGAAATATTAAAGGAAATTTTCTTGTAAAGTCGATCTGTTGTTAAAAATAAAAGCTCAATGCCAACAAATCAGCTGTTTGGCATTGAGCTTTTTTCTACGTGAGTAAAAATTCTTGAAAAGCTTCATTACCTAGGAATAAACCATGAGGAGTTAAGGCAATTTGCCGGCCTTTTTGCATGAGTAGGCCTTCTTCTTTTAAGCGAGCAATTTGCTCGGCATATAGTTCTTCGGCATCTAGCTTAAATTTAGCTTCGAAATGGTCCAAGTCAACCCCTTTGCGCCTTCTCAGGCCAAGAAACATCTCCTCTTCAATCTGCTCTGCTTTGGTCAATACCTTTTCCCTTAATACAGCGGAGCCTGAGCGAATCCCCTGCAAATAGTGTTGGATAGGGCCAAAGTTTTGATAGCGTCTTCCGGATAAATAACCATGAGCTCCAGCACCAAAGCCAAAATATTCCTCATTGGCCCAGTAAATTAAATTATGCTTGGACTCATAGCCCGGCTTACCATAATTACTAATTTCATAATGATCAAAGCCTTCAGCTTGCATACGAGCGATAACCAGCTGAAACATTTCCGCTTCTTCGTCTTGCGTGGGTAAATTTAATTTGCCCTGGCGCATTAGATTGTAAAAAACCGTCTTATTTTCCAAAATAAGCGAATAAATGGAATAATGAGGAAGGTTCAGCCGGAAGGCAATATCCAGTGTTTGCTCAAATTCCGTGTAGCTTTGCCGTGGCAGGCCAAAAATTAAATCGATGGAAACATTCGTAAAGGAAGAAGCTTTAACAATTTGTAAAGCCTCTAGGGCTTCCTCCGCACTGTGCTGCCGGCCAATACGCTTGAGTAAGGCATTATCAAAAGCTTGCACACCGATACTCAGCCGATTGATCCCACACTGCTTTAAAGTGTTCAGTAATTCAGTGGTAATATCATTAGGGTTCATTTCAAACGTCACTTCAATATTGGGTGACCAATGAGTATATTTTTTAAGCCCCGTAAATAATTTTTCAATCTGTGCACTCGTCAAAGTGGAAGGCGTCCCTCCCCCCACATAGATCGTTTTAATTTCTTCTGCCGCCAACTCCTCGGCATAAAGCCCAAACTCATGGCAACAGGCTTCTATATAATCATCGACGGGCTGGCCTTCCAAGAATACTTTATTAAAATCACAATAATAGCAAATATGGCTACAAAAAGGAATATGAATATAAATTGCCTTGGCCATATAACCTCCTTAATCTATTAGGCGTCTATGTGTGGGTAGATAGCAAGGCGATCTTCAAAATAGCTCTGAACATTTTTTTGATCTTCTTTCATTTGGGCTATTAGAGGTTGGGGGCCTTGAAATTTTTCTTCAGGACGTAAGTACTGGTGCCAGTAAACCGTCAATTCCTCCCCATAGATATCTTCTGAAAAGTTTAAAATATTAATTTCAACGGTTTTCTGTCCCCCCGACTCAAACGTCGGATTGTGACCGATAGAGGCCATGCCCATGTATAAGGAATGATTAACCTTCACTTCAACCGCATAGACACCTATTTTAGGCAAAACAGATTGAGAAGCAATGGCCAGATTGGCTGTTGGAAAACCTAGCTTACGCCCTCTTTTTTTTCCATGTATCACACGTCCCAAATTAAAATAGGGATAGCCTAGGCTCATGTTTATGACTTGAATCGGTTCTGTGGTGATGGCTTTTTTGAGTCGTCGTGTTGAAATTTTATGTTCACCCAAAACGACTTCAGGAACTGTAATAATGTGAAAGCGGCCCTTAGCAAACTGCGGTAATGTGTCCATATTAGCAAACTGGGCTTTCCCGAAGGTGTAATCAAAACCGGCCACGACTGTATCAGCACCCAAGCCGACAACATATTGATCAACAAATTCCTGAGGAGAAAGTTGATAAAAGGCGCTGGTATACTGCATGATATACAACCGATCAACGCCAAAATACTTCATGAGCTTTTCCTTTTCGGCAATGGTTGTTAGATATTGAAACTGCTTAATATCAAGGGGTTCATGCATGGTCGCGGGTGCACAATCAAAAGTAAGCACCGCCAGCGGCAAATCCTTTTTAAAAGCAAGTTCACGCGCCACTTTTAAAAGTTTTTGATGGCCCCGATGAACACCATCAAAAAAACCTAAGGCTAAAATAACGGGCTCCTTTTTAAAGCTGTGACATGGGTGGTGTAAGCGAATTGTTTTCATTCTGCACCTCCTGGAAACATTTTTTCCGGTTTAATCTGATGAGGTTTTTCCGGATGTTTTTTATAAATACCAAAAACTTTCCCTTTAAAGCAGGCCTGCACAGGTAATTGGCAGCGAAGCTTGGCAGGCAGAACCTCTAAAGGCAGAACTTGACCATTTTTGACACCGAATTGGAGCTCCAAGGGCACCTTCCAGATGGGAAAATGAGTTAGCGCATAGCTCATAGGCCTAAGGAAAGTGGTTTGGCCAGCAGCAATTTGCCCTTCTATTTCCTCTAAGGTGCTGGCGTCCTCACAGTTAAAAGAACCAGCCCCAATCCGTGTGAGTTGAGTCATGGTAGCGAGCGTACCCAATTCCTGCCCCAATTGTACAGCTAAAGTCCGAATATAAGTTCCCTTGCTGCAGGTGACTTGAAAAGCAAAGCTTTGCTGTTTCTTGTGAGCATTGTAATGGCTAGGCGAAGTAATGAGGAATTCGTCAATGTGAACATGCCGCTTTGGGCGCGTCACTGGCAGACCTTGGCGAGCATATTCATAAAGCCGCTTCCCATTCACTTTAACAGCAGAATACATCGGCGGAATTTGGACAAGTTCTCCTTCTAAATGCCTGGCGGCAGCTTGAATTCTTTCATCCGAATAAGGTTCATTAATGGCTTCCTGAGCCACAGTTTCACCTTCCAGATCTTCGGTTTCCGTTTGAAAGCCTAGGGTAATTTCGCCAGTATAAGTTTTCTTAGCAGCTTGCAGGTATTCGACTAGTCGTGTAGCTTGGCCGACACAAATCGGTAAAATGCCCGCCACCGTGGGGTCCAAAGTACCGGCATGGCCCACTTTTTTTGTATGCAAAAGTCGGCGTAGCTGTTAAACACAATCATGGCTCGTTAGCCCGCGCTCCTTCCATAAGCAAATAATCCCATTCATTTTATCACCCGCTTATCTTGTCATATTCTTAGTCATTATAGCATGCAGAAAATAATTACTAAACTAAAGCTAGCTATAAATACCACAACAAAGAGCCTGTCAGTAAAGAATATTTCCTTACCGCAGGCTCTAAAACGTGATTATGGCTTAATCTTTGTCTTCGTGCTTAATCTTTTCCAGCAAGGCATCAATGTGAGCGCCGTACTCAATGGATTCATCACGTTTAAACTCAATTTCAGGTGCCTTGAAAAGCTGCAAGCGTTCGGCTAATTTAGAGCGAATTAAGCCGGAAGCTTTTTTCAAGCCTTCTTCCGCCGTGGCTTTCGTTTCGGCATCTGTTTTTAAGGTTGAATAGAAAATCGTTGCATACTGCATGTCGCCAGTTAAATTAACATCCGTGAAATTAACCTGCTGGACACGAGGATCTTTGACATCTTTTTGAACAATGTCCGTGACATCCCTTAAAATTTGTTCTGCTATGCGTTCTACGCGGTACTTTGACATAGCTACCACCTTTTCTTAAAATTTCTTAACTTCAACGAGCTCATACGGCTCAATAATATCATCGACTTTAATATCATTAAAGTCTTTAATCATTAAACCACATTCATAGCCTTTCGTTACTTCGCTAGCATCATCTTTATACCTTTTCAAAGAAGAGAGCTCACCATCATAAATCGAAACATTGTTCCGGTAAACTCGTACTTTACTGTTCCGTTTAATCACACCACTATTCACATAAGCACCGCCAATGGTTCCTACTTTGGATACCTTATAGGTTTCTCGAATAACTACTTCACCAGTGACTTGTTCTTCAATCTCTGGATCTAAAAGACCAAGCATGGCATTTTCAATTTCTTGAATAGCGTCATAAATGACATTGTGAAGGCGAATATCAACACCTTCCGTCTGAGCTTGAACTTTGGCTTGTGGCGTAGGACGAACGTTAAAGCCAATAATAATAGCATTCGAGGCAGACGCCAATGTTACATCGCTTTCGTTAATGCCACCAACAGCTTGATGAACAATATCAACCTTAACATCATCCGATTTAATTTTCTTCAAACTACCAGCGAGCGCCTCCACCGATCCCTGAACATCAGCTTTAATGATAACATTCACAGTCTTCATTTGCCCTTCCTTGATCGTATCAAAGAGATTATCGAGGGTCACATGGGTAGTGGCTTGACGGCGTTCTTCCTGCGCCTTCTTAGCACGCTCCTCACCGACACTACGCGCTGTTTTTTCATCTTCAAACACGACAAAGCGATCGCCTGCCGAGGGTGCATCATTCAAACCTGTAATCTCAACAGGACTAGAAGGGCCAGCTGCTTCAATTTTCTTCCCTTGATCATTTACCATGGTTCGCACACGACCATATGTATTACCCACAACAATAGCATCGCTCACCTTCAAGGTTCCGTGTTGGACAAGTAAGGTCGCTACTGCGCCACGATGGGGATCAAGGCGGGCTTCAATGACAGAGCCGAGCGCCAAGCGATCAGGATTGGCCTTGTATTCTTCTAATTCGGCGACGAGTAGCAGCATTTCTAATAATTCATCGATGTTTTCACCTTTTTTGGCTGAGATTTCCACAAAAATAGTATCTCCGCCCCATTCCTCAGAAACGAGGCCATACTCCATGAGCTCTTGTTTCACTCGAGCAGGATCAGCAGTCGGCTTATCCATTTTATTGATTGCCACTAAGATAGGTACTTTAGCTGCTTTGGCATGATTAATTGCTTCCACTGTCTGTGGCATAACCCCATCATCGGCTGCAACGACAATAATAACAATGTCTGTCACATCGGCGCCGCGTGCCCTCATCGTAGTAAAGGCAGCGTGACCCGGAGTGTCGAGAAAGGTGAGCAGCTTACCATTCACTTCAATTTGATAGGCTGCGATATGCTGAGTAATGCCTCCAGCTTCTCCGCCGGCGACGTTTGCTTTTCTGAGATAGTCCAAAAGCGTTGTTTTACCATGGTCAACATGGCCCATGACCGTCACCACCGCAGGACGAGGGGCTAGATGTTCTGTATCTTCTTCAACATCTTGGAAATGCTGATCAAAATCAGCTTGGTTAACAACAATTTTTTCTTCAGCTTCAATGCCATATTCATCCAGTAGCAGAGCAATCGTGTCCGTATCTAAAGATTGATTTTGATTAGCCATAACCCCCATCATCATTAATTTTTTAATTAACTCAGCTGGTTGACGATGTAGTTTTTTGGATAGGTCAGCGACGGTCATTCCATCAACATATTCTACTTTTTCTGGTAGGGCTTTGGTCTTATGATGGTGAGGTTTATTGTTAGAAATCCTTTTCCGATCGTTATAATTTGGCGTCCTTTTTTGCTTCCGTTTTGCTTGGCGTTGCCGCCGTCCCTTTTTCTTTTGTTGCTTACCTTTAGGTTTTTCCTGACCCTGGTTTTTCTTATTTTTATTCTTGGCTGGCTTGTCTTGCTGCTGACTCTTGTTCTTAACCTTTTTTTGCTCAGGCTGGCGTTTTACCTTAGAATGATCAGCTTTTTCACCAGCAAGGACTGCATCCATTTTTTTCATTTCTTCTTCATCCATTGAGGACATATGGCTCTTGAAGACTAAGCCACTTTCCTTGGCTTTTTTGAGCAATTCCTTGCTAGCCATGTTATTTTCTTTCGCATATTCATAGACACGTTTTTTAGACATGCCATCACCATCCTTACTTAGTAACTCATGTAAATTCTCCCTTGTTAAGATTTATTGCTCTTCGTTTTGCTGCCATAATTTTGCAAAACTATTATCAATAAAACAACAAATTAAACGTTTCTTTCCTAAGGCTTGCGTCAACTCCTGGCGACTGTAGCATTCGATCAGGGGGATCTGATAGGTTTGACATTTATCGGTCAGCTTCTTTTGGGTATTAACTCCCGCATCCCGGGCCAGCAATACCAATTTAGCTTGCTTATTTTTTATGGCCTTTAAAACTTGATCTTCACCAGAAATTAAGCCACCAGCAACTTGGGCTAAGCCGAGCGTCTGCAAGCTTTTACGATTCATTGAACAATTCTCTTCTTGCTTCTTTATGCTTAGCATAAGCGAGTAACTTTTCATAAAAATCGTCGCTAATTTTTGCATTGAGATGAGAATCTAAGGCGTGTTTATCCCAAGCTCTTTGAGCAACTTGCTCACTGACTTGAATGTAAGCGCCTCGTCCATTCATTTTCCCTTTCTCATCGATTTCGATCTCTCCTTCTGGAGTACGAACCACCCGGATAAGATCTTTTTTAGGATGCTTTTCTTGCGTGACAACGCACTTTCTCATTGGAATTTTTCTTTTTTTAGCCATGATAAATCCCTCATCATTTTTTATTTCGGCGTTCTTTAATTACTCTTCGGCAGTGAGGCTTCATCATCAATTAGTAAACTTTCTGACTTTTCCTCTTCATCCAGTGTCTCGTCTTTTGAAGCTTCAGCTGAGTTCTTTTCACTTTCCAAAGCTCCCTCAATTTCAGCATCTGAGCTGTCTTCGGCTTCGAATACTTCTTCAGTATCGTCTTCGAGGCTTTCTGACTTCTCGCCAAAGCGTTCTTCGTATTCTTCGGTCTGTTGATAAGCTCGGAATTCAGATTCAGCTTTGATATCAATTCGATAGCCTGTCAATTTCGCTGCCAAACGAACATTTTGCCCTTGCTTTCCAATCGCTAAAGAGAGATGGTGATCGCTCACAACGACGACACAAGCATTTTCCGAATTCTCAAAATGAACAGAGAGAACCTCAGCAGGATTTAAGGCATGCTCGATATAAGTCGCAGGATCATCAGACCATTCGATGATATCCATATTTTCACCGTTTAGCTCATTAACGACCGTTTGCACGCGATTCCCATGGGTTCCCACGCAAGTTCCAACGGGATCAATATTAGGATCATTCGAGTAAACGGCAATTTTAGCCCGTTCACCGGCCTCTCTAGCAATGCCCCTGATCTCCACCGTCCCATCATAAACTTCAGGCACCTCATTTTCAAAGAGACGCTTAATCATATTAGGATGGCTACGGCTTACGTAAATTTGAGGTCCCTTGGTCGTATTTTCAACGCGTTCAATATAAACTTTAACACGCTCGTGAGATTCAAAATGCTCCCCAGGAATCTGTCCTTCAGGGGTGAGAGCAGCTTCTATCTTTCCTAAATTAATGTAAACAAAACGGCCATCCTCACGTTCAACCGTCCCCGTCAATAGATCATCCTCATAGTCAATGAATTCTTCATAAATAAGACTTCTCTCTGCCTCGCGCAGGCGTTGGGTAATCACTTGCTTCGCCGTTTGGGCAGCAATCCGACCAAAATTATGGGGTGTTACCTCAAAGCGAATTTGATCACCAATTTCATAGGCGGGATGAATTTCACGGGCATCGGCCAAAGAGATTTCTAAGGTAGAATCTAAAACACTATCAACAACTTCTTTAACGGCGTAAACTTTGATAGAGCCTGTTTCTTCATTAAAATCTACCTCAACATTTTGTGCTTGCCGGTAATTACGGCGATAAGCGGAAATGAGTGCAGCCTCTAAGGCCTCCAAGATAACTTCTCTGGAAATACCCTTATCTTTTTCCAATGCCAGTAAAGCACTCGCTAATTCTTTGCTCATTAAATCCCTCGTTTTCCTTCTTAAAATTCTATTGCCAGTCGAATGAAAGAAATGAGCTTTCTTGGAATTTCCTTTTCAATCCGACGTGTTTTATCTTTAGTTTCTAAAATTAAACTCTCATCACTAATCGCTAGCAATTTACCTTCAATTTCTTTGAAGCCGTCATAATGCTGATAGAGATTCACATGAACCCATTGCCCTACGGCTTGGCGAATTGCTTTTTCTGATTTTAAGGGGCGTTCAGCTCCTGGTGAAGAAACTTCTAAAAAATATGTCCCAGGAATAGGGTCAGGGTCGGCTTCATCTAAAATTGTAGAAATGTGCTCACTTAAATAAACACAATCATCTAAAGAAACGCCTTCAGGCTTGTCAGCATAAATACGAAGGAACCAATCTTGGCCTTCCTTCACATATTCAATATCAAATAGTTCATAAGCCTCTTCATCAAAGAAGGGTTGAATGAGTGTGGAGACTTTATCAACAATACGTACCAATTTAAACACCCGCTTTCATCCTACGCAAAAGAGTGAGCGTCCCCGCTCACTCCTCGCTAGTCACTTAATCTACACTATTAGGATAGCACGTCAAAGCGCATAATTCAAGCTTTTTTCATGAAAAGCTTATGTTGACTCGTTATTCACCAAGGCCCAAGACCCCTTTAACCGGAATCGTAAAAATGATTCCCTTGCCTGCCTCACTAATCCCACTCTCACGTTCAATATAAGCAGTCAACTCTTCAATTTCTTCGGTAGAAACAACCATGACCACAATTTCTTTTTCGGGTTCAATCGCTAGATTAAACAATTTCCCAACTTCATGAGTCCCTGTTCCGCGCCCGTGCAAAATGGTGGCCCCTTGGCCTCCCGCCTCGCGAGCATATTGGACGATCTCATTACCATAAGGACGATCAACAATGACAAACATCGCTTGATATTCATATGGTTCATTTTCTTCTCGATCAAAAGCTATATTGATCTTTGAGCTTCCTATACAACTAGAAATAGCAAAGGAAAATAATACACCATGGCCATCTTTTTGCAAATTAAATTTCTTCTCCAAACGGCGGTGCACGTCTTCTTGAAGGTCTTTGGGAGCAACCATAAGAACAATTTCTCGTTTGGAATCGTGGAGGCCAAGCATATTAACAAATTTATTCACCACCGTGCCTTCCGCCTTTAGGATCGTGCCGCCTGTAATACCAACCTGCTTAGCTTCTTGGACAATTTTACTAGCCAAACCATTTTTAACAATAGCAAGAAATAGAATGCGTCTCATTATTACCCTCTTTTCTCTGTTGGTACTTTTTGTGTTTTAATTTTAAAGACAAAGCCCAGTAATTCTACCATAAGAACGGGAATCATTGCTACAAAGGCAATCACGCCAAACGCATCTAAAGCATTTGCGGTAGGAATGTAGGCCGCAGCTCCCTGGGCAAAGGCCAGAATAAAGGTCGCTGTCATGGGTCCACTCGCCACGCCACCAGCATCAAAGGCAATCCCAACGAACAAGTTAGGCACAAAGTACGTCAGAACAATTGCCAAGCCGAAACCAGGGAGTAAAAAGTGCCAAACTTCTAAACTTGGCAGTAGTAAGCGAAGCATGGATAAACCTACTGCTAAACCTACGCCAAGCGATAAGGCTGAAAGTAAAACCGTATTATGCACATAACCCCCAGTAATATCTTCCACTTGATTACTAAGAACATGTACAGCGGGTTCAGCTAAAACAACAACCAAGCCAAAAATAAAGCCAGTGAGTAAAAGCCAAATACTCCCTGCTGAAGCTACCGCTTCACCGAGGAAATGTCCCATATCTATAAAACCTTCATTGACGCCTGTGAGGAAGAAAGTTAACCCAACGATCGTATAAATAATCCCCTTAATAATATCAGCCATATCTTCTCGCTCGACCTTAAATTTAAAAATAGAAAAGACAAAGAAAAAGACGATAATGGGGGCTAAGGCAAGTAGAGATTCCTTCAGGGTGGGCCAGACCGCCATAAGTAGAGGACGTAAGATTCCTTCAGCATAGGTCAACTCTGAAGCTGCTGCCGTTATTTGACTCCCACTGAATAACACCAGAAACATAACCGCAAGGATGGGGCCGGTACTCATCGCTCCTACAAGGCCAAAGGAGTTCTCCTCAGCTTGCTCCCCACCGGCTCGTGCTGCTAGACTTCCTGATAAGGCTAAAATAAAAGGAGTCGTTAAGGCTCCTGTGGTCGCCCCAGAAGCATCAAAACCCATAGCAATGGCAGAGGAGTTTGAAAAGAGAGCGACAAGTAAAATACTGCCATAAATTAACATAAAAAAATGGGCAATCGAAAAATTTTTCAATAAACGAATAACACCTAAACTAATTAGCAAGCCCACGCCGACGGACACAAAAAAAACTGTGAGTTGTGCATTCAAAGCTCCACCGGTTGCCTCTTCAATTTGCTGGCCTAAAATGAGTAAATCCGGTTCCGCAATCGTGACCGAGAAGCCAATAATCAAACTGATTCCCACCGCCAGAAAAATTTTCGGGGCATGGGCAACGTACTCACCAAAGTATTGGCCAATGGGTGTCATCCCAACCTCAATCCCTAATAAGAAAATCGTCAAGCCCAGCATAACCAAAACTGCTCCCACGAGGAAACGAATAATCATAAAGCTCGGCACATCAATAAAAAATAAGGAGAAAATTAAAACAATGGCCACAATCGGTACCACTGAATAAGCAGTCTCCTTAAACTTATCCCATAAAATTCCCACAAAATCTCCCCCTTACGGCTGATAGACACCCGATGTCTGTAAAACGGGTAAACGGAAAACAATTCCTGTATCGGGTTCCGAAAAATCAAACACCGCGGCTAAATGCCCTGCAATCTTTTGACTAGCAGCTTCTGCAACCACCATTAAGACTAAATCTTTTTCCGGTTCATATTTAACGTCAAAGGCTGCTTCAATATCAATATCACCTGTTCCACGACCATGAATGACTGTCGCGCCCTGTGCGCCCGCTGCTCGGGCTTCTTTAACCACCTCACGCCCTAAATGACGTTCGACAATAATCACCAGCATTTCTTGTCCTTTCATATCGATCCTCCTTTATCTTTCGATACTAAAATTATAACATATTAAAAAACACCATCTAAATGTTCCCTATGACTGATCATTTTTAGGGAGCATGAGATGGTGCTTTTAGAATGAACTGAAATGATTTAAAACAGGCTTAATTGATTTTCATCAGGTAAATCTTCTAGAACTTGGTGATTGTCCATATATTCGACAATAGTTTTACTGACGCGACCCCGATTACGCAAATCCTCTTTCGATAAGAAAGGAGATTCTTCCCGGGCCTTAACAATTTGCTTGGCCACATTGATGCCCAGACCCGGAATCGCTCGGAATGGCGCAATTAGAGTTTTCTCATCTTCAATAACGAAATCCGTCGCATCTGATTTGAGCAGGTCTACCATTTTTAAACGATAGCCACGCTCCCACAGTTCATTGATAATTTCTAAGACAATCAGCAAATTTTTCTCGGTATCACTAGCCTCATTGCCCTTGGCTTTGATTTCTTTGAGGCGATTTTTATTGCCCGCACAGCCAGACGTCATGGCGGTTAAATCAAAATCATTAGCCCTAACGCTTAGATAAGCCGCATAATACCAGATGGGTCGATGAACTTTAAACCAAGCCACCCGCAGTGCATTGATAACGTAGGCTGTCGCATGGGCTTTCGGGAACATATATTCAATTTTAAGGCAAGAGTCTAAATACCATTCGGGAATATTATTTTCCCGCATAATTTGTTGGTGTTCTTCCGAGAGGCCGCGCCCTTTCCGAACCTTTTCCATAATATGAAAAGCATCCGCTTCTTTGAGACCTTGGTGAATCAAATACACCATAATATCATCACGGCATCCAATTACTTCCGAGAGGGGCATGTTTTTTTCTCGAACAAGGACTTCGGCGTTGCCCACCCACACCCCGCTGCCGTGGGATAAGCCCGAAATCTGAACCAATTCAGCGAAGGTAGTGGGGTGTGTTGCCTCCAACATTTGCCGGGTAAAGGGAGTACCAAATTCAGGGATACCTAAGGTCCCAATTTTAGAGAGTAATTGTTTTGGGCTGACCCCTAAAATTTCGGTCCCATTGAACAATTGGTAAACATCAGGATCATCCATCGGAATATCTTCGGGAAGCATGCCCGATAAGTCCTGTAATTTCCGAATCACGGTAGGATCATCATGGCCCAGAATATCCAATTTCAACACGTTCTCATCAATCGAATGGAAATCAAAGTGCGTGGTTAGCCATTCTGAGTCCTGCGCATCTGCGGGATATTGAACGGGCGTGAAATCATAAACATCCATATTCTCAGGGATGACAATAATCCCTCCCGGGTGCTGGCCGGTTGTGCGTTTTACCCCTGAGGTTCCGACCGCTAGAAATTCTTTTTCCGCTTGCCGCAGTTGAATACCCTCGTCCTCCGCATAGCCTAACACATAGCCAAAAGCTGTTTTGGTTGCTACGGTAGAAATTGTTCCAGCCCGGTAAACGTGATCTTCACCAAACATTTCCTTCGTAAATTGATGAGCTGTGGGTTGGTAGTCACCGGAAAAATTTAAGTCAATATCAGGAACCTTATCACCAGTAAAACCTAGGAAGGTTTCAAACGGGATATCGTGGCCATCTTTATTCAAAGCTTCACCGCATTTTGGACAGGCCTTATCTGCTAAGTCAAAACCCGAACCGACCTCCCCATTCGTAAAGAACTCACTATAATGGCAATTTGGGCAGACATAATGAGGGGCCAAGGGATTAACCTCCGTAATTCCAAGCATCGTCGCCACAAAAGATGAACCCACCGAGCCTCGACTCCCGACAATATAACCATCCGAATTTGATTTCTTCACTAACTTTTCGGAGATAAGGTAAACCACCGCAAAGCCATTCCCGATAATACTCGTTAATTCTTTCTCTAGTCTTTCCGTAATCAGACTTGGGAGCTCATCACCATAAAGCCTTTTAGCTTCGGAGTAACTGGTGGCTCGAATTTCTTCTTCAGCTCCTTCAATAGTCGGCGTATATAATTTGGTTTTTAAAGGTTCAACTTCCTCAATTTGAGCCACTAATTCCTTTGGACCGGTAACGACTAATTGATAAGCCTCCTCTTCGCCTAGAAAATGATAAGAGGCTAGCATCTCCTCAGTCGTTCTGAAATGAGCTTCAGGTAAATGCTTCCGCTGATTATGGCGATCCGCTTTAACCACAATATCTCGATAAATTTTATCATGGGGATCCAAATAATGAACATCCCCAGTCGCTAAGGCTGGAATATTTAAGGCTTTAGCGATCTCCACCATTTGAACCATCATTTTTCTCAATGTCTCCTGGTCAGGGATTTGCCCACTGTCGACAAAACTTTGGTAGACTTCTTTGGGATGAATCTCTAGGTAATCGTAGTAAGAGGCGACATTTTTTGCTTCCTCAAAGCCTTTTTGGAGCAAGGCTTCAAAAAATTCACTATGGCCACAGCCCGTGCCGACAAGAAAATTTTTGCGATAAGCATCTAAACGACTGCGAGGGACACGGGGAACCCGATAGAAATATTTCGTATTTGCCTCACTTACCAGCTTAAACAAGTCTTTCAAACCAGCTTGATTACGTACTAAAATGGTGGCCTGGAAGGGACGACTATGTTTATAGGCTTCTTCATTGCCGCTGCCTTGATTCAAGGCAGCCAAAGTTTCGATTTGATGGTCATTGTAAGCTTCATTTAAAAATATCCAAGCCAAAGCAGAAGTTGATTCCGCATCATAAATAGCGCGGTGGTGCTGTTCTAAATTAACATCATAACGCTTCGCTAAAGTATTGAGGCGATGGCTTTTCAAATTAGGATGTAAAAAACGGGATAGTTCTAGAGTGTCAACAACAGGATTGGCATACGGCGGCAAGCCGTAACGCTTGTTGGCCGCATTAATGAAGCCCATATCAAAAGTAGCATTATGAGCCACCAACACACAATCTTGGCACCAAGCGGTGAAATCAGCCATAATATCTTCTTCGGGACGGGCATCTGTCAGCATGGCGTCTGTAATTCCCGTCAATTCGGTCGTGAAAGCAGAAAGTGGATGGCCGGGGTTAATAAATTCCTCGAAAGTATCGATGACGTTCCCTTTTTTCATTTTTACAGCGGCTAATTCGATAATATAATGATATTCAGCAGAAAGCCCCGTCGTTTCCACGTCAAATACGACATAAGTCGCATCAAATATATTCTCTTGGGTGGGCTGGTAAGTAATGGGGACATTATCTTCAACAACATTTGCCTCTAAGCCATAAATAATTTTAATGCCTTGCTCATGGCCGGCATGACTGGCCTCAGGAAAAGCCTGAACACCAGCATGATCCGTAATAGCAATCGCTTCATGCCCCCACAATTTGGCACGTTCAATCAATTCTGAAACTGTATTGGTAGCATCCATCGTACTCATATTGGAATGAGCATGTAACTCTATTCGCTTTTCATCCGCTGGCGCTGTATCTAAACGGGGCATTTTTTCTATGGCTTCTAATTGGCGAGCCATAAGAACATAGTCCCTAGCATACCGCTCATCATAGCGAATATCGCCAGCGACACGCACCCACATGCCAGTATTTAATTGCTCAAATACCAATTCATCATGATCGGTATTCGAAAACATAGTGACCTGGAAGGCGGAAGTATAGTCCGTTATTTTCAAAGTTAAAATTTTCCGTCCTGAATTCAGCTCACGTATTTCCAGATCGAAAATATGGCCTTCAAGTGCCACATTTTTTTCTTCATCCTGGATATTATTCATGCTTTGCACGCCCCGAGGGTTGATATTTCCCCCAATTTTTAAGGCTTCAGGTTTCGTTTTGGGGCTGCTTTTTTCTTGCTTTTCATCAGCTTCTCGGGCAATATCTTGCTGTTTTTCCTCCAGCATTTTTTTCCGATGCGTGAATTGATCCCGACGGTCGTTCGCTGTCTCCTCATCAACCAAAACAGTGAAAGGCAGTTGGGGAAAACCTAGTTTCTGATAGGCTTCTTTTATTTTATGTAAGTAATTATCAGCAATAAAAGCCTGTAATTGTTGGTGGTCAGTTCGGATCACCAATTTTTCGTCTTCAACAGTAGGCAACTGTCCCATCAATACTTGCTTAGCAAAGCCATTGTGAATATCTAACTGTCCCGTGACCAGAGGCCAGTAATCGAGAACGAGCTTTGGTTGCCAAGTTTTTGATTGGGGAATCGTAAGGGAGAAATCAACACGGGCAATGCCTTGAAAGGTTTCCTTTAAACGCTTAGTGAATTCCTGGTAAAGGGCAGCGGGCAAAACTTCAGGAAAGGTAAAATGAAAAAAATAGGCACACTGCTGCCGGTAAACTAATACTTTTTCTATTCCGCCGGCCTGAAAGGCAGCTGAATCCGGCGACCATTTCATTTGCTTTAATAAGAGTTTAAATAATTCATCATTGCCTAGCACAAGCATCCCTCCTCAAGCGACTTAGAAAAACCTCATGATATCGTTCCAAGTCACTGCTAGCATTAAAATTAACATCAGAACGGCTCCCACTAGTGTGGCCACCCCTTCCATTTTAGCGGAAATTGGCCGGCCCAGTACGCCTTCAAGTAAATTGAAGAGGATCTTCCCGCCGTCTAAAGCGGGGATCGGCAGCAAATTCATGAGCCCTAAATTAATACTTAAAGCAGCTGTCCAACTGACTAAAGCAAAAAAGCCATAGTGAGAAATTTCGCTAGTGGCCTGGTACATGTAAACTGGTCCACCGAAATTATTGATACTAAAACCTTGCGTAAACATCTCTCCAATTAAAGAAAAAAACATCTGCACCATATCACGCGCTTGAATCAGGCCATAGCTCATTTTTGCCGATAGATTGGTGCGGATTTCCGGCTTAATACCAATAAGGCCATAAGGGTGGCCGGCGGCATCTTTTTCTTCTTTCACTGTCACTTCTGTACTGGCCTTTGCTCCTTGGCGTTCATAAATAATATTTAAACGCCTACCAAATTCCTTAGACACGGCTTTTTCAATTTCAGCAAAGTCTTCAATTTCCGTATCGTCAATTTTTCTGATCCGATCACCAGGCTGCAGAGAGGCCTTGGCAGCAGGTGAATCGGGCACAACTTCACCTATCACTGGTTCTGAGTTTATCACCCCACCCTGCAAGAAGGCGAGCAGCATAAAGCCTAAGATCCCCAGCAAAAAGTTATTAAAAGGACCGGCGATATTGATGAGTAGACGATTTTTTAAACTTGCCGCTTGAATTTGCCGGTGCGGCGGAGCTAATCGAGTGGTTGATCCATCGGCTTCCAGTAAATCCGTGTTTTCACTTAAAACATAGGTACGTTCCTCCTGCTGGCCCATCGGCAGGCCCGTTAAAGTTTGCCCCTCACCTAAATCAGTATCATGAATCTCAAAGGGTATCGCCAAGTTGTCTGATGTATCCCCTAAATATATTTTTTTAATGTGCTCCTTTTCATCGAGCACTAGGTAAACTTGCTGGCCCTTAGCCAGTTCGTCTTCATATTCTTCCAGCCCAGCCATCCGCACATAGCCCCCTAAGGGAAGTAGGCGCAAGGTATAGGCGGTTTCTTCACCGTGGTATTGGAATAATTTAGGTCCCATGCCAATCGCAAACTCACGAACTAAAACTCCGGCTCTTTTTGCCATAATAAAATGCCCAAATTCATGAAAAACAACGATAATGCTAAAAATAATTAAAAAGACAAGGATAGTTTTCATGTCAAGCTCCTTTTAAATTTTGAAAATCGTTAGGATAAAATGAAACATCGGCAAAACGAAAAGCATGCTATCAAAGCGATCCAAAAGACCGCCATGGCCGGGGAGAATGTGCCCGGAATCCTTAACTTGATATTGACGTTTCATAGCTGACTCCACGAGATCACCCAATTGACCGGTAATGCCTAGGATAATCGTCATCACGAACTGTTGGCCGATATTAAGTGAGAATAGCGGATAAATACTGGTAAAAATGAAACTAATCACTAAACCACCTAAAATCCCCGAAAGCGAACCTTCAATGGTTTTATTAGGCGATATTTTTGGGGCTAACGGCCGACGTCCAAAGCGCGAACCTCCCAGATAGGCAAAAGTATCATTCCCCCAAACAAGCAGAAACACAAAAACGATCGTCGCTAAACCTATCTCACGTCCCAAAATCAAAAATTGGTAGCCTCGTCCCACATATAAAGCGGATAGAGATAGCACCGCAATGGTATTAAACTCGACCTCTGGCTTATAAACCATAACCGCCAATAGTAAAATACAAATGGCATAGTAAAAGGAAATCGACTCTAGATTGACAGAAATATGCTGGTAATACTCATCAGGAATGAGGCAAACGATCATCAGCATAAAAGTTAAAAAGCCTTCAATCGACATAATTTTTTGCCCAGTCATCCTCAGCAGTTCATATAAAGTAATTAAGCTTAGCAAGAGGACAAAAATGGAGAAAAATGGTGGGCCAATGATGAGAATTGGAATGAAGATTAATAAACCAATGATTGCTGTTAATGTTCTAGTTTTCATTTCCGCCACCTAACTTTTTATTTTACCAAAACGACGATCACGTTGTTGGTAAACAGCCAGGCATTGCAGGAAAATTTCTTCATCAAAATCGGGCCATTTTTCCTCAACAAAAAGCATCTCCGTATAAGCTAATTGCCATAATAAATAGTTACTCAGGCGAACCTCACCACTGGAACGAATCAAAAGGTCCGGATTTCGATATTCACCCAATGAAGCTGTTCGTAAGCTAGCATCCAATTTTTCTTCAGTGATGTCCTCTGCTTTGAGCTGTCCAGCTTTAACTTCCTTAGCCAAAATTTGACAGGCCTCGGTAATTTCTTGGCGACTGCCATAATTAAAGGCGACATTTAAAATTAATCCCGAATTCTGCTTGGTTTGTTCAATCGCTCGATCAATGGCCCGCACCGTTTTCTTCGGCAAGCCTTGGCGTGAACCTAGCATTTGAACTTGAATATTATTTGAAACGAGCTCCGGTAAAATATCATCATTTAAAACGCTTGGTAAATTCATCAGAAAGGAAACTTCTTTTTTAGGTCGCTTCCAGTTTTCTGTAGAAAAAGCATAAATCGTTAAAACTTTGACGCCAACTTGAACAGCAGCCTTACAAACACGTTTGATCGCATTTAAACCTTCGCGATGTCCCGCCGTGCGCGCTAAATTCCGTTCTTGGGCCCAACGACCATTGCCATCCATAATAATCGCAACATGTTTGGGAATAACTTTTTGAGGATCAAATTTTTGCTGGTGTACCATTATTTATCATCCGTTTCTCAATTCATTCAATCTATCTTAACGTCTATCTTAACATAAAAATTGACCAAATTAGCCCCCTTAGATAAACATGTTAGTGTCAAGCAATGCTCGGTCAATCATAAAGAACTCTATCTCGTATCTAATTATTCAAAAGTCACTTCGTTTTTGTGCTAAAGGACGCTGCGTTGAAAAGCAGTGGCACCGGCTTACGCTTCATAGAAGCTTACGCCTGACCGTCCTATTCTGGCTCTATGTCGTTGGTTAGGCCTCGCTACGCTCACCCT
Source organism: Aerococcus sp. BD502 (assembly GCF_057919555.1). Taxonomy (NCBI): domain Bacteria; kingdom Bacillati; phylum Bacillota; class Bacilli; order Lactobacillales; family Aerococcaceae; genus Aerococcus; species Aerococcus sp. BD502. The sequence goes on along the minus strand of NZ_CP147972.1, from coordinate 1,751,827 downwards.
ATCGGCACTCCGAGAGCCAGATATACGGACGGCCTGCTAACACTGCTAACGCAGGTCTTTAGCACGCACTCCGTGTCTTTTGGCGAAGCAGCTAACAAAATGTATGGTATAATTTCCCGACCATACTGCTTGACACTTCACTTGGAATCGTGCCCTGATGGGCACCACAAGAACTTTGTTGCGGCCTGTGACATAGTATTGCCCTAACAATCTCTGGATATTCGGGTATAAATGGGCTTGTATTAGCTTCAATATCTGATCGAACAGCTTCTTCAAAACAATGATTAGATTGAGCGGTGATAATGGCAGCCATTGCTGCTGCGCCTTGACGGGTCCAATTTCGTCCTTGCTTTTTCATGCGATAAGTATAAAGCCGATGGCCTGCTTCACAAACGCCACCGGAAAAATGGTTTGGTAAGCCTCGCTGCTCTGCTGGTTTAATGAGTAACCAATTCCTTTGAAGATAAGCTCTTAGAGCTTCAATTTCAGCCAAAAACTCCTGATGATGGTGCCAGCGACTTTCACAGGTCTCCAAAGTAACTTGAACTCCTTCGAAATCATAAGCCTTCACTTTTTTAATGACCAATTGACGTATTTTATGATCAAAAAATAGGCGCGTTCTGATTTTTTGAATGACATGAAATTTATCGCAGAAATGTTCATGCCGAAGGCATACCCCAATCATCTCGTTAAAATCTTCCTCCGTATAACCACTGCCACCATCCGAATTAGAAATCACAATCGTTTGATGTAAATCATAGTAGGAGTTAAGAAATCGGCTAACTTTTTCTCGAAGGGCTGCACTAGATTGAACAGAAGAAAAATAATGAGCTTGAATAAGTTGATGCCGCGAAGTGGATCGATCGACGCCTTCATAGAGAGTCACACGGTGTAGTTGAAGATGTTTTGTCCTTTTCCCTTTTTTCTTCTTCTTAGTGATTAAAAACCCATCCCCTTCAATGTACAGAAAAGGAACGGATCGTTTTTGAGAGTAAGCCAGTTCCTTCTCTTCTGCTTTTTTATTCTCAAAGCTTAAAATTTTTTGCCCAATTTCTTGAACAATATGATGTGCGGTCTGATGCGAAATACTAAAAGGCATTAAAGCATTGAAGGCTTCTGCAGTCGCACGAAAAGTTTGCTTCGTACAAAGCTGGGCAATTTTTTCTTTGACCTGAGAAGAAAGATGACTTCTTGCTTCTAGTCCTAAACACAAATCTAGGGGAAGAAAGCTAGAGTGACCTTCTTTTTTCATCCGACAGCGTCTGAAAGTGACGGCTCCAAACATAAAACATAGTGTTCGTGGTTCATAGCGAGCAATTTTCCAGCCTTCGGCTTGGTATCTTTGAATTAATTGCTGATCAAGTTGAGTAAAGGTCGCTGCAAGACATTCACAGCAAAAATTGCTTAATATCGGATAAACAAGATCTTCAAAGTCACCTAAAGATGAGCAATTTTCCGTCTTTTTTAGAATATCTGTGATAATATCATTCATGAGGACATCTTCTTTCTTTTTATTGTTCAACTTAAAGATAGATGTCCTTTTTTTTATTTTTCAAGTCTTACCGAGCATAATTTTACACTAAGGATAAACATAGCAATTAGAATTCTTACATGAAAAAAGCTCTCAGGAAGATCTTTCCAGAGAGCTGGCCCTTATTAAATTTGCTTAATCGTTTAAAATTTCAGCTTCTTTATCTTCTGCAATTTTTTCAAGGGAAGCGATACTTTGATCCGTTACCTGTTGAATTTCTTTTTCTAAACGACGTTGCTCATCTTCGGTAATGTCACTATTTTTCTCAGCTTCTTTCGCTTCGTCCATGGCATCACGCCGGATATTTCGGACCGAAATTTTAGCTTGTTCCAAATCTTTGCCGACAAGTTTCATTAACTCATTCCGGCGCTCTTGTGTTAGAGCGGGAATAGTCAAACGAATTTTTTCGCCATCGTTATTAGGCGTGATCCCCAAATCAGAAATTTGAATAGCTTGCTCAATCGCCTTAAGAGTCGATTTATCATAGGGTGTGACCAAAAGCATGCGCGGCTCCGGAACATTAATGGAGGCAATCGTCTGCAAAGGAGTTTCCGCCCCGTAATAATCCACAACAATGCCAGAAAGTAAGCTAGCATTCGCGACACCGGCTCGGATTCGTGCTAATTCATTTTGCAGGGATTCTTCCGACTTCTTCATTCTCTGTTCTGTATTTTTAATAATTTGCTTCATAAATGCTTACCCCTTTACTTTAGTACCAATCTCTTCACCCAGTACAACACGTTTGATATTACCAGGCTGATTCAGGTTAAAAACAACTAATTCCAAATCATTATCCATACTTAATGTCGTCGCTGTTGAATCCATGACACGCAAATCTTTATTAATCATATCAAGATGACTCAACTTATCGAATTTTTGAGCATTTTCATCTTTAATCGGATCTGCACTATAGACCCCATCGACACCATTCTTAGCCATTAAAATAACATCCGCATCGATTTCTGCTGCGCGCAAAGCGGAGGTGGTATCTGTTGAAAAGAAGGGATTCCCCGTCCCGCCGGAGAAGATTACAACCCGACCTTTTTCCAGATGGCGAATAGCCCGGAGACGAATATAAGGTTCCGCCACTTCACGCATTTCAATGGAAGTCTGCACGCGCGTTGGCACACCCACGTTTTCAAGGCAATCTTGCAGGCCCAGGGCATTCATAATCGTCGCTAGCATCCCCATATAATCTGCTTGCGCCCTTTCCATACCCATTTCTTCACCAGTTACGCCTCGCCAAATATTGCCACCACCGACAACAATAGCGATTTGAACCCCAAGTTCATGGACTTCTTTAATTTCTTTGGCAATGTCCTTCATAATTTTGGGACTAATGCCAAAACCATTTTCACCAGCCAGGGCTTCACCACTTAATTTTAAAACAACTCGATTATAGATAGGTTTTGCCATAATGTCTCCTTTTATCAGAAATACTTTGCATAAAGAAAGAGGTTGGCCTCCCAACCTCTTTTTACTTATCGAAAGATATTGGGCTTGACGTATATCAAATCGTGCTATTTACCCATCTCTTTTTGTACTTCAGCAGCAAAGTCATCTTGGCGTTTTTCGAGACCTTCACCGACTTCGAAACGTTCAAAGGCTTCAACTTTAGCATCTTTTGCCTTTAAGACGTCACCAACGGTCTGGTCACTATCAATTAAGTAGTCTTGGTCCACGAGGCAAATTTCACTGAAGAATTTACGCAAGCGTCCTTCAACCATTTTATGAACAATCTTTTCAGGTTTCCCTTCATTCAAGGATTGTTCAGTAAGCACTTCACGTTCATGCTCCACAACAGATTCTGGGACGTCCTCTTCAGAAATGTATTGTGGATTAATCCCACCAATATGCATGGCTACATTTTGGGCTAATTCTTGGTCGCCACCGGTTAATTTAACCAGGACACCAATTTTTCCGCCTAAGTGCAAGTAGCTACCAAAGAATTGCTCAGCATTTTTGGTATAAATTTCAAAGCGACGAACACTTAACTTTTCGCCGATTAAAGCAATTTGCTGGGAGACATAATCCTCTAATTTATCTCCATCAACGCTAACTTCTTTCATCGCTGTTTCAAGGTTTTCAGGCTCGGCATCTAGTAAAGCATTAGCAATTTTATCCAACATCGTTTGGAATTTTTCGTTTTTAGCCACAAAGTCTGTTTCAGAGTTCACTTCTAGAATAATGGCCTTATCTTCACGAGTAACCACTGTCGTTAAACCTTCGGCCGCAATACGTCCGGCTTTTTTAGCCGCTGAAGCTTGGCCGGTTTCACGTAAGTAGTCCACTGCTTTCTCCATATCACCATCAACCTCTTGTAAGGCACGTTTGGCATCCATCATGCCCACGCCAGTACGGTCGCGTAATTCTTTGACTTGTTTTGCACTAATAGCCATTTTACTACCTCCTGATAAATCGTAATATTCAGTGATAAAAGAGCTATCTTAAAAGGCATAGCTATTTCACTAGTCTGACCTTCATCAGATAGCTTTAAAAGCATTTACTTTTGCTTCAATTTTTTACTCTTCTTCTTTTTCTTCTTCATCAGCACCGGTCATTTTTTCAGCCATGGATGCTAATTCTTCATCAGAAACTTGACTTTCTTCCTCAGTTTCTTCTTCATCAATGATTTGACGGCCTTCAAGGCAGGCTTCTGCGATCGTTTGGGAAATTAATTTAATAGCCCGAATAGCGTCATCATTGGAAGGAATAACATAATCAATTTCATCAGGATCACAGTTGGTATCCACCATCGCAATGACTGGAATATCTAATTTACGTGCTTCACGAACTGCAATATATTCCTTGCGGGGATCCACAACAAAGACAGCATCGGGAAGTTTGCCCATGTCAGCAATCCCACCAAGGTTTTGGTAGAGTTTCGTCCGTTCACGGTTTAACTCTAAAACTTCTTTTTTAGGAAGAACATCAAATGTTCCATCTTCTTCCATACGATCGATATCCTTCATCCGTTGGATACGTTTTTGGATGGTTTGCCAGTTTGTTAGGGTCCCACCTAGCCAACGATGGTTAACATAGAATTGACCTGCACGTTTGGCTTCTTCTTCAATGGATTGTTGAGCTTGTTTCTTGGTTCCTACAAAAAGAACTTGTCCGCCTTCACTCACCAAGTCACGAACATAATTATAAACATTGTCAATGATTTTTACCGTTTGTTGCAAATCAATAATGTAAATGCCATTACGTTCGGTAAAGATATAAGGAGCCATCTTAGGGTTCCAACGACGTGTTTGGTGGCCAAAGTGCACACCAGCTTCTAAAAGTTGCTTCATACTTACTACTGTCATAATAATTCCTCCATTTGGTTTTATTCTGCCCCCGCTTAGCCAACGCGCTCAAATGAGAACCTTGCGCAGCAAACGACGGGGTGATTTTTGGTGTTAAACACACTGTATAAGTGTAGCACATTTTTAACAAAAAGCAAGCAGGAGCCTTAAAGAGGTTAGTGTCAAGCAATGCTCGGTCAATCATAAAGGACTCTATCTCGTATCTTATTATTCAAAAGTCACTGCGTTTCTGTGCTAAAGGACGCTGCGTTGAAAAGCAGTGGCACCGGCTTACGCTTCATTGAAGCTTACGCCTGACCGTCCTATTCTGGCTCTATGTCGTTGGATAGGCCTCGCTACGCTCACCCTATCGGCACTCCGAGAGCCAGATATACGGACGGCCTGCTAACACTGCTAACGCAGGTCGTTAGCACGCACTCCGTGTCTTTTGGCGAAGTAGCTAACAAAATGTATGGCATAATTTCCCGACCATACTGCTTGACACCTCGCTTGGAATCGTGCCCTGATGGGCACCACAAGAACTTTGTTGCGGCCTGTGACTTAGTATTGCCCTAACAATCCCTGGATATTCGGGTATAAATGGGCTTGTATTAGCTTCAATATCTGATCGAACAGCTTCTTCAAAACAATGATTAGATTAGGCGGTGATCATAGCAGCCATCGCTGCTGCGCCTTGATGGGTCCAATTTCGTCCTTGCTTTTTCATACGATAAGTATAAAGCCGATGGCCTGCTTCGCAAACGCCACCGGAAAAATGGTTCGGTAAGCCTCGCTGCTCTGCTGGTTTAATGAGTAGCCAATTCCGCTCAAGATAAGCTCTTAGAGCTTCAATTTCAGCCAAAAACTCCTGTTGATGGTGCCAGCAACTTTCACAGGTCTCCAAAGTAACTTGAACCCCTTAGAAATCATAAGCTTTCACTTTTTTAATGACCAATTGACGTATTTTATGATCAAAAAATAGGCGCGTTCTGATTTTTTGAATGACATGAAATTTATCGCAGAAATGTTCATGCCGAAGGCATACCCCAATCATCTCGTTAAAATCTTCCTCCGTATAACCACTGCCACCATCCGAATTAGAAATCACAATCGTTTGATGTAAATCATAGTAGGAGTTAAGAAATCGGCTAACTTTTTCTCGAAGGGCTGCACTAGATTGAACAGAAGAAAAATAATGAGCTTGAATAAGTTGATGCCGCGAAGTGGATCGATCGACGCCTTCATAGAGAGTCACACGGTGTAGTTGAAGATGTTTTGTTCTTTTCCCTTTTTTCTTCTTCTTAGTGATTAAAGCCCCATCCCCTTCAATGTACAGAAAAGGAACGGATCGTTTTTGAGAGTAAGCCAGTTCCTTCTCTTCTGCTTTTTTATTCTCAAAGCTTAAAATTTTTTGCCCAATTTCTTGAACAATATGATGTGCGGTCTGATGCGAAATACTAAAAGGCATTAAAGCATTGAAGGCTTCTGCAGTCGCACGAAAAGTTTGCTTCGTACAAAGCTGGGCAATTTTTTCTTTGACCTGAGAAGAAAGATGACTTCTTGCTTCTAGTCCTAAACACAAATCTAGGGGAAGAAAGCTAGAGTGACCTTCTTTTTTCATCCGACAGCGTCTAAAAGTGACGGCACCAAACATAAAACATAGTGTGCGTGGTTCATAGCGAGCAATTTTCCAGCCTTCGGCTTGGTATCTTTGAATTAATTGCTGATCAAGTTGAGTGAAAACCGCTGCAAGACATTCACAGCAAAAATTGCTTAATATCGGATAAACAAGATCTTCAAAGTCACCTAAAGATGAGCAATTTTCCGTCTTTTTTAGAATATCTGTGATAATATCATTCATGAGGACACCTTCTTTCTTTTTTTTGATCAACTTAAAGATAGATGTCCTTTTTTTATTTTTCAAGTCTTACCGAGCATAATTTTACACTAAGCTTAAAGAGCTTAAATGCTCTAAAAACAGGCCCTAGTCAGCTTGCCGCCAAACTGACATTTTCGCTTCTAGCTCTTCAAAGGTTCTCTCAACTTTCTCAGTAATAGCTGCTTCATCTTCAGCCGTTAAGCGACGTTTGTCTGGAAGTTTGATCGGCGCGCCAACTTCAACAGCGACTCGCTTTTCTTTTTTCCAACTGAATAAATCCTTAATGGCAATGGGGCCTTGGTAAACAACCGGAAGAATGGGAACCTTACCGAGTTGCGCAAGCATGAGGTAGCCTGCCTTCATTTCATCTGAAAAACGTGAACCTGTGGGGAAAATGCCCACCAGTTCTTGATTTTTTAGGTAATTTAAACTTGTTTTCATGGTTTTTCGACTGGGCTTCTCCCGATTAACCGGAATAACTCCCACGTGTCGAATCAACCACCCGATGACTGGAAGCTGAAGCAATTCCTGTTTAGCAATAAAATGAATTTGGCGGGGAGAAAGGGTCATCGCCAAGAATATTGGGTCTAGCATACTTCGATGAGGGGCAATTACGAGATAAGTCTGCTTTTCATCATATTCAGGCGAAATTCCTTCGTAACGTTTGCCATTGACGATGCGAATGATGAAAGCAAGAACAACAACGAAAAAACGATACATAATGACCCGACTTTCTTAATTATTTCGATTTTCTTGATAGGTTTGCAAGCGATACATATCATAATAGATGCCTTTTTGCTTAAGAAGCGCTTCATGATTGCCCGCCTCCGCGATTTCTCCATCGCGTAAAACATAGATACAATCAGCATCCCGAATGGTCGATAAGCGGTGGGCAATCATGATCGTGGTCCGCCCTTCACGCATTTTCTTTAAGCCATCTTGGATAATCAATTCCGTTTCGGTATCAATATTAGAAGTTGCCTCATCTAAAATCAGAATCTTAGGTTGCCGAATGATGGTACGGGCAAAGCTTAATAACTGTTTTTGCCCGATGGAGAAGGCTTTCCCACCTTCAATCACCCGGGCATGATACTTGCCATCTAGTTCTTCAATAAACTGATTAGCATTAACAAATTGAGCCGCTTCTTTCACGTCTTCATCGGAATAATCACCGTGAAGGCGAATATTTCCTGCTATGTCACCGTAAAACATAAAGCTGTCCTGCAAAACCAAGCCCACATTGCGGCGCAATTCTTTTATCGGAATCTCTTCAATAGGTTGTCCATCGATTAACACTCGGCCTTGTTGGAATTGATAGAAGCGCATTAAGACGTTAATGATTGAACTTTTCCCTGAACCTGTATGCCCCACAAAAGCAATAGTTTGCCCGGCGTCTGCTTTTAGGCTGATGTCATGTAAAATTTCGTTTTTACCATCATAAGCAAAGGAGAGATTTTTGATAGCAATTTCTCCCTCTGTAATTCTACCATTAGCATGGGGCAAGGCTTCGGGCGCATCATCATCACGATTTAAGATATTTTGAATTCGCCAGCCCGACACTAGGCCGTCCTGGTAAATACTTAAGCTATCCATCATGCCGCCTATCGGGTGGAAAAAGGCTTTAGAGTAAGAGGCAAAAGCATAAATGACCCCAATATCCACGGCTAAGCCACTAAGATACTGGCGGCCAGCAAGCCAAATAACGATCACTAGGACGATCCCTTCAATCAAGTTGATGGCGGGCATTAAAAGTAAAGCGTTCATCTTGAACATATTTTTTCTCGCCACCACATAAGCTTGGTTGACATCATCGAACTCTTGGGCCATCCGTTTTTCTTGATTAAAAAATTGGATAATATCCATGCCGGCGATGGATTCACTGAGCTTGGCATTCAAGCGACTGAGCGCTTGACGCATTTTTTGGTAAATGATCGTACTAAAACGTTGGTATATCCACACTAAAAGAATCATCACGGGCGTAAAACTGACTACAATAGTGGCAATTTTTGTATTTAAGCTAAACATGGCAATGGCAATTGACACTGCATTAAAGATCCCATCAAAAAAGCTTAAAAATACTCGCCAAAATTCCTTCACCGTTTCCGTATCATTAGTCACCCGGGAGACAATGGAACCCGTTGGCACTTGGTCGAAAAACCGCATGCCCAGGTTCACTACTTTATGGTAGAGACGGTTTCGCATGCGACTAACCGTGTGTTCGGAAGCCATATTAAAGGAATAATCTTCAATATAGACGAAAAGCATTTTTAAGATGACTAGTCCTAAGTAGGTTAAGGCGGCGCGGGTAGTTTGCGAGTAGCTTCCTTCCCCACCGTTCACGACTTGGTCAAGGTAGCGCTGGATAACAATCGGCAAATAGGCTGTAATCATCGCAACAAAAATCATACAGACAAAGGCTAGTAGGAAGGAGGGCCAAAATTTTCGTGCATAGCTGAACATATGCTTCAATATTTGCACCTGTTCTTTAAAGCTAAAAGAAAATTTAGTTTTTCTGTTCTCCATGGTCTTCCCCTCCTTTTTCGGTGACTTCCTTTTGAAGTTGTTGCTCATTATACATGTCGTAGTACCAGCCCTGTTCCGCCATCAAATCTTCGTGCTGGCCGCGCTCTACTACATGCCCATCTTCTAAGACTAAGATCTCATTAGCATTCATTATCGCACTCATCCGATGGGTGGCAATTAGGGTGGTTTTGTCCTGGCGGGCAGCGGTGAGATTTTTAAGAATTTGGGCCTCCGTGCTGGCATCAACGGCCGACAAAGAGTCATCTAAAATTAAATATTCAGGTTCAGTCGCCAAAGCCCGGGCAATCGCTAAACGCTGCTTTTGGCCACCGGATAAGGAAACCCCCTTCTCTCCCACTCGCGTATCATAACCTTCTGAGAAGTTTAAGATATCCTCATGGACATCAGCTAATTTAGCGTATTTAATGACTTCCTCATCAGATAAGTCCGGGGCACCAAAGCGAATATTATCGCGAACAGTTGCTGAGAAGAGGAAATTTTCTTGGGGAACATAGCCGATACTATTGGCCAAAGCATCTAAGCTAAAGGCCTTAATATCCTGGCTTCCATATTGAATGCTCCCTTGGTAATTATCATATTCTCTATTTAGTAGTTTGAAAATTGTTGATTTCCCTGCCCCAGTTTTCCCTACCAGCCCTAAAGTTCGTCCGGCAGGTAAATGGAAATGAACATTTTCTAATTCAGGATGATCGGGCGCATCGGGATAAGCAAATTCAGCAATAGAAAAGCTGATATCTCCGGCTGGTGTTTGGCTAATGGGTTCATCTGCTTCAATAATATGTGAAGTTTCAGAAAGCAATTCAGCAATCCGGTCCCAAGAAGCATTGCCGCGCTCCATCGTATTAACCAAGCGACCTACCGCCAGCAAAGGCCAAGCCATCATTGATAGGTAACTAAAATAGGAAACTAACTGTCCTACCGTGATGCGACCCTGGTAGATAAACATGGTCCCGAAAAATAAGGTTAAAACATAAGTTAAGCCAGTAATCCCATCGATAACCGGCCGGTAAGCTGCATCAACTTGGTGCACTTTTCGATTCTGGTCCACCACATTGGTTGTGTTAACCATGAAATCTTCATGGTCATCAGCTTCCTCACCAAAAGTTTTAATTACTTTAATTCCTGCCACACTCTCATTCACTTGGTCATTCATCTGTGAGAAGGCCTGTAAACTTAAGCGAAAACGTCGATTGATAATAGAGCCCAGATAGCGAGCGGCGATCACCAGCAAAGGAAAGGGTAGAATGGTGTATAGGGTCAATTTCCAATCAATCAAAAATAGCATGCTGCACAAGGTGATCCCACCCTGAAAAGTCGAATCAGCCAAGGTCAAAATGCCGCCACCAGCGACGAAGCGCAAAGCCGCCAGGTCATTCGTCGCATGGGCCATTAAGTCTCCCGTACGATAGCGGTGGAAAAACTGGCTATCCATGCGGGTGAAATGTGCAAAAAGACGATTTCTCATAATGGACTCGAGCAGAGTTGAATTCCCGAAAATAGAAATTCGCCAAACATAACGCAAGCCATACATAATCAGGGTACAAGCCAGCAGCAGTAAAACTTGCTGAATCAGTCCTGCCCCCGTGATGGTTTTTTGCGCCATTTGGTCAATCACACGTCCTAAGATTAAAGGCGTAATACTGGAAAGTGCAGCGGTGATCCCCAACGCCAAGACACCAATGAGGTAAGTTTTCCAACGTAATTTGAAAAACCAACCTAACTTTTTAAAAATTTGAAACATAGGCTCCCCCCATATGAACAGTTAGCTCTTATTTTTTCTTGTGACTTCCTTTCATTTGCTTCGTAATTTGACGAACACGCTTTTCGGATGGTTTTTGTCCCATCGAGCCTAGCATTTGACGAATCATATCTTCATTAATAGGAGAGTTTTTAGCGAAGTAATCGTCCATCGTCTTTCTGGCCAAGTAAAGGCCCAATAAACCACCAAGCACAAAAGCAATAATTACAATTAAAATCCAATATCCTGTTGCCATTAAAAATTCCTCCTATTCTTCAGGTAAAATGGTATTGCAGAAGACATCTTGAACATCATCATCGTCTTCTAATTTGTCAATTAATTCCATTATTGTGTCCTTATCTTCTTCAGGTAAGGGTAAGTAAGTTTTAGGCACGCGGGTTAATTCTGCTGACTCCAACTTGAAGCCTTGCTTTTCAAGCTCATCACGAACATTGCCAAAATCTTCAGCAGCTGTATAAATTTCAAAAACTTCATCTGATGTTTTCAAATCTTCGCCACCAGCCTCAAGGACGGCCATCAACATATCATCCTCACTCATATCAAGGCCCTCACGTTGAATAGCCATGTAGCCCTTGCGGTCAAAAAGGAATGCTACGGAGCCACTTTCACCTAGGGTCCCGCCATTTTTATTGAAAATTGTACGAATATTGGTCAAGGTTCGATTCGTATTATCGGTTAAAGTATCAACGAGAATGGCAATACCGTCTGGGCCATAACCTTCATAGGTCACTTCATCATAGTTTTCGCCGTCCGTTTTATTCATGCCCTTGTCAATAGCCCGTTCCACATTACTTTTAGGCATATTGGCACTTTTAGCTTTATCCATCGCCATCCGCAAAGCAGGGTTAGCATCAGGATCTTCGCCGCCTGATTTAACAGCCATGTAAATTTCCCGCGATAATTTTTGGAAAATTTTTGCCCGTTTGGCGTCTTCCACACCTTTAATATTTTTTACTTTACTCCATTTATTATGTCCAGCCATATTTATGGGCCTCCCTTTAATTTGAATATTTACAATACAAAAATTTTATCAAAAGCTCAAATGATAAGCAAACAATTGTCCCCTATACCACACTAGCCTTAGAATGGCAGAATATGGAAAAAGGGCCCAGATCATTGGACCCTTTGCGGCTTGCTTTCAGTTCTTTACCGCGTGGAATCGCGATAGACAATCTTATAAGGAAGAACATTATCAATCGTCAGATCATCTTCATCTTCAATCTCTTCGCCCATCAGTTTCGTCAATAAGCGCATTGCCACCGCTCCAATATCATATAAAGGAGGAGCAATACTGGACAGTTGTGGATGAACAATCTCTGTTAAAATCGAATTGTTAGATGATACTAAACCAAAATCATCTGGGATTTTAATGCCTTGGGCTTGCAGGTGATTGACAATACTGGTTGCTAATTCATCCCCAATAACAACGCAAGCATCGGCCTTAGAGTTCAATAACTGCTCAGCAATTTCCTTGCCCGCTTTGTAGCGAGAATTCTTAGCGGTGAACACGAGATCCTCCGTCAAAGTCATGCCATGATTTTGCAGGCCTTTCAGGTAGCCGGAGAAGCGCCCAGGTTGGTTTTTCTCTTGATATTCCTTAGAAGAAACGTAAGCAATATGCTGGTAGCCGGAATCCGCTAGCTGATCCACAACTTCACTGACCGCTTCCTCATAGTTAATATGGACCGATGGCAATTTACCTTCTGGGTCCTTAACCCCTGCTAAGACCACCGGCGTGCGACTGCGGTCAAATTCGCGACGGGCACTATTGGTCAGGGCATGCCCTAAATAAACAACCCCATCAACTTGCCGTGAGAGGATATCATTAATCACTTTTTCTTCGCGACCATGGTCCGCATTCCCCATAATAATATTGTACTTGTACATCGTGGCCACATCATCAATACCCAGTGCAAAAGAACTGAAGTATTGATTCGTAATATCTGGAATGATAACCCCGACGGTCGTGGTTTTCTTGCTGGCCAAGCCACGCGCAACGGCATTAGGCCTGTAGTCAAGTTCTTCAATAACTTTTAATACTTTTTCCCGCGTAGATGGTTTCACGTTGACATTACCATTCACTACCCGCGAAACGGTTGCCATGGAAACATCAGCCTCTCTGGCAACATCATAAATCGTGACGGATTGTTTTTTCATAATATCCTCCTTGACAAAGCTCTAGAGCGGAAGCAATTTAAGCTTTCCCTAGTACTTAGAATGATACGTTCAAATGCTGAATTCTATAGCTTTAAATATAACAAATTTTCAGCCAAACTGCAAGCGTTTACCAGCTAAAACATTAATAATAAACGATGAGCGACTCTTTTACTATTATGACATAAAGGCTTTCAAAAATAAAAGTACCCGCTTGGGTACTTTTAAAGAGAACATGCAAAGTCTACCATTATTTTTTGGCATTTTTCTTAGCTTTATCCTTAACTTCTTCCGTTTTGGCTTCAGCTTCTTTTTTGCCTTCTTTAAGTTCTTTTTTGGCTTCTTTGCCTGCTTTTTTAGCCTCTTTGCCCGCTTCTTTAGCGGAATCCTTTACTTCTTCACTGGTTTCATCGTAAGCTTTGGCAATTTTGTCCTTCGCTTCGTGGTAGTTATCGTTAATATCTTCACCTGTTTTTTCCAATTGATCTTTAATGGTGTCGGCACTTTCCTTAAGATTAATACGAATATCTTCAGCAGTTTCAACAGCCGTATCATAAATCGCACTGCCTTTTTGGTAGGCAATATCGCGGTAATCTAAGGCGGCGTCACGAGCTAATTGGGCTTGTTTGTTTAAATCCTTGCGTAATTCGTCACCTGATTTTGGAGCAAAGAGCAAGGCCGTCACTGCCGCTGCTCCCCCACCAATAATGGCTCCTAGTAAAAATGCTCCTACATTACTATTATCTTTACCCATGATTATACTCCCTTTCTAAAATGTTTTTACTTCAGATTCTTCACGCGCTTTTTTAATTTTATGATTGTCTTTTAGGCGCCTGGCTGTTTCACCAAGTCGGCTCAAGCCTTTCATCTTATCAGCAGTCATCTGATCCGAAATAGGTTCATAGCTGGGCGACTGAACTTTTGTTTTCACTTTTTCTACCGAGTCATTGGCAGAATTGGTAATATTTAATACCAAATCACGTGTCGCGCCATTAACTTCTGATAGTGAGAGTCCCACATCACCAACCGCTGTGAAGAGTGGATCAATTTTTGCCACTTTGTAATTGACATCATCCAATAAGGTATTGCTCTTATTGAGTAGCCCTTGCGCTTCTAAGGACAAGCCGTCCACGTCTTTCTTTAGGATCGCTAAGGTCTTGGTGACTTCGTCAACCGTTTCTGTGACACTATCAATGGTTTTTGTCAGACTCCTGATAAACAGGACAATAAAAATTACTAAAATTAGAAAAGCAATGGCAGCAATAATCGCTGCTGCCCCTCCCCAAGTCATTTTGTGCATCACCTCTTTTTTTTAAAAATAAACTTTTTAAGTAACTAACCATAATAATAGCACGCTTCCAACTCAATTTCAAAGGATATAATTAAGGAAATGTTTTAAAAGCTCAGCCAAATAGTCTACAATAACTATTAAAGTAAAGGAGATGATTTCATGGCTAAATTACGGCAACTTTTTGTACACTATTTTCAATCGATAAATTACGAAATGCTTCTCGAAAAGCTAGTGAGCGTCGGCCTTAAATTAATCTTAACCACCCTTCTGCTCACCATTATTTATCGAATTATCTACAAGAGTGTAGCTTATTATTACGATCGTATGGCGCAAAGAGAAGAGCAAGCTCAACGGCAGCTCACGCTAAAAAAACTGGTCCTCAATATCATTCAATATACCTATTATTTTGTGCTCATTTATTCCATTCTTGCTCTTTTAGGTATTCCTGTTGCTACGCTGATGGCTGGTGCTGGGGTAGCGAGTGTGGCCATCGGGATTGGCGCGCAGGGCTTAGTTAACGATATCGTGAATGGCTTTTTCATTCTTATGGAACACCAATTTGATGTGAAAGATGCTGTTATCATTAATGGCTATGAGGGTGAAATTCATGCGTTGGGCATGCGGACAACAGTGATTAAGGATTGGGAAGGGCAAATGCATTTTATCTCCAACCGCAACATCACCGATGTTTCTAACCTTTCTCGCTATCCACTGCGAATTGATGTCGACCTGCAAATTTACCCGGATACAGACACGGAAAAAATGCTTACCTGTGTCGATCGGCGTTTAAAAGCCTTGGCCCCTCACGAGCTACTCGCCCAAGAGCCTAATAACCTAGGCGTCTATAAAAACTCCGCTGGTCAATTGATTTACCGCGTACGTCTCTTTGCGATGCTTGATGATATGATCCCGGCCCAGGCGACTTACTACCGTGAAATTATTGACGCCTTAAAAGCAGACAATATCCCCATTCCAGGGAATCAAAAATTCTTGGAAAACTTATTGGAAGCACGAATTTCTGCTTACCAAGGCGATAAAGATAATTAGAGATACAAAAAACAACAGCGACGAAAATGAACTGACCCCTGTCAAGTAGACAGGTAAATAAATAAAATATTTGTTTTTGCCATGTATGATATTTTATCATACATGGTTTTTTGATGGGATCCTTAAGCCCATTCGCAGTGTGACGCGCTTGGTATTGTAGAAGTCAATATATTGGTTAATATCAGACGCTAACTCCTCAAAGGTTTGATAAGCCTTTAAGCGATACATTTCTTCCTTAATAGTCCCAAAGAAGGCTTCCATAGGGCCATTGTCAATACATTTTCCAGCTCTCGACATACTCTGAATCACCTGATGCTTGTCCACAAAATTTTTGAAGAAGTGTGAGGTATATTGAAAGCCACGATCACTATGAATAAGAGTTTGCTTGGGTTTCATACGAGCCTTAATTTGACCGATGGTCTGCCGGACTAATTCGTTATTATTATGCTTAGAAAGTTGGAATGCCACAATTTTCTTAGCCCCATAGTCGAGAATCGCACTGAGGTAAGCTTTTGCGCCAAAGCCATATTTAAACTCGGTAACATCTGTTAATAAGACTTCCATGGGCGGATATTCCTTTTGAAATTCTCTATTCAAAATATTTTCGGCCTCATGGGAGGGAAGATGTGGCTTATAACGGTAACGTTTACGACGGATCACCGCTTTTAAGTCTAACAGTTGCATCAAGCGTTGCACGCATTTGTGATTGACTTTGGCGTTAAGAAAATGATTTAAATAGATCGTAATGCGACGATAGCCATAAACCCCCTGATGTTCTTTATAAACAGAAATAATCCATTTGATCAGTTGCCTCAGACGCTTTTCAGAAGCTGTTGGCTTTCGGTTTCGCCATTTATAGTAGCTTGAACGACTAAGGCCTAGAGCCTCACATAAGTGAGTTACTCGGTATCCTTCTTGCTGGAGTTTTTGGACCGTTTGAAAATCTGCTTCATACTGTGTTCGCGTAACATCAACTCTCTTTCCACTTCTTTTAACTTTTTTAAGGCTGCATTCTCTGTTTCTAAGTATTCATTGCGAGCTTTCAAGGCTGCATATTTTGCGCGTATTTTTTCAGTTTCTGTTTGGATCGCCGCAGGTTTTCCACGACCTCGGCCATCAAACAAGCCGTCTGGCCCATGTTGTTGATATTTTTGGACCCAGGAGTAAACATTATGGTAGGAGACTTGATATTTCTCAGCTGTTTCTTTATAAGATAGGCCGTTGGCCAGACAGTCTTTAACAATTTTAATTTTTTCTGCATGAGTCGTTTTTCTGCTTTTCATCGTATACACCTCGGGGTTAGGAGAATAACTTTTGACTGCTTCCCCTCTAGTATACTTCATCAACCAATTTCTAACAGTGGAATGTGATGGGATATTATATCTTCGAGCTAATTGTTTAATTGGAACGCCTTCAACAAGGTGCTCATTCACAACAGCCAGTTTAAAGTCCTTACTATAGTTATTATTCTTGACATGGGATTGGATGCCTTGGCGACCATGGATTTGATATTTTAAGACCTTGTCATAAAAAACAGAATGAGACAATCTTAAACCATGATACTGACACAATTTTTGATAGCTTATCCCTTTTTTAAGGTACTTATCAATATATCGTTCGAGCTCCTCAACCGAGTGTTTACAATTTGAACGCATAAAAATTCCCCCTAAGTAGTTTTACTTTTTTAAGTGTCTACTTTAGGGGGAGCATATCAAAAACCGCTGTTGTTTTTATTTCACTAATTCATCAAGCAATTCGTGATTTTTGGTATAGAAATGAACTTCAATTCCCAGCGGCTGCCAGTCTACGATGGCATAAGTCGGATGGGAAATTGGACCGCGCGGTTGGGAAATACTGCCTGGATTTAAAGCCGACACAGCTCCTTCGACATAGGTTGCGATATGCGAATGGCCAAATAAAGCCAAGTCACAGTCTGCTTCCCGAGCGGCTTCCTGTAAGCGAGCCATTCCCATTTTAACTTGATAGAGATGCCCATGGGTTAAAAATATTTTTCCTTCCGGCAATTCCAAAATACGGCGTTTAGGAAAAGCGGCCAAGTCGCAATTCCCCTGGACCGTTTGGTAAATTTCCCAAAGGCCGTGGTTAAGCGGTAATTGGGAATCCCCACAGTGAAGAAAGTAATCACAAGTAGCCTGATAGCGACGATACAACTCGGAGAGAATATTCACTTCCGTATGGCTATCACTGACAACTAGCAATTTGGTCATTAAAATAACCGCCCTTTCTGAAGATCTGCTTCCAATAATTCTAGGGCTTTTCCACGATGGCTCAGGGCATTTTTTTCTGCCATTGAGAGTTCAGCCAAGGTTTTAGCCTTTTCGGGTACTAGGAAAAGAGAATCGTAGCCAAAGCCAAGATCGCCGCGTTCTTCTTCAGTAATGCGGCCGGCCAGCGTACCTTCATATTGGCCCATTAATTCGCCAGCAGGATTAACAACGACTAGGCAGCAGCGAAAGCGGGCTTGACGTTTTTCAGCGGGTACCCCAGCGAGTTCCAACAGTAACTTTTCCCGGTTCTTTTCATCATCATGATCAAGGCCAGCATAACGAGCCGAATAGATTCCCGGAGCACCATTTAAGGCTTCAACCTCAAGGCCAGAATCATCAGCTACTGTAAAGCAGGCTAATTGTTTTGCTACTGTTTGGGCTTTAAGCAGCGCATTTTCAAAAAAACTTTGGCCAGTTTCTTCAATTTCCCCCAATTCGGGGTAGGCACTTAGCGTTTCTATCTCATAGCCAAAGGGTTTGAAAAGCGCCGCAAATTCCTTCGCTTTTCCCTCATTATGCGTAGCAATTGTAATTTTAGGCATTTATTTTTCCTCCAAAGCTTCTAAGGTGATATAGTTTGCGCTAATCTGTTCACCGAGCCACTCGTAGGCGATGTAATTAAATAATTTGACAGAACCGGTGGTATAAAATTGAGCAGAAGGCTTCTTAGAACCTGTGTCGTTCAATTTTAAACGATCAAGGTAAAAGGAAACTTCCCCGATAGCCTCCTGGCCGGGGTTCACTAAGGCGACCTCTTCACCCATATATTTTTGAATCAAATCACTCAACAGGGGGAAATGCGTACAGCCTAAAATTAAGGTATCTAATTGCCTGCTCTTCAATGGCAGTAAGGTCTTGGCCACTGTTTTTTTAGCCACAGCACTTTTTATTTCGCCACTTTCTACTAAGTTGACAAAACTGGGACACGCTAGGGAATGAATCCTTAATTGGGGATTTTTTTGCGTTAAGGCATTTTGATATTGTTTTGAAACAATGGTTGCTTCGGTTCCGATAATTCCAACGCCTTGCTTTGTCGTCATGCGCATCGCTCCGCGAGCCCCTGGGTCAATCATCCCGACCACTGGAATATCTAACTCGGCTTGTAAATGTTCAAAGCAAACCGCAGTGGCCGTGTTACAGGCAATCACCAGAAGTTTGATATTTTTCTTAAGAAGAAACCCCACCAATTGCATAGTGAAGCGAGCAATTTCTTCGCTCGATCTAGGGCCATAAGGGCAGCGCGCATTATCACCAATGTAAATAAAGCTTTCTTTAGGCAATTGCTTCTGCATTTCCTTAACCACTGTAAGTCCTCCGACACCAGAATCTAAAAATCCAATGGGCTGATTCATCGCGTCCCTCCTTAAACACCTTGAGTATACAAAATTATATTGATTTTTTAAAGCAAAGGGGTAAAGGCAGCTATTGACAAGGAATATTCATGATATAATAAACAGAATACTTAATGATCACAGGTGAGGTAAATGCTATTAAACTCTAAACTTATCCAGGACTGGAGTCAAAAAATAATGGATAAAGCACCCCAGTCCGCTTCTTTAGCCAGTCAGTTTCTGGAAGAAGTGGTGCGACTTTCTCCCACGCAGAATATCCAAAAGCATTTGACCAAGGAAAAGATCAAATTGGCTTTTTCTATGCGGCCGATGACTTATGATATGACCCAGGTTTATATGCTTTGTCCCGTTGAAAAAAACACTTTAGGCTCCCTGACCTACTATTCCTGGGGAGCTCTTAAGGAAGAAGCGCAATGCATTATTATTTACCTGCATGGGGGCGGCTACATTCTTCAACCCAAGCTGCCTCATTTTCTGCTATTAAACGAGCTCACCGAAGCTTTAAAGAAAAATTGTCATTTTGTCTTCCCCATCTACCCCAAAGCGCCAGACTATCAATTTGAAGAAGCCTACCAGAAACTACTCGCCCTCTATGAAAAATATCTCACTGAAGTAGGTAAGCGGAAATTCGTTTTCATGGGAGACTCAGCGGGAGCCACTCTAGCACTGGGGTTATGCTATGCCGCCCGAGCAGAAAAACTGCCGAGTCCCCATCGGCTAGAAATTTACTCTCCTTGGTTAGATCTGAAAAACCGCCACCTCCAGCAGGAAAAAGAAGCAGAGCAAGATGTCCTGCTTAACTTACATAGTATGCGCTTGGCAGGCGAATTATGGCTGGGCAGCGGCCAAGCGGATGACCCGCGGGTGAGTCCTTTATTTGCAGACCCTGAGCTTTTGCCACCCGTTGATCTCTTTGTCGGAACTCATGATCTCCTATTCCCTGACGTTTGCCAATACGCTAAAAAGTTGGCAGCAGCCCAAAAACTTGCGAGCTTTACCAAGGCACCGAAGGGTCCTCATGATTATGCCTTGCTCCCCACGCCAGAGGGCATTTTAGCTCGCCAAAAAACGATTGACCAGGTGCAAAAAATGCTCAGGGAAACTTAGCGGCCGACTTCTAATTGCTCTAATACGATCTCAAAACGAGCCGGGAGAGCACTCGTAAAATGAAGGGCTTCCTTCGTTTTCGGATGTCTAAAAGCGAGTTCGCGTGCATGCAATAACTGCCCAGCAGAATAGAAAAATTCCTGCTTGTGGTCACTGGCATAGAGGGGATCATCCACCACCGGATGGCCCATAGCACGCAAGTGAACCCGAATCTGATGGGTCCGCCCCGTCAGCAATTTTAATTTCAACAAGGAATAACCAGTATATTGTCGGAGCCGTTCAAAGTGAGTCTCAGCAAAGCGACCGTGAGCATTGACCTCATAGGCCAAGCGATTAACCGGTTGGCGCTTAATTTTACCCTTTAATATCCCTCGCTCCCGCCCTACTTCACCGTAAACTAAGGCCCAATAATAGCGATGCACGGCTTGCTGCTGGAGCATCTTGGTTAGGGCTTCGTAGCTAGGCTGGGTTTTAGCCACTAGCAATAAGCCGCTCGTATCCTTATCCAGGCGGTGCACAATACCTGGCCTAAAATGAGCAGAACCAGGGGCCAATTGGCTACCTTCTTCCTCAACATGCGCTAATAAAGCATTCACGAGGGTATCGGTTTCCCCTTGGAGAGTAGGATGGACCAGCATCCCCTGGGGTTTATTGACAACTATTAAATCCTGATCTTCATAAAGGATCGTTAAGGGCAGCTTTCGTGGCTTTAAAACAACGGCTTTTTTGTCCAGAGTAAACAGGTCTTCTGGCTGCCATTGAATTTGGTCTTGGACCTGCAATCGATAACTGGGCTTAACACTCTTGTTTTCATTAACGTAAACTTTATGCTCTAAAATAGCTTTTTTAATTTGCGCACGGCTCAATGCCTTTGCCTCCTTGGCCAAAAAGGCATCCAAGCGCTGGCCTGCTTCAGCTTGGGTAATTTGATAGTTTGCTTTAGCCATTTCTTTTCTCCCTGAATTCAGCATAAAGCATGCTTATCATAAGAATGAGCACCCCAATGGTTAAGCAAGCATCAGCAAAGTTAAAAACGGGAAAATTGATAAAATCGAAGCGGAACATATCAATCACATAATGGAGACGCAAGCGATCGATAAAATTTCCGACAGCTCCTCCAGTCATCAAGCTGATACCTAAAGCCAAGACAGGTTCTGCTTTGCCTTCTTTATGCAAGGTGTAGAGAAGAAAGGCTAAGACGAGAGCCGTGATCACAAAAAAGACGCCCATTTTACCTGAAAGAATTCCCCAAGCCGCGCCGTCATTTTGTATATACTGGAGGGAAAAAATATGAGGTAAGAGGGTCCATTGCTCGCCTAAAGCTAGGAATTCGGTCGTCAAGCCTTTGATTAATTGATCCAAAAAAATAATGACCGCAATAATAAAGTAATAGATAAACATTTAAACTTCTATACCTGCCCCTCTTTTTGCCAGCTGGTCAGCTTCGTCATTATAACGATGATTGGAGTGCGCTTTTACTTTGATGAAATTAATTTTAAGGACGGGCAAATGACTCTGCATGAAAGCTTGATATTGCTGGGTCCATTGATTCTTAGCGCGCCACTCCCCAGTTACCCACTTTTCAATTCCCTCATAATCATAGTACAAATTAAAGACGGCATAGCCTTCCTTCTTAGCATAAGCGACTGCCCGCATGGCAGCGGCCAATTCACCCGCTACATTACGCATTTTCCTCACATCTGTACTGCCCTGGCCAAAAAAAGTTTCTTTTTGCCCATCCGGTTTCAAAATCAGACCCCCATAGCCGTAATGGCCGGTGTCTTTATTATAACTACCATCAATATAAATTGCTAGATCCCGAGTTTCAGCATTTGCTCCCAGTGATTGAGCTAAATAGGCTTCTGCTTGGGCTTTTGAAGTGAACTTTTTATATTCAGCACCAGAAAAACCTTTCACTTGGGCTTCACACTCTGGCCAAGTGGAATATAAACCGGGCTTGCGGCCTTCTCGAACGGCATAAATCGTCATCCCTATCACCCTTAAAAAAAGACCGATCCATTACGGAACGGTCCTCATTGATAAGCGGGTGACGAGAATCGAACTCGCGACGATAGCTTGGGAAGCTACTGTTTTACCACTAAACTACACCCGCAAAATGTCTACTTCTATAGTGTAGCACAGAATTGCTGGTCCGACAAGTCATATTTCAGCATTGTTAGTGTCAAGCAATGCTCGGTCAATCATAAAGAACTCTATCTCGTATCTAATTATTCAAAAGTCACTTCGTTTTTGTGCTAAAGGACGCTGCGTTGAAAAGCAGTGGCACCGGCTTACGCTTCATAGAAGCTTACGCCTGACCGTCCTATTCTGGCTCTATGTCGT
Source organism: Aerococcus sp. BD502 (assembly GCF_057919555.1). Taxonomy (NCBI): domain Bacteria; kingdom Bacillati; phylum Bacillota; class Bacilli; order Lactobacillales; family Aerococcaceae; genus Aerococcus; species Aerococcus sp. BD502. Next base: position 1,729,242 of record NZ_CP147972.1, on the reverse strand, counting down.
TGGATAGGCCTCGCTACGCTCACCCTATCGGCACTCCGAGAGCCAGATATACGGACGGCCTGCTAACACTGCTAACGCAGGTCTTTAGCACGCACTCCGTGTCTTTTGGCGAAGCAGCTAACAAAATGTATGGTATAATTTCCCGACCATACTGCTTGACACTTCACTTGGAATCGTGCCCTGATGGGCACCACAAGAACTTTGTTGCGGCCTGTGACATAGTATTGCCCTAACAATCCCTGGATATTCGGGTATAAATGGGCTTGTATTAGCTTCAATATCTGATCGAACAGCTTCTTCAAAACAATGATTAGATTGAGCGGTGATAATGGCAGCCATTGCTGCTGCGCCTTGACGGGTCCAATTTCGTCCTTGCTTTTTCATGCGATAAGTATAAAGCCGATGGCCTGCTTCACAAACGCCACCGGAAAAATGGTTTGGTAAGCCTCGCTGCTCTGCTGGTTTAATGAGTAACCAATTCCTTTGAAGATAAGCTCTTAGAGCTTCAATTTCAGCCAAAAACTCCTGATGATGGTGCCAGCGACTTTCACAGGTCTCCAAAGTAACTTGAACTCCTTCGAAATCATAAGCCTTCACTTTTTTAATGACCAATTGACGTATTTTATGATCAAAAAATAGGCGCGTTCTGATTTTTTGAATGACATGAAATTTATCGCAGAAATGTTCATGCCGAAGGCATACCCCAATCATCTCGTTAAAATCTTCCTCCGTATAACCACTGCCACCATCCGAATTAGAAATCACAATCGTTTGATGTAAATCATAGTAGGAGTTAAGAAATCGGCTAACTTTTTCTCGAAGGGCTGCACTAGATTGAACAGAAGAAAAATAATGAGCTTGAATAAGTTGATGCCGCGAAGTGGATCGATCGACGCCTTCATAGAGAGTCACACGGTGTAGTTGAAGATGTTTTGTCCTTTTCCCTTTTTTCTTCTTCTTAGTGATTAAAACCCCATCCCCTTCAATGTACAGAAAAGGAACGGATCGTTTTTGAGAGTAAGCCAGTTCCTTCTCTTCTGCTTTTTTATTCTCAAAGCTTAAAATTTTTTGCCCAATTTCTTGAACAATATGATGTGCGGTCTGATGCGAAATACTAAAAGGCATTAAAGCATTGAAGGCTTCTGCAGTCGCACGAAAAGTTTGCTTCGTACAAAGCTGGGCAATTTTTTCTTTGACCTGAGAAGAAAGATGACTTCTTGCTTCTAGTCCTAAACACAAATCTAGGGGAAGAAAGCTAGAGTGACCTTCTTTTTTCATCCGACAGCGTCTAAAAGTGACGGCACCAAACATAAAACATAGTGTGCGTGGTTCATAGCGAGCAATTTTCCAGCCTTCGGCTTGGTATCTTTGAATTAATTGCTGATCAAGTTGAGTGAAAACCGCTGCAAGACATTCACAGCAAAAATTGCTTAATATCGGATAAACAAGATCTTCAAAGTCACCTAAAGATGAGCAATTTTCCGTCTTTTTTAGAATATCTGTGATAATATCATTCATGAGGACATCTTCTTTCTTTTTTTTGATCAACTTAAAGATAGATGTCCTTTTTTTATTTTTCAAGTCTTACCGAGCATAATTTTACACTAAGTTCAGCATTATTTCATGCAGCAAAGCTAAAGGCCGAACTTTCGTCCGGCCTTCGTCAATCATGCTGATATTTATTCTTTTTCCAAAATACTGCCTGAGCGATAGGCTTGGAGTAAATCCTTTAGATCAAGGACTTGTTCGGTTAATTTTTTACCCACATCAGTTTGCCGGACAGTCATACGTTCTAATTCCTTATCCACAATACGGCGAGTAGAAACAATGTCCGTCCCATTTTCCAAGACATCCGTTACCCCTTTGAAGGGCTGGTGGCAAACCAATTGCATACCAAAGGAGTTAAAAAGTAAGGTATAGCCGGCTAAGCCTGTCGTAGGTTGATAGGCTTTCGAGAAGCCACCATCAATCACCAGAATTTTACTATTAGCTTTGATCGGATTTTCGCCTTTAGGTTCTTTGACCGGTGTGTGCCCGTTAATAATATGGCCGCGCTCGGTTGGCACACCGAAGGCCTCTAGGATCTGAATGGCACACGACTCCTCTTCACGCAGGCGATAGTAGGCGTTTTTAGGTTCTTCGTGGGTTTTCTTATCGGCAATATAATAGCGTTCAAAGGTAGCCATTTTTTCCTTACCGAATAATACAGAAGCCTTCCCTTGCCAGAGATACCAGCAATAATCTAAGTAAGGATTTTCAGCGGGCGGTAGATTCCGATACTTGTACATCAAACGAATTCGCGTATCCATCTCATCGAAAAGTTCGACGCCACTCACTTCTCGTCCCTCGAGATTAAGGGACATCATGCTGCCATCATCATTAAGAGGCAAGCAGCCATGGAAGAGAAGATTATCATTGTAGATCGTGTACATAGAGCCCCGGTTCAATAAGAAGGCAATATGACGATGTAATTTATCACAGTTCAGGAATGCTTCCTGCAGCCGCTCCATAATAAATTCTTCGCCTTCCGTTAAGCGGTAAGGATCAGACCAATCTACCGTCGGGAATGTGGTATTTAATAATGGATAGTCCGTATTACCGACGCGGACCGTTCCCTTTTCGATATCAATTTTATCAAGGAGTAAACGATCCTCACAGCCAAATTCCGGATGGCGGGAAATAATACGATGCTCAAGCTTGAACTGAATAATAGCCATTGCCTGCTGCATTTTGGCAATTTGGCGAATTTCATAGTCAAAGTGTTTCTCATCGCCAGAAAGTTTCGGCGTAAAGCATTCGGTGCCTGCATCAGGATAGGTCTGGTCAACATAAGTCAATAACTGCCGGAGGGAAATCCCATAAGAATCTTCTATAATATTAAGGTTATCATAGCGTGCGCAAATTCGAATGACATTGGCAATCAAAACACGTGAACCACAAGCTGCACCCATCCAAATCACATCATGGTTTCCCCATTGAATATCTAGCGAGGGCTTGGTCATCAATAATTCAATAATTTTATCCGGACTATCGCCACGGTCAAATATATCTCCCACAATATGTAAGTGATCCACCACGAGGGTGCGAATAAGTTCCGACAAGCGGATGACTAAACGGTCCGCCTCTTCCAGCAAAATAATATTTTGGATAATATTTTGATAGTAATATTCTTTGTTGGTGACAATAGCGTCTTTAAAAATAAGTTCATCCATAATATAAGCCATATCAGGAGCCATGGCCTTACGTGCCTTCGAACGCGTATATTTTGAGACCACAAATTGAGCTAATTTAACTAATTGGCCAATGATTTCTGTAAAGAATGCCTGCGTCTCTTCTTCGCTGGCCATCGTTTTGAGCACTTGTTTGAGTTTCTTCTTTGGATAATAAATAATAGTCGCTAACTCATTACGTTCACTGTCAGAAATGGTGTCCCCAAAAACTTCACCAATTTTTTCCTTAATGTTACCAGAACCATTTCGAAGCACATGGTTGAAAGCATCGAATTCACCATGCAAGTCACTCATAAAGTGCTCAGTGCCTTTTGGTAACTCCATAATAGCTTCTAAATTGATAATTTCTGTGGTGGCGGCAGCAGCATTGGGAAAATGCTGGGCCAATAATTCCAGATACCGTTGATTGATCGATTTATTAGGCATCTAAACATTCACTCCTCTGTTTCATGGGCAGTATTGTCCAACAAATGTATTATAGCGCTTACCAGTATGTCAAGCAAGCCCCTCCCGCTTATATTTTACTTAAAACGCTTCCTAGCTACGATTCTTCAAGGCACGTTGAATATCGCGTTTCATGTCCCGTTCTTTTAGGGTTTGTCGTTTATCATGTAATTTCTTCCCTTGGGCTACTGCTAAAAGTAGTTTTGCAAAGCCTTTTTTAATATACATCTTCAAAGCCACTAAGGTATAACCTTCACGCTGGGTCGCTTTGATGAGGCGAGCAATCTCTCGGCGTTTGAGAAGCAATTTACGTGGGCGATCAGGTTCATGATTGTAGCGATTCCCTTCTTTGTAAACGGGAATATTACTTTGATAGAGCCAAACTTCCCCTTGGGGATCGATACGGGCGAAGGCTTCTTTTAAGCTCACTCGCCCTTGGCGTACCGATTTGATTTCGGTCCCGGTTAAAACAATACCACATTCAATGGTATCCTTAATGTAGTAATCATGATTAGCTTTACGATTTCTAGCAACAACATTGCTTTTTTTATTTTTTCTTGCCATTTCGTCCTCTTCTATTTTTCTTTATCTGAAAGGAAGGTTGTTTTTTAGGCTTCCTTTTACCCTTTCTTTTTTTACTTCTTTTTTTCTGCTGATGTTTTTTCTTCTTTGTGGATTTTTTGGGCTTTTGGGCTGGGGTATCCCCGCTTTGGGTTTTCGTTACTTCAAGCAATTCAAAATCGATTTCCCGCGTAGAGACATCGGCACGCACGCATTTCACCCGCACCTCATCCCCAATTCTAAAGACTTGCCCCGTTTGCTGGCCCACTAAAATCAGGTGGTCTTCAATAAAATTATAGTAATCATCCAAATGTGTTAGAGAGATTAGGCCTTCGATGGTATTAGGCAGTTCCACAAAAAGACCAAAGCTGGTGACGGAACTAATGATGCCGGTAAATTCTTCTCCTACCTTATCTTGCATAAATTCGGTCTTCTTCAAGCTATCCACTTCGCGCTCGGCTTCCACACTTCTTCTTTCCATTTTAGAAGAGTGATCCGCAATTTCGGGTAGGTCAGCCAAAGTTTCTTGGGCTTGACCATGGAATTGATAATGGCGGATTAAGCGATGCACAATTAAGTCCGGATAGCGGCGAATCGGCGATGTAAAATGCGTATAATGCCGACTGGCTAAGCCAAAGTGTCCTAAAGGAGTAATATCATAATGGGCTTGTTGCATCGAACGCAAGAGCATCATTTTAACGACCGGCGCAAAAGGTTCAGCCTCCGCTTGCTCTAGAATATGCTGCAGGGCCTTAGGGGAAATGTGCTCACTCGTGCCATAACCTGTTAGCCCCATAGCCGTGATATAGGTCAGAAAGGCTTGAATTTTCTCTTCATCTGGCTCTTCATGCACCCGGTAAATAAAAGCCTTCTTTTGCTCTTCAAAGTACTTAGCGACCGTTTCATTGGCAGCTAGCATGAAAGATTCAATCATCCGCTCACCAATGCCGCGATGCACCAGGTGAATATCCACAGGGTGTCCGGCTTCATTAACTTCGATTTTTGCTTCATCGGTATCAAAATCAATCATACCGCGTTGCCGACGCTTTTTTGTCAAAGCTTCATGAAGCTCCTTCATTTCTAAAAGCATGGGCCGAACGTTTAGGAGATGTTCAGCACGCACTTCATCGGGTTCGGCAAACAATTCATTCACTTCTTGGTAAGTCAAACGATAATTAGAGCGAATCACTCCTGGCTCGATGCGAAAAGCAACAACATCGCCATGAGCATCCATTTCCATGACGCAACTCATGGTGAAGCGGTCCACATCAGGGTGAAGGGAACATAGGTTATTGGATAAACGAGGGGGGAGCATGGGTACGACGCGATCGGTTAAGTAAACACTCGTCCCCCGCCGGTAAGCTTCCTGATTTAAGGCCATCCCTTCCCGAACATAATAGGAAACATCTGCAATATGCACGCCGAGCTCCACATGTCCATTGGGTAATTTTTCCAAGGCAATCGCATCGTCCAAATCTTTGGCATCGGCGCCATCGATGGTAATAGTTAGCTTATCGCGAAAATCAGCCCGCTCTGCTAATTCTTGAGCTGGTAAAGTATCGGGCAGGTTCTGGGCTTCGGTGCGGACTTTTTCACTAAATTCATGCGGAATATTGAAAGCCTCTAAAATGGTTAAAATATCCACACCTGGCTCATCTTTATGGCCAATAATTTTCTTGACTAGAACCTGCATCGTTAGGGGAGCCTGTGCTTTTGGATATTGCTTGACTTCCGCCACAACGATTTCACCAGGTGCCGGGTGTAAGCCCTCACCCAGCACTTCGCAATTTAAATGGGCCAAACGCTCATCTAAGATTTTTAAGTGGCCAATAATTTCTCGGGACGCCTCCTTGGTTTGGGGCACAAATTCTCCCGTCAAGCGACCTTTTGCTCGCTCATTAACCTCGACCACTTTACCCTCAGCTAGTTTTTTACTGCCCTTGGGGGATTCTTTGGTTAAGGCGACCGTGACATGGTCATGAGGCATGGCGCTATGCAGGTGGTTTTTCTTAATGTAAATATCATCGCGATCATCATCACAACGTAAAAAGCCAAAACCACGCTGATTAATCTCCAGGATTCCTGTGACTAGTTGTTTTTTTTGAGGTAAAGCCAGGCGGCCATTTGTTTTAATTTCCAAAGCTTCCTCACGCTCAAGTTCAGCAATTGCTTGAACTAAGGCTTTAAAATTTTTACTACCGCTCATATTTAATTGATGGCTTAGTTCTTTCGTAAATAAGCCGCGTTTCGAATGTTCTAATTGCGTTAAAATTCTTTTCTTTATTTTATTCATCTTCACATTTATCGTTCCAATCCAATTGCTCTAAATAAGTGAGTAGATCTTCTTGAAGTTTTTTATGTTCTGCCCCAACCGTCACGGCATGACCGGAGGTAGGATAATGCTTATAAGTCAGTGATAAGTTTGGTAAGACCTGATTGATTGCTTCCTTAAGAAGTTCTCCGGTATTACTTTGGACCAATTCATCTTGGCCGGCATCCGCAATAAAAATCGGTGTCTTTAAATGCTTCAGTTTATGACGCGTGTCACGATTAAATTGATCGAATTCCCTTTGTAAGTGAGGAAGTTTTTCTTTGACGGCTTGTTTTTTATTTTCAATTTCAGATGCTGATAAGTCCAAGTGCCGCCAAACATAAGTGGCATATTGGAGGAAGTTAGCCGGTACCCGCGAATCTTCCACACGGCTTTCCATAATGGGCGAACAGAAGCAGCCGCCACCTCTTAGATTATTTTTTTCTTCGAGGAGGCGAATAGCTAGCATCCCCCCTAAAGATAAGCCCAGTACCACTGGCTTGGCGTAGCCTCTATTCTCCATAAAGTCCAAGGCGGCCTCGCCATCAGCATACCATTCATCAATAGGGGTTTCTAGCAAACGAAGCACTTCTGTCGAAGAATGATTTTTTAATTTAGGAGCATAGACCGTATAGCCATGCCGATTTAAAAATCGACCGAGTAAACGATGGTCATTGGGAGTGCCCGTGAAGGCATGAAGTAAAATAATAGCACGTTTTTTATCCCCTTCAAAAAAGAAAGCTTCTGGAAATTGAATCATAGTGCAACCCCTCATTTCTAAGCAGTGACGACATAAGTTTTGATAAAAAAAGCTGGGTTTAACCCAGCCCTTTTTTATGATGAAATTTTAGCAATCAGTAAGGCAAGAATCATAAAGGCAATGCCTAACACAATGGTAATGCGGTTCATCACCGCTTCAAAACCCCGCGCTTTCTTTTGCTTACCAACATTAGCATCCGAACCTGTTAAGTTACTTGGATTGTTTTTGGCAGGCTGCACCACCACAGCCAAAATCAAAAGACCTGAGATAATCAGAATTGCTGTCAGCATCATTTTATACATATTTAAAATCCCCTCATCTTTTATCAAACTACTTTCCTATCTTAACATAAGGGAATTGCTGAAACAAACAAATTTACTAAAGACTCAAAGTCAAAACTATTTTAGAGTTGCTTGAAAGCCTCTCGCCCCGCAAATTCTGCTAAATAAGCGAGTTCATCTTCAATACGCAGCAATTGATTGTATTTCGCCATCCGGTCCGTCCGTGACAAGGAACCTGTCTTAATTTGACCGGCATTTGTGGCTACAGCAATATCCGCGATGGTTGCATCTTCGGTTTCACCGGAGCGATGGGAAATAACAGCCGTATAACCTGCCTTCTGGGCCATAGCAATTGCGTTAAATGTTTCTGTGAGTGTCCCAATTTGGTTCACTTTAATGAGGATTGAATTGGCGATCCCTTTCTCAATTCCTCGAGCCAAGCGCTTCGTATTCGTCACAAACAAGTCATCACCGACTAATTGCACGTGATCACTTAAGGCTTCACTCAATTGCTTGAAGCCTTCCCAGTCATCCTCATCCATGCCATCTTCAATAGAAATAATTGGATATTTTTCGACTAATTCTTTTAAGTATTGGACCTGTTCTTCTGGGCGTCGTTGCTGGCCCTTTTCACCTTCGAATACCCGGTAATCATAAATACCGTTTTGGTAAAATTCAGAGGCGGCAACGTCAAGGCTTAAGTATACATCTTCCCCAGGCTTAAGGCCAGCTGCCTTGATGGCTTCAAGAATCGTATCTAAGGCATCTTCAGTCCCTTCAAAACGAGGGGCAAAGCCGCCCTCATCACCGACGGAAGTTTCTAGGCCCCGGTCCTTTAAAATGCTTTTAAGACGATGGAAAACCTCCGTCCCCCAGCGCAAAGCTTCCTTGAACGTGGGCGCCCCAGCCGGCACAATCATAAATTCTTGAAAAGCAATCGGAGCGTCCGAATGAGAGCCACCATTCACGATATTCATCATGGGCGTGGGTAATAATTTAGCGTTAAAACCCCCGAGGTATTGGTAGAGGGGGAGGGCCAATTCGTCAGCAGCCGCTCGAGCACAAGCCAAGGAAACCGCTAAAATCGCATTGGCTCCCAATTTCTGTTTGTTGTCAGTGCCATCAAGAGCCAGCATGGCCTGGTCAATCCCCAGTTGATCACGGACATCGAAGCCCACAATAACTTCGGCAATTTGCGTATTAACATTTTCCACCGCTTGCAGAACACCTTTTCCTAGGTAGCGATCCTCATCGCCATCGCGAAGTTCAACCGCCTCATATTCACCAGTAGATGCTCCGGAAGGCACAATGCCGCGGCCAAAGCCACCGTCCTCGGTTAAACATTCGACTTCTACCGTGGGATTCCCCCGCGAATCTAAAACTTCACGTGCATAAATTTGTGTGATAACAGACATATTTTTCTCCTTCTATTTGATCAAAGATTGCCCGGACATTTCATCGGGTTTGGGAATATGGAGTAAATCTAACAACGTCGGGGCCACATCACATAAGCTGCCATCCTCACGTAAGGTCAAGCCCTTCTTCGTAACAATAACGGGCACTGGCACCGTGGTGTGGGCTGTGTGCGGAGAGCCGTCAGGTTTGATCATCGTATCCGCATTCCCATGATCCGCAAAAATGATGGCGACACCATCCCGAGCTAGCAAGGCATCCACCACTTCACCCAGGCATTCATCCACAGCTTCAATGGCAGCAATCGCCGCTTTTAGGTCACCGGTATGCCCCACCATATCAGGATTGGCAAAGTTTAGGATAATCACATCATTGTTTTCCTGCTTAATATCAGCCAATAAGGCATCACGCACCAGATAAGCGGACATTTCGGGTTGTAAATCATAAGTCGCCACCTTTGGGGAAGGGATTAAAATCCGATGTTCGTTAGGAAAAACCTCATGCGAGCCCCCATTCATGAAGAAAGTGACATGCGGATATTTTTCCGTCTCGGCAATCCGTAATTGACGTAAGCCCTGGTCCGCGAGCACTTTGCCGAGTACATTTTTAAGAGGAATGGGAGGATATGCAATTTCACCTAAAACATCGTCATTGTATTTTGCCATGGAGACAAAGTAAAGATCGTGGGCTTCTTTAGCCCTCTTAAAGCCTTTAAAACTAGGATTCGTTAGGGCCGCGGACAATTGAATGGCGCGGTCAGGACGAAAGTTAGCAAAAATCACCGCATCATGATCATTAATGGTCGCTACGGGCTGGCCATCAGCGGTAGTCATAATTATCGGTAGCACAAATTCATCGGTGATCCCATTTTGATAGCTTTTTTCAATCGCTTCCAGGGGATCCGTCGCCTTGTTCCCTTCACCAAGGAGCAAGGCATTATAAGCTTTTTCGACGCGGTCCCAGCGCTTATCACGATCCATCGCATAATAGCGCCCGGTGATCGTGGCCAATTTTCCCAAACCCTGTTCTTGTAAGCATGCCGCTAAATCAGTCAAGTAGGTCTTGGCGGAATGAGGATCCACATCCCGACCATCGGTAAACATATGGAGGTAAAGCTCCTCTACCCCCTGCTTTTTAGCGCCAGCCACCAAAGCTTTAATGTGTTCGATTGAACTGTGCACGCCTCCGTCTGACAGTAAGCCTAAAATATGTAAGGCGGATTGATGTTTTTTGACATGCTCATAGGCCCCCAAAAATGCGGGATTGTCGAAGAAATCGCCATCAGAGATGGCCTGATCAACACGCGTGAGGCTCTGGTAGACAACGCGGCCTGCCCCAATATTGGTATGTCCCACTTCGGAATTCCCCATTTGACCCTTAGGTAAGCCCACTGCGAGCCCACTCGCTTGCATGGTCGCATGCGGAAAAGCCTCGTAAAAGCGATCAAAATTTGGTGTATGCGCTAATTTTACCGCATTCCCTTCACGTTCTTTTCGCCAGCCAAAGCCGTCTAAAATAATGATTGCTGCTGGTTGATATGCCATATCATACCCCTATCTAAGCTTCATCTGTGAGTGAAGCAACCCCTGGGAGAACACTGCCTTCTAAGAAGCGCATCGAAGCGCCACCTCCCGTGGAAATATGCGTAAATTTTTCAGCGAAGCCGGATTGTTTGGCGGCACTCGCTGAATCTCCCCCACCGATAATGGTTGTCGCTTCGAGGTTTCCAATCACCTCACAAATCGCATTGGTTCCACAGGCAAATTGGGCAATTTCAAAAACTCCCATCGGCCCATTCCAAACCACCGTTTTGGCTTTCTGTAAATGTTCTTTAAAGCGTTGGACTGTTTTTTCGCCGATATCGACGCCCTGCCAATCAGTGGGGACTTCATCGAGAGCCACGGTCTTCTTTTCTGCATCAGCAGAAATTTCTGGAGCAACGACCAGGTCGACCGGCAAAATGAGGCGATCTCCGGCTTGCTCTAAGAGTGTTTTAGCTAAGTCAATTTTATCTCTTTCGACGAGAGACCGACCGGTTTCATAACCTAAGGCAGCTAAAAAGGTGTAAGCCATGGCCCCACCGATCAAAACTTCATCGGCTTTCTTTAAGAGCGCTTCAATCACATTAATCTTATCGGAAACTTTTGCCCCACCTAAAATAGCGACAAAAGGCCGCTCCGGTTCATCTATGGCTTGGCCGAGGAATTTTAATTCTTTTTCCATCAGGAAACCCGCTACAGCTTGGGCGCTGTGGGTAGCGATGCCAACATTTGAAGCATGTTCACGGTGGGCTGTTCCAAACGCATCATTAATAAAAACATCCCCCAAAGAAGCCCAGTAAGCCCCTAACCGATCATCATTACCCGATTCCTTCTTCCCAGGTACGTCTTCAAAGCGAGTGTTTTCAATCAGTAAAACCTCGCCCGCCTTAAGCCTTTTAACGGCAGCCTCTACCTCGGGCCCCCGTGTTTCAGTAGCAAATTGAACGTCTTGATCCAAAAGTTCTGCTAGCCGATCGGCCACCGGACGCAAACTGTGCTTAGCTTTATCGGCTTCCACTTTAATTTTGCCGAGGTGGGAAAATAGCACAAGCTTTCCCCCTGCATCAAGGACATATTGAATGGATGGTAGTGCCGCTTGAATGCGGTTATCATCGGTAATCTTGCCATCCGCGATGGGCACATTGAAGTCAACACGCATGAGCACTGTTTTTCCTTCGCACTGCACATCGGCAATCGTTTTTTTGGTCATGTCGCCCTCTTTTCTTTTAAAAAGGCGAGAAGCGGAAAGCTCCTCGCCAACGCGCTTTAGTGATACCTACGCTGTTAATGATGCGAAATATTCAATTAAGCGAACCATATTACCGGTGAAGCCGTACTCATTATCATACCAGGAAACGGTCTTAACCAATTGGCCACCATCGGCTGCCATAACTTTAGTTTGTGTGGCATCAAAAATAGAGCCAGCTGGATCACCAATAATATCAGCCGAGACAATCTCATCGGTCGTGTAGTTGAAGGAATCGCTCGCTGCTTTTTCCATGGCGGCGTTCACTTCCTCAATAGTCACATCCTTATCAAGAACCGAATACAATTCAGTCATCGAACCGGTAATGGTTGGAATACGAACAGCCGTCCCATCAATTTTGCCATTCACTTCAGGAATAACTTTACCCACGGCCTTGGCTGCACCGGTAGAAGCTGGGATAGCATTTTGAGCACCGGCACGATTTTTTCGTCCGCCTGGGGTATCTTGCAATTTTTGAGTAGCCGTATAAGCATGAATCGTTGACATTAACGCCCGCTTCAAGCCAAATTCCTTGTTTAAAACATTGACCATGGGAGCGAGGCAGTTTGTGGTGCAAGAAGCAGCAGAAATAATTTTATCAGAAGCTTCTAAAATCTCATGGTTGACACCGAAAACAATGGTTTTTGTGACATCGTCTTTGGCAGGAGCTGAAATGACCACTTTTTTGGCACCTGCATCGAGGTGAGCTTGGGCTTTATCGGCGGTATTGTAAACCCCTGTGCACTCTAAGACAATATCGACACCAAGCTCAGACCAAGGCAAGTCCTTGGCGTCGCGAACTTCAAACGTTTTGATTTTTTTACCGTCAACCACTAAGTGATCAGCTTCTAATTTTACTTCATAGGGGAAGCGTCCTTGGGCGGTATCGTATTTTAACAAGTAAGCCAGATCCTCATTGTTAGCTAAATCATTAATTGCTAAGACTTCGAGATCTGCACCGCTTTCTAAAATACGGCGTAAAGTGAGACGGCCAATGCGACCGAAACCATTAATAGCAACTTTGACTGACATTGTATTTCCTCCTAGTGACTTAAAATATTAGACATAGGTCTGTCGTCTTCTTGTTGACGAGTAAATTCGGTTACTCGCCACCCACACAAACTATTACAACGTTACTAAAACAAGTATAACAATGAGACCTCAGTTTAGCAAGAGCAAATACCCGCCCCTAGGGAAGAGGATAGACAGCCATCGTGTCTAAGGAAACAATATTTTTTTGCTGAACGGGAAGCTGGAAGACAGTTTCCAAAGCCTTAGCATAGAGATTCATTTGTAATTGATAACGGTCCTGCAAGCGCTGGGCCTGTTGTTCGGTGGGCAAATAAGCAATGCGATCTGTTTTGTAATCAAATAGCACTAAATGTGTACCGTCTTGAATAAAGCCATCAATGGTGCCATGGATTAATAATTCCTCATTCCGATTTAAGACGGGGAAGATTTCTTGGGCAGGAAATTTCATCGTAAAGGAACGCTCACGTACTAATTGTTTTTTATGGGCTAGAATATACTGGCCAAAATGGGTCTCAAAAAAAGCCGCACAAGCGTGAAAAGGGATTTCCTTAAAGACTTCCTTTTCAATATAACCATTAGCCACTAATTCATCAGCTAAAGCGATAAAATCAGCGGTTTGGGGAGTTTTTGCCAAGGAGATTTTTTGCATCAGTAAATGCGTTGCACTACCGATATCACTGGGCTGCACACGTTGCTGTTTCGTTTTAAATTTCGGCGCGACCAATTCCTGGTAGCTATAACGGTAGGGGACGTGATCTTGCTCCCTTTCTAAGCTTTCCCAGCTTTCGATTTCCTGTTCAATCGGATCTTCCAAAATTCTTTTTAATTCGCTTACGGATTGGTGGCTCGTTGTTTTGGTAGCCAGCTCATGCTCATAAGCAAAAGTCAAAGGACTAAGAACGGGCAAAGCATCCTCCTCCTGGGTGCAATGGGACGGGGCTAATTGCTGGTTGGCATCTTGCAGGGTTCTTGTAATATCTTCTGGTGACCAGCTTTTCACCTGCCATTGCTCTGCAGTTAGCGCTGGCCAATGAGGATGGAAAATGGCACTCCCAAACCAGGTTAAGGCATTAGAAGCTTGCAAACGGTAGTAGTAAGATAAGAAACTTTGACCCGCCTTCTCCGCAAATTGAACGGGGGCTTTTAGCCAAGCCGCTTTTTGCTGTTCCAGTTCACCCACACGCCCCACGAGGATTAGTTTTTGCTCGGCCCGGGTCAGTGCGACATAAAGCAAGCGTAACTCCTCAGCCCTTGCTTCCTTTCTCAGTTGATCTTTTAAAACGAGGCCTAAGGGGTCCAAATAGCGCAGTTGGCGGGCTTGATCATTGATTTGTACGCTAAGTCCTAAGTGATTATCCACGAGTAATTGAGGGGCTTTGGGCTGGCTGTCTAAGCTTTTTTCCAACTGAAAATAAAAGACAAGTGGAAATTCTAAGCCTTTGGCCGCATGAATCGTCATCATCTGCACTTCATTCGCGTCTGCCTCATTGAGGGTCGGACTATCCAAGTCTTGGTCAAAGTGGTAAATGTTTTCAATATAGCGAATAAAGGCGAATAAACCACGATATTGTAAGGCCTCGAAATTTTCCGCATGCTGGAAGAAAGCACGGAGATTATTTTCCCGCTGCTCACCATTTGGCATACCTGCTGCATAGAGTAAGAAGCCCGTGTCTTGGTAAATTTTAGCCAGTAAAGCTGCCAGTCGAACTTGACTGCTGAGCTGACGCCAATTTTCTAAATGCTTCCAGAAGGTCTGCAAGGTTTGGCGTAGACTTAAATCGGGACCGGTTTCTTGATAGGCGAGCACCGCATCCAAGTAATCACCCTCAGGCTGGTGAATTCGAATCTTGGCTAATTCCGGTTCTGTCAACCCTACGATGGGAGAGCGGAGCACGGAAACCAGAGGAATATCTTGCTTAGGATTGTCAATAAGCTTCATGCAATTGACGACAATCATAATTTCTGAACGTTCATAAAAACTAACACTGCGATCAAAGCGAATAGGAATATTAAATTCCTCAAAAACTTGCTCAACAGCCTCATAGCCACTCCGAGAACGGCTTAAAATGACGATATCAGAATACTTTAATGGCCTAAAGCGGCCTGGCTTTAAGCTCGGGTCAAAAATTTTTTGCTCTGCTGCCAGCATCTCCTTAATGCGTGCCGCAATAGCGCGGGCCTGCCATTCCACCCGGCTCACTTTACTTTGCTGGGGGGCCGACTCTCTTTCGCTTGCCTTTTCCTTCGCTTCTTCTAAGAGTAAGAATTCACTATACATATTCTTATCCGTCGCGTAGTAAGTAGCTCCTGGGACTAGGGCGGCCTTTTCATCATAAGTTATGCCACCCAAATCTTTTGACATCAGGGGAGCAAATAGGCGATTCGTTGTTTCTAGAACCGTCGCCCGACTCCGGAAATTTTCCAATAAGTCGATCCGCAAGTCCCCCGTCAAAGAAGTTCCAAAGGCTTGGGCTTTTTTAATGAACAAGTCCGGCTCAGCATAGCGAAAACCATAGATGCTCTGCTTCACGTCGCCAACCATAAAGAGACGATTATGCTCAGGATTTTTCAACAACTGAAACAGTTCTTCCTGCAATTGGTTCACATCTTGGTATTCATCCACCAAAATTTCCTCGAACATATTTTGATAGTATTCACGAGCTTCATTCCTTTGGCCCGTGCCGCCACTCAAAATTTCCAGAGCCCGTAAGGCGACCTCTTGAAAATCAGCCAATTTTTCTTCTTGAAAATACTGCTCCACTTGCTGGTTAAATACTTGTGTCACCGCCACGAGAGCTTCAGCCATTTGGCCACCTGAATTTAATAATTCCAACTGGGTTTTTGGAGAAAAAGAGACAAAAGGCGCGATATACTGCTCCCATAAAGGTTGAATGTAGCCGCCATGACTTTTGCTTTTGCTTTGTAATTGACTTCGTACTTCATCATAGAAAGCCTTCATCTGCTGATACTGGCCACTTGCCAGCAATTCCTTAGAAACGGCTTTATTTTTCTTCGTCGGGAATGTAGGGATTTTAGGCGGTTGAACCTCTTGAAGATAGTGGTAAACAGCGTCATAATCCTTCTTCTCGACCGCCAGCAGGACTTCTAAATAATAAGCCCGTTGCTCTTGGATCCCTAAATCAGGCGAATACTTATCCTTTAAGGTCGAAATTTCGATAAAATCTAAATATTCCTGATAAATCCTCCCTGTTAAGGACTGCTCCTTAATAGCTTCTATCTCCTCTATAAGCTGGGTCAACCGTTCAATTAATAAAGGTTTCAATACCTCCTCATAAAAAGGCGTAGCTGAAAAATGCTCAGCTGTTTCATAATACTGAAGCAAACTATCCAGCCAGGTCCCAGGTTTAGGATGGGAACGTGATTTTTCATATAATTCAATGAGGACGGCTAAGAGAGCTTTGTCCTGGCCGCGAACGGCAAAATTATCCATGAGTAAGGCCAAATTAGGGTCCTCTTCCCCTTCCTCAAGCCGTGTCATTTGCATCCGGTTAAAGATATCTTCATAAAGCATCTGCTTTTCTGTCTCATCCGTTAGCAAGCGGTAATTAGGATCAAAATCACTCAAATAGTAAAACTTCTGGCAAATTTGCCGGCAAAAAGCATCAATCGTCGAAATCTGGGCCCCAGGCAGATGAAGCAACTGTTCTTCTAGATGCTGGTAGAGTTTAGGCGAACCGGCTGCCTCTCCTCCCCTTTTAATTTGAGCCAGCTTTTCTTCAATCTGCCTCTCTAAGCGATCCTTCATTTCTTGGGCGGCTTTTTCAGTAAAAGTCACCACTAATACATTAGAAATATCGGTGCCGCCAATAATTTTTCGCATGAGCCGCTCAATCAAAACCCGGGTTTTGCCTGAACCCGCAGAAGCCGAAACAAGAATGTCACCCGCTGGTTCAGCTTGGACCGCTAGCCATTGTTCATCCGTTAACATAGAATCTGTGGGCTTTTTGGGAATCTGGATATTCATCACTACCTCCTACTCTCCTTTGGAAGCCAACCGCTGGATAAAGTCCTCAATCGTTTTTAGTCCCTTGGCCGACTCCCGATAGTGGTTGCCACCCGCTAAAACATCAAACAAACTAATTCCCCGCCAAGGATATTGCTTACTTAAATCATAAACATTATCCTCAAATGGCAGTAAAGGAATTTCCCCAGCTAAAATCTCTTCTGCGGTTTCTTGAATTTTACGTTCGACAAAATTCAGCAGAAGCGAAAAATAGTCAGCAAATTGCTGATTTCTTCCGACACTTTTACTGATCGAGCCGCTCTTTGTTTTTTGATAATAGTAATAGGAAGAGCGCTCGCCAGCTTGAGCGCTGGGATCAAGCCCCAGTAGTAAGTCCTCATTCAATTCATTGAAGTAGCCTTTCAAGAGAAACTCGCGGAAATGCTCGTCCGCCTGCTGGTTATTCGTCCATTGCTGCTCTTTCTCTAACGGGGTTAGGCTAGGTTTAATAATTTGGTGGAAAGCCCCAACTGCCTCTAAATGAGGATACTTCTGGGCTAAAGCTTTCTTCACCACATTTAAGTAGGTCAGGAGCTGTAAATTCCGACCTGCGAGCAAATTAGCGAGAGAATAATTTTGCGGACTGGACTTATAATCAATCACTTGGAAGAGCTCCTCTTTTGACCAGAGATCAATCCGATCAATAATACCTCGCAAGTAAATTTTTTGCCCGTCTTTTAAGGTTAAGGGATAAGTTAAGTGATCTTCTGGAAAGCCAAAACGTTGCTCCGTAAAAATCTGACTTGGTGTTTTCATGGCTTCCAATTGCTGGTAGGCAAAGGCGGCTAATTGGTCAATATCGGCTTGCATTTGCCGCTTCATGAAGCGATATTTGGGGTGGGCCGAAAATATTTTAAATTCTGGATACCGTTTTTCATCATTAAGCTTCTGCCAGGCGTCTTTAAGCAAGTCCTTAAGTTTTCGGTCCGGTTGCCAATGCTTTAAAATTTGGTCCATAGCGGCATGGTAGTAATTGCCCGTGCGGATGGGGGAAAGTTCAAAAATCTCACGTTCCCGAAGTCTTAGCCCATAGAGGAGAAAATACATGAAAGGATTCGTATTATATGTCTCTAACTGGGACACTGAAATTTCTAGGGGACTGCGGTATAATTCCTGGGCCAACTTCTTGCTTAAAGGTTCAATTTTATTCTGGTAAGTCAAGCTACCTTCTACCTTTTTCGTCAGCTCACCGGCCACTTCACTATTGGCTAAAGTTTTTAAATGCTGCTGCCAAAAAGCGTCTAGCCGTGGACTGGCGGTCACCCCTCTTAAAGCCCGCATGGCATATAAGAGTTGCCCTTGCCAATTGCCAGTACGGAGCTTAAAAATATTGTCCCTGCTTTTAATGGTGGCTTCCGTGCAAGGGTAATGCGTTTTTAAAATTTTAAGGACGGGGGCTGGTTCAACCTCTTTCTCACCAAAGGCATTATACGGATAAGATAAGTATAAACGCTCAGTCCCTGACAGCAAGAGCTGGTACATCAGGGCTTGCTCGCGGATATTTTGCTCGGTATCACTGAGACCAAAACCTTGCTGGCGATCAAAGAATGGGGCTAATTGCTCCCGCTCCTCTTGGCCGAGGATAGAGGTTTGCTGGTAAGTTTTGGGTAAAATCTCCTTGGTAAGACCCAGCGCAAAACTAACACGGGCATGCTGGCCCTGTGTTTTTTCTAAGGAAGTAATTTTCACGGCATCTAAAGTCGCCGGAATTAAACTAAAATGTGCCTCCTGAAAAGTTCGCTTCAATAAGGCAAAAAAGTCCTCAGCCGAAAATTCTTCTTCCCCAAATAAGTCATAGTAATCATCAAGCAATTGAATAAAGGTCTGCCAAGCTTGCTCATGACGTCGCGCTGCTTCAATGTCACCGGCTTCGATATTTTGATCGCGCCAGGCCAGCAATTGCTTCGGTACATTCATCTGAAGTAAAGTTTCATATAAGTCTTCCAAAGCATCCGCCGTCTTCAAGCCCGCCTCCCAACGGGTAAATAAAGGCTCTAGTAGATTGACGAGGAGTTCTTTTAAAATATTCGCTTCTGTTTGCCGAGCTTGAATTTTTTGAGAGTGCTGCAAGTGTCCTTCATCATCGACGGGCAAAAATAGCCATTGCACATCGGCCGCCCACCATTTTGGCCCCTCATAGCCTTGCTCTAAGATAATATTCTCTGTTTCATCGAGGATACGGCGGAATTTTTTCATATTTTTGTCCGGACTTGCACCGGCTTCTTGATACGCATCGGGCACGCACAATTCTGTCCGCAGTAAATCATAGATATCCTGGTAGCGCCAACGGTAACGGTAAATCTGGTATAAGGCGTTCAGCAAACGGCTCAGGGGATGTTCATCCATCGTCTCCTCAAAATCCAGGAAGTAAGGAATATTATTCTGCTGGAGAGCCGGAAGCAAGTAAGACCGATAGCGCTCAATATCCCGAGTTAAGATTTGAAAATCTCGGTAGCGGTAAGCCCCGTCGGCCTGACTGACCAAGGCATAAATCTCATTCGCAATTTGTTCGGCCTCTAAATATTCCGATTCGCACGCCCAAAGCTGGATAGGCGTACCCTGGCGAGAGGTTTCCTGGTGGTCAAAATGAGGTTGCCGGAAATTTTGGCTGACCCATTGCTTTTCAAGCTGCATAAATAACGGCTCATAAGCCCGGTCTTCCTGCGCATAAGTAATTTTGGGTTCTTCGGGGAAGATATTTAATAATTGCTGGTAAGTTTTCCGGCCAAAATAGAAAACATCCTGCCATAAGTTTGAAGAAGTCCGATGGGGCTCATCGAGTTGCAAAACAAAGTGGACATGCGAAGCCTTATTTAAAATCAGGCTTAAAGTGCTCAATTGCTCATGCGTGAAATATTCAAAGCCATCCAAGACAAACATCGTGTGGCTCAAATCACGTTCTCCCAATAATTTTTGCAAACGAGCTTCCTGGTCCACCACCTTGTCCCCAACTTCCGCTTGGACTTCCTGACGCTTCGCATAGATTTTACTCAATTCCGCAAGCTTTTTTAGGGTATAAGTATTGACTGCTTCACCTTCCTTAGCATAGGCGGCTAAAATCTCCTCAATAACAGCAGGAGTTAAATTACCTTCCTCAAATTCCGTAAATAAAGCCAGCAATTGTTCGACAAAACCAGCATGTTTATGCTTCCCACGAAATATTTCTAAATCATCCTGAATTGCCAGCACGGCCTTATTCAACAGCATAAAGTTTAAGGTGTCATTTAAAACCCGCCGCTTAGGCCATAGCTTTTCGGCTTCTAAATACCAAAGCAAGCGCTGGAAACTAAAAACCTGGGCCTGCATTAAACCAGCATAGCCGCTGTCAGTAGCTTGAATTTTTTCTTCATAGGCCAGCAAACGATGTTCCGTTTCAAATTTTAAATGGTCAGGGACCAAATACAGCACTTCATGCTTAGGATTTGCTTGTAAAAAAGAAAAAATCTCTCGGTATAATTTTTCCCGTCGGTTCCGAACCTGGGTGGCGAGCATAATGGCAATAGACAATGTAAACCTCCTTCTCAGCTTAAAAAGGCCATGCTGACGCTAGCATGGCCGCAAAAGCTTTCCGGTGCTCCTTATTTCTCCAAATGCTGATAGTCCTTGGCCTCTTCAACAATAGCTAGCAGGACTTCTGTCGCTTTAACCATGGTCTCAAGGGACACATACTCAAAACGCCCATGCATATTCTCCCCACCCGCAAAGATATTAGGGGTTGGTAGGCCATTATATGTCAAGATTGAACCATCTGTTCCACCCCGCACGGCTTGAATATCAGGCTCGATATCAACAGCCGCAAAAGCTTTTTTAGCAAGTTCTAAAGGCCGCATATCCTTGGAAATGATATCGCCCATATTATAATATTCATCATGGAGGTCGAGAACGACGGCTTCTAGGCCCAGTTCACGATTCATTTTTTTGGTAATATTTAAGAGCGTATCCTTGCGATTTTTAAAAGCTTCCTTGTCATGATCGCGGATAATATATTGGCTCTCGGCATGGTCAACCACGCCTTCTAACTCGAGTAGGTGATAGAAGCCTTCCCGGCCCGCTGTGTGCTCTGGCCGTTCCGAAGCAGGCAAGGCATTATCAAAAGCAATCGCGAGTTCCAACGCATTAATCATCAAGTCCTTAGCTGACCCGGGATGGACATTTTTCCCATGGAAAGTAAGGTGGGCAAAAGCGGCATTAAAGGTTTCATATTGCAATTCACCCTTAGGGCCCCCATCAATGGTATAGGCAAAGTCAGCACCAAAGCCTTCGACATCAAAGCGGGTGGCACCAAGCCCAATCTCTTCATCTGGCCCGAAAGCAACTTTAATATCGCCATGCTTAATTTCAGGATGCTCATGAAGGTAGGCCATGGCGGTCATGATTTCAGCCACCCCTGACTTATCATCTGCACCCAATAAGGTCGTCCCATCCGTCGTGATTAACGTCTCACCCACATATTTTTTAAGGGAAGAGAATTCTTTGGGATCTAATTTGTAGCCCGAATCGCCCAGAGGAATCACGCCACCATCATAGGACTCAATAATTTGTGGGCTAATATTTTCCGCATTAAAGTCTGCCGTGTCCACATGAGCAAAAAAGCCAATGACTGGTAAAGCCTCATCGATATTTTTAGGCAAAAGCCCTGTCACATAAGCATCTTTGGGATTAAATTGGACGTCGACTAAACCAATTTCCTCCATTTCTTCAGCCAATTGCTTTAAGAAAGTCACCTGACGTTCTGTAGAAGGAACTTTATCGCCTTGCTTCGCATCAGAACGGGTATTTACCTTGGCATAACCAATAAAGCGATCTAACAATTCCTCACGATTTACTGCATAACTCATGATATAACCTCCAATATTTCCTTTTAACAACCTAGATAAAATAAAAGGGATCTGTATTAATTGTACTCATTAGGATCTCAATTGGCCAATTTTCTTCTTTTCCCCAAGCTTCAAAACGCAAAAGGAGCGCTCTTTTAACCACGTTCTCCATATAATGGCCAGGATCCAAGGCATTGAGGCCCCATGCTTCCATATCATGGGCAAAATGATAGGTCAGATCCGCCGTGATAAAGGTATCGGCACCGGCTAAGCGGGCAGCCTTATAGTATTTCTGACCAGACCCGCCTAAGACAGCCACCCGCTTAACCTCGCCATGGGGCCGACCTAAAACCATGCGCAAGCCCCGCGTGCCGCTTTTTTCCTTCACCAATTGCGCATAGTCTTCAATCGGCATAGGGGTTTTTAATTGGCCCACCCGGCCCATGCCAAAGGGCTCTTCGGCTGCTTTACCGCGGTTCGTACTACCATGGGGAAATAAAATTTCCAGCTGCGAAAAGCCATATTGCTCTGCCAGCCAGTCATTCATCCCTCCCGTTACGGTATCAAGATTGGTGTGCGCCGCATAAACGGCTAATTTTTGACGTAAAATATCTGCATACATTTTTTCTTGGGGCTGGTCATCGCGCAAAGTTTTAGGAGCCCGAAAAATAGGGGGATGGTGGGCAAATAACAGATCCACATTTTTCTCACGGGCCTCTTCAACCACTGCTGGCCGCACATCTAAAGTCACCATCAGCCGTTTAACTTTTTGCTTTCTAGACCCAAAATGCAAGCCGATAGGGTCCCCTTCGACGGCTAAATAAGGCGGTGCCCAGTTTTCAAATTTATCCATAAATTCCCCAACCGTGAGTTCAGACATTCTATCCCTCCAATTGTTTTATTCGTGCCTTTAAAATTTTTAATTGATGCAAAAATTCTTCCATTTTACTTGGCCTTTGGCTTTGGCGAAGTGAGCTAATAATTTTTTCCGTGCGCTTTGCTAAGTGCTCATAATACGCCTTGGCCAATTGCGGTTGCTGGATATCAATGTGAGAGCCAAACAAAGCTTCCTCGTCCCCGAGGGAATATGGCTTTGGGGTTGGCTGAGCTTGCAGGACCACATAATATTTTCCCCGGTCCCTCACCAGACGTTCATCTGTTATAGCATACGCGTGCCCGGCCAGCCAGTGCCGTAAAACCTCCCGATGGTTATTCGCCTGCAAGACCAAGGTCGGTTTTTGAACATTAAAAAACCCCTTCTGAGCGGCACGATTTAAAATATCTCGAATTAATAAGCCTCCCATACCGGCGATCGTGACCACCTCAGCCCTGTCCACCGGCGATAAAATATCTAAGCCATCGCCTAAGCGAACATCGATTTGCTTGGTCAAGGCCATTTTTTCAATTTCATGGTGACTGCTTTCCCAAGGTCCCTGGGCCACTTCTCCGCAAATTGCTCTTTGCACCCAATGCCGTTCTACTAAGGCCACGGGCAGATAGGCGTGATCCGAACCAATATCGACCAGTAATTGAGCCTTAGGGACCAAGGCAGCCACCGCTTCTAAACGCACTGAGAGAAGTTTACCTCTCATCACATCCTCCCCTTCCTCTAACCTCTCACTCCTATTATATCAAAGAATACCCTTCCTTTATAAAGTGAATGCCTCTTTGTTAGTGTCAAGCAATGCTCGGTCAATCATAAAGAACTCTATCTCGTATCTAATTATTCAAAAGTCACTTCGTTTTTGTGCTAAAGGACGCTGCGTTGAAAAGCAGTGGCACCGGCTTACGCTTCATAGAAGCTTACGCCTGACCGTCCTATTCTGGCTCTATGTCGTTGGATAGGCCTCGCTACGCTCACCCTATCGGCACTCCGAGAGCCAGATATACGGACGGCCTGCTAACACTGCTAACGCAGGTCTTTAGCACGCACTCCATGTCTTTTGGCGAAGTAGCTAACAAAATGTATGGTATAATTTCCCGACCATACTGCTTGACACTTCACTTGGAATCGTGCCCTGATGGGCACCACAAGAACTTTGTTGCGGCCTGTGACTTAGTATTGCCCTAACAATCCCTGGATATTCGGGTATAAATGGGCTTGTATTAGCTTCAATATCTGATCGAACAGCTTCTTCAAAACAATGATTAGATTGAGCGGTGATAATGGCAGCCATCGCTGCTGCGCCTTGACGGGTCCAATTTCGTCCTTGCTTTTTCATGCGATAAGTATAAAGCCGATGGCCTGCTTCACAAACGCCACCGGAAAAATGCTTCGGTAAGCCTCGCTGCTCTGCTGGTTTAATGAGTAACCAATTCCGTTCAAGATAAGCTCTTAGAGCTTCAATTTCAGCCAAAAACTCCTGATGATGGTGCCAGCGACTTTCACAGGTCTCCAAAGTAACTTGAACCCCTTCGAAATCATAAGCTTTCACTTTTTTAATGACGAATTGACGTATTTTATGATCAAAAAATAGGCGCGTTCTGATTTTTTGAATGACATGAAATTTATCGCAGAAATGTTCATGCCGAAGGCATACCCCAATCATCTCGTTAAAATCTTCCTCCGTATAACCACTGCCACCATCCGAATTAGAAATCACAATCGTTTGATGTAAATCATAGTAGGAGTTAAGAAATCGGCTAACTTTTTCTCGAAGGGCTGCACTAGATTGGACAGAAGAAAAATAATGAGCTTGAATAAGTTGATGCCGCGAAGTGGATCGATCGACGCCTTCATAGAGAGTCACACGGTGTAGTTGAAGATGTTTTGTTCTTTTCCCTTTTTTCTTCTTCTTAGTGATTAAAACCCCATCCCCTTCAATGTACAGAAAAGGAACGGATCGTTTTTGAGAGTAAGCCAGTTCCTTCTCTTCTGCTCTTTTATTCTCAAAGCTTAAAATTTTTTGCCCAATTTCTTGAACAATATGATGTGCGGTCTGATGCGAAATACTAAAAAGCATTAAAGCATTGAAGGCTTCTGCAGTCGCACGAAAAATTTGCTTCGTACAAAGCTGGGCAATTTTTTCTTTGACCTGAGAAGAAAGATGACTTCTTGCTTCTAGTCCTAAACACAAATCTAGAGGAAGAAAGCTAGAGTGACCTTCTTTTTTCATCCGACAGCGTCTAAAAGTGACGGCACCAAACATAAAACATAGTGTGCGTGGTTCATAGCGAGCAATTTTCCAGCCTTCGGCTTGGTATCTTTGGATTAATTGCTGATCAAGTTGAGTGAAAACCGCTGCAAGACATTCACAGCAAAAATTGCTTAATATCGGATAAACAATATCTTCAAAGTCACCTAAAGATGAGCAATTTTCCGTCTTTTTTAGAATATCTGTGATAATATCATTCATGAGGACATCTTCTTTCTTTTTATTGTTCAACTTAAAGATAGATGTCCTTTTTTTATTTTTCAAGTCTTACCGAGCATAATTTTACACTAAGTGCCTCTTTTCCCTTAGCTCACCCGACAATTTAATCCATGCCCCGATTACTTCTCATTTGACCTTTACAAGTGCCGGTGAATTTTGTATAATGAATTTACTTGCTTTTGCTGGATTAGCTCAGTTGGTAGAGCATCTCATTCGTAATGAGGGGGTCACAGGTTCGAGTCCTGCATCCAGCATTCTTAGTTCCAACAGCCTTTGTTGGAACTTTTTTTCATTTACTGACATAATAATAACAGTGAAAAATAATTTGCCATTGAAGTGAGGTTTACCATGCGCGCGCTTGTGATTATTCCTGCCTTAAAACCCGATAACCGGCTTTGCCAACTCATCCAAAATATTAAAGAAAGTCAAAATTTTAATCTGGATGTTTTAGTTGTGAATGACGGTAGCCCAAAAAGTTACCAGCCCATTTTTACCTCTCTAAAGAAAGAATGGCAAATTCCCATCCTGACCCATCCTAGTAACCTTGGTAAGGGCCAAGCTATCAAAACCGCCTTAACCTGGCTCATTCAAGAACATGAAACTTATGAAGTAGCCATCACTGCGGACGCGGATGGTCAGCATCGCTTAGAAGATATTGAAAAATGCCTCGCGGCCTGGCAAAACAACTCCGACGCCATTATTTTTGGCAGCCGTAATTTCTCTCAAGATATTCCCCTCCGCAGTAAATTTGGCAATATTACCACCAGCCTGCTTTTACGAAGCGTGACCGGCACAAGCATTCAAGACACGCAAACGGGCTTGCGTGCCATACCAGCTCAATATTTTAAGGCTTTTTCTGCTATTACGGGTGATCGTTTCAACTATGAAATGAATACTATTTTGTACTGTGTCAATCAGCAAATTCCTATTGTTGAAGTCCCCATTGCCACGATTTACTTAAATGATAATGCGAGTTCCCATTTTCGGTTGCTGCACGATTCCTTTTCGATTTATAGGAGTTTTTTAAAGCTTGCTGGTCTTAAAATTTTGCGTTATGGCTTAGATTTTTCTCTATTTCTACTCCTGCTCCAAACGCTAAGCACAAATCCATTAGTCCTAGCTTTTATTTTTCTCTTAAGTCGCAGCCTAGCTGATCTGGCTACCCTACCGCTTCGTAAAAAAGTTTTAGCAGCCCTCTCTCCTAGCCAACCGCTGCTCAGACGGAGTTTATTGACCCGTGCTTCATTAAATATGATTTTAACGTTTCTCTTTACCTTACTCCAAGGCCAGCTTCCCTATGACCCCCTAGCTATTAAAATCGGTGTGGAAGGTCTCTGTTTTCTTCTTTCCATCATTTTACCGCGTAAATATCGTTTTTACACTTAATTGTCACCTATTTTTTATTTGGGGTTGACGCATTAACTTTGCTTGCCTATACTTAAAACAAATTAAGTAAAGGAGCAAGCCCATGCAAAAAGAACAGACACAAAACATTGCTTTTATCAGCCTAGCCACTGCTTTTATTGCGGTTTTAGCTTTCTTTCCTCCCGTCCCTATTCCTTTCATTCCCGTCCCTATTGTCTTGCAAAATTTAGCCATCATGCTCACTGCCCTCCTGCTTCCCTTAAAAAAGGCAACCCTAAGTATTGGACTATTCCTCATTTTAGTCGCCCTGGGCCTGCCTTTTTTATCTGGTGGTAAGGGGGGCCTGAGTGTTTTTTACGGGCCCACCGCCATGTATCTTCTATCTTGGCTCCTAAGTCCTTTATTTCTTTACCTATGCCGCCAAGGCAAGCAGGAAATAAAACAGCCTTTCCCTGCCATTTTATCGGCCTGGTTGGCCCTCGTCTTATTTCCCAATATGGTAGGGGCACTTGGCATTGCCCATTTCACCCAATTGAGCTATTGGAAAGCTTTCTTAAGTACGGGCATGTTTATCTTAGGCGACACCTTAAAAGTTCTCCTTACCCTCCTGATTGTGAACCGTCTTCCCCAAAGAATTAAAGGTAAAATAAAAAATCGGTAAAATTTACCGATTTTTTAAGTCAGGTGTTCAACTTGGTGGGCTTCCATTTTCTTCAACCGATTTAAGAAAACAAGGGCAAAAGGCAAAGTCGTTAAGGCCGATAAAACGTCAGCCACCGGTTGAACCAGCATCAGCCCCTCTAACTGCCAGAGATGTGGCAGGAGGAAGATGAGTGGTAGGAAGTAAAGTCCTTGCCTAAGCATGGCCGTGAAGGTTGCTGAGCGGGCTTGGCCAGTAGACTGCAGCATCATGTTGGAAGCCGTGAGGGCCGGTTGCGTAACAAAGGCAATCGCAAAGTACTTCAATGATTTAGCCCCAATAGCCACGACTTTCGGATCATCACGGAAGAAACGAATCATTTCTTCAGAAAAGCTAAACATAATAATCGCCGCAATAATTAGGATGACTAACATGGCCACGAAGGTAAAGTAATACGCCTGGCGAACTCGTTTATACTTGCCCCCACCATAATTATAGCCGGCGACAGGCTGGAAGCCTTGGCCAAAACCGATGACAAAGGCATAGAAGATTTGATTGATCCGCCCTAAAATGGCAAAGGCAGCTACAGCAGCATCACCATAAACAGCCGCTTGGTTATTCAATAGAATAATCGCCATACTGGCCATCGCCTGCCGGAAGAAAGAAGGCAAGCCAATTTTAACGATTTCAATATAGGTGGATAAGCGTTTGGAAATGCGTTGAAATTGTAAATTTAAAACACTTTTCTTTTGAATAATATAAAACAGCACCAAGAAACTGACGGTTTGACTAATGACGGTAGCGAGGGCGGCACCCGCTATCCCCATGTCGAAAACAAAGATAAAAATAGGGTCTAGAACAATATTTAAGAAGCCACCAATGGCCAAGCCAATCATGGACATGGCATTTAGACCTTGGGAACGCAGTAGATTATTCAAAACAAAAGCCCCACCAATTAAGGGACCACCTAATAGAATCAAACTCGCATAACTTTCAGCATAAGGCAAAATGGAAGACGTTGCGCCAAAAAATGTTAACATAGGCTGCATGATCAAGAAGGCCAAAATGACAAAAGCTAAGCAAAACAGCATACAACTCGCTAGGGCTGAAGAAGCTATGGCATTGGCTTTTCGATAGTCTTTCCGCCCGAGTAAGCGTGAAATATTACTGTTCGCTCCCATGCCAAAGGTAAAACCAAAGGCTTGAATAATGGTCATAATGGGCAGAACAACCCCAACAGCTGCACTAGCTGATGTTCCCAAAGTTGAAACAAAGTAAGTATCCGCAGCGTTATAAATCGAGGTAATCATCATCGAGATCATAGACGGAACTGCTAACTTCGAAATCATCCTAGGGATAGAGCCCGATAACATTTGTGAGTAGTTTTTATCCATTGTGCTGGCTTGAGCACTCACTTTACCACTCCCTTTCATTATTTTTCAAGTTATATTACCGTATCACATTCACTTCATCAGTACAATACTTTTGCTCAAAGAAAGCCTGAAGGCAAAGATAAAAGCAGTTAGTCAAGAGCAATCTTGCTAACTGCTTTTAAATTTAGTGCCGAATTAAGAACTTTAATTGAGACTTAGATGTAGCCTTTGTCCTTAACAACATCCGTGGCCTTGTCAAGTTTTCCTTCATTGACCATAACCACTGGACCTGTACAGCCCATGCCGCTTTCAGCATAGATGCCTTCCTTCCAGAGGGCTTGGACAGCATCCTCTAGGTCAAGGACATCAATACCAGCAATTGAAGCTGAAACAACTTCTTTAGCCGGTGCTTCCACGGTTTCTTCTGCTGCCGCTGCTTTAGGTTGTAGTTCTTCTCGGATAGCATTTAATTTAGCTTTCTCAGCTTTCGCATATTCTTGCTTGCTGACTTCGGCAACTTGACCAACTGCCATTTCATAGGCATATTGCAAGGCGTTTGCGATTACAGGAGCTCCACTGGCACGGGAAACAATACAAATGTTATTTTCGTAGCCTTCACCAATGGATGGGCCATAACCATAGCCGGTAGCTTCGTAGCTACCACCGGTGGTGTAGGCACCAAACATTTTCATCAGGATGTTCCCAGTTAAGCTATCGGTCACCACAACATCGACACTGCCTTGAAGCAAGTCATTCCCGCGGAGAACAGAGCCACCATCGGCCCGCGCCGTTTCCCCAAAAGTAATGTCATAGCCATTATCCTTAAGTTCATGCAAAGCGCGGTCAACAGCATTCGCACCGTCCACGTTTAGAATCCCCACGGTTGGGTTCTCGATACCAGCTGCTTTAGCGGCGGTAATACCATTAATAGCATTCAAAACCATGGCTTCATTGCGAACTGTGGCTGTGGTTCCTGTTGTTGTGGCAATGTAAACTCGTTTCCCATTAGCAGGAGCAACGACACGACCCACTGTGGATACACCAATTGGGAAAGCATGGTGTAAGGTCACACAGCCTTGAATCGTCCCATTTTCACAGAGTTCTTCAACTAAGTTAGAAACTTCTTGCTCTTCGTCAGCTTCATACAATTCGAAGCCATCTGTCCAATCATATTTGGAACCAATTAAGACAACATCGAATAGTCCTTGTGCTTGTGCAGAGCGAGCTGCTTCTTCCATGACATGGTCCCCGTGTTCACTGCCATTAATCGTTAAACCGATTTTGGGCTTGGGACCCATGTTCCCTGTTTCAAGGGCATCCGCTAATTCATTGAATACCTCTTGAATCTTCTTTGTTACTTGATCAGACATTCTCACACCCCTATTCTACTGAAAGGTTTGCTGCAAATTGACGTAAGGCGTTTGCGACTTCTTCCTTAACAGTTTCTTTTAGGTCGTCATCCATGGAGCCTGATTCTTCAACTTCACCACTGTTACGTTCAATCATCACAGAGATACCATCGAAGAGGTTGGTCATCCGACCTAAGAAGAGTGAACCTTTACCAATAATCATCACACGATCCATATCGCCTTCTGTTAGATTTTGAAGGGCAAAGCCTAGGTAAGGAACGCCAGAAGGAATGTGGCCTTGGGTTGGTGCGAAACCAACAACTTCACGTTCTTGCATGAAGTCATTTAAGCCTGAACGTTCAATTTCCTTACGGAGAACCCCAATGGCACCAATCATTTTCACGTTAGCTTGTGGAACGTTACCGGCCCCTGCTGGCACCGTGATGTCTGGGTTTTGCATTTCAGAAGAGAAAGCATCCACATCAGTCACTTTGTAGCCAGCTTTATCAAGGGAGTCCCCTACAAGAGCGGTCATAACTTTTTGTGGGCTAGAACCGCTGGAAACGGTGTGGCGGCCAGTGACATCTGTCCGGATAACAGGATGTTTACCGTCATTTTCACCAACAAGAATAGCGAAGCCACCCACAACGTCTTCAAGAATAGGCATGCCTTTACCTACGTGGGATTTACCGTTCATCCCTAATTTAGCGGTGGAACCACCGGCAACAACGACAACGTTCTTGAAGGTGCCCGCTGCAACATGAGAAGCTGCACTAACTAGAGAGTGGGTTGGGGCCGCACAGAAGCCACGAATGTCAGAACCGGAAGCATTAACACAGCCGCAAAGTTCAGCAATGGATTTAGCGAAGTTACCCCCACCACGTTGGTTCATATCACCACAAGCTTCTTCTGAGCATTCGATGACATATTCAACTTCGGAAGGTTCAATATGGCTATCAGCAAACAAATGACGTAGAGCTAAAATACCACTTGCCTTAGCCACAAGGTTTTCTAACATGGTATGTGCAGATAAGTTAACGTCCACTTCATGCGCACGGTGAACGCAGCCAACTAATTCATCATCGTAGTAAAGAGGTTCTGCTCCTTCTTCTTCTATAGATTTCTTGATGTTTTCGATGCTATCGGTTTGTTTCAAACGATCTAGATCATCTTTGAAGAGTTCTGTTTTAGCAAGACTTTCTTTAACCTTTTCGTTAAAGCTTTCTTCAAGGAAAACTAAGCTGAAAGCGTCAGCGATAACAATCAAACCATAGAAATCTAATTCTGGCATAATTTCGCCGAGCTTACCATAACGTTTCCCTTCAACAGGTTTGTCGTAATATGGAAATTCAATTTCACCTAGCTCTTCTGGCGTCATATTACCAATGTAGGTTTGGTTAGGTGCGTAGTTCACCACTTCTTCATAGGAACGAATATGCTTAGGTGCTTCTTTGAGGTAGTCACTATCAGGATGAGTTTCTTTCTCAACAGTTTGGGTAGTCCCATTTTGCATAATCATATCTGGTGTGTGTGCGAGCACGTAGCCAGCAGCTTTTAGAGTTGCTAAGTTCATCATCATTCTCCTCTACATCATTATTAGTTACAATAGTTTGGCCAAAGACCATACTTCTTGCACATTTATATTGTAAAACATTTCACGTTGAATAGCAAACTATTACCTTATAACCGCTAGCTTATGGGCTTTGTTTGTGCTTTAAAAGCTAAATTATACCTTTTTACGGGCAGCGTGATCCTTAGCCAATAAAAAACGCAGATACTTAAAAGAAGTATCCGCGTTACTTGACATGGGATAAAATCCCGTTATTTATGATGTTAAATTAAGAGGCTTGATCTCTGATTGATTGCATTTCCTCAACTAGAGAGTCAACATCTAATACCATTTCCATCATACCAATTTGATCGTCGTAAGTATCTTCATCGACAGATTCTTTAAATTCTGGTTCTACGGCATGGTAGAATGTTAACCCCAGTGCAACACCTGTTAATGGCCCAGCGTAAGTTGGGTCACCCATGGTAACTGTTTCAGCTGCTAGACCAGCGGCTTCTGCTTCAGCACCACCAATTAAAACGATAAGGTTTTCTGCACCGTATTTTTCAGCTGCTTCTTTAACTCTGCGTTGATTTTCCAAATCCATTGCTCCCGCAGCAGTTCAAACAAAGCACTCCGTTGATGAAAACACGACTTCAGCAGGTGTATCCGTTAAGCATTCTTCCATAGCTTCGCCAGGAATACCGTCACGGTCACCGATGATGACAACTTTTTTGTCTGTCCAATCAATTGCCATAGTCAATTCCTCCTTTTATCACTGTTTGTAATGTTCTGGAAACCCCAATGGTTCACCAGCAACCTACATGTTCATTATACTTGTTTCTCCTCGCTTGTCAACCATTTATGTGAATTATTTATCATTACACGCTTACAAGTCGACGAGCGTCTCCACAATCGTCTCAATGTCATCTTCCGTTAAAGTTCTGACATCAAAAGCGACCACCCCATCATGCAGGCGGGCAATAATATGATGGGCATGCAAACGAAGGCGCCGCTCGAGCTGAGTCCCCGATAAGTCCTTGGCTGTGAGGCACACTAATTGGCTAGGAATCTGAACGCCAGGAAAGGAACCCCCACCGATTTGCGAATGACCGGGCGCAACTTTTGCCTGATAACGGTCAGAGGCCTGATGAAGTTGGTCCACAAAATGTTCAGCCCGTTTCTTTAATTCTTCGATAGGCGTGCAAATCATTCGTAGGGTCGGAATAGAACGCAAGGCGTCACTGCGATTTAAGTACAAGCGCAAAGTCCCTTCCAAGGCTGCAATGGTGACCTTATCACTCCGCAAAGCTCTCAGTAATGGGTGCTTTTTCAAAATATCAATGTATTTTTTCTTCCCTGCAATAATTCCGGCCTGGGTGCCGCCTAGTAATTTATCGCCACTAAAAGTGACTAAGTCATAACCCGCTGCAATCATTTCCTTAACGGTGGGTTCATAAGGTAAGCCAAATTCTTGCAGGTCAAGCAGTAGACCACTCCCCAAGTCATTAAAAGCAGGCAAGTTATTCTCATGGGCTAAGCGAACAAAGTCTTCGTCAGAAACGCTATCGGTGAAACCTACCAAGCGGTAGTTACTGGTGTGAACCCGAAGTAAGGCCGCGGTATCGTCATTGATCCCTGCCTCGTAGTCCCGTAAATGAGTTTTATTGGTGGCACCGACTTCATGTAAATAGGCCCCGCAACTCGCAATGACATCGGGAATGCGGAAGGCCCCACCAATTTCCACCAATTCACCGCGGGAAATAAGCACCTCCCGGCCTTTCGTCAATGCGGTCAGCATTAAAAGTACAGCAGCCGCATTATTATTGACCATTAAGGCATCTTCTGCACCCGTCAGTTCAATCACAATATCACGGATATGCTCATAACGGCTGCCGCGTTCCCCTTGGGAGAGTGAATACTCAAGATTACTGTATTGGTTGGCCACTTTAATCATTTCATCGACGGCATGATCCGCTAGTAGGGAGCGTCCCAAATTCGTATGCAAAACTGTCCCTGTCCCATTAATCGTAGGCCTTAAGGAAGATTGGTAGATGCTAGCCAAGTTAGCGGAAGCTTGCTCTATAATGGCCGCACTGTGAACGGGGACATCCTTTCCTTTCAGTAAATTTTCTCGCGTATTATTAATGGCGAGTTGAATTGCCTTCTTGATGACATCATAGTCGTAGAAATCTTCCCATTCTTTCACAAGGTCTTCTTGTAAAATATCGTTAACGGCGGGAAGTTGTTGTAACTTTTCCTTCATAGTTCCCCCTTATTTCAACACACGTTGGTCATCTTGACGAACCGTTTTTCCTTCCTCATCCAGATGCTCGAGAATTTTTAAGGCAAATTTCCGACTCGTATCAAAAAGGTCCCGGGTTTCCGCCAATGTAATGGCCCCATGCTCTTTGATATGAGCGATGATCGTTTTGACGGCATGTTCATAGACTGAACGTTTTAGGAAGGTATAGCGATCTAACTGCACAATGTCTTGGCCAAGCAAAAGTTTAAAAACTTCCTGATAAGCCGGATCTTCATGCGTTAATTCCTCGTATGTCGGTGGCGTCATTTTCGCTTCTTCTAAGTTTTCTAAAATTTCATTCTTAATCCGTTCTTGCTCAGCACTCAATTCGATCGTGAAATCTGCGTGATGAATATATTGCTGGTCAAAGACGAGAATATTTTGCTGGGCGAGTTCTTTAAGGATCGTGTCCAATTCTTTGGGTGGCATTTTACTATAAACCGAGCGGAATTCTTCCACTGGCATCCCAGGGCGCAGCGGATGGGCTTTATGGTAGTCGAGAACAAGGTTTTCCATTTCTTTTGCCATATTATGGAAGCGTTCGGCCGATAAATAGAATGGACCAAAGGCAATGATTTTATCCTGGTCAAGCATCGTCTGAACAAGGTTTTGCGTTTCTGGTTGGCTAATATTTAGATACTCAGCCATTTCCTTAATACTGGTTAAACCATAGGAGCGCGTATTGAGGAAATCTAATAAAATATCAGCATTGTCGCCCTTTTCCTTAATCTCTAAGCTATCGAGCACTTCCGGATTAAAGCGTTTATGTTTTTCTGGGGCTGGATCAAGGACTATCCCCCCACCGATCGTTATGACGGGACTATATTGGCGAACAATGAAGTGGTCATCCTTCTTAACGGTCACTTGTTCTTCAAGCCGTAATTGGGCAAAACCTTCCTCGCCAGGTAAAATTCGCTCAGTCCCTAAAGGAACAATGCGGGCTAAAACTTCTCGCGTGCCGATATTCAGGTGAACCCGGTCCCAAAGCTCAATAGGCTGCGTAGCATCCATCAAGCAGCGCAATTTAACATCCAGCATCCAGGATAATTCTAGCGGTGCTGCACTAATCACATCGCCTCGCTCCACATCCTCTAAAGCTACTTTCGTTAAGTTTAAAGCCGTCCGATTACCCGCCCTGGCTTCTTTTTGGTCTTCTTCATGGATCTGAATGTTACGAATCGTTGTTTCAAGTCCACGGGGGTAAATGGTGAGCCGATCTCCTACTTTAATTTTGCCTTCAATTAAAGTCCCCGTGACCACGGTCCCAAAACCTTTAACAGAGAAGGCCCGGTCAATATTTAAACGAGCCGGGACATTAAGCGTATCTGAGTCTAACTGCTGGCATTTATCCGCAATGAGCTGTTTTAATTCGTCTAGCCCTTTTCCTGTTTTGGCATCCGTGATCACAATAGGGGCATTCTTAAGTGGCGTATTGGCAAATTGGTCACGAATGTCATCGAGGACAATTTCCAACAATTCCTCTTCAACACTGGCACTTTTGGTCACGGCAATAATAAAATCGGTGACGCCCAATAAATTTAAAATATCCACATGCTCCGTCGTTTGGGGCATAATCCCTTCATTGGCATCAATAACCAGCAAAGCGAAATCGATACCGCTCGCTCCCGCTACCATGTTTTTGATAAATTTCTCATGGCCAGGCACATCGACAATGCCTAACCGTTCCCCATCGGGCAAATCTAAAAAGGCAAAGCCCAGATTAATGGATAAACCTCGCTTTTTTTCCTCCCCGGTGGTATCTGTTTCGATTCCTGTCAAAGCTTTAATCAGTGTTGTTTTCCCATGATCAATATGACCAGCGGTTCCCATGACAAACTTTTCCATTTGGCCATCCTTTCCAATATATAAATAGAGGCCGTAGTATGGATGATCATGACTACGACCTGCCTTAATTACCCTACCAAGAAATTTTTTGATAAGATTTTTTATGATCTTCAGTGCTAATCTCAAACAATTGGGCATCTTCCTTTTCCTTGTCGGAAAGAAAGCCTTTAGCCCAGGCAACATCGCCATCGCGGACCCGCAAAGACAAGCCACAGCTTGCCGAAATAGATTCAGGCGTGGGAACCAAGCGAGCCGATAAACCTTCTGCCTTGGCTTTTTTCTCCGATGCGATGGCTAAATGCGTACTATCAAAAGCAAGCAATAAAGTCATTTTGCTACCGACTAAGGTTGGACAACACGGTCATAGCTAGCCATGTCTTTTAGGATTTGGCCCATATTGGTAACTTCACCGACCGCGATTTTATCTTCAATCTCATAATAGTTGGCACAGGTCCCGCAAGTACCAATCCAGGTCCCTTTTTCCGCCAGGAACTGTAAGTCTTCTAGGCAGTCCGAACCCTCAATACCGAGGTGCGCACCCATATTGTAGAGAAGAACTTTTTCAGGCAGTTCTTCTTGTTCGGTCAATTTATGAATGAAGGCCTTCATCAATTGGACGCCAATTTCTTTTTCGCCAACACCCATTTGATCACTCGAAACAACAACAATGTATGGTTTTTCCATGCTAATCTCCTCTTTCTATTTGACGATGATCGCATGATCTTCACGATCAACAATTTCACCAACTATAGTAGCTGTTACATTATTTTTGTGCAAGTTTTCTAGGAAAGCCTCCGCATCATCAGGGCTAACACTTATCATTAAGCCGCCTGAAGTTTGCGGGTCAAACAAAATGTTTTGTAGAACGGGGTCGACATCTTGGAAGGTAATTTGCTCACCAAAATGGTCCCAGTTCTTCGCCGCGCCACCAGGCAAAATGCCTAACTCTCCACAGCAGCGGTAAGCATCCTCAATATAAGGAACGGCTTCACTATTAATCACCGCAGTCACATTATTTTCTACCATTTCAGTTAAGTGACCCAATAAACCAAAGCCCGTAATATCCGTAATACTGGAGACGTCGAAGCCTTCCATCGCTTCAACACCATATTTATTTAAAGTTTTCATGTATTGGCAAGCTTCTTCGAAGGCCTCCGGCTTGGCCTTACCAGAGTTATTGGCACTGGTAATGATACCGATCCCTAGCTTTTTCGTCATAATTAAAACATCCCCTACACGCGGTGCGTTATTCGCCTTCACATGATCAGGGTGAACTAAACCCATGACGGATAAACCATAAAGCGTGGAATCATTATGAATGGAGTGACCTCCCGCTAAAACACCACCAGCTTCTTGCACTTTTTCGGCGCCACCTTGCATAATCTTTTCCAGATCGTCAAAGCTTTGCCCTCTGGGATAACCAACGATATTCATTGCAGTCGCGACCTTCCCTCCCATGGCATAGACGTCACTGAGCGCATTGGCAGCAGCGATTTGCCCAAAGAGATAAGGGTCACTCACAACAGGCGGGAAGAAGTCCAGTGTTTGAATTACCGCAACATCCTCACTCACCTGGTAAATTGCAGCATCATCTTGTGAATCATAGCCTATAATAAGGTTAGGATCATATTTTTTGGGCAACTTACTGAGTAAATCAGAGAGCTGACCAGCTCCAATTTTAGCGCCTCAACCACCACATGTCTGCAATTCATGTTGTTTATCTTTAGCCATAATAAACCCACCTTTCGATTATATCAGCTTGGATTATTTTATTTCTATTTTCAAATCCATTACTTATATAAATTTAGCATGAACGCGATAAAATCTCAAGAAAAGACGTTCTCAAAAACAGCAAAAAATCCTATAGCTATAGGAAAATATTCAGGTGACAATGGCAAAAACAACTTGAATAATTCGTGAAACATGTTACAATATTGTTGACAAAGAGATAAAAAGAATCTATTTATAAATATAATATAAGAAGGATGGGGGCTTTGTCATGTACTTTCTTCTGCTATATAATGTACGTGCACGTTGACCAGATCAATAAACAAGTTTGTTTGCACTACTGTTTTGAACTAACTTAACCGTGAAAGTTGGACGAGAGACTATGCATATCATCACAAACAACAGTCGAGTTCGCGATGAAGTCAAAAAAGGCGAGATCACTTTCGTCGATGGTGATTACTTAGCGGTTTTGAGAAAGACCAAAGAATTTATTATTGATAAGCACATTTCATTACTAACGCATCCCCTAAGTAGTAGTTTGAAACCGAATGAAACTTATTATAAATCAATAATTCTTAGTGGTAACGAGCACACTTCAATCGATCTGGAAAGCTTAGAAATGATCGAAAACGCCATTGAAGTGACGGAAAAATTTCTCAAAAATGCTAAGTGGCCCAAATGGAGTGAGCAAAGCCTTTCCGATTTCCGTTTAATCGACTTTGATTTGATCAACACTGCACTCGCGCGGATGCAGATTCCGCCAAACTTTATGTAACCTAATACGCTTTTGAGAGGTGAGCTTATGAAACTAGAATTTGGAGAAATTCAAATTAAAGATGTTGTTCTAGGGAATGAGTCTAAAATTGAAGACCATACCCTACACATTAATGAAGAAGAAGTCAAAAACATCGTTCTAGAAGACGATCGTTTTGAAAGTGTAGAAATCGAAATTGCTAAACCTGGTGAAAAAACACGGATTACCCCTGTTAAAGACGTGATTGAACCACGCGCAAAAGTCGATTCTACTTCTGACGTATTCCCTGGTGTTATTAACAAAGTGGACCAAGTCGGCGAAGGTAAAACTGTAGCCCTTAAAGGTTGCGAAGTGATGACAGCCGGTAAATTAGTACGTTTCCAAGAAGGTATTGTTGATATGAGCGGCCCCGGTGCTGAACTCACTCCTTTCTCTAAAAATATCAACATCGTTCTTGTTGCCCAACCTGTTGAAGGTGTTGAGCACCACGCCCACGAAGAAGCCCTTCGTCTTGCTGGCTTAAAAGTTGCTCATTACTTAGGCAAACTTGGTACTGAACTTGAACCGGATAATGTAGAAACTTATGAAACTCTACCTATCTTCGAACAAGCTGAACAATACCCTGACCTTCCTAAAGTGGGTTATGTTTACATGCTTCAAACACAAGGTCTCCTTCACGATACCTATGTTTACGGCACCGACGCTAAACATATTGTCCCAACCATCCTCTACCCTACTGAAGTCATGGATGGCGCCATCGTGTCCGGTAACTGTGTGTCCGCATGCGACAAGAACACCACTTACCATCACTTAAATAACCCAATCATCAAAGACCTCTATGATCGTCATGGTAAAGACATTAACTTCATGGGTGTCATTATCACCAACGAAGCTGTTTACCTCAATGACAAGAAGCGTTCCAGTGACTTCACGTCCAAACTCGCTAAATTCATGGGGCTTGATGGTGCGATCGTTTCTCAAGAAGGTTTTGGTAACCCTGATACTGACTTGATTATGAACGCTACAAAACTTGAAAAAGCTGGTGTTAAGACCGTTATTGTTACGGACGAATACGCTGGTCGCGACGGTTCCTCTCAATCTCTAGCTGACGCTGACCCATTGGCAGATGCAGCTGTTACAGGCGGTAACGCTAACGAAGTTATTACGCTTCCAGCTATGGATCGTGTTATTGGAACAACAGATTATGTTGATACAATCGCTGGTGGTTTCGATGGTAGTTTAGCAGACAATGGCGAAATTACAGTAGAAATCCAAGCCATTACCGGTGCAACCAACGAGCTAGGCTTC
The DNA here is from genome assembly GCF_057919555.1 of Aerococcus sp. BD502. Taxonomy (NCBI): domain Bacteria; kingdom Bacillati; phylum Bacillota; class Bacilli; order Lactobacillales; family Aerococcaceae; genus Aerococcus; species Aerococcus sp. BD502. The sequence goes on along the minus strand of NZ_CP147972.1, from coordinate 1,689,992 downwards.
AACCTACAATCTGCTCGTTACATCTAATCAACATAATTTAAAGGAGGTTTTTCTATGAGTAAAAGAATTGTTCACTACATTAACCAATTCTACGCAGGAATTGGTGGTGAAGACAAAGCTGATACAAAACCATTTAAGGAAGACGGCCCTAAAGGTCCTGGTATGGGACTTAATGGCGCCATCAAAAATGGTGAAATTGTCGGTACGGTAGTCTGCGGGGACTCTTACTTTAACGAGAACCTAGAAACTGCCCTACCTGAAGTTATGGACATGATCAAGTCTTATGACCCTGACATTGTCATTGCAGGTCCTGCCTTTAACGCTGGTCGTTACGGGATGGCCGCTGGTGCCGTTTCTGCCGAAGTGATTAAAGAACTCGGTATTCCAGCAGTAACAGGGATGTACGAAGAGAACCCTGGTAAGGATGCTTACAGTAAAGTAGCCTACATTGTGCCAACAGGCAACTCTGCCGCTTCGATGCGTAAAGCTATCCCAGCTCTTGCTGGCTTAGTCACCAAAATCTTAGATGGCGAAGAAGTCACCCCTGAAGAAGATGGTTACTTCCCACGTCACCGTAAGAACTTCCAAGCAGAAGAACGCGGTTCCCTACGTGCAGTTAACATGTTGATTAAAAAACTCGCTGGCGAAGAGTTCACCACTGAATATCCAATGCCAGAATTTGACAACGTGGATCCAGCCCCTGCCATTAAGGACCTCAGCAAAGCAACGATTGCGATTGTAACTTCTGGTGGTATTGTTCCGGAAGGCAACCCTGATCACATCGAATCTAGTTCTGCTTCTAAATATGGTTCTTACGACATCACTGGTGTTGATGACCTTAAAGAAGGCGAATGGCAAACAGCCCACGGTGGTTACGATGCCACATACGCTGACGAGGACGCTGACCGAGTAATTCCAGTTGACGTTCTTCGTGAAAAAGAAAAGAACGGGGAAATCGGTAAATTATATAACACCTTCTTCACGACCGTTGGTAACGGGACGGCCGTAGCTAGCGCTAAGAAATATGGGGAAGAAATTGCTAAAACCCTTAAGGAAGACAACGTTGATGCGGTTATCTTGACCTCTACCTGAGGTACTTGCACACGTTGCGGAGCAACGATGTACAAAGAAATCGAACGTGCAGGCTTCCCAATCGTTCATATGTGTACGGTCACCCCAATCTCTAAGACTGTTGGTGCTAACCGTATCATCCCAACGATTGCTATTCCTCACCCTCTTGGTAACCCAGAATTGGACAAGAAAGAAGAATACAAACTTAGAACTCGTTTGGTTGACAAAGCCCTCAAAGCTTTACAAACCGACATTTCTGAACAAACAATCTTCGAAGACTAGTTCCAAACAAAAAGGGGGCTGGGAAAAAACTCAGTCTCAGAATATAAAAAACGCATCAATTTATTTCGAAAATAAATTGATGCGTTTTGATATTTTATAAAGACAAAGCGAGTTCCAAGCCTTATAATAAAAGGTAAGCAAACCGAAGGAGGAACTCGCTTTGTATCAAAATTATACCACAATGGAAACAGCTTTAACACTAAAATTAGATTTTACGATTCCTGAGGACCATGAAGCTCGGCTGATCAGCCGATTTGTCGACTCGATTCCTACGGAAATTATTCTGGAAGACACTTCTCATACGGGACGTCCTGCTTTTCATCCAGCAATGCTATTAAAGATGTGTTTATTTGCCTATAGTCGATCAACGTTTTCAGGTCGAAAAATTGAACGAATGAATGAAGAATCTATTCCGATGAAATGGCTAACGGGCGATACCCCAGTTTGCTACAAGACAATCAATAACTTTCGTTCAAGCGAACATGCCTCGAACTTGATCAAGTATGCTTTTATCCTTTTCACCATGCTGCTGAGGGACAATGGTTTAATCCACCCAGAGGCTTTATTTATCGATGGGACAAAAATTCAAGCGGATGCGAACATCTATAGTTTTACTTGGCGAAGAGCGATTGAACGCTATGAAGCGAAGCTCAATGAAAATGTTTCGAGTTTATATGAGGAACTTATTCAAACGAATGTCGATATCGCCTTGACCGAAGAAGAATTAACGACTTCTGATGGGATTGAAAAAATTATTGCGTGTCTTGATGAAGCAATCGAAGAGGTTGAAAGCAAAATTGAAAATGAGACGACCATTCCTAAAGGAGGTTCTCGACACAAGCGACGTCGTCGCACGCTTAAAAAGCACCGGAATCGATGTATGAAGGATTTCTTACCCCGAAAACAGAAATACGAGGAAGCAAACGCACGATTTAATGGCAGAAACAGTTTTTCAAAAACGGACCCCGATGCCACCTTTATGTGTATGAAAGAAGATCCCATGAAAAATCGGGAGTTAAAGCCTGGCTATAATCTCCAAGTTGCTTCAAGTCATCAATATATTATTGACTTTGATATTTTCCCGAACCCTACCGATACGCGCACCCTCATTCCGTTTTTAAAAACAATCCCAACGCTTGATCTGTTCCAATATATTGTTGCGGATGCGGGTTATGGGAGTGAAGAGAATTATATGGCGATTATCGATGACTTTGAGAAAGTCCCTTTGATTCCTTACGGAATGTATCATAAAGAACAAAGTAAAAAATATCGAAACCAATCCAAGCATCGTGAGAACTGGCACTATCATGCGGCTGAAGATTCCTATACGGATTTAGATGGCGTTCATTTTAGTTTTTCATATTATCGTACGCGAAAAGATAAAAAAGGTTTCCAAAGACAGTTTAAAGTCTATCAAGCCGATACTGAACAAATGGATGAGCGTTTAAATGAGCTTGCGAAAACTCCGACAGGACGTCAGCGCCAGACGGCGGTCAATCTTAATTGGGAATATTTTAAGCACCAAGCAAAAGAGAATTTAGAAAGCACACCTGGAAAAGAAATCTATGCGCAACGTAAAATTGACATAGAGACCGTTTTCGGACGGATGAAAGGTGTCTTTGGTATGCGCAGAACACATGTGAGAGGCAAACAAAGCGTGTATAATGATATCGGAATGATGCTGATGAGCATGAATTTAACGAAATTAGCCCTTAAAGCTCGGCGAAGAGCAGAAGCTCTTCGTAATCATTTCTCTAAAAGTAAAAAATGCACTGAAGGAATCCAAATATGGATAACTTCAATGCATTTTTTATTATTTAGGGCGACTTATTTCCCAGCCCCCTTTTTTTGCTTTATTTTAGAGCCGCCAGTAATGAATATTGGCGGAGAAATCATCGGGGTCTAATATGCCTTTGACATCAATTAAAACGCCCTCTTCATTGGGCTTCAATTTTTCTGCCCAAGCTGCTGCTGATTGACCTTTGAATTCTGCATGATCAACAGCAAGTAAAATAGCATCCAGGCCATGAATATCGTTAAAGGCCACACTCCTGAGGCCATATTCTTCCTCTAATTCCTCAGAACTTGCCACAGGATCGCAAAGTATGACCTCTACCCCATAGTCTTGCAATTGCTCATAAATCTCTGCCACCCGGGTATTTCTCGTATCAGGACAGTTCGCCTTGAAGGTAAAACCAAACAGGCCAATGCGGGCGCCCTTCACTTTTTTATCTGCTTGAATCAACTGCTTAATGGTACTCTCGGTCACATAATGACTCATTTGATCGTTAATACGCCGGCCAGAGAGAATAATTTGTGAATGGTAGCCAAAGTGTTCGGCCCGGTAAGTTAAGTAATAAGGGTCAACACCAATACAATGGCCTCCTACCAAGCCCGGCTTGAAGTCAAGGAAGTTCCACTTCGTTTGAGCCGCAGCCAAAACAGCATGGGTATCGATTCCCAAGCGGTCAAAAATCATGGCCAATTCATTCACAAAGGCAATATTAATATCCCGCTGTGAATTTTCAATCACTTTAGCAGCCTCAGCCACTTGGATAGATTCCGCCCGATGGACACCAGCCTCAATCACTAATTCATAGACTTGGGCAATATCTGCTAAGGTTTCTTCATCCATCCCAGAGACAATCTTCACGATATTTTCGAGGCGGTGCACCTGGTCACCGGGATTAATCCGCTCAGGGGAATAGCCGATTTTGAAATCTTTCCCATATTCTAAGCCCGACGCTTCTGCTAAAATAGGAGCACAAATTTCCTCCGTGACACCGGGAAAAACGGTTGATTCATAGACCACCGTTGCTCCGGGTGTCAGATATTTTCCCAGCATTTGACTGGCTTCAATCAGGGGGCTTAAATCTGGGGTTTTATCTTGGCGAATCGGTGTGGGAACGGCGACAATATGAAATTTCGCTTGCCGTAAATCTTCCGCCCGATCGGTAATGATATGCTCCCCCTAAAGTAGACACTTAAAAAAGTAAAACTACTTAGGGGGAATTTTTATGCGTTCAAATTGTAAACACTCGGTTGAGGAGCTCGAACGATATATTGATAAGTACCTTAAAAAAGGGATAAGCTATCAAAAATTGTGTCAGTATCATGGTTTAAGATTGTCTCATTCTGTTTTTTATGACAAGGTCTTAAAATATCAAATCCATGGTCGCCAAGGCATCCAATCCCATGTCAAGAATAATAACTATAGTAAGGACTTTAAACTGGCTGTTGTGAATGAGCACCTTGTTGAAGGCGTTCCAATTAAACAATTAGCTCGAAGATATAATATCCCATCACATTCCACTGTTAGAAATTGGTTGATGAAGTATACTAGAGGGGAAGCAGTCAAAAGTTATTCTCCTAACCCCGAGGTGTATACGATGAAAAGCAGAAAAACGACTCATGCAGAAAAAATTAAAATTGTTAAAGACTGTCTGGCCAACGGCCTATCTTATAAAGAAACAGCTGAGAAATATCAAGTCTCCTACCATAATGTTTACTCCTGGGTCCAAAAATATCAACAACATGGGCCAGACGGCTTGTTTGATGGCCGAGGTCGTGGAAAACCTGCGGCGATCCAAACAGAAACTGAAAAAATACGCGCAAAATATGCAGCCTTGAAAGCTCGCAATGAATACTTAGAAACAGAGAATGCAGCCTTAAAAAAGTTAAAAGAAGTGGAAAGAGAGTTGATGTTACGCGAACACAGTATGAAGCAGATTTTCAAACGGTCCAAAAACTCCAGCAAGAAGGATACCGAGTAACTCACTTATGTGAGGCTCTAGGCCTTAGTCGTTCAAGCTACTATAAATGGCGAAACCGAAAGCCAACAGCTTCTGAAAAGCGTCTGAGGCAACTGATCAAATGGATTATTTCTGTTTATAAAGAACATCAGGGGGTTTATGGCTATCGTCGCATTACGATCTATTTAAATCATTTTCTTAACGCCAAAGTCAATCACAAATGCGTGCAACGCTTGATGCAACTGTTAGACTTAAAAGCGGTGATCCGTCGTAAACGTTACCGTTATAAGCCACATCTTCCCTCCCATGAGGCCGAAAATATTTTGAATAGAGAATTTCAAAAGGAATATCCGCCCATGGAAGTCTTATTAACAGATGTTACCGAGTTTAAATATGGCTTTGGCGCAAAAGCTTACCTCAGTGCGATTCTCGACTATGGGGCTAAGAAAATTGTGGCATTCCAACTTTCTAAGCATAATAATAACGAATTAGTCCGGCAGACCATCGGTCAAATTAAGGCTCGTATGAAACCCAAGCAAACTCTTATTCATAGTGATCGTGGCTTTCAATATACCTCACACTTCTTCAAAAATTTTGTGGACAAGCATCAGGTGATTCAGAGTATGTCGAGAGCTGGAAAATGTATTGACAATGGCCCTATGGAAGCCTTCTTTGGGACTATTAAGGAAGAAATGTATCGCTTAAAGGCTTATCAAACCTTTGAGGAGTTAGCGTCTGATATTAACCAATATATTGACTTCTACAATACCAAGCGCGTCACACTGCGAATGGGCTTAAGGATCCCATCAAAAAACCATGTATGATAAAATATCATACATGGCAAAAACAAATATTTTATTTATTTACCTGTCTACTTGACAGGGGTCAGTTCATAAACGTCATGTGGGTCTTTTTAATTGCCTCATCGCCCACTTCCTGGGTAGGATCCACCCCGGAACGATAGGCGGCAATTTTTTTAGGGTTATAGTCAAAGCCAAGCACATCCACATGCTTCGCAAAAGCGACCGCCAAAGGAATGCCCACATAACCCAGGCCGGTGACAGCCAACTTTTCTTCATGATTAAGTAATTTCTGATACAAGTGCATATTCTATACCTCGGTATTTACAGGATGAATGTTTAAAAGCCCTAACTAAGCGTCAAGGTGTTGTTTTAGGATACTAGCTAATTTTTCCTTAGGCGTGTAGCCCATCAATGTTTCCACAATTTGACCATCTTTTTTAATGATGAGGGTAGGAATGGACATGACCCGATGCTGGGCTGCGGTTTGTTGATTTTCATCGACGTCTAATTTACCAAAGGTCACCTGGTCAGACATTTCTTCCGCCAATTCATCAATCACTGGCGCCTGCATCCGGCAAGGGCCACACCAGGTCGCCCAAAAATCGATGAGCACCAGGCCTTCTGCTGTTTTTTCCTTAAAATTATCATCGGTTAATTCGATAATCATTTAAATTCCTCCTTTACTGTATGTCTAAGTATAACATGAAAATGAGCTAAGCCCTATCTGAATGCGCCCAAAAGAAAAAGCCCTCTGCTAAGGGCAAAGAGCTTAAGTGGCATTCCTTTAGAGCATATGGAGCAGATAGGTTGCTAGACTGAAGTAAATGATCAAACCACAGGCATCATTGATGGTCGTAATGAAAGGACCGGAAGCTACGGCTGGGTCAATGTGCATCTTATCGAAGAGCCAAGGCACCACAAAACCAATGGCTGTAGAAATGGTCAGCGTAATCCATAAGGAAACCATAATAATAACGGATAAGACCCAATTGTGGTGTAAAAAGTAAGCTAGAATCGCTAACGTGCTACTGGCGAAAATTCCAATAAAGAAGCCAGAAGCGAGTTCTTTAAACAGCATGGGCAAGAAGCCTTCACCTTGGTCTTCCTTATCAATGGTCAAGCGACGCACTGAAACGGCCAAAGATTGCGTACCAACATTACCAGCAGAGTCCATAATAATCGGCATGAAAGCAGCTAAAGCGACGACTTGCTCTAAAGTAGCTTCAAAGTGTTTAATTAAATTCGCCGAAATTAAACCTAAGAAAATTAAAATAATAATCCAAGGCAGGCGCGCTTTAGTCATTTGGAAAATAGATTCAGGTTCATCCGTTTCTTCACCAGGGTTAATCCCTGAGAAGCGGTGGAAGTCTTCTGTCATCTCATCGTCAAGGACGTCCATCACGTCGTCAACGGTGACAATCCCCTGCAATTCACCCGTCGCTGATAAGACCGGTACCGCCAGCAAGTCATAATCTTGAATCAGGCGGGCCACATCTTCTTGGTCCGTCGCTAAATTGACGAAGGCAAATTGCGTATTCATGATTTCAGAAATTTTCTTATCCTTATCAGAAAGTAAAAGTTCCTTTAAGGAGCAAACCCCTTTGAGGTGCTGCTCTCGATCAACAACATAGATGTAGTAGATCAATTCACTTTGCTCACCAACTTCACGAATATGATCAATGACCTCAGACAAAAGCCAGTCTTCTTCTGCCTTAATGACTTCCGTAGTCATATTGGCTGCCGCGGTACTATCTTCATGTCGCAGTAGGCTTTCAATCATCTTTCGGTCATGAGGGTACATGATACTTAATGCCTTAGGCGCATCGTTTGACAAACCTTGAACAAAGTCAGTAACGTTATCGTCTTGAACATAATGTAAAACATCTCGTAGGTAGTCTTCAGGAAGCTGTTTGAAGAATTCGAGCTGATCCTGGAACTCCATCAAGTCAAACATTTCCGCAAATTCTTCGGCCGATAAGAACTTATAAATTTTATATTTCTTTTCGGGATATAATAAGTTGAGCGCCTTTAACTGGTCATATTCATGAAGCTTTAAAAACAACTTACGAAATCGGGGTCGATCGTCCTGTTTAATAGCTTTAAAAATTTTGTCAAAGTAGGCTTCATTTCTTTTCATAGCACTCACTTCCTATCATTATATTTTTTCTACATCGATCCTCTTACAAAGACTAATTTAGTATAGGCTAAAAAATATGAAACTTCAAGCATTTTTGGTAAATAAGAGGTTAATTCTTAAATTTTGCAATCGTTGCTCCCTGGCCGCCTTGATTATAAGGGGCAAATTGGAAGGCATGAATGCGGGGATGGCGGCGCAAGTATTTCTGCACCCCTTCGCGCAAAGCGCCCGTTCCATGCCCATGGATAATGGTCACTTGCGGGTAATTGGCCAGCAAGGCGGCATCAATAAATTGGTCCAACTGGTGCATGGCCTCTTCATAACGCTGGCCTCGCAGGTCGAGCGTTGTCGTCACGGTTTTAGACCGTTTGGTATGCGTACTGGACGCTTGCGACAATTTGCGGCGTTGCTTACGATTTTGCCTTTTTAGATCTTCTTGGGGTAAAACCATCTGGATGGCCCCCATCTGGACCAGGTATTGGCCCTGCTCTCTTTTTTCCATAATAACGCCCGGAGTTTCATACGGAACGACTAAAATATCCTCCCCTTCAGCAAAATCTGCTGCTGCTTGCGTTTTTTCTTTTTTAGCTTGCTGTAAAACAGGATTCGTCCGTAGCTGGCTTTCCTCGGCGAGTTCGTCCATTTCTTTTTGTTTTTCGATCAATTCATGCTCTTTCACCACGCTTTGCCCTTGATTTTTCTGCCATTCCCGCAGGTCATGGATGAGCTTTTTAGCCTGCTGCTGTTTTTTAGCTAGGTAGGTCTTTGCCTCTTCCTTCGCCCGCTGTTGGTAGATTTCCTTATCTTCCTGAAGGGCCTGGTGGGCTAGTTTTAAATCATGGAGCATTTGATCAGCTTTTTGGAGTTTTTGGTTCAGTTGCCGGCCTTTGTTTTCAAATTTTCGCCGCTCTTTATCTAAACCTAGAAGCATATCATTCAAATGCTGGCTTTCTTCAGAGAGCACTTTCTTAGCATCGGCAATAATTTCCGCTGGCAAACCGAGGCGTCGGGAAATATCTAAGGCATTCGACCGTCCCGGTTCACCGATACGCAAGCGATAAGTCGGCTCTAAGGTTTTGAGATTAAAGGCCATACTGGCGTTCGTGGCACTCGGATGGTCATAGGCATAGAGTTTGAGCTCGGGATAGTGCGTGGTCGCCAAAACGGTCGCATCTAAAAAGGCCAAGCGATCTAAAATAGCCATGGCTAAGGCGGCCCCTTCTTGGGGATCGGTACCCGAACCCAGCTCATCAATTAAAACGAGACTCTGGTTGTCAGCATTTTTAATGATATTAATGATATTTTTTAAATGACCACTAAAGGTACTGAGGTTTTGCTCTAAGGATTGCTCATCACCAATATCCGCATAAATCCCTGCAAAAATTTCAATCTGACTACCTTCCTGAGCCGTAATAAATAAGCCAGCCTGGCCCATGGCTTGACAGAGGCCCACCGTGGTTAGGGTGACGGTTTTCCCGCCCGTATTGGGGCCGGTCACAATAATCATGCGATAATTGTCCTGGAAGTAAATATCATTCTCCACCACGTTTTGGCGGGGAATAAAGGGATGGCGGGCTTGCCGCAGGTTCATGGGCTCACCGGGAGCTGCTAATTGGGGGCGGACCGCCTCTAAGTCTTGGGCATATTCGGCTTTAGCATTGATAAAGTCAAGTTCACCTAAGACTTTATTATTACCAAGAATGCTTTCTGTATAAGGCTCAAGAGTTTGGGATAGAGCGCTTAATATGCGTTCAATCTCTTTTTGTTCTTCCCGGCGAAGACTTCCCAGGTGATTGTTTCGCTCCACCAATGACGCAGGTTCCATAAAAACAGTTTGCCCGCTCGCACTCACATCATGCTCGACGCCGCCAAATTGCTGGCGGTGCTCGGCCTTAACGGGTAAAACAAAACGATCATTGCGAATGGTAATGATCGCCTCACTAAGGAATTTAGCCGTATGCCCTTTAACCATCTGATCCAATTTTTGGCGTATATTTTCCTCTTCTTGGCGCATGGAACGGCGAATTTGGCCTAACTTCCCACTGGCCGAATCTAGGACTTCACCTTGGTTAGAGATCGCCAATTGTAATTCCCGATAGATATCGCGGCAGTCAGCAAGAGCCGAGATATGCACCCGCAAGTGTTTGATCTCGAGCTTATCGTGCTTCATTTTTTCACCTTGCTGGCGAATTTTCTGTCCGGTAGCAAAGATCCGCATAATTTGCGCTAATTCCTTCCCATTCAAGGGGGCGTGGATCGCCAACCGCTTAGTCAAAGCCGTCGCATCAATTAATTCAGGGATCACTAAGTAAATTTGCCGGGCTCGTAGGTAGAGAACGTCATCCACATCATTCAAAGCTTCCTCAATGCTTTGCCGGCTGGTCATCGGTTCAAGGGCTAAGGCCCTCTTGCGACCCAAGACCGTGGTAGTTTTCTCGGCCAGATCATACTGGATCCGTTTAAAATTCAAAATTTCTAAAGTTTTCTTATCCAAACGCTAACCTCCTCATTAGCAGGTATGACTTGTAAGACAAACGATTCTTAAGGAAGCCCTAGGCAAGCATTAATCCATTTTTTTAGGCCCCAGCAAGGCCTCATAAGGTCGCTCTCCTTGGGTCTCGGTGGCTACCTGATCAAAAATTTGCTTAAAAACCTTTTGCGCCTGGGCTAACTCATTTTTTAAGGCGTAATTTTCATGTCGCAATTGATCCAAGACTTGGGTGTCCTCTGTTTTAGGGGACGCTGCCTGGCTTTTTTCCTGCTCAGCCATTTGCTGCTTTAGTTGCAGGTAGGATTGCTTGCAAGCTTCCAAGCGATTTTTCGCCTGTTTTGCTTCCTCTTCTGCCGCTGTAATGCGGGCTTTCCCATCGTCATAAAGCTTCTGTATTTTTTCTTCATGCTGCTGCCGCTCGCTTTGCTGCTCTTCATCTGAAGTGACTAATTGCTCTTTTAAATCACTGAGCTGCTTGCTGTACTGCTCCAACTGCCGAGAGAGGCCTTGATTGGCGCGTTTTTCTGCCACATAACGTTGCCTAGCTTCTTCTCGTTCATCCTTCAAGGTCGCCAACTGTCTCTCTAGCTTCTTATAGTCCTGCTCCAAATCAGCACAGGCTTTTTCCTTTTGCTTAAACTGTTCATTCAGGTCCTGGTATTTTTGCTTGCTGGAGGCGTATTGACTCTGAAGTGCCTGGTAATCATGATCAGCTTGCTGGAGGCGGTCTTGAAGCGTCTCATTAGCTTCTTGCGAGCTTTCTTGCTGGACACTCAAGGTCTCCTCCGCCTGAACACTTTCCCCCTTCGTGCTAGCAGGCACTTGCCCCCCGTTTTTCTCCTTAAAATCAAAAAAGTCAGACGCCAAATTTAAAGCAGCCAAATAAGCGCGATCGAGCCGCGTGTTTTCAGGGGCTGCCTCCGCAATTTCATTTAAAGTTTTTTGAACCAAGCGGACCACCTGTGCCAGGTGCGCTTCTGATTTTTTACTGATAATGGCATATTTCTTTCCATCTAAGTAAACTGCATAATGCTGATGATTTTCCATTGTGCTCCCCTTACTATAACTATTTTACACCATAAGCTAAGTTTAGCATTAAATAGAAGGCTGGGAAAGCACGACTGCCTTCAACCATCAGAATGAAAAAGCTTTTATGAAAATGAATACGCTTCTTTTTTATTTAATAAAAATTTTATGTTACCATTATAGAATCTATAGCTGTCATTGGACTTATTTTTCAGAAGGGAATTTTATATGCATAAAAATCGTTTTATTATCTACTGTCTGAGTTTACTGACACTTTTCTTCCTCTGCTGGTCACCACCAGAGACAAAAGCACAGGAAAATACCTCCCAAGCCACCAGCCAAACAGGCCTAAGCGAAGCAGGCGTTCTTAAAGTCGGGATGGAAGCCAACTACGCTCCTTTTAACTGGACACAAGGTCAAAAAAGAGACGGTGCTTGGCCCATTGCCAATGCTTCCGGTGAATATGCTAATGGCTATGATTTGCAAATGGCCAAAAAATTAGCTGACCAACTAGACTTAAAATTAGAAATCTATAAAATTGACTGGGACGCCCTGCCGGTCGCCTTAGAAGCCGGTAAAATTGATGCGGTCATTGCCGGCATGTCGCCCACCGCTGAGAGGGAGAAGCGACTCGACTTTTCAGACAGTTACTACCATTCGGATATTGTCATCGTCACGCTAGCTGATAGCCCCTATAGTCAGGCCAAACAGTTAAAAGATTTAAAGGGAGCCAAATTAACCGGGCAATTAAATACTTTCCATTATGAGCTCCTTGACCAAGTGCCTGGCGTGGAAGAAGTGCCAGCGATGCAAGATTTCCCCACGATGATCAGTGCCGTCACTAGTGGGAAAATTGACGGCTACATCTCGGAACGCCCAGGGGCTTTAGCCGCTGTTGCCGCCAATAGTGACCTCACCCTCGTAGAATTTAATGAAGGTGAGGGCTTTGATCTCGGCAAATTGACGACTGATGTGGCTATTGCCGTACGAAAGAATAGTCCGCTCCGCCCAGCGATTAATGACCAATTAGCAAAGATTCCTGGACCGGAACGCGAAGACCTTATGGAAGATATGGTGGTCTTAAATGAGCGGGGCGAGTCCCTCGGCTTTTGGAGCGAAGTCCGTGGCATTTGGACGGATTTTGGCGGCCAATTCTTGAAAGGGGCAGCCAATACCATGCTTATCGCCCTGAGTTCTACCCTCCTCGGCTTTTTGCTTGGCCTGGCCATTGCTATTTTCCGCTCTATTCCAGATCCGAAAAATAGCCTAAAGAAAGTCGTCTATGCAGCGATTAATCTACTCATTACCGTTTATATCGAAATTTTCAGGGGCACGCCTATGATGGTGCAAGCCATGCTTATTTTCTATGGCTCCAAACTATTTCTGAATTGGGATATGTCCACCATGTTTGCCGCTATTTTTATCGTTTCGATTAACACCGGTGCTTACCTGTCCGAAGTCATCCGCGGTGGTATTATGGGAGTCGATTCTGGCCAACAAGAAGCCGCCCAAGCCATCGGGATGAACCATTTCCAGCAAATGACCACGATTATTTTGCCGCAAGCTATTCGGCAAATCCTACCCGCCCTGGGCAATGAATTTGTGATTAATATCAAAGACACCTCCGTCTTGAATGTGATTGCTGTAACGGAATTGTTCTTTGTGACGCGCTCAACAGCTGGTTCGACTTACTTAACCTTCCAGACTTTCTTTATCACCTCAATCATTTACTTTGTGCTGACCTTTACCACGACCCGACTCTTACACCTACTGGAGAAACATTTAACCGGTAGCAAGCATTACCGTGTGCATACGTCATCGACAATGGCAGACCAACCCGAATAGGAGGCTTTTCATGACTCAAGCAAATATTCTTGATATTGACCATCTTAAAAAAAGCTTTGGCAGCCGGATCATTTTGCGGGATATTAATTTTTCTGTGCAAAAAAATGATGTCATTTCCCTTATCGGACCTTCTGGCTCGGGGAAATCGACTCTCTTGCGCTGCTTAAACCTGCTGGAGGAGCCCACTGGGGGTGCCATTCGCTACCATGGGCAAAACATCCAAGAAAAAGCCTTTGACGCCAATCACTACCGCACCAAGGTGGGCATGGTGTTTCAAAGCTTTAATTTGTTTAAAAATATGACCGTATTAAAAAATTGTACCATCGGGCAAACCAAAGTTTTAGGCCGCCAGCTTGACGAAGCCCAAGCCATTGCCTTAAATCATTTAGAGAAAGTAGGCATGGCCCCTTACCGTGATGCCCGTCCAGCGCAACTATCCGGTGGCCAGCAGCAGCGCGTGGCGATTGCGCGCGCCCTTTCCATGGAGCCCGAGCTATTACTTTTTGATGAACCAACCTCAGCCTTAGACCCTGAAATGGTGAGTGAAGTCCAAAATATAATGAATAAACTCGCTAAGGAAGGCCTGACCATGATGATCGTGACCCATGAAATGCAATTTGCAAAGGAGATTTCCTCCCGCGTTCTCTTTATGGATCAGGGAGTCATTATTGAGGATGGTCCTCCTGAGCAAGTGATGGAAAAGCCTGAGCAGGCCCGTACGCAAAGCTTTCTCAATAAAATTCAAGTGTAATGACTAAAAAGGCGCTTCGGCGTCTTTTTTCAACTTAAATTTCCTAATGGTTTTTAATCGTTCTTTTACCGTTAATAAGATATGCTAGAATAAAGGCTAGTAAAGGAGTTGAAAGCAATGACAGAAGAAACAGAAATTCATCAGCCTACCCTCTGGCAACTTTTTAAGGCGACGTTTTTATTGAGTGCCTTCACTTTTGGCGGTGGGTACGTCATTATATCACTCATGAAGGAACAATTCGTGGATAAGGAGCACTGGATTAAAGAGGACGAAATGCTCGATCTCGTGGCCATCGCCCAGTCAGCCCCGGGCGTTATGGCGGTCAATGGTGCCATCGTTATGGGCTATAAATTTCACCGCTATAAGGGCATCTTAACAACGGTGCTGGCAACGGTCTTACCGCCCTTTTTAATTATCTCTTTAATTTACTTTTTCTATGCGGCCTTCAAGGCTAATTACTGGATTAACCTCATGCTTTCTGGCATGCAAGCTGGGGTGGCGGCGGTCATCGCCTCGGTCGTTTATGATATGGGAAAAAATGTCGTGAAGTTAAAAAGCTGGCTACTCATTGCCATTATGATCCTCGCTTTTATTTTGAATGCTATCTTAGATATTAGTGTCGTCTATATCATTCTTAGCACAGCTTTGCTTGGTCTCTTGCTTGCTTTTCTTAAAAACAAAGGGGTGCTGGCATGATTTACTGGTTACTTTTTCTCAGTTTTCTAAAAATTGGAGCCTTTAGCTTTGGTGGTGGCTATGCGGCCCTGCCTTTGATCCGCGATGAAGTTGTCTTGGCGAATCAATGGCTGTCCGCCCGGGAATTTACAGATTTAATTACGATTTCCCAAATGACTCCCGGCCCCATCGCCATTAATTCCGCAACTTTTGTTGGCATGCGTGTGGCCGGACCTTTAGGCGCTATTGTGTCGACGTTAGGTTCTGTCTTCCCGGCTTGCATCCTCGTTACGCTCTTGGCGATTCTCTATAATAAATATAAAAATATGGATACCCTGCAAATCGTCCTCAAAACGTTGCGACCCGCGGTGGTCGCCATGATTGCAACCGCTGGTGTTTTTATCCTTAAAGAAGCCGTCTTTGGCGAACAAGCGGTCGCCCTCGCCCATGCAAATTGGGCCATGGTGCTTATTTTCCTAGCTTGTACGGCCATTCTCCGCCGTTTTAAAATCAATCCGATTTATGTCATGCTGTTAGGCGGTGTTTTAAATCTCATTTGGGTCGGTTTTTTAGGCAGGTAAATGGTTTTTATGTTTTAAAAAATAAGCCTCTCCAGCCTATCATGAAAGTCAAGTAAACCCTTGCAGTTTTTGGGAAAGAGGCCTATACTTAAAGCATTAAGATAAAGGAGAGATCTGTATGTATAACTTGCGCAATCGTCACTTCCTAACCTTAGCGGATTATAGCAAGAAGGAAATCCTCTTCCTCCTGCAACTCGCCCAAGATCTAAAAACCGCTAAGTATACGGGGACCGAACAGCCACGCTTAACCGGCAAAAATATCGCCTTAATTTTTGAAAAAAATTCCACCCGGACGCGTTGTGCCTTCGAAGTGGCCGCCCATGACCAAGGCGCTCACGTCACCTATTTAGGGCCGACCGGCAGCCAGCTCGGTAATAAAGAAACGGCCAAAGACACGGCTCGCGTTCTAGGAGGCATGTATGACGGGATTGAATACCGCGGTTTTGAAGATAGTATCGTTGAAGAACTGGCGGAAAATGCTGGTGTTCCCGTTTGGAATGGCCTAACCAACGGCGATCATCCGACCCAAGTGCTCGCTGACTTCATGACGGCCAAGGAAGTGCTTAACAAAGACTATGAAGATATCCACTTCGCCTTTGTGGGTATTGGTGAAAATAATGTGACCCGGGCCCTACTCTTAGGAGCAGCCATTGTAGGGATGCCTTTCACCTTAGTCGGACCGAAAGAACTCTATCCTAGTGAAGACTTCATTGAAAAATGCCAGGCCTTCGCTGAAAAATCCGGCGCCAAGCTGACCTTCACAGAAGATATTGCTGAAGGTGTGAAAGGTGCTGACGTTATTTATACCGACGTTTGGGTATCCATGGGCGAACCTGAAGATATTTGGCGCAAGCGCATCAAATTGCTGGAACCCTACCGCGTCACCAAAGAAGTGATGGCACAAACAGGCAACAAAAATACGATCTTCCTCCACTGCCTACCCAGCTTCCATAATACCGATACGACGACTGGCCAAGCAATCTATGAAAAATATGGCCTGAAAGAAATGGAAGTGACGGATGAAGTCTTTGAAAGTGAGCAATCCTACGTTTTCCAAGAAGCCGAAAACCGCATGCACACCATTAAAGCCGTCATGGTTGCTACCTTAGGCGAATAGCTCCGTAGCTCGGCACAATAATTCTTGAGGATAGACCAGGCTAGCCTGAAATATTGAAAACAGTTAATCCAACGAAGTTTGGAATTAACTGTTTTTTATTAACTGAGTCAATCATTTCAACAATTTGTTCATTGATATATAGAAAATAATTTTATAATAAATCCTTAATATTTTTTACTGTCTTAACCTTTTTACTCCTTTTAGACCTCAACTCCTTGATAGCAAATAATACCAAGCAATTAAAATAAACAAAGCTAAAAGCCGTACCGACAAAAGGACCAATCTCATGCGACTTATTTGTCAATGCACAGCCCATGCCCACTTTTGCTTCAGAAACTTTTGTTATTTCATATCCTCAATTCAGCTCACTTCGTGTATCCAGGCGATGCACCCCTTCCTAGAGACAGGTTTAAAACCATTTTTTTTATAGAATTGACCGCTCTCTGAAGTATCATCACTAAGTAAAATAATTTGACGAACGCTTCGATAAGTAGCGACCACTAATTCTAATAAAGAACTCCCGATGCCTTGACGCTGGTAAGTCTCCAAAACCAAGAGATCCTGCAGGTAGACTATCGTTTTCCCATCACCAACAACCCGGGCTAGGCCAACTAGTTGGTCTCCTTGCCAAGCTGTCCATACTTTGAGTGAGCACTTCAGTCCTTCCCATAGTACATGTGGCGCCCTTGTATAGGCTGTCCAGCCAACATCTTGATAAAGACTTAGCACTTGGTCTAATCTGGGTAGCTGGTCGTCTTTAATTTGAATATCTAAATTTCTCATGGTGTCCTCCTGTCAGGATAGAATTTTCCTATAACAAGTCCGTGCCATTTCTATTCAACTTTTTACTCCATTTTTAGCATTTCTACTCTTTAGCCTCCTAGAATCTTCTTCAATTAGCTCTGGATACGATCAAATAAGTCTTCCTTTCTCACTAGAATTTCTATCTTCTATCATCATTTCTAGCCCGGAAAATTACCTCCCATCTCTTTTGTTCTTTCAATTACATCCATTTCTTCATATCATCATCACCAAGCTTGCCTTCCTCCCTGACAAAAAGAATAAGCTTTTGCTTACTAAAGATGAGCATTTCATACCCCACCTAAGCTTTATGAAGTGTTATTACCCAAACTAATGCAAGGTCTTTATCTGCATATTCCCAGTTTATTTTCCTGTATCATTACTCTAAAGAAGCTTATAATGATGACAAAATGCACAGTATATTGAGCTGTTTCTATTGGCACTAATACAGTTTTTCTAGTATATTACACTCCTTATCTAAAATAACTAATTCTTTCATATAAAGAGTTGGAGTAATAGGCGTCCGGTACCTTTGCTACCTCTTAACGGCTATTTCCCCAATTTGCTACTGAAGGAGATCAAATGAAAAAGTTGAAACTTTATTCTCCAAAATTCAGCTTTCAGAAATAGCCTCATTTCAAACGATCAGATTTGACACCCCTGCTAACCTGCTTAATTTAATAATTTTTAGCTTTCTTGATTTTTTGCCAACATTCTAACATTTGAAGTGAGGCCAGGCCGTAAGAAAGGAAGAAGGATATGTGTCTGCTGCTAACTATTATCATGTTTTTAATATTTCTTTATTTTACTATTCCAGAATGGGGACAGCCACTAGTCTTCGTGTGTTTACTACTCATTGCATTATTATACCTTATTAACCGAAAATATTACATTAACACCTATGGAACAGCAAAAGGTTCGACCATGAACTTCTTAGCTAAATTTATTGCTGCCGGTGAAGGCTTAGAAGAAACCGCATATGATGCGAAAAAAATAAGGTGCCCATATTGCGGCTCCATGAGTAAGCAATTTATACGAAAAGATTGCCAAGCATTTTCAACAGGGAAAGCCCTTGGTGGTATGCTATTTTTAGGTAAAATAGGATTCCTCGCAGGATTTTTTGGAAAGAAAGAAAAACGCTACTACCATTGTATAAATTGTGGAAGAAATTTTGAAACAAAAAAATAGATAACTATTAATATAAAAGATAGATTTCAAGATTCAAATGAGTCCTTTCTGATAACTAAATAATTAGTCTCAAAGTGACTCAAAAAAATCTTCCCAGCTGCGGCTGAGAAGAGATTTTTTCGAGTTCTTGTTAGGCGCTTTGCCCATTAAAACTTTGGCTGGCTAGGCGTTAAGCCAAGCCTAATTTTGACCACTTCGTAGCAAGAATAAGAGGTGTAGGAAAAGCCACTCAGCGTCTTCTTATTACAGCACCTCAAATTTAGTTTAATCATAAAACATGATTTTTTGTTTTTGAAGGTCCCCATGATATTACAACTTGCCTTTTATTTTAATGCGATGATATGGACTTTATCTGAAAAAAGGATTCTCTGCCATTGTTTAAAATCATTTAGCAAATGCTAGGCTCCTAAGTCAAAAAAGTATTGAAAATAAGAAAACCCTTGTCAAACGATAATTAGACAAGGGATTTTGAGTAGGGAAATATATCATTTTTAATGAAATAAAGCTATTTAGCAGCTGACAAATGTTGAATTTCCCTATCTATATCATATTAGCTATTTATTCCCACTCAATCGTTGCTGGTGGTTTACTCGTGATATCGTACACAACGCGGTTGATGCCTCGCACCTCATTAACAATGCGGTGACTAATATGATCGAGTAATTCATAAGGCAAGCGAGCCCATTCAGCGGTCATGCCGTCCACGGAGGTAATCGCACGGATACCAATGGTGTAATCATAAGTCCGCTGATCACCCATGACGCCTACCGACCGGAAACCAGGGAGAACCGTGAAATACTGCCAGACATCGCGGTCCAGGCCATTTTTAGCAATTTCTTCGCGCAAAATCGCATCAGACGCCCGCACGATCCGCAATTTTTCCTCTGTGATCTCGCCGATCACCCGAATAGCTAAGCCGGGACCAGGGAAAGGTTGCCGCCATACAATTTCATCAGGCATGCCAAGGGTCGTCCCCAGGGCCCGAACTTCATCCTTAAAGAGCGTATTAAGGGGTTCAATCAGGGTAAATTGCATATCTTCAGGCAAGCCCCCGACATTGTGGTGGGACTTGATAGTTTGAGCAGTTTCCGTACCGGATTCAATCACATCGGTATACAAGGTCCCTTGGGCCAGGAAGTCAATACCGTCAAGCTTATGAGCTTCATCATCAAAAACGTAGACGAATTCATTGCCGATAATTTGCCGTTTCTTTTCGGGATCGCTGACCCCTTTTAATTTACTGAGGAAGCGTTCTTTGGCATCCACGGGAATAATATTGAGGCCAAATTTGCCACCTAATGTGTCCATCACTTGCTCGACTTCGCCTTCACGCAAGAAGCCATGATCGACAAAAATACAGGTCAATTGCTCCCCGATGGCTTTTTCTAATAAAACCCCAACGACTGAGGAATCAACACCGCCGGACAGGCCTAAGAGGACTTGACGGTCGCCCACCAATTCACGAATTTCATCGATTTTAATCGCGATAAAGTCTTCCATGGTCCAGTCGCCCCGGGCTTGGCAAATATTGAAGACAAAGTTTCTTAAGAGCTCCTGGCCATGCTCCGAGGCGCGAACCTCGGGGTGGAATTGTACCCCAAAAACTTTTTTCTCTAAGGACTCAAAGGCCGCTATGGGACTATGGCTAGCTTTAGCGACAATTTCAAAAGCTTCTGGTAACTCGCTCACCCGGTCCCCATGGCTCATCAAAACTTTTTCCTCTTGAGCAAGGCCAGAGAATAAAGGACTCGACTGGCGCAAAACGGAGAGCATTTGCTGACCATACTCACGCTGATTGGACGGCTCTACGCGGCCACCGAATTGCTTGGCCAAAAGTTGCATCCCATAGCACACCCCTAAGATCGGTATATTTAAGTTATAGAGGCTCGGGTCAATATCCAAGGCCCCTTCATCATTAACCGAGCTGGGGCCACCAGAGAGAATAATTCCTTTGACTTGGCCCATAGCTTTAACATCTGCTGCTGTCGTTTTATGCGAATGCAATTCTGAATAAACGCCCATTTCACGAATGCGCCGTGTAATAAGCTGATTATACTGACTACCGAAGTCTAGCACAACGATTTTTTCCACGTCATGCATGCGATCAATTTCAGACACAAGCTCACTTCCTTTTTTTAATCTTTTCCTCGTTTAAATTTTACCGTTAAATCTCGTTTCTTGCAATATTTATCAAATTATTAGGCAAAAAGCCTGCGACTCCATTCCCTTCCCTCCTCATCTTCGATACAATAGAAAGGAATAGGAAGTGAGAAAATGAATAAAGGTTTCGGTGAGGCTTATGGTAAATTGATTCTTACCGGTGAACACAGTGTCGTCTACGGGGCTTTAGCCCTAGCGATGCCTTTTCGGGCAGTTAAATGCCAAATCGAACTCACACCAGCAGAACATTGCTCTACCATTTCCTCATCGCTCTATGAAGGGCCTTTTGGCCTAGCACCAGATGCACTTTTAAATCTAAAAATTTTATTCGAACGCTTAAACCGAGATTTTAAGCATAGCGAACGACTCGTTCATATTAATATCAACAGTAATATCCCCACGGAACGTGGCCTAGGCAGTTCGGCTGCCACGGCAATTGCTTTTGTGCGCGCTTATTTTTCCTATTACCAAATGGCTTTAAGCGAAGAACAATTGCTTGAGTATGCAGACTTAGCTGAAACCATTAGCCACGGTAATCCTAGCGGCCTCGATGTGCGTTTAATTGCTAGAAATATTGGCCTGGCCTACCAGAAAGAAAAACCGCTAAAACCCTTCGCCTTTAAGACACCTTACTGGCTGCTGCTCAATAATACGGGCATTGAGGGAAATACGAAAGCCTCTGTGTCGGCGGTCGGCAATGCTTACCACAGCCATTATCCCACGCGGCGCTTAGCGACTAGACACATTATTGAGCGCATGGGCAGCCTTTCTAAGCGTATCCAAACCTTATTAGGCTATTTTACCCCAGCAGCGATTGGTCCCAAGCCCCCTAAAATTTATGAAGAACTCTGCCAGGCTATTCAAGCGAATCACCAGGCCTTGCAAAGTATTCAAGTTTCCAGCCCAGAATTAGATGAATTGGTCTACCAAAGCCAGGCTTGGGGTGCAGGGGCAAGCAAATTAACCGGGGGCGGCGGAGGTGGCTGCAGTTTTAGCCTCTGCAAAAATCTAGCGGAAGCCCAAAAGTTACAAGAAAAAATTAAAACCGCCCAACTGGCCGAACAAACTTGGCTTGTACCATTAATTAGCCAGTAAGGCCAAAGAAAGGAGAGACAGCCATGACTCAATTGGTGGGTACCTGCCGGGCCCATGCGAATATTGCCCTCATTAAATACTGGGGGAAGAAAGACGAAGAGCTATTCATCCCCATGAATAGTAGCCTTTCCCTCACCCTTGCGGCTTTATATACGGATACTCGCGTCAGCTTCGATTCAGCCTTGACTGAAGACCATTTTTACCTGGATGGCGTCAAACAAAGGGCCGAGGAAGTGCTTAAACTAACTCAATTTCTTGATTTATTTCGGCAAAAGGCAGGTTCTACAGCTAAAGCCTGTGTTGAAAGCTACAATCATGTGCCCACAGCAGCTGGGCTAGCCAGTTCCGCTA
Source organism: Aerococcus sp. BD502 (assembly GCF_057919555.1). Taxonomy (NCBI): domain Bacteria; kingdom Bacillati; phylum Bacillota; class Bacilli; order Lactobacillales; family Aerococcaceae; genus Aerococcus; species Aerococcus sp. BD502. The sequence goes on along the minus strand of NZ_CP147972.1, from coordinate 1,667,866 downwards.
GCGCTTATGCTGCGCTTGCTGGCGCCTGCCGGGACGCCTTAGCCTTAGACCTCTCTGATAGCGAACTTTCGACTTTTGCCCGCCGAGGGTCAGGTTCAGCGACCCGTAGTATTTTCGGAGGCTTTGTCAAATGGGAAAAAGGCCAAGATCACTCCTCCAGTCGAGCTTATCCCCTTCCGGTTTCCGCCTTTAACTACAGCATGGTCATTGCCCTAGTCAATGCCGGTAAAAAAGCAATGAGTTCCCGAGCAGGTATGGCCCATACCCGAAAAACATCCCCCTACTATACCCTTTGGCCAAGAACTGCGGAAAAGCAATGCCAGGCCTTGGAAAGGGCCTTAGCAGCCGAGGATTTTATGCGCGTAGGCGAAATTATGGAAAGCAATGCCATGCGCATGCATGCGACCATGCTCGCCAGTGACCCAGTCTTGTCCTACTTTGAACCAGGGACCATGGAGGTTATTCAAGCCGTGCAAAAAATGCGTGCTGCTGGTATTTCGGCTTACTACACGATGGATGCTGGCCCCAATGTTAAAATTTTATGCCAGAAAAAAGACCAAGGCAAAGTTGTCAGTTCCCTAAAGGACTTTCTAGCTCCCAAACGCATTATTCCCACGGAAGCTGGTCCGGGGATTCATTCTTTAGAAGCGTGGCCCTATGAAAAACATTAAAATCCGCATTCCCGGCAAGTTATTTTTAGGAGGAGAATATGCTATCATGCATCCAAAGCAAGCCGCCTTAGTGCTTACTTTAGATGCTTTTTTAGAGGTCAAACTTACCCCTGCCAGGCATTACCAATTGCTCACCCAGCACCGAGGGGAAACCATCACCTTTAATTTGAAAACGACCAAGCAAAACCTTAAAGAAAAGGATAAGGATGAACGTTTTGCTCTGATGCTTAAGGCCCAAGACATCGCCCATCAGTATTTGGACCTCCAGGGCAGGAAAACTTTAGCCCCCTACCGTTTAAGCTTAACCTCTCAGTTGGAGGACCCAACCACCAAGCAAAAATATGGGTTAGGGTCGAGTGCCGCTGTTACGGTCGGCGTTATCCGTGGCATTTTAACCTACCATGGTCTATTGCCCGAGTATTTGCAACCAGCTGATGCTCTCCTGCTTTTTAAATTGGCTGTCCTTTGCCAAAGCAGCCTGCAGATGGCCGGCTCCTATGCGGATTTGGCAGCAGCCGCCTTCACGGGTTGTGTCGCTTATCAAAATTTCAATCACAGTGACTTCGCCCCCACTCACAAACTCAGCAACCGGCAACTGGAATCTTATCTTAACCAAGATTGGCCAAACCTAAGCATTCAGACTCTCCCCTGGCCCGAAGAGTGGTCCGTAGTGGTGCATTGGGATCAAGAAGCCAGCTCCACGAGCCGCCTCCTAAAAGAGGGTCAGCCGCTCACCCCCACTTGGGAAAAAATCTTTCAAAAAGAAAGTCAAAACTATGTGCTTAAGCAAAAGAAAGCCATATCCACCGCTAATTTTTCCAAATTTAAAAAGGCCAGTGAGCAACTCGCTGACTTGCTATTAGCCTATACACAGCGGCGGGGAAAAAATTATGATACTCAATCTTTTCAAAAGGTGCGCCGACTTGTGCAGCACCAGAAAAATTTAGCCTGGAAAATATCAGGGGCTGGCGGTGGGGACTGTTCCCTGGCCATCGCAAAAAATAAAACCGCCGCTGAACAGTTTAAGAAAGAGCTGCAGGCAGCGGGCCTGCGTTATCTTGATCTTAAGTTCTACCAGGAAGGAGCTTCCCATGACTAGTCATCGTAAGGATATGCATATGAAATTAGCTTTGGCCACCTACCAAGCTCGTGAAAAACGTCAACCCGATTCGCCTTTTGCGGATGCTTGTTTCGTCCACCATGCCATCCCCCACCTCAATCAAGCAGATATTGATTTAAGTACCACCTGTTTTGGTCGTACTTTCCCCTATCCTTTTTATATTAATGCCATGACCGGGGGGAGTTCTTGGGCCGAAGAAGTGAACCGTAACCTGGCCATTGTCGCTCGGGAATGCCAATTACCGATGGCTTCCGGTTCCGTTAGTGCCGCTTTAAAAGAGCCTCAGTATGAAAAAAGCTACGAGATTATTCGCGCTACTCACCCAGAGGGCTTCCTGTTTGCGAACTTGGGCATGGATAAAAGCTGGGCGGAAGCCGAAAAAGCAATCAACCTGCTGGCTGCTGATGCCCTGCAAATTCACCTCAACACCCCGCAAGAATTAATTATGCCTGAAGGTGACCGCAATTTCCAACAGGCCTATCCACACTTAGCTGAAATCGCAAAAAAATGCCCACTCCCTCTCGTGGTCAAGGAAGTGGGCTTTGGGATGAGCCAAGAAACAATTGACGAATTGCTCACCCTGCCGATTGCTGCTATTGATGTGAGCGGTCGGGGTGGGACCAATTTTGCGGAGCTGGAAAATATCCGCCGCGAAAAGCGTGAGCTTAATGAACTAACCACTTGGGGGCAGAGCACCTTAATTAGCTTACTCGAAGCTCAAACTTACCTAAACCAAACAACGATCCTTGCTTCAGGTGGGGTGACGACAGCCCTAGAAATAGTCAAATGCTTAGCTTTGGGCGCCCGCCTCGTCGGCCTCAGTGGCTTTTTCCTGAAGCATATTTTAAGGGAGGGCGTGGATAAGACCATTGCCCGCGTCGAAGGCTTGAAGGAGGAACTCCGCACCATCTACCTCCTCCTGGATGCGAAAACAACCCATGACCTAACAGCGACTGATTTGGTTATTTTAAATGAAACCGCCGCCTGGTGCCAAGCCCGGCAATTACCCTATCAGAAGCTCGCTTGCCGCCGCAGGCAAAAAAAGCTAACAACAAAAACTAAAGCTCCGCACCCAGAGAATTAACCTGCTTAATTTCTCGGTCATAGTCCATAAATTTTTGAATAAAATTATAAGGATCCACCAGCCCAATCGTGCGGGCAAAGCGAGCTAAACTTGTTTCTTTCAAGCCCGACCGTTTCATCAGATAGGGATTGGTGGCTACCTGCACCGGAACATCATCGGCGATTAACTCGCCGGCAGCCATGACTAAGGTGCGTCGGGTGTAAGATAACATGACTTCAATATCATGGGAATTAATAATTAAGGCAATATTATGCTGTTGATTCACCCGGTAGAGGTAGCCCATAAATTCAATATAATGTTTGGAGTCTTGGCCTTCGGTCGGCTCATCAATAATTAAAAGCTCTGGTTCAGTAGCTAAAGCACAAGCTAAGACCAGGCGCTTTTTTTGTCCATAACTTAAAAAGCGAATGGGCATTTCGCGCGCAAACCATAAGCCCATGGCATAGAGTGCCGCATGAGCCCTTTCATTTTTTTCCTCAACTAATAAATTTTCGTGGCGCAAACTTTCATGAACTTGTTCCCCAACGGTTCTTTCCGTGAGTAGCTTTTCAAAATTATGGGGAATATAACTGATATTCGGCCGCTGACCAGCCTGGCCCGTACGCCGGTAGCCTCCGTACCATTGCATGGCACCACTCATGGGTTGTAAATCCCCACTAATGAGGCGGGCTAAGGTCGACTTTCCCGCACCATTGTCCCCCGCAATACTGATCATTTCACCCCGTTGAACTTTCAAGGAGACATCGCGAACCCCTTGCTTTTGTCCGGCGAAAAAGTAAGACACATCACTCATCTCAAAAAGAGTCTCCCGCGACTGGCGGAAGCGAAAACTGGGAATCGAAGCGACCCAATTTTCCATCGTCGCCCGGAGATGAGGCCCGTGGATTTTTTCCACATTACTAATATTTTTTAACTGGTGGAAAGGATAACCGGCGTAGCGCATGGCCGTGATGTAGAGTGGCTCACGAATATTCAAGTCCCCTAAAACATCATTGTGCAGTAAACTATCCAAACTGCCTTGGAAAATGATACTACCATTCAGGAGGACAATCACCCGATCGATATGACGATACATCATGGGTTCCATGCGGTGGGCTGCAATGATAACGGTTGCGGCGGTTTGGACATAAAAGTCATCCAAAATTTCAATGAAACGGCGACTCGTCCGCGGGGCTAAATTAGCTAACGGTTCGTCAAAAATATAAACGGGTTCTTTGGCTTCCACCATTTCAATGAAGCGATACATGTCCTGCTCACCAGCGGATAACTCTGCCAGCGTTTTCTGCCTAGTCGGCTCGGGCACAGGTGCGAGTAAGGACCACAAACGGCCCGCAAAGGAATCCGAACTTTGCCCTTGGTAATGCAATTCTTGATTGCTATTCAAATCACCAAAATATTTAGCAATCTGTTTATCGGCCTGCGGCACTCCTTCATCATTCACTATTAATGTGCCATTAACTTCACCAGGGTATTTTTCACCACCCAATTCACCGGCCAAGGCCCGCAACAGGCTCGTTTTCCCCGAGCCATTTTCCCCTAAAATTAAGACTTTTTCCCCGTAATTGATCGATAAATCAATATCCTTTAAGGCCGGCTCAGGCCGGCCAGCATAAGTAAAGGAATAGTCCTTAAACTCAATCCAACGTTTCTTCATCTTCCAAGCCCTCCCTATTGGCTGTTTCCCTTCCAATAATTAATACCTCCGGCTGTAGCTCGACCGCAAATTCTTCGGCGACTTTCTTTTGAACGGCCTGAATAACAGCCAAGTAGTCACTGGCCGTGGCATGATCGACATTAACGATGAAGCCCGCATGTTTCGTCGATACTTGGGCACCCCCAATTTGAAAGCCCTGTAGGCCAGCTTTTTGAATTAAGGCACCTGGATATAAGCCTTCGGGACGCTTAAAGACACTCCCACAAGAAGGCAATTCTAAAGGCTGGCGATTTTCACGCAACTCAGTCAAAGTGGCGACGGTCTCCTTGATTTCAGAAATATTCCCCTTGCTTAAAGCCATCGTGACACGGACGACAATGTCTCCGGTCTCCCGAACAACAGAGTGCCGATAGCTGAAATGCAAAGCTTCACGAGGGATTGTTTTTAACTCTCCAGCCTGAGTAATCACCTCAATACTATCGACAATGTGGGACATTTCACCACCGTAAGCGCCGGCATTCATAAAAATGGCGCCCCCCAGACTACCTGGAATACCACAAGCAAATTCTAAGCCCGTTAAATGATGCTCCGTCGCCAATTGACTGGCTTGAATTAGGCCGGCGCCTGCTTCGGCAAGCAATTTTTCTCCTTCAACTTTGAGCTGGCATAATTTTGTTAAGACGAGGACAATGCCCTGAATGCCAGCTTCACGAATAATGAGGTTACTGGCATTACCAATGACGGTTAAAGGTATTTTCTCTTGGTGGGCATATTGGACCAGACGCTCCACTTGGTCGATCGTTTTAGGAAAAACTAAAACATCACCAGGACCACCCGTTTCTGTGTATGAATAATGCTTCAGTGGTTCATTAAATTTCATATCCACATCATTAAATTGTTCTTTGAATTTTTTAAATACCATCTTGCCGTCACCCTTTTTCTTTTATTAAAAGTTGAACTTATCATATCACAAAGAGAGGAAGCGTGAAAAGTAGCGGCTTCCACGTCCCTTAAACTTCTCATTGAGACCTCTATTCTGCCCAGCTACTAGCTTCCAATAAGCGTTCCAATTGCTGGCCACGTGGGCCCACGCCTTCAACCGTCAGTTGACGCTCCCCGTCTCCTTGGCGCGTAAGCTTTAGCCAAAGGTAATTGAGAGGCAACTCGTCTTGAATAAATTGCGGCCATTCAATCACACAAAGCCCATCACTATCCAAGTAATCCGCTAGGCCCACGTCTTCAGCCCCAGTTTCTTCTAAGCGATATGCATCGATATGGTAAATTGGGAAATTTTCCCCTTCATATTCACGAACAATCGTGTAAGTTGGACTCTTGACAGCAGCTCCTACCCCCAAAGCTCTGGCAAGGTAGCGGGTGAAAGTGGTTTTTCCAATACCCAAATCACCTTCGAGGCACAACACATCTCCCGTTTTTAAGGCCGGGGCAAAATCTTCAGCAAAAGCTGCCGTCCTGTTTTCATCTTGCCATACAATTTTCTTTGCCATAACGACTCCTTTATTGCTTCTGCCTCTTAGCTACAATGCTTGGGCGGCGGTAATGATCGCTAATTTATAGACATCTTCTTCATTACAGCCCCGTGAAAGGTCAGAAATAGGTTGATTCATCCCCTGTAAAATAGGGCCAATCGCTTCAAAATTTCCCAGCCGTTGGGCAATTTTATAACCAATATTTCCTGCCTGAATATCCGGGAAAATGAAGACATTGGCCTTGCCGCCCAAAACAGAGTTTGGGGCTTTTTGCTGGGCGACGGCTGGCACAAAGGCCGCATCAAATTGCAATTCGCCATCCAATTTCAAGCCTTCAGGCGCCCGTTCTAGGGCCATTTGCGTGGCTTGGGCCATTTTCTCTTGCCCAGCACTTTTAGCGGAACCTTTGGAGGAGAAACTTAGCATGGCGACCCGGGGGTCTAAGCCAAATTGCCGGGCCGTATCGGCAGAAGCTAAGGCAATATCCGCCAAGGTTTCGGCATCCGGATCAATGTTCAAGGCACAATCCGCAAACAAATATTGCTCTTCTTCTCTAAGCATGAGGAAGGCCCCAGAAACGACCTTGTAATCCGGCTTAGCTTTAATAATTTGCAGGGCTGGACGCACGGTTTCGCCAGTCGTATGAACAGCGCCAGAAACCAAGCCATCAGCTTGATGCAGGTAAACTAACATCGTGCCAAAGTAATTCTCATCCTGCAATAACTTCTCACCCTCTTCACGCGTTGCCTTCCCTCGCCGGCGCTCTAGGAAGGCCTCTAACATCTCTGCTTGCCCTTCATAAGTTTGCGGATCAATAATGGTTAGATCAGCGAGCCGCAAGCCTAATTTTTTTCCAATGGCTAAAATGGCATCACGAGAGCCCAAAAGAATGGGCTCGAGTAAGTCTTCTTGCTGGAGGCGGCAAGCAGCATGTAAAATCCTAGGATCGGTTCCCTCGGGAAAAACAATCTTTTTTTTCGAGGCAGCAATTTTTTCTTTTAAACTTTTGAACACGGCAAATTCCCCTCTCAGTTTCTAACGCACGCTAGCAGCAAATTTTTCAATCAAAGCTTGACTAATGGCTTGCACATTGGCACTGACCTCTTCATCCACTAGGGTTCCAGCGGTATTTTGATAGAAGAGCTGGTAGGCCATAGACTTCTTCCCTGTCTCAATATTATCACCTTGGTAGAGATCAAACACCTGAACCGACTTGAGGTAAGGCTGGCCGAGCTCAGTAATGAGATCAACAAGGGCCTGGTTAGGCACATCTTCAGCCACCACAAAAGCCAAGTCACGGCTAATCCCAGGATATTTCGGTACCTCCTGGTAGGTGACTTCCTTATCGGCATGCTGAACTAGTAGCTGCATATTTAATTCGAAGCCATAAGTTTCCCGGGGCAAGTCATAGGCTTTAGCACATTTCGGATGCAGTTGGCCCAAGTAGCCGAGCGCCACTTTTGCTTGCTCGGTTTTTAACACGATACGCGCTGTCCGACCAGGATGCATATCCACATAAGCTGTTTCGGGCTCATAGCGCAATTCCCCTCTTAGTGGTAGCTGGGCAAAGAATGCATTCAGCTTGCCTTTGAGGGCATAGAAGTCAGGCTGTTCTTCCGGAACGTCCCAGGTTTTCTCCTGCGACCCCGTCCAAAGCCCAGCTAAATGATTCACCCGGCCCCGGCTTTCATGGGCTTTCTCCCAATAATGCAAGGTTCCTAATTCATAAATCATGACTTCCTGGCGCTTGCGGGCTAAATTATACTGGGCAATATCTAAAAGACCGGTGAGTAAATTAGTTTTTAAAACACTGTGATCTTGGCTCATCGGCATTGCTAAGGCAATCGGCTGGAGCTTGTTTTGCTTGAGTATACTTTCCTTAGCCTGACTTGTTAAGGAATAAGTCACCACTTCGTCGAAGCCTAGGGCCCGCAAGCTCTGACCAGCCCGCTGCTCTAAAGCTTGGGTGGTCGTATAACCCAATTCATAACCTTGGACACTAGGCAGTTGACTAGGCAAATGGTCATAGCCGTATAGGCGCCCCACTTCCTCAGCTAAATCTGCCGGCACGCTCACATCATGGCGGCGTTTGGGAATTTCTACCGTAAAGGCTTCGGCACTGCCTCTGACTTCAAACTGCAAACGTTCCAAGAGCCCTTTCATCTCTTCATAGCCTAAGGTTGTGCCGAGCAGTTGATTAATGTAGGCTGTTGAGGTGGTGATTTGCCTATTCGCTTCTGGCACCGTACTCTCTCTTTGCCCACCCTGCAGTTTAACCGTAGGCTGAATCCCTTGTAAAATGTCCACACAGGCCAGGCCAGCAGATAAAATTTGACTTTCATCAATACCGCGTTCATTTCGGATGCTGGCTTCACTACGCAAGTGATAACGCTGGGCGGTTTTCCGCACATGAATGCGTTCGAAGCTAGCCGCTTCAATCAAGACATTGGTTGTTTTTTCTGTGACTTCAGTCGCCAAGCCACCCATCACACCCGCTAAGGCTACTGGTTGCTCGCAAGCTGTAACGACAAGATCACTGCTGGCGAGGCTGTGTTCTTGGCCATCCAAAGTGGTCAATTTTTCACCCGTTTGGGCCAGGCGCACACCCATATTTTGGCCAGGTAAAGCGTCCGCATCAAAGGCATGCAGGGGCTGGCCATATTCTAAGAGAATGTAATTTGTCGCATCGACCACATTATTAATGGGACGGATGCCGGATTTCATGAGGCGGGTTTGCAACCACAAGGGGCTCTCCTGGACCTTCACTCCTTGAATCAATAAAGCATTGTATTCCGGGCATAATTCTGGATCAGAAATCGTAACTGACCAAGCCTTCAAGGATTTTAGGGCTTCTGTTTGCGCTGGTTTATGCGCAAATTTAAGTTTTTCATCATAGATGGCTGCTAATTCGTAAGCCGTGCCCCGGTAAGATAGGGCATCAGCCCGGTTAGGGGTTAAATCAATATCTAAAATAGGGTCGGATAACTTCATTAAATCCGTTATTTTTTCCCCCACAGACGTGTCCGCCGGCAATTCCATGATGCCGTCACTATATTTAGCTGGGATGACGTCATTAGGAAAGCCCAATTCACGCAAACTACAAAACATGCCACTTGAGGTTACCCCGCGGAGTTCGCTGACGGCGATGGTCAAATTTCCCGGCAGTTTGGCCCCCGGTAAGGCGGTGATCACTTTGAGACCTTTCCTTACGTTAGGCGCCCCACAAACAATCGTTTGAGGCTCACCTTGGCCCACATCCACCTTGCAAATGGATAATTTATCCGCATTGGGGTGGGCTTGGCAGTCCAAAACTTGGCCAACAACAAGATCTTCACTCGGCTCTAATAAGGTTTCAATGCCTTCAACCTCGAGGCCTGTTCGCGATAGGCGCTCGGCCAAATCTTCAATAGAAATTTCAGGTAAGTTAACTAAGTCTGCCAGCCATTCATAAGCCAAATACATGTTAAGACCTCTTTTCTTGAAATTGCTCTAAGAACCGTAAATCATTTTGGTAGAAGGAACGAATATCGGGAATCCCATATTTTAACATAGCAAGTCGATCAGCTCCTAAACCAAAAGCAAAGCCTTGGTAGGTTTTAGGATCAATATCAGACATTTCCAAGACACGGGGATGCACCATGCCCGCTCCCAAAGCTTCAATCCATCCGCTACCTTTACAGATATTGCAGCCCGCTCCATTGCATTTAAAGCAGCTGATATCAACCTCTACCGAGGGTTCTGTGAAGGGGAAGTAACTGGGACGTAGGCGAATTTCACGATCAGAGCCGAACAGTTCCTTCGCCAGTAAATCCAGCGTCCCCTTAAGGTCAGCTAAGCTCACCTCATGGCCTAAAACCAAGCCTTCGATTTGATGAAATTGATGAGAGTGCGTGGCATCATCGGCATCGCGGCGGTAAACCTTGCCTGGACTCACCATTTTAAGGGGACCGCGGGAAAAGTCGTGCTCGTCTAAAACCCGAGCTTGGACCGGTGACGTATGGGTCCGGAGTAAAAATTTATCATCCACATAAAATGTATCCTGCATGTCTCGCGCGGGGTGATCCTCAGGTAAATTCATGCGCTGGAAATTAAAATAATCGCTCTCCACTTCCGGACCGGTCACCACCTGATAGCCTAAGGAGATGAACAAAGCTTCGATATCACTCATGACTTGCTTAATAATATGTTGGGTCCCCATTTTCGTCGGCTTCCCGGGCAGAGTGACATCGATTTGCTCAGCCTTTAAACTAGCTTTTAAAGCCTCTTCGGCTAAATATTCTTCCTTCTCCTGCAAGCTTTTTGTTAAACGGTTTTTTAACTCATTAGCGAAGCCCCCCACTTTTGGGCGTTCTTCTTTGGGCACATCCTTCATCTTCCTTAAAGCATCGGTAATCGGCCCTTTTTTTCCTAAATACTTAACACGCAAATCTTGGACGGTGGTTACCGTCTCGGCTTGTGAAATTTCCTCATTAACCTCTTGCTCGATAGCTTTTAGCTGGTCAATTAACATCCTTACCCTCCTAAATAAAAAAAGAGCCCTCGTCAGGGACGAGAGCTCGTGGTACCACCCTAGTTTAACTAGCGAACTAGTTCTTTAGTGCTATAACGGTTCAACCGGCTTGCTTTTGACGTGATCTCCCGCAAGCAACGACGAAAGTGAAAACCAAAATAAAAATGCCTGGAAAATTTTCAGCTGTCTTTCCCTCTCTGTTAAGCATTCGGCTATTTTGCCTTTTCCGTCATGGTTATTAAATGCTTATTTTCCTTGTTCCATCCAAACGTCTGCCCAATCGTGCAATTGATTGAAAACAGGCTGTAATTTCATGCCTTTTTCGGTTAAACGATAGACAGAATACTTCCGACCATCTGCCTCAACATCTTCCTTTACAACCATACCATAACCATTTAGCTGGCGTAATCGTTCAATAAGGACGCGGTCAGAAATACCGGTGATGCTATCGCGTAATTCACCAAAACGCAATGGCTGCCTAAATAAGCTTTGAATAATAAGGCCATTCCATTTTTTACCAATCAATTGAAAAGCACGTTCAAATTTAGGGCATAAGCTTGGGACGTGTTTTTCTGAAGCCACCTTTTCTTCCTCCAATCACTATGCTTACATTGGTAAGTGTGCACGGGTTCTTAGCATGTATTTTTTACACCAAAAGTATGCTTTTTTAAAGCAGGGCTCGATAAAGTCCACCACTGCCACATATTTATCTACAAAGGTCACCAAAAAAGATTCCCGATAACGCGGCAGCTGAGGACTGGCTAGCCACATATGTTTTAAAATAATATCCTCTTCCTTAGCGCTAAGCTCAGTGACAACACGCGCATTTTGCAAGGCAATATAAGGATGATTCCTTAAGTGTCCGCCTTTAGAAAAAGTCACTTCACCGGGATAGTAATAAAACAAATCATGCAGTAAACCGGCCCGGGCAACAGCACGAAAATCAAGGTTCAGCCGCTTTGCGAGCCGGTAGCCTAAGTAAGATACATGATAGGAATGTGTCAAACGATTCCCATAAATGTGCTGTTTAAAAGCTTTTAGGTCGGTCACAAAGGGGTGATCTTTGATATCAAGAATTAAGGCCTGATAAGCCTTATCTTCTTCCCAAGGTTTACTTTGCATTTTGGTCATGTGTTACCACTCCACACTTACAGTCTCTAGTAAAAAAATTTATTTTAAGGATCCTAGTCCTTTAGCTCATATAGTGTAATCGCCGCGGCAATGGCTACATTTAAAGATTCTTGCCGGCCCGACATAGTGATATATAAGCTCTCATTAGCCATTTCAATGAGGTCGGGTCGAACGCCTTGACCCTCATTTCCAAAAATAACTGCTAAAGGCTTATGTTGATGTGCAGCAAAGTGTTCTAAGGGCGTCGCTTTCTCATCCAAAGCAGTCGCCACCACATGATAGCCCACTTGCTGTAAATCTCTGATAGCTTCGTTAAGATTTTCTTCCAGTAATTGAACATTAAAATGACTACCTTGGGCCGACCGCAATACTTTTTCATTAAAAGGATCAACGGTCCCTGGCCCAAGAATAATTTGCCTAAAATTAAAGGCATCGCAAGTTCGAATGATTGTTCCGAGATTGCCAGGATCCTGAACGCTATCTATTAACACAATAGCTTGCTTTTCTTTAAGTGTCAAATTAAGCCCATTAGACGGGGCTTTCACATGGGTAAAGACGCCTTGTGTCGTTTCAGTATCGCTCAGGTAATCAGCGAGCTCTTCACTAAGCAATTCATGGGGATAAGCTTGGTAGGCTGGTTGGAAAGCTTCAGAGGTAGCATAAATCCCTAGAATTTGGTAGGAGGAAGCTCTTGCCATCCCCAGCAAGTGTGGTCCTTCCACCAAAAATTCCTGGAATTTTTTACGGTTCTTTGCTTGCTTCAAAGCCGCTAAATGCTTAATTTTCTTATTTTGCCTCGATGTCAGCATACCAATCTCCATTACTGTCTATTTTATTCACTGATTAAACGGTAAATGGCATCCGCATAAATCGCCATCGCCGTAAACAAGTCGTCTAAGCGGGCATACTCATTGGCTTGGTGCATGGTATCTGGGGTATCTGGGAACATGGCTCCATAAGCCACTCCACGTTCGAAGAGGCGACCATAAGTCCCGCCACCGATCACTTGCTCATAGCCTTTCTCGCCAGTTTGATCTTCATAAGCCGCTAATAGCGTTTTGACCAAGGGATCGTCACCACTAACATAGTGAGGATCACGGTTGCCATCGGAATCTGTCCGTTTAAAGCCATAAGTTTCGCCTAAGCTATCGAATTTTTCACCAATATCGCCGTAGCTAATGCCACGTGGCACCCGCATGTTAATGACAATTTGAGGGTATCCTTCTAGCCAGTGGATAACCCCAGGGTTAAGGGTCAAATCCCCCATCACATCATCATGGTGATCCACACCCGTTTCCTTACCGAAGTAATCGCCGTGCAATTTTTCAGCTTGGAAGCGGAGGAATTTATTTTCCTTTAAGGCAGGAACGGCTTTGAGGAGGAAGCGGGCCAAATGAGTGGCTGCATTTTCACCATGTTGAGGATTGCTGCCGTGCGCAGCCTTCCCTTTGGCTTGCACCAAAACCATGCCATCACTTTCTTCAAGGGTAATTTCAACCGGCTCTTCATCATTGTAAGCTTCAGCTTCAGCTTTCAAGTCAGCTAGGGCGACCCCTTTCAGTTGGGCTTTGGCCTCTGCAGGCACCATATTCTCCCGTTGGCCAGCAGTAAACTGAACCAAAGTTTCATCACGATCTGTAAAGTCTAAGTAAACTGTGTATTGGCCCTTTTCACCATTAATAATAGGGAAAGTCGCGTCCGGCGAAAAGCCTAAATCTGGCATCGGTTCGGTTTTAAAGTAGCGGTCCATGCACATCCAGCCGCTCTCCTCATCTGTACCGACGATAAAATGAACTTTTTTCTTCAAAGGTAAGTCCAAGTCGCGAATAATTTTCAAGGCGTAATAAGCTGCCATAGTTGGGCCTTTGTCGTCGCTGGCTCCGCGAGCGTAAAGGTTACCGTCCTTAATAACCGGTTCGAAAGGATCCGTTTCCCAGTACTTATCGACAGGAACAACGTCGACGTGGCCGAGGATCCCGAGCGTTTCATCCCCCTCGCCGAATTCTACTCGGCCGGCTAAATTATCCACATTTTTGGTGATAAAACCGTCACGTTCAGCGATTTCTAAGAAAGTATCCAAAGCTTTTCTTGGGCCGGAGCCAACAGGTTCTTCTTCAGAAGCGTGCTCATCATCGCGCACACTATTCACACGGAGTAAGGTAAATAAGTCCTCCAAGTATTCATCTTGGCGTTTTTCGACTTCTGCTTTCCAATCGATTGACATCATTTATGCCTCCATCCAATTTATGATCTATTTTTCAACTTCTTCCATTCAGTATAACATAAAATACAGCGGGTTACACCTGAACACCATAGCAATTAAGCGTTTTACAAACCTAAAATTTCCCGCAACTTTTCCGCCTTATCTCCTAATAATAAATCCAAGCGCTTAAAGCGAAGTAAAAGAAGTCCATAAAGCCAAACGCAGGTCAAAATGATCACGAGCATTTGCAAGGCTTGGCCTTTTAAATTAGGGTCGGATAGTAGGACATTGAACAAAGCATTTAAGCCAAAACCTACCAAGCCCATCAAGAGAGCTGATAAAATAATAGGTTTGACCGCCTGCCATAAGTCTAGCACCGCATATTGTAACTGCCGCCTTAAGGCCAGCATGTAAAACACATTAACCACCGTAAAACTCAAAATGGTCGCCCCCATCGCTCCCCGCGTCGCAAAGGCCTGAATCAATGGAAATTGCCAGGCCAGCTTGATAAGTAAACCGAGTACCAAACCTAAAATAGCTTGGCGGTGCTTGCCCAAAGCTTGGAGCATGGAAGCATGAACCGCGTAAGCTCCCAGTAAAAAGGCAATCACGCAGCCAAAACGCAAAAAAGTTGTTCCTAAGGGGTCAGGCCGAAACACTAAGCCATAAACGGGCCCCGCTAAAATGGCTAAGCCGATGCAAACCGGAGCTAGCACCATCAAAAACAACTGGTAAATATGCTGGACCAATTCACTGGTTTTAGGGAAGGGGATTTTGGTTGTGATCCCCTCTTCCCCCGCATATAAGCCAGACAGCACCGGTAAGGCAGTCGCCGAAATGGCTAAGCCTAAAGAGACCACCACCGTAATCAGCTTATTAACATTTGCCATAAAAATACCATACTGGTCAATCGCTTGGGCCTCACTCAAATGGCCAACATAGCGAATAATGGGCATGTAAGTATTGGTATCAATTAATTGGGTAATCTCAATCCCGGTGCCAGTCACAATGAAAGGTATAGCCACCGTAATAATTTCTTTGAATAAGTGGCCGGTAGAAATATCACTGCGGCTTAGATCCGGTTCGGTCGGCTGATAGTCCGCGCGATGACGCCAGTAAATGAGTCCCAAGGTTATAATAGCAACTAAGGCACCCACAAAAGCCCCTAAAGTGGAGTGGACGACCGCATTAACGAGCGTCCCTCCTTGCACCTGGCGAATCAGGTAGACCGAGCCTAAAATATAAATCACGCGAAACAGCTGTTCCATAATCTGGGAAATCGCGCTCGGCCGCATATCTTGGTGGCCTTGGAAATAACCGCGGAAAATGGACAGTAGCGGGAAAACCATCAAAGCAGGCACCAAGGAACGAATCGTCAACACCGCATCAGCCGTATGGCGCACCGGGGTCGTTGCAGCAAAGAGAGGCGCTAAAGCATATAAAACTAAGCCACTGATCACTCCCATTGCCGCCATTAAAAAGACGGCATGCCGGTACAATTTACGGCTCGTTTGGAACTCTTGGCGCGCATTGTAAAAAGCGATTTGCTTGGCAATCGCCGAGGGCACGCCGGCCACTGAAATGCCTAAAAAAATCGCATAAAAGCGGTAGCCTACATCAAATAAGGCATTCGCTTCATTAGCGGTTTGCGGGTCCCCCATCCAGCGCATCCAAGGAATAATATAAAGTAAACCTAAAATACGCGAAGCAAAGGTGCCGACCGTCATCCAAGCCGATCCTTTATTCATACTAGCCGTGGCTTGCCTTTGCTCGTGCTTATTATTTTCTTTCATTCATCTCCACCTACTTCATATTTATAGCTTTAGGAAGGCTACCCCTCATCTTCCTCCCTACCTTGGCGAACGAGCTGGGCTAAGTCCCCTAAAACACGTTCAAACTGTAAGCCTTCACGGACAATTTTAGGATTATCAATGGATAGGCTAAGTATTTTCGATACCCAAGTCACCCCCTGCCGCGTTGCTTCAGCTAGTGGCCAACCGTTCGTCATTAAGCCGACTAAGATACTAGCAAAAATATCGCCAGTCCCATGGAAACGGCCGCCCACAAAAGGAGCCTGGCAAAGGCCACCTTGCTGGGTGGTCTGATCCCAGTAATAGGCCCCCGTTAACCCCTGCCCGTCATAACCTGCTCCCGTTAACACAAAGGAGGTGGGCTCTGGAGTATTAATCTTTTGTTGCATACGGCTTAGGGCTGCTGGCGGCAGCAAACCTTCTTGGTAAGGCTCATGGTAGAGGAAACTCGCCTCGGTTTGATTGGGAATAAGCACATCGGCCTGCTGGCAGAGGTTGCGCATTTTTTTTGCATAGCTTTGGTCAAAATTAGCATAGAACTCCCCATCATCTGCCATCACGGGGTCAAGGAAAAACTGTCCGTTACTTGTTAGTAATTGGGGAATAACGTCGTGTAGGAAGTCGATTTGCTCACTACTACCGAGGTAGCCCACATAGATACTATCAAATCTTAAGCCCATTTGCTGCCAATGACCAACAATTTTAACCATTTCAGAAGATAAATCTAAAAAAGTATAATCTTCAAAGTCAGGCCCTGTATGTGTCGACAAAAGTGCCGTGGGGAGTAAAGTCCCCACCAGCTGCATGGCACTAATAATCGGTAATACGGCCGTCGTCGAATTTTTCCCATAGCAGGAAATATCATGCACAATTAATACATTTTTCATGAATAGACCTAGCACACAATATTGACTAATTTATTGGGAACGACAATAACTTTTCGAAGCTCACGCTCGCCAATGGCTTCCTGCACCTTGTTGTCTTCTAGGGCCAAGGCCTTTAACTCATCCCGAGTAAGATCTACTGGCACGTTAAGGCGGGCTTTAATTTTGCCATTCAATTGGACCACAATTTCCAGGCTTTGCTCTTGTAATTTTTCCTCATCATAAGTCGGCCAAGCTTCGAAACTGATTCCTGTTTTTCCTGTCAATCTTTGCCACAATTCCTCACCTAAGTGGGGAGCAATAGGCGCCAGCAATTGGACGAAGCCCGCGGCATAAGCTTTGGGTACTTGCTTAACCTTGTAAGCTTCGTTAATGAAGACCATTAATTGAGAAATTGCCGTATTGAAGTGTAGTTCTTCATAGTCTTCTGTCACTTTTTTAACAGTTTGGTGGTAAATTTGCTCTAGAGCTTCGTTTTCTTGTTCGGTAATTTTATCATTCACGCTACCATCTGCCGTGATAAATAAGCGCCAAATCCGGTCGAGGAAACGGCGGGCACCGGCTAAGCCATCAGCACTCCAAGCAATCGAAGCATCCAAAGGGCCCATGAACATTTCGTAAAGACGCAAGGTATCCGCCCCATAAGCTTCAATCACTTCATCAGGATTGACGACGTTGCCTTTTGACTTAGACATTTTCTCATTACCACTCCCTAAAATCATCCCTTGGTTGAAGAGGTGCTGGAAAGGTTCTTTGGTGGAAACGACCCCCAAATCATAAAGGAATTTATGCCAGAAACGGGCATAAAGGAGGTGCAGCACAGCATGCTCAGCCCCACCAATATAAAGATCGACATTCATCCAATATTTTTCCGCCTCAGGGTCAACCAAATGCTCATCAGCTTGCGGCGAGCAGTAGCGGAGGAAATACCAAGAAGAACCTGCCCACTGTGGCATGGTGTTGGTCTCCCGCCAACCTTTCAGGCCAGTTTCTTCATCCGTCACCTCTAACCAATTTTTAAAATTGGCCAGGGGCGACTCCCCGGTCCCACTGGGCTTAATATCCTTACCTGCGGGCAAGGTAACGGGTAAATCTTCGACGGGAACCGCGGTAGTGCGCCCATCCTCCCAATGAATGACCGGAATAGGTTCCCCCCAGTAACGTTGTCTGGAGAAGACCCAGTCATGGAGGCGGTAGGTGGTTTTCGCCTGGCCCGCGTCCTGCTCTTCCAAATAAGCAATGGCCTTATCCATCGCTTCCGCTTGATCTAAACCATTCAGGAAGTCGGAATTAATATGCTGGCCATCACCCACATAGGCTTCTTGGCTCAAATCGCCACCCTCTAAGACAGGCTTAATTGGCAAGTCAAAAGCTTTGGCGAAGTCATAATCGCGCTGATCATGGGCTGGCACCGCCATCACGGCGCCAGTGCCGTAACTCATTAAAACATAATCCGCCACCCAAATCGGTAGGCGCTCACCATTCATTGGGTTAAGCGCATAAGCCCCAGTGAAGACGCCTGTTTTTTCCTTGGCGAGATCGGTCCGTGCTAAATCATTTTTCTTTTGCGCAGCTTTAATATAGGCACTGACAGCTTCCTTTTGCTCGTCTGAAACAATATCCCAAAGCAAGGGATGCTCAGGCGCTAGGGCACAATAGCTCGCCCCAAACAACGTATCTGGCCGGGTCGTAAAAACCTTAAAGCTTTCCTCATGATCAGCGACTTTAAAGCTGACCTCCGCCCCCCGCTGGCGGCCGATCCAGTGCCTCTGCATTTCCTTAATATTTTCGGGCCAATTAACTTCGTCTAAATCCTCTAGCAGGCGGTCCGCATAAGCAGTAATTTTTAGCACCCACTGCTTCATCGGCCGGCGCACCACTTCAAAGCCACCGCGCTCAGATTTCCCATCAATAACTTCTTCATTGGCCAAAACGGTACCTAAGGCTTCACACCAATTGACATCAATTTCATCCTCATAGGCGAGGCCACGTTCAAATAATTTAGTGAAAATCCATTGAGTCCACTTAAAGTATTCGGGATCCGTGGTCGAAATTTCTCGGGACCAATCCATACTAAAGCCTAAACTTTTAATCTGCCGTGTGAAATTAGCAATATTTTCCTTTGTAAACTCCCGAGGATCATTGCCTGTATTGAGGGCATATTGTTCAGCCGGCAAGCCAAAAGCATCCCAGCCAATCGGATGCAAAACGTTATAGCCCTGGGAACGCTTCATGCGGGCCATAATATCCGTCGCCGTGTAGCCTTCAGCGTGGCCCACGTGCAGACCAGCGCCCGATGGATAAGGAAACATATCCATGACATAATACTTGGGCTTGGAAAAATCATCACTCGCTTTAAATGTTTCCTCAGCCTCCCAGTATTGCTGCCATTTTCTCTCAATATCTAAATGGTTAAATGCCATTTCCATCCCTCCAAAAATAAAATAAAAAAGTCCTATCAAACCGATAGGACGCTAAGCGCGGTACCACCTAACATTTACTTCTCATACCCTTAGTGCGGGCGAAACAATGCATGCAAAATGTGATCTTGTACGAGTTCATCGACACCTAGGCATATTCACACCCGCCATATGCTCGCTGGACTAGGCGCGTCAATTACTACTTACAAGTTTCTATTATACCATAAATAAACGATCCAGAAAGCTAAGCTCCCGGAATATTTAAATTCTGGCCCGGCAACAATAAGGAATTGCTCGTGACATGGTTAGCGGAAAGCAAGGCCTCGAGACTAACTCCGTGTTTTTGCGCAATGCGGTAGAAATTATCTCCAGCTTTTACTTGGTAAGTTCCTTGTGTTAAAGAGGCGGCTGGTGTTTTCACATCACCTGGCTTCGCAGTTGCTGATGGACTAAGCGCTCCTACAGCTGTTGAGTGTGTTTGACGACTACCGTCCATCGAGAACACTTGGCCTGGAAGAATAAGATTAGAGGTCAGACCATATTTAGCCTTCAAAGCGGCAACGTTAGTGCCCAAAGCTTGCGCAACCGTGTATAACCCGTCGCCTGGTTTTACCGTATAAGTTCCTTTTGACGACGTGGCTGGCTCTTGCTCGGTTTTCGACAAGCTATTCCCTGGTTTGCCAACGTTCTCGAATGCCATGGTAAATACTTGTCCTGGATGAATCATATTAGATTTTAGACCATATTTTGCTTTCAAGCTAGCCACATTGGTACCCAAAGCTTTCGCAACGGTATAAAGTCCATCACCAGCTTTAACCGTATAACTGGCCTGATGCTTGGCGCTGGACCCTTGAGGTTGTTCTTGACTATGAGTTGGCTTCGACGTAGAAGTTTTTTGGCCTCCCATGGTAAAGACTTGGCCAGGATGAATTAAATTGGATGTCAAGCCATACTTCGCCTTTAGGGCACTTACGCTCGTTCCTAATGCTTGGGCGACCGTGTACAAGCCATCGCCAGCTTTTACTGTATAGCTCCTTGCTCCAGCTGGAGTCCAAGAGCTGCCAGGCTTAGGCGTTGGTTTTCCGGCTGGCTGACTGACGGTGCCAGTACTTTGGCCTCCTGCCAGGGTAAACACTTGACCAGGGTGAATTAAGTTAGAGGTTAGACCATATTTTGCCTTTAAAGCAGCAACCGAAGTGCCTAAGGCCTGTGCAACGGTATAAAGCCCATCACCTGCCTGGACGGTATAACTCTTGCCCTTGCCTGCATTAGTGGGCTTTTGGGGGGCTGGTTTTGGCGTCGTGGGCTTAGCCAACGCAGAATTTCCCCGGCTCGGCTCATCATAGCGCGTTAGGTTTTGTTCTTCAATAATTTTATTTAATTTCGTCCCATAGGAAGTATCTGTCGCATACCGACCCGTTAAAAAGGCAGTAGCATCCCGGTAAGATGACGTCTGACTGCGCCATGCTCCACTATAAAAATTAGCATTAAAGCTCAAACCTTTACGCAGTAAATTGGTATAATCTTCTAAAGACTCCCGGTAACTCGGATACGCCCTAAAACCGTCATTAATGGGATAATAGTTACCCTTACCATTGTCTTCTAAAGTTGGCATCACAACCGTTTGACCGCGGTAATTCCCTTTGATACCAAATAAATTATGGTAAGGGGGGCGAGCTAAGTGGGACTGACCCCAGCCTGATTCTAAAACCGCTTGGGCCATCATAACAGATGCATAAAGGTCATTTTCGCGTGCTAAATCAGTGGCATGGGGAATCAATTGCTTCAAAAAAGCCTGGGCAGTCGCCACGCCAGTTTCGATTTTCGTGTTGCTAGAAGCTTCTGCTGCTTCTGCCTGTAGGGCAGAGGCACCAGCTACGGCGAGCATCGAGCCCATTAAAATCGCGGTAGATTTTAGCAATTGCTGGGCAGGCTCAGTCTTTTTTTGTTTCTCGTACACAATCTAGCCTCCTCTAATATCTTACACTCTCTAGTATACGGGAGGATTTTTTTGCTTGGGTAATTTTTCTGATTTTTTTGTCCATATTTAATAATTGTAACGAAATTGTAATACAAAGCAATCCCCAAAACTACCAGCAAAAACCTCTTACTCATGGTAGAATGGAAGCAGTTTAGAAAGGAGAGTCCATGAAAAATATATTCGCCTACCAAGACCTGATCCTGCCCCATTATGTTCATGGAGACATGACCGTTGTCGATGCCACCTTAGGTAATGGCCATGATGCCTTGAAGCTTTACCAATGCTTAGGAGTCGGCGGACAGTTATATGGTTTTGATATTCAGGCTGAGGCCCTAAAAGCGAGTCAGGAACGCTTGAGTAAAGTTCCTCACCTTGCTACTTACCAATTTTTCCAAGCCAATCATGGAGACATCAGCCATTATCTGCCAGCTAATACTGAACTGGCTTTTGCTATTTTTAACCTTGGCTACTTACCGGGTGGGGACAAAACTTTAATAACAAAACCTCAGACGACTCTCCAAGCCTTAGACTGGCTTTTAGACCATTTAAAGGCCCAGGGGCTCATCATGATAAGTAGCTATACCGGCCACCCAGGGGGCTTGGATGAATACGAAGCCCTCAAAAACTATTTAAAGCAATTGCCCCAAAATAAGTACCAAGTGAGCGAGGTAAGCTTTATTAACCAAAGCCATCATCCTCCGCACCTATTCACAATAGAAAGGCGATAGCAAATGAAATTAGACCGTCATACGTTAAGACTTGGCCTCTTAGGCCTCATCTTATTTTTACTGCCTGCCCTTTGGCCTTTAAGCTTGGCCATTCGGTTGCAAAGCTTAAAGCTGGGCTGGACTTTAAGCATCAGTCTCTTCCACCTCGTGGTTAGCCAACTGCTCTTACTTTTCACTTTGAATAAAAGTTACCTCTTGCGACCCAACAAGGCCTATGCCGTCGCTCTTTGGGCCGTGAGTATTGTCCTTATTATTTTTCATTTCTTTATCTTACCAGCCCCTTTGCCCTTGCTCTTACTGATAGAATTTTTACTCGTCCACCTGACCCTTTTCGCCCGGCGTTTGCTACGCATTATCAGCACGATCACGATGACGGCATGTTTGGTTATTTTCCAACATGTCTTAATGCTAGCAAATCTTAACACCCTATTTCCTGAACTGGTAGGCTTTTATATTTGCCTCTTCCTCATTTTATTCAGTGTCCTAATGCGGCATGGCCCTCGGGAAGATTTAGCCTGGGAAAATCGTTACAACACCTTAGAAATTATTATTTTTGCTCTAGCTAGTGCGATATTAGCCTGGGCAGCCAAGGACCAGCTCTGGCTCATGATCACCAGCTATGCCTTAACCCTCGCTGGCCTTGTCATTAGTTTCCAACAGGAAAGACTCACACCGCAAACGCCCCATACTGATGAAGGGAGAGATACCGATCTTGGCCCACAATAATATGGTCCAAGCATTCTACCCCCATCAGGCGGCCGGCCTTGATCAAACGCTTCGTTAACTTAATATCGGCCTCGGAAGGCTCAGGATTGCCCGACGGATGATTATGGCCGACAATAATCCGGGCCGCCGAATAACGTAAAGCTTCCCGGTATATTTCCCGGGGATGAGCAATCGAAGCTGTTAATCCACCTTTAAAAAGGGTGGATTTTTTAATGAGTTGATTTTTACTGGTCAAGTAAAGCACCATGACATGCTCTTGATTTAAGTGTCCTAAAGCGCGCAGAAAATGAGAAGCTGCGCATTCCGATGAAGAAATACAAGCTGACAAAGGCCGTTTAGCGGCAGAAAGCCGGTCCCCCAATTCAAAAGCTGCCAGTAATTCAAGCGCCCGGATGGGGCCAATACCTGTGATTTTGATTAATTCCCCATAACTTGCCTGCTTCAAGCGATACAAATCACCAAACTCTTCGATTAGTGACAAGGCAATTTCAATTGGGCCTACATGCCTAGTCCCCGTTCTTAATAAGATCGCCAGCAATTCATAAGTGGCTAATTCTTTCGGCCCTAAGGCCAAAAGCCTTTCCCGCGGCCTTGATTCCGCCGGCATTTTTTTGATATCACATTTCTTAAATTCTCTCATCGTATCCCTCCTAGTGGGAGATACGGGAAACATTTAAATTTTTACCCAGCTTTTATTCAACAGTGACCGATTTCGCTAAATTCCTAGGCTTATCCACATTCAAACCTCTTAGTTTCGCCACTTCATAGGCTAAGTATTGGGTCGGTAGAATACTCAATAAAGGCTCGAAACCTGCCGCCACGGGTGGGAGAATAATCGTGTCATTTTCCTGGGCCAAAGCCTGGCTCGCAATGATTAGCACATGAGCGCCGCGCGTTTTGACTTCTTCAATATTACTGCGCAAGACCTCGGAAGTTTTCCCTTCCGTCAAGATAGCAATCACCGGCAAGCCTGCTTGAATAAGAGCAATACTACCGTGCTTTAATTCTCCCGCGGCAAAACCTTCGGCATAGAGATAGGAAATTTCCTTTAATTTCAAAGCGGCCTCATAGCTCGTAAATTGATCCAGGCCGCGGCCAATATAAAAAGCGGCCTCCTGCCCAGTAAAATAGCGACGAGCGAGTTGTTGAAAGCGTTCGGCTTCTTGTAGGATGGTTTCCATGCCAGCGATCAAAGAAGCGGCCCGCTCCCTAAAGACGGGAACTGGGTTTTTCTTAAGGCATGCCGCCAAGACCTGGAAAAGAAAAACCTGAGCCACATAAGCCTTGGTTGACGCGACCGCAATCTCTGGCCCGGCATAGAGTGGGAGCACAAAAGTGGCTTGCCGGGCTAGGCTGGAATTTTGAGCATTCGTCACCGCTAGGCTTGGGGCCTTTAAGCTGGCAATTTTACCTTGTACTTGTAAGGTATCCGCCGTTTCCCCCGACTGGGAGAGGAAAATGAAGAAAGGACGAGCACTCAAACGAGGAGGGTAATAGCTAAATTCGGAAGCTAAATGAACTTCTGCCGGAATATCCAGAGCTGCTTCCAAGTAGCGGGCTGCTAGAAGGCTAGCATGCCAACTGGTGCCACAAGCCACAAAATATAAGCGATCGCTGGCCTGCATAGTATTAAGCAGGTCTGCTTGGAAGTGGTAGGATTCTTGACCGAGATATTTTTCGCATAAACGTTTGATGACGGCAGGTTCTTCCGCAATTTCCTTGGCCATGTAAGAGTCATACTGGGCCAAGTCGACAGCCAAACCACTGGGCTTGACCTGGAGCAAGGGACGACTCACAACTTCTCTTGAAGCAGACCAAATTTGGCAAGTCTCTCTGGTCAATTGAGCCATATCATTGTCCTCAAGTTCAATATAGTCGATGGTTAAATCATCGGTAGCCAAGGCATCAGAGACAACCGTTTTAAAATCTTCGCCTAACCCAATTAATAGAGGACTCCGCCGCTTGGCCACCCAAAGCTCATCCGGCTTAGCAATATCCAGCAGGGCTAAGGCGTAGGACCCTTGAACTTCATTTAAGGCCAATCGGAGAGCCTCTTGGGTCGTTTCTCCTGCGGCCTTAAAATGCGCAATAAGATTCACTAAAACTTCGGTATCCGTACTACTCTTTAATTGGAGGTCCGGTAAGTACTGAGCTCTCAGGGCCTGGTAATTATCAACCACGCCATTATGCACTAAAACCAAACGACCATCTGCGGAAACGTGAGGATGAGCGTTAGCTTCAGAAGGTTCACCGTGTGTGGCCCAACGCGTGTGCCCAAGCCCAACTTGGCCAGGCAAAGCTTCTGGCAGGGCTTGACGTAAGTTTTTTAAGGGACCGCTGCGCTTGATTAAATGTCCCTTTCCCGCTGCTTCACCAACAAAAATACCGGCGGAGTCATAACCCCGGTACTCTAATTTCTCCAAGCCTCGTAATAAGATAGGACTAGCTGCCTCTTGGCCTAAGTAAGCTACAATTCCACACATAAGCGAACCTCCGCTCTTTCTCGTCAAATGCTGTTTAAAATATTAATTCAAATGATCAAAATGCCTGACCGCTAGCGGTCAGTAGCAGTAATATCTTATAAAATGTTTTTTTGCCTTGTCAAGAAAAATAGCTAATCTTAGAAAAATAAAAAGCCTCCCCAAATAGGAGGCTTAAACCAGCAATTATTGCTTAAGTTCTTCAATGCGAGCCTTGGTGGCTGCTAATTTCTTCTGATATTCCTCGCCCTTTTCGCGTTCAGCGTTGACAATTTTTTCGGGGGCATTATTCACAAAACCGGTATTGCTTAATTTGCCTTCCACGCGTTGGACTTCAGCTTCCCATTTAGCAACTTCCTTGTGCAGGCGAGCAAGCTCTTCATCGATATTTAGCAAACCCTCTAAAGGCAAGTAAATCTCGCCCGCCGCAAAGAAAAGCGTCATGGCTTTCTCCGGCGCCGTTAAATCTGCCCCTAAAGTAAGAGATTCAGGATTCATAAAGCGTTCCAAGTATTCACGATTTTCTTCAAAAGCGATAAGAATTTCTGGCTTCGTGCATTTAATTTGAATCGCAATCGGCTTCTTGGGCTTGACGTTGTTTTCACTCCGTGCATTTCTGACCGCCCGAATGGCACTGATCATGGCTTTGACCGTGGTTTCCGCAGCTTTAAATTCCTTATCGGCTTGGACCTTAGGATAAGCTGCTACGGAGATGCTAGGGGCTTCTAGGGTGACAGGGAGGTGCTGCCAAATTTCCTCCGTCACAAAAGGCATGATCGGATGCAGCAAGCGCAGGGTTCCATCTAAAACATAAGCTAAGACAGCCTGGGTTTCCCGCTTTTCTGCTCCATCTGTACCGCTCAGAATGCCTTTGCTCATTTCAATGTACCAGTCACAGAATTCATCCCAGATAAAGTGATAGAGGTAGCGCCCAGCTTCGCCAAATTCAAATTTATCAAAGTTACGGGTCACTTGAGCGATCGTATCATTGAGGCGGGTGAGAATCCATTGGTTGATCAAATTGTTCACCGTCACATCCGCCAAAGCAGGCACCTCAGCACCTTGGAGATTCATAAGGGCAAAACGACTGGCATTCCAAATTTTATTAATGAAATTCCAGGCAGCCTCTAATTTTTCGGGGTTATAGCGAATATCTTGGCCAGGTGTCGAACCCGTCGCAAGGAACCAGCGTAGGGCATCCGCTCCATATTTCTCAATAACATCCATGGGATCCACGCCATTGCCAAGGGATTTGGACATCTTCATCCCATCTTCAGCACGGACGAGACCATGAATTAAAACATTTTTGAATGGATGGTGGCCAGTAAATTCCAAGCCTTGGAAAATCATGCGGCTGACCCAGAAGAAGATAATATCATAACCGGTTACCAACGTATCGGTTGGGTAGTAGCGTTTAAAATCATGACTCTCTTCATCCGGCCAGCCCAGTGTCGAAAAAGGCCACAATGCTGAACTGAACCAGGTGTCCAAGACATCCTCGTCTTGCTCCCAATTTTCTTCATCAGCAGGAGCTTCCATGCCCACATAAATCTCACCAGTTTCCTTATGGTACCAGGCAGGAATCTGGTGGCCCCACCACAATTGCCTGGAAATAACCCAGTCATGAACATTCTCCATCCACTGCAGGAAGGTATCTTCAAAGCGGGGAGGGAAGAAGTCAACGCGTTCAGCTGTTTTTTGATTGTCAATGGCACGTTTCGCTAAAGGAGCCATCTTAACAAACCATTGGGTTGATAGACGAGGTTCCACCACAGCACCAGAGCGCTCGGAATGCCCTACACTATGGACCATTTCTTCCACTTCTTTGAGGTAGCCTTCCGCTTTAAGATCTTGAACAATCGCTTCTCGGCATTCTTCCCGCGTCATATTTTCATAGGGACCGGCATTTTCATTCATGCGCCCATCCGGATGCATAATATTAATTCGATCGAGGTTGTGGCGCTGGCCAACTGCGAAGTCATTCGGGTCATGGGCCGGTGTAATTTTCACCACCCCTGTTCCAAATTCACGATCCACATAGTGATCCGCCACCACCGGAATTTCCCGGCCAACGAGGGGAAGGATCACTGTTTGACCGACGTAGGCTTGATAGCGCTCATCATCAGGGTGGACAGCTAAGGCGGTATCGCCGAGCATCGTTTCGGGACGTGTAGTAGCTAAGCGTAAGCTCCCACTGCCATCAGCTAGGGGGTATTCCAGATGGTAGAAAGCCCCTTGGTCTTCCTGGTAGATTACTTCAATATCTGATAAGGCCGTTTGAAATTGGGGGTCCCAATTAATAATATATTCGCCCCGGTAAATCAAACCTTTTTGATAAAGGTCCACGAACACTTTACGCACCGCTTTTGAGAGGCCTTCATCTAGGGTAAAACGTTCTCGGTCGTAATCCACCGAAATTCCCATTTTCCCCCATTGCTGGTGAATAGTTTCAGCGTACTCCTCCTTCCAGGCCCATGTTTTTTCAATGAAGGCTTCCCGTCCCAAATCATAGCGGCCGAGACCTTCTTCCTCCCGAATTTTTTCTTCCACCTTTGCTTGGGTCGCAATGCCCGCATGGTCCGTTCCGGGTAGCCATAGGGTATCAAAGCCTTGCATGCGTTTTTGGCGAATCAGCATATCCTGCAAGGTCACGTCCCAAGCATGGCCCAAGTGGAGTTTACCCGTCACATTAGGCGGCGGCAAAACGATCGAATAAGGTTCGGCCTCTTGCTCTTCGCTCGGAGCAAAAAAGCCCTCCTCCACCCAATATTTGTACTTTCCTTCTTCAACCTGCTGGGGATCATATTTTGTAGACATCTCTTGTTTTCCCATCATTTTTCTCCTTTCTTTGGCCATTATCTTGAATTTTTGCTATAAAAAAAGCACCCCTCTAGGGTGCTGGGCACGGTACCACCTAACGTTTTACTTCTGGATAACGGCCTTGGCCGGCAAGGTGTATTGTAAGCAACTATAATGCACTATCTTATGGACCTTCCACCCTTATCCACTCGCTAGGAAGATTCATGCATTAACCTCTTACGCCTTGTGTGATATTAGTACAATTTTAGCAAGCTTTTAAGTAAATAGCAATGCTTTCCTCAGCCTAGGCTTTCCAGCCGTTGTTTTTTGCCGCCTGACCCTTAAAACGAGAGACATAGGGATTGCCTGCGACCGAAAAGCGGAGCGGTTTTTCCGTCCACTCGCCTTTATTGGGAATGCCAATGCGAGGCGACCTATGGATTTCCTGGGGTTCACGGCGCGCGGTAAAATCAATATAGAGCGGGGCTTGCCAAGTGGGCTTTCCATAATCACGTTCTTTATCGACGGCAAAAGCTTGGGTCATTTTCCCTGGGCCATTCGTTAATTCCCGGCCGCCTCGTCCCCGGCGTGCCTTCATAATTTCCTGCCCTTCACAAGGTTCTACGGCCCGCAGAAGAATACCTTCCGGCTGTGTCTTATCTTGGGTAATCATATTTAAACCCAAATGCCCATGGATCGTATAAATATACCAAATGCCAGCAGCCTGGTAAAATGCCTCTAAACTGGGCGTCCGCCGGCCACCGTAGACATGAGCCGCTTGGTCTTTCTTACCCAAATAGGCTTCCACCTCCACTAGCCAGCCGGCGACACGGCCACTCGGTAAGTCAGAGACAAGACGGTAGCCTAAAAGTTCCTTTGCTAAAGCTTCGGTAGGGGCCTCTCGTTGAATAAATTTTTGCTGGTAGAATTGGTTAGTCACGCCGCTTCGTTTTCCCTTCCCAGGCTTGGAAGCCGCCTTCGAGCAGGTAGATCTCTTGGTAGCCTTCCTTCTTCAAACGTTTGGCGGCCCGACCGGCAATAGCAATGCCGTTATCATACAAGTAAAGCGGCTGGCTCCGGTTAAAGCCGGGCACCCCTTGATTAAATTGGGAATAAGGAACATTACGAGCACCATGAATATGGGCACTGCGAAATTCATGAGGTTCCCGCACATCCACTACCTGCGCCTGTCGCATGCCCGCTTCAAATTCCTCCGGGGAGAGGATGGTTGCCGCCTGCCGACGCGTCCACCATTGGTAAAGTTCATAGAGAAGGTAAGCGACAGCTGCGGCAAACAAAAGCCACATGAACACTTGTCTGGGACTAATTGCTAGCATTAAATTCATCCTTTCTAATAAAGTGATCTTAAGCACTAGGCAAAAATGCTATTATAGTGCCCATGATTTAGAAGTATAAAAATAGTGACGCCTAAATATAAACCAGCTGCTAGCCAACGGTAAGGGCGCTCTTCTTTCTCATCAGACATTAACCACAAGGTCATGAGTACCCCACCAAGGGCACCACCTAAGTGGCCAGCCAAATCAATATTCGTGCTAAAGAGATTTAAAATAATATTTAAGATGATCAAGGTTTTATATTGCTGGCCCAATGCTGAGTAATAAGGATTATCCGGTTTGAGGTAAGCCATGGTCACAAAGAAGGCAAACAAGCCGAAAAGTGACGTACTGGCCCCTGCGGATAAGCCCCAGCTAAATTGATAGCTAAGTAAATTCCCCATCACCCCAGAGAGGATGTAGAGTAAGGCAAAGCGCCAAGAACCAATTATTTTTTCCACGAAACTCCCCAGATAATAGAGGACCAAGGAATTCATCAGCAGATGAACGAAGCCAATATGAATAAAAATGGGGGTGAATAAACGCCAGTACTCCTGATGAAGGGCAATCAGAGAATTTTCCTTCGCGCCGAAGAGGAGCAGCAGATAAGAATTTTCGCTGCCTCCTAGAAAGGTCATGGCCAGAAAAACTAAGCATTGCAGGCCTAGAAAGATATAAGTTAAATAAGGTTTTCGATTGGACATGTCAGGCTCCTCATCCCTTTTCATGTATAAAAAAGGCTAAGCAAACACCAGAAGGTTCGCTTAGCCTCTCAGTTTATTTTTTATTTTTTCACTTCACGGAATAAGCAAACCCGTTTAAGTTTAGGACTATATTTTTTTAATTCTAAACGATCAGGATTGTTATTTTTATTTTTTTCCGTTAGATAGAGACGTTCGCCTTTGCATTCGGTGTTCTCTAATAAAATATTAACGCGCATGATTTTCCCTCCCTGTTCCATTTTTTAAATACTTATCCATTTTAGCATAATTCCCTACGTTTGCAAAGAGGTTTCCCCTTACTGGCCACTAACGGCCGGCTGGTTGCTCCCTTCCTCATCTTCGTCATTCTGCTGGTTCGATGTGGCGGCGTCCGAATTTTGCGTCTCCCCGTCCGTTGGCACAGCATTTGGATCCTCTTCATTGTCTAAGGGATTCGCCCCGTCCTCATTAGGTTGATCTTCGTCAGCCATCGCTTCCTGTTCTTTTTGCACATCGAAGTAGGCCGCAAAAATATCTCGGCCCACACTGACCGCTGTCGACTCCAAGCCGTGTTCACTAATATTGGGGATGACGACGGAAATAGCAATTTCGGGATCGTCATAAGGGGCATAGCCGGCAAAGGTACTGTGAATGAGGCCGCGTTGACCGGTTTCAGCTGTCCCGGTTTTCCCTGCAACTTCGACCGGGAAGTCTCCCAAGGCTCGGTAGCCCGTACCATCAGGATTATGAACCACATCCCAGAAGCCTTCTTGAATTTGCTTAATTTCCTCAAGCTTAAGGTCCACTTGATTTAATAAAATCGGCGATTGTTGGTAAATAATTTTATTAGGACTCTCTTCATTGCCCGTTTGATTGTTCGTTTCTAAAATTTCTTTGAGCAAGTGAAGCTTCATCCGGGCCCCTTGATTGGCAATGGTGGCCATATATTGATTCAATTGCAGGGGGGTGTAGGTGTCAAACTGGCCAAAAGCCATATCCAGGTAACTCCCTGGATCCTGCTCCCCTCCCGAAAGGCCACGTGATTCATTTTGCAGATCGATCCCTGTCGAAACACCGAGGCCAAATTGATGGTAGACTTGGCGTAGTTTATTGCCTAAATCAGGATCAAGGTTTTCTAACGTCATCCCTTCTTCATAATCATGAAGGCCACCAATCGCCATGGCCAGGCGGATCATGTAGACGTTAGAGGAAACGGTCAAGGCTTGCTTATCATCGAGAAGCACCTGCCGATTAGGATCTTGCTTATACCACCAAGAGGCCTTAATTGGAGTTCCTGAGAATTTCAGGGCTTGATCCAAAAATTGATTATCCCGGTCAAGGCTCAACTCATCATAATAGTAGCCAGCAGCAATCGTGGCCCCTTTGATCGTGGACCCCATGGTAAAGGAACCATTCATAGTGCCCAGCGCATCATCAAGCACTTGGCCATCTTCATCCCGTTGCTTCCCACTCATGGCAAGAATTTCTCCAGTTTTGGGATTAGAAGCTACTGCATAAATTTGCTTACTCTCGCCTCCACGGCGATTTTCGAGGTAGTCACTGAGAATATCTTCCACTTTTTCCTGAAATTGACGGTCAATCGTGAGCCGCAGCGAGTTCCCCGCCTTACCAGCATATTTTTGGTCAATACTAATGAGCTGGCCTTCCGAATTAATCTCCGTTTCATATTTTTCCTTGGCCCCCCGCAGGCTGTCCTCATATTGGGCCTCAATATAGCTATTGCCAACCCGGTCATTGCGGGCGTAACCCTTCGCTAGGTAACTATTCACCCGCTCATGAGGTAGGCCTTGCTTTTCAGTGGTCACGCCACCCAAAATACTGCGTAATAGGCCATCATAAGGATAGGAGCGCTGCCAGTCCATGGTCGTACTAATTCCCGGTAGCTGGCTTTGGTGCTCACTCACCCGCGCAATTTCAGCATTCGTCACATTTTTATTTTTAATTAAGGTAGTACTAAAGGCAAAAGCTGCATTCATCTGCTTAAAAATTTTAGCAACAACCTTATCCTCTTCAGAAAGTTGATGTAAATCCTTACGTGTGATTTTACTTAACTGCCTTTCATAAAGCTCCGCATCCTTA
This sequence comes from Aerococcus sp. BD502, assembly GCF_057919555.1. Taxonomy (NCBI): domain Bacteria; kingdom Bacillati; phylum Bacillota; class Bacilli; order Lactobacillales; family Aerococcaceae; genus Aerococcus; species Aerococcus sp. BD502. The sequence continues at coordinate 1,636,042 of NZ_CP147972.1, read as the reverse complement.
AGTTCTTTATCCTCATCCGATAGCCGCTCATTAACGGCCTCTTCATTTTTAACCATGAAGTAATCTTTGAGGTCGCGTTCCGTGAGGCCGTCGCTGTCCATCCTAATATACTTAGCCAAGCGTTCGGCCGTTTTAACCATATCTTGAGCAGTTGTTTTAGGTCCACGCGTATAACCAATGGCAGGCAGGCCTTCATTGCCAACCAAAATATCCCCTTGCCGGTCCAAAATTAAGCCCCGCGGCACGCCGACCTTAGCGACGTTGGTTTCCGTAAGGTGCACCAGTTCTTCAAAAGTTTTTCCATTAACTAATTGTAAATAACCTAAGCGGAAAACAAGGACCGAAAAGGCCACAAAAATAAGAAGCAATAAAATATTTAAACGATTTAAAAAAGGCTGCCAGCGAACGGGCCGGCGCTCTGAGCGCATTTTTTTCATGGGACCACCTTCCCTCTCGCCTATTATAGCAAATTCATCTTTTGATTAATAGGGAGACTAAAATTTCTTAACCCCAAAGAATTATGCCCGCCCAGGACCTTCTTATGCTAAGCTAAACAAAGAAGGAGGTTATGATGCTTAACTTACGTTCTCGCTTACAGGGCTACGTGCCCCTTAAAAAACAGGCTTATGCCCGCTACCTTTGGGCTGGTCTGAGTTTTTTCCTGCCTATTTTCATTTTACTCGCCTACCTTTTTCTCGGCCAAGGGGTTTACCCTGCTGGCCCCCAGTCAATCCTCACCGTCGACTTAGGCCAGCAGTATATCGACTTTTATGCCTATTACCACCATACCCTCCAAGGCCATGGTGGGGACCTTTTGTATTCTTTTAGCAAGGCTTTGGGTGGGGAAATGCTGGGAACCTGGTCGTATTATTTAATGAGTCCCTTCCTCTTATTAACCTTGCTGGGAGACCTTAGCCAACTCCCCATTTGGGCCTATGTGATGGTGGCCTTAAAAATTGGCTTTGCCGGTCTCAATTTCTATTTACTGCTGGCCCATTTCTACCGAAAAGCCCAGCCCAGCATGGTGATTTTTGCCTTAAGTTACGCCTTGATGGGCTATTTTCAAGCCAACCAAATGAATATTATGTGGCTCGATGGCCCCATGATTTTACCTTTAATTATTTTGGGCATTGAAAAAATCCACCAAAAACAAGACCCCCTGCTCTATCCACTAGCCCTTGCTTATGGCCTGATCACAAACTATTACATCGGCTATATGCTGGCCCTATTTTCCGGCTTATATTTTCTTTATAGCTGGTGGTGTCGCTCCCGGCAAGGTAAAGTCTTCTACCAATTTATTAAAAAAAGCCTACTGGCCCTCGCCTTGAGCGCTTATGTCCTTTTACCCACCTTTTTTTCCTTACTGAAAAGTAAAGCCGCCCAAGGCTTTCCAAACTGGACCTTCGAATTAAAACTATCCCTTCCCCAATTGCTCAGTAAATTTTACCTTGGGGCTTTTAATTTTGATCAATTGCCTAAGGGCTATCCCAATATTTATGTGGGAGGCTTAGCCCTCCTTTTCGCCTTCGCTTTTTTCTGGAATAAGAAAATTAAGTCCCAGGAAAAATGGGCCGCTTTTTTCCTGCTGAGTTTTCTGATCGCCTCCTTCTTCCTCGCCCCTCTAGATTTACTCTGGCATGGCTTCCAGTATCCCATCTGGTATCCTGCTCGTTTTAGCTTTACTTTTAGTTTCTTCCTGATTTGGCTAGCCTACCGCAGCTTTCACTGCCAGCAAAAGCTGCCTGGGGGCTTGGCCAGCTTACTCGTCATGGGCAGTGGGCTATTGACCTTGTATTTATACAAGCATCGGTCGGCCTTTCCTTATTTATCACTAAAAACGATACTCATCAGCTGGGGGCTTTTCCTGGCCTATTTGCTCTTATTTTACTTCCAAAAGCCAAAAAATTACTTCCTTCCCCTAGCCCTGTTCCTGTTGGTGCCACTGGAATTGACAAGTAATCTGACCCTCACTCTTGACAGTATTAGCTACCTCGATCATAAAGATTACACTGCCTACCTGGCTGATCTAAAACCTCTCACTAAGTCTTTGCCGGAAGTGACCCAGCAATTTTACCGGCTCGGCAAGAATTTTGAGCGTACTAAAAATGATGCCCTTAGCCTGCAATATTTTGGCACTGACCACTTTAATTCTACCCTGGAGCAAAAAACGATTGACTTCTATAAAGCCCTAGGTCTGGCCACCACCAGTGGGTCTGTGAATTACTCCTCAGGCACCCTGTTAACCGACCAGCTCTTTGCCTTAGGTTATGCCCTGACCGCAGCAGAAAAATCAGCAAGCCAACTTGAGGAGCGTCCCTACCACCTGCGCTTAAATAATTGGCGGCCGGATTGGAGTGCTTGGCCCTTAAAGGATATGCACCAAGGCTATGCCCTAAGAAAACGGCCTGGGCCCAGCAACTTGGCCTACCTCGTTACTGAAGAGGTCCAAAACTTAAACTTCGCAGACCAGGAACCGATCGCCAACCAGGAGGCCTTGCTGCAGGCGATCGCGCCTTTAGAGCATGGAGAAAAATATTTTGAACGTATTCCTTTCTATCGCCTTCGCACCACGAACATTGAAAGTGATGAGCCCAAGTATATTCAAACGGTTTACCGGCCTAAGGCGAACGACAAGGTGGCCTATGTGGATTTGACCCTGCGCTTGGAAACACCGCAAGCTTATTATTTAACCTTACCGGGGCATTTTAAACCCGAGGATGTTGACTTGAAATGGGATGGTCAGAAATTGCCTTATGATGCCGCCTATCCTAACGGGCAAATATTAAACATCGCTGCCAATGAGCCGGGGGAAACGCATATCCTCTCCGTGAAAATAAAAAAAGAGCAGAGCCTCCACGGACTCTACCTCTACCAACTTGCTCCCAAAAAACTAGAACGCGCCTTCAGCCCTGCTGTCACCGGAAGTTTTCAATTAAAGCATTTTAGCGATGCCTACTTCACTGGGACAGTTGAAAGCAAGCAAGATCGCCAAGTCTTAATGTTATCTATGCCCTACGACAAGGATTGGGAAGTCCTCGTAAATGGGCAAAAAGGGCAGCTTATACCCTTAATGCAGGGCGGCTTTCAAGGGCTAAAGCTTCCCAAGGCAGGCCACTATGATCTGGTTTTTCGCTTTCGTCCCCAAGGCTTAAGAGGGGGCTTCCTTCTAAGCTTATCAGCCCTTGGCGGCGTAGGCTACCAGTATTTTAGAAAGCGCGGCGGAAAATAACTTAGCTAGAAAGTGGCAAGCAGTTCTTCCAAGTAAGCCCGGTCTAAGACAAATATTTTCCCGTCCACCCTGCGAATCACCTGCTCTTTTTCAAAATTTCCCAGCTCCTGATTCAAGGAAGAACGGTTCACGAGTAAAACATCGGCCAGCATTTGCTGGGTGCCCGGAACAATATAATTATGGTCCTCATCCGTTGAGGAAAGTAACCAAAAGGCCAAACGCTGATTGACCTTCGTAAAGGTAACGGTTTGAATCACCTTCTTATTATAGCGGCAATAAGTTGAAACAAACTCTAAAACGTTAGCCATGAGCCTGGAGTCGGCCGCCACTAATTCTCTAAAAGGTTGGACGGGGATATGGAAAACATGGGCTTTTTTGTGGCAATAGACATTATAAGGGAATTTCTTCGCCCCACCATAAATGAGGTAAATGGGAAAGGCATCATAGGCAAAATAATAGGATGAGACAATTTCACGACCATCGAGCTTATATTCATTCGTCTTTAAAGCCCCTGACAAAATAACATAGAAATAATTAATCGGATCATCAAAGTAATTAACCGCCTCACCCGCTTCATAGCTTTGCGGCACAATTTTCATGCGATTAATTTTTTCAATCGTTTCTTCCTCTATATTTTGAAAAAGGTAGAATTCCTTTAGCTGCTCGTAAAACATAACGTTCACCTCTCCTTGAACCCTCACGTTACTTCTATTATACTCCAGCATGAAAAGGTTTTAAAGATGAAAGACGGCCCCAAGTAAAAACTCAGAGCCGTCTTGGAGAGGTTGGATAGGTTGGTATGAACTAAACTTTACGCGTCCGTTGCTTTAACTTTATCTTCTTCCCCACGTTCGTGTTTATTGTAAACGGAGCTATCGATGCCTTCGAGGTATTTCACCACGTCATCGACGGGTAGCACGTCACAGAATTTAGCTTCCATGTCAAACATGTTCCATTCGATCACACCAGGCACCCGGTCACCAACGGTTCCTTCGGGCACAAGTGTCTTAAAGCCATAACCGGTCGAGTCCATGACCGTGTGGCGGACACAAGCACAAGACGTTGCCCCCATGACGATTAAGGTATCGACCCCTAAATAAGTTAAGATGTGGGCTAAGTGCGTGCCAAAGAAGTTTGACGCATATTTTTTGTGAATGACCGGTTCTTCCGGACGAGGTTTTAATTTCGGATCAATTTCCATCCAGTGGCTGTCAATATCTAAGGAGTGCATCGGAATCTTCTCATCCCAACGGGGTAAGTCCCACTGCTCCTTGCCCGTGTAGCCTGTGGTCGTATGGAAAATTGGCACACCGGCTTTACGACCTGCTTCTAAAACCTTCAGGGCATTAGCGCAGACTTCTTCGGACTTATCACAAGTGAAGGGGTGGCCTTCGGACATCCAAGCTTTCGCCATATCTACAGTGGTAATGGCGGGTGCTTTCCCTTGGCCCATTTCCCGCATGAAGCCCCGTTCCTTGTAGATTGCCCGGGCTTCTTTGAAGGCTTCCTTCAAAGAAGCCTCATTAAAACCATAACTATCGACATATTTGTATTCCTTATTATTCAACGCTTTGTTCTCTGCCATTTGAATTCCTCCTTTAGCTTCGTAACTAACAACCTATTGAAATTAGTGAAATAATTAGCGCTTTCACCAACTTACAACTTTATTATAACGTCGGTAAGCGATGTCACCTGTTGGCCCTACAACAAATAGTGATTCTTTTTCTACTTTTTTGCTTTAAATATCCTAAAATAGGTAAGCAATAAAAAAGCCTCCCCCAATGGAGAGGCCCATAGAAATTACGTCTTAAGGAAATGTCTTTTGACATAACGGTAAGTCAAAAACAGAATAAAAACAAAGCCCACATAGCCATTAAGAACATAAACAACGTTGACTAAGCGGCTAAAATCAATAGTCAAACCAATCACTGCCCCTAAGCAGCCGAGCACGAGCGTCAGCCAACGGTAGCGCTTTGATTTTTCCTTAGCAAAACGGGCACAAACGTTCCAAAGCAAAGGAACGGCTGTGGTATAAATACCCAGGAAAATTGTTAAGGAAAAAAGTAAAGATAAGAAGGGGCTAATTTCCCGAGCCAATATGAGGACAGGAATTTGAGAGTCATAAACTTTACCAATGGATAAGAAAATCGCCAACATCATAATGAGACAAGCCAAGACAAAACCACCTGCGCCCACGATGATTGATAGCCGACCTTCCCGTAAATTTTTCAAGGAACGACCCAAGGAAGATAAAAAGCCAGACAGCCAAATCACACAAAAGCCAACGTATGAAGCCGCCGCAAATAAGAAGTTACTCGAAGCCACCGACATCTGACCAGTCGCTAAGGCTTTTTCTAGGGCTTCTTGGGCATAGGGCCATTGCTCAATATTTTGTAAGACAGAAACACTGCCCACCCCAATGGCCAAGACGACAATGGCGGGGCCGATTTTACCAATGACATCGACAATCCGATTTAAGCCAAAAAAAACGGTCACGATAACCGCTAGGGCTAAAATAATCCCGCCGATATAAGCCGGACTCGCAAATTGCTCCACGGCCGTAGCTTGGGCGCCCGCCACCATGACAGTATAGGATAAGAAGAGGAAAAAAACGGAAAAATAATCATAAAATTGACCAATTTTCGGACCACAGACCTCTAAGTAAATATCATTAGGATTGGCCATTTCTCCTTCGTATCCGGTGTCAATTAATTCTGTCCCAATAATGAGGAAAAGAATTAAGATGAACAACAAGCCAAGTAGCCCCCAGTAGCCGTATGCCGCAAAATACTGCATGATTTCCTGGCCGGTCGCAAAGCCCGAACCAATCAATAAGGCAATAAAGGCCCCGGCATAGGTAATAACACGATTCCAATTTAAAGTTTTCATGCTAAGCTCTCCTTTCCAAAAATTTAAAAAGAGGAGATGGCTCTCCTCTTTCATATTTTATTCCGCCTTAAAGACAGTCGGAGAGGCGACTTCCGTCGTTAAAGCGCGAATAGCACGATCAACTAATTCATCACGGACATTGCCTTCTTTTTTCCCTAATTCGGGGTTGCCCACTGGATAGGGAATAGCGACGGTCGGTACAATGCGATTGGCACCCACCGATTCCGAAATCGTTGTAATTGTCGCCATGTGAACAATAGGAATTCCAAAACGTTCAATTTCTTTGACGATCGTTGCTCCGCAACGTGTGCACGTCCCTCAGGTAGAGGTGAGAATAACAGCATCCACACCTGCATCATGAAGTTCCTGGCCAATTTCCTGGCCAAATTGCTCGGAGTTCCCAACAGAGGTGCCGGTTCCTGTAGTCGAATAGAAGTATTTATAAATCCCACCAATTTTACCTTCATTTTTTAGACGCGTTAATTCATCTAAGGGAGCCACCCGGTCGGCCTTATCATTGGCGTAAACAGGATCAAAACCCCCGTGAACAGTGATAAATTTACCTTTCAATTCATCAAGCTCACTGATATCATATTTCACCCATTTTTGTGCTGAAGCAGATTGTAAATGGTCGGGATTTCCCTCTGGCACGATACCCCCCGTGGTTACTAAAGCAATCGTGGCGTTTTTCATGTCACTTACTGGTAAAGCAGCCTCAACATAATCAAATTCAGGCATGGGCAACTCAGTTTTGTACTCTTCACCACGGAAACGTTTCATCAGCATATCAACCGCCCGCACGGCTCCAATTTTTTCCGCAAAGATGGTATCGCGGCGGCCTTGCGGCATGTAGCCATCGGCTTCGGGCGACAGGTCTTCACCTGCTAGGATTTTGTTGGCCAATTCCGCCATCTTAGGCAAGGCCTTGCGCATATCCGCTGCTGAATCCTTCGTGGGAATAATATAAGCATTCAGACGACACTGATCCACAGCGGGGTTCTCACGATACATCCCCGTGAGCACTGTAGTCTTATCTTTTAGGGTATTGACCACCCCCGCACAGGCCATTCCATAGCGTCCTGCGTTAAAGGCTGGGCCAGCCACAACGAGGTCGGGTTTTACTTCATCAAAACTCTCCATCACAAATTGCTGGGCCAGTTCGGTATTTTCATTAAAGTAGTTATCCCCACAAATGATCGTGTGGGTTACTTCGGCATTCTCTAGTTGGGCACTAAAACCCAGGGCAGGTCCCACTGGCCCTTCACGTAATTCAGGTTTGAAGCCTGCTTTATCCTCGCCTCCAATTTGGCCAAAGAATTGGTTAACGTAGTATAATACTTTTTTCATTAAGCTCCCCTCCTTTTAATTTAATTCAACCGTTAAATTGTGGTAGCCGATTTCTGAAGTCGCACCAATCACGGCATTTAATTCACAGGTAATATTACCGGCTTCGTCGAGAGAGCCATCCCAGCCACCCGCTAAATTTTCAATCGCTTGGTCATTACCCAGAATGCGATCAGCTGGGGCTAATTTAACTAAGTGCGAAACATTACCGGTCGATACGACGGCTTTAGCTTCTTCTTTGGCGTCAGCTAAGGGTTGGGAGTCGCCCGCCCAGCCTGAGCACTCGTCAGTAATCAAGACCGATTTGATGCCGGCCTGCTCCATGCCGGCGGAAATCATGACGAGGTCCGTATCCGGATTGCCGTAACCCTCTTCAGAAACAATGACCCCATCCACATCTAAGAGTTTTGCTAATTTGACGGTGTAGTCGCAGCAGCGGTACTTCCCGTCTAAAACGGTTAATTCGGGCACCATGATCGAAGCAACAAAGTTTAAATCCTTGCCGTGACGTTCCAGTAGTTCCAAAATCACACTATTATTTTGGTGCTGGTAAGTCGTAATTTTATCACAAGCCGCCACGCAGTTACCGGAAATCACCGCGCCATCTAACTCCTCGAGAGGATTTAAAAGCGTCGGAATAATTTCCTTCACATCCACCCCATAAATATAGCCATCATGGAGTAAACCTTGGGCGATCATCATTTCGACATAAGCCACCCGAGGTAAGTCTGGATATTTTTTCAAACCTTCGGCCACGCCCTCAATTTCATAGGAGCGTGTTTTTGTTGGTTCAACGTCCGCTAAGGCTTCCCCTAAGTATTCACTCGCCTTAAAGCCAGCTAAACGACAAGCTTCCTCGTGCTCATGAGGCTCAAGCCCGTCGACTGGCGTTAGATCGACGACCACATTTAAGGTTTTAGAAAAAGGTGTCCACTTGGCCCCTTCTCCCCACATGTCAATGACGCCTTCTTGGAAACCTACGATATCGCCCACAGTCACCACGGCCACATTTTTCATTACTTTCGTTTCATTATCACCGACTTGCTGCATTTCAGCGGTCACGCCTGGGAATTGCCCATCACGACCTTTTGTCCAGCGTGGTTCGATCACATCCTTCACCGGAATGATACGAACCTTTTCCCCAGGGCGGGCCAAGTCAATTTGGGCCGCGGCAATATTATCTACACTGGCCACCTCTTCGGCCATTTCCTGCAGATTGATGGTCAGTTTTTTCCCGTTTATTTCTGTTCGCTCTCCTGCTGTTATTTCTTCAATCACCACATCTTGTAATTCTAATTTCATACTGGCACCTCCTAAACATTATGCTAAAGCTAAACTTTCCTTCACCAGATCGCGGTCAATCAATTCATAATCTGCCTGCCGTTGCCAATCACTCTGCCGCTGGCCTAAAATATGGTCGTATTTATTAATGGCTTCCTCAATCAATTGAGCAGAAGCCATCGGGGTAACCCCTTTTTGCTTAGGCTGACGCAAAATAATGGACCAACTAGGCGACAAAAACATTTTGATCGAAGCTGGTAAAGGATGCGTATATAATTCATGGCCTGTATAAATTAAGTGCTTGGCCGCTTCTAAAACTGAGCTAAAATCACCCTCCACACGTTGAATCCTTAAAGGAAAATCTCCCTCCTTGATTAAAGAGTTATTCGTCACCAGCAATAATTCTTCCATACAAGCCTCCTTTCCCTCTCCTCTATCTTTATTAAACCACTTACAATTTTTTTTTGATGTTAGTCTGGTAACATTTTTATCTTTATGCCTTAAAATAAGCAAAGAAAAAAGCCCTCCACCTCCTGTGAAGAGCCTAAACTCCCTAGAACTTACCAATTAATATCTGTCATATCCCGAACTTTGGCAAAAAAATCCTCATCGGACTGAATCACATGTTTGACCCATTCCTGACGAATTTGCCAGAGGTTCGCCTCAATAGTAGCAGCCTTAGAATTCGTTAGGTCAAAAATCCGCGACCAACTTTGGCGGATTTCCTCCTTAATATCCTCATACATCCGCTGATATTTAGGTTGAAAAAGATTGACGATATTTCCCAAGCCTAAACGGTCTAGCTTTTGATTAAAACGCCGTTCGTCCGCTTCATTTAAGGGACAATATTGATAATTTAAAACATAATCCCATTTTTGCCCATCAAAGAAAATGATCTCTTCGCGCGGCACCTCTAGGGCATAAATTAGCTCACCGGCTATTGGGCGTTTGCAATAGCGTTTTTGCGTGGTGCACCAAATGGGATAGGCAATCGCTTTGGCCGAGGCACGATATGCTCGGCCATGGCCACAAAGGTCCGATAACGATCAATAAAGTGAGGGGCATCCACCCCCATGTGGAGCTTGACATAGAGCTCCTTATTCGTCATATAGCCTTTGTTTTCCAATTCATAAAGTGACTTTGCATTTTGCCGAGTGTAGAGACTTATTTTTTCCTCCATATATTGCTCCACCTATAAGCCAAACATATCGGGCTCATCCGCTGTGATTTTAGCAAAATCATCACCCGGATAAATAATATGCTCGACCCATTTTTCCTTAATATGCCAAAGATTACCGGAATGGCGGAAACGATTCAATTGCTCTTTATCTACATCGAAAATACGCTGCCAGCTGTTGCGTATTTCCGCTTCAATTTCTGGGTAAAAGCCTGCATATTTTCCATGGATGAAATTATAAGCATCGGTCACACCCAATTTGTTGACTTCTTTTTGGAAGCGAGCTTCGTCTTCGTCATCCAAAGGAACATATAAATAATTAAGGACCAAGTCCCACTCCATAGCATTAAAATAAATAATTTCCTCTTCGGGGACATTCAAACAGTAGACAACTTCCTTATTAAAAGGCATGCGCGTGGTATCTTTGCTAATGGCACACCAAATGGGATACTCCACGCCCGCCGGCTTTTTAAGCACTTGATCAGCGAGTTTGACAAAGGTGCGATAGCGATCAGAAAAATAATCAGCATCCAAGCCCATGTGCAGGCGCACATAGAGTTCCTTATTGGTGACCTCGCCCCGTTTTTCCAGCTCCTGCAAGGAATTAACATGTTGCTTCGTATATAAACGGACCATGTGATCCCCTCCCTTTACTATTCAGTTTAGAGGAAGGGATAGGTCTTGTAAAGTATTTTATCGATCAATAAATTCCTTTGTAAGGCAAATTTGCCATTAATCTAACGACTGGCAAGTTCCTTCAAGGCTTGGATGGCTTGGTCCAGTTCTTCCTTCGTGGTAAAATGACTGAAACTAAAACGAACAATACCTTGCTTTTCAGTACCCAACGCCTCATGCATTTTTGGTGCGCAATGGCCACCCGAACGGGTTTCAATATCATATTCTTCCAGTAATTCGTCCGCCACTTCTGAGGAATCTAAGTCCCTTATATTTAAAGCAACCACAGGAACATGAGGAATATGCGGTAGGAATTGGCCATATGTTTTGATACCGGGAATATTTTCCACCGCCCTATAGAAATAATCCGTCATTTCCCGTTCTTCCTGGGCAATATTTTCGACACCGTAATCTAAAAGGAATTCTAAGGCTGCATTGAGTCCAGCCAAGCCATGGCCATTCATGGTTCCAGCTTCCAAGGCGGTAGGCATTTCGGTAGGATGATCAGGATTAAAAGTCTGAATCCCTGATCCACCCGACTTTAAATGTTGAATAGAGACTCCTGGCCGAACATATAAGCCTCCTGTGCCTTGGGGACCATATAAACTCTTGTGACCAGTAAAGCAGAGCACATCAATATGACAAGCTTGGACATCAACTGGCAGAGCTCCGAGGGTCTGAGAAGCATCAACGATGAATAGTATGTCATGTTCTTGACACCAGCGGCCAATCTCTTCCACGGGGTTCACGTTACCGGTTAAATTTGAAGCATGGGTCAAGACCACCGCCTTCGTTTCTGGTTCGATCGCATGGTATAAGGTTTCTGTATCTAAAACCCCATGTTCATCAGTGGGCACATAGGTGACGCGGGCGCCCTGTTTTTCGAGTTCATGAAGGGGGCGTAGGACAGAATTATGCTCCATCACCGAAGAAATAATATGATCATCCGAACCGAGTAAGCCTTTAATGGCCGTATTTAAAGCCTCCGTAGAATTTGACATGAAGGCTACTTGGCTGGGGTTTTCACCATGCAGCAACTCGCAAATATTAGCCCGGGCTGAAAAAATAGTTCTCGCTGTGTTCAGCGCTTCTTCCGTTGCCCCCCGACCTGCATTCCCCATAGTTTTCATTGCCTGCACGACTGCATCAATGACTACATCAGGTTTCTTCAAGCTAGTGGCCGCATTATCAAGGTAAATCATTTCATCACACTCCTATGAAAAAAGCGAGGCCAAGGCCTCGCCAAAGCTAGGTTATGGGCGAACAACACGATCGCTCGTACGGGTGATTTCGACAAATTGGCCCATATTCATTTCTTCACCAACACCAAGACGATCCTTGATGCCATAGAAGTCTAAGCAAAGGCCGCAAGTAAGAATCCGGACTCCGCGTTTATCGAGCTCTTTTAAGTCTTCGAGCGTGTCAGCACCTTCAACGGAGAGTTTTACTCCTTCGTTGTAAATTAAGATCGTTTCCGGTAAAGTCTCTTGGTCCAACAGTTTGCTGATGAAGGCCCCCATGAGTTTTTCACCAATTTCAGGTTCCCCGTGGCCCATTTCAGTACTTGCAATGACTACTGTGTATTTTTCGCTCATTTTATCTTACCTTCCTTTTTAACCGAATACTAACTATCCATTTATCAAAGAACGTCTGGTCGCAGATCCCCTTTCCTGACGCAATGAGCTAGTTGGCGTATTTTTTGCGCAGCTCGTCGCGCGCAGCAGCCAAAGCTTGGCATTTCTTTTCAATAATGTCAAAGCTATTCATCGGGCGCTTAGAAAACGTCGAGAAACCGCAGTCTGGGTTTAACCAAATCCGGTCGGCTGGCAGATAAGCCAAAGCTTTCTCTACTTGCGTTATAATTTGCTCAACGCTCTCAACCTCTTCAGTACGAGGGTTGATGACGCCGAGACCGAGCATAATGTTCTCTTTGACCTTTTCATTTTTGAATAGAGCAGCGAGCTCCCCGGCACGAGGGGTTGAAAATTCTAGGGTGAGAATATCTGGATTCACCACGGCAAAGAAGTCCGAAAGCTGTTCGTAGGAACCAGACAACAGACTGCTTTCTTCATGCGTGTAGTTCCCTCGGCAAACGTGGAGGGCACTCATGGCTGGTGTTCCCTTCAGATAGGTGAAAACAGGTTTGATCAGATTTTTCGCAAATTCTAATTCGTCGTCAAACTTGACTTTTTCAGACAAGGCCCCTCAATAAAAAGCTGGCTTCGTGTCCTCTGTAAAGACAACTTCGGCCAAAATGGGGTCATCCAACTGAATGACTTCAATGCCCATTTTAACCAAGCGTTTGACTTCATTTAAAACCAGTTCAAGCATATCTTGGCCAAGTTCTTCCCGATTTTCATAAGCACGGTCCGAAACGCCAGTCACCCAAGAAGAACGTGTGAGCAGGTATGGACTAGGAACCGTCGCTTTGATCGGGAGGTTCGTCATCCTTTGCAAGCGGCCCAACTCATCACAATCCAAATGAGCATTCGTATCAATTTTAGCGGCACAAACAGGGTTGTTCATGCCAGTATCGGAAACGTCGCGCTCCTTCAAACTCTCTTCAAAGTTTTCTTTGGCATCATCAGTTAAGTGGGCAATCTCTTCCACACTCATCATTTCAATCCCAGGGACCTTATCGGCCACAAAGGACATGTAGTTATCCCGGGAAATTTCTCCCGAGGTAATGACGTCAATACCTGATTCTTCTTGCAGGCGAACAACATGGGCCATTTCCTTATCCACTAAAGCTTCAAAGTCTTGGCTGTTGATGTCACCTGCCCGATATTTATCGATTGCTTCAACCATCTCCTGCGAACGAGGCATACTCCCCATCAGAGAAGTGGTAAAAGCTTCATATTTTTCTACCATACTATCTCTCCTTACTAAAAAAGTTAGTAGAACATTATGCACCTTTAAATTAGCATATCCCTACCTTAAAAGCAATTATTTCAAGCTTTGTAAACCCTATCTTTTATACTGTTTTAGAGGCCTTTGTAAAATAAAAAAGATGGGCGTACCCATCTTTTAATGTTCACATCTGCCATTGGCAGGTTAAATTCTGGCGGGAACGTGTGAGAATCGAACTCACCCAAGAGGCTTCTAACCCCTTATACTGGTTTTGAAGACCAGAGGGAACACCAGAACCCATCCGCTCCCCTAACACATGTATTATAGTAGCATGTTTTAAATACCAATGCAAACAAATTTGAAGAAGAAAGCCTTTTGCTTTTAATCTTTAGACTTCATAAAAAGCGTTTCCCTTTAAGGACCTTTAGGTTATAATGAAAGTATCAGGGAAGGAAAGGTGATTCAATGAACAAAATGCAAACAAAAAAACTGACGATCGCCGCTTTATTTATTGCGCTAACCTGCGTGGCCACCTTGGTCATTAATATTCCTATTCCAGCCACGAATGGCTACTTAAATTTGGGGGATTCCATGGTTATTTTAAGCGGAATGCTTTTTGGCCGCTATTTCGGTGGCCTGACCGGGGGAATCGGTTCAGCCCTCGCTGACTTATTGCTAGGCTATGCCCATTTTGCCCCAGTTACGTTAATTGTTAAAGGCATCGAGGGCCTCATTGCTGGCTATAGCAAACAGATGAATACGGCCGGTCGTGTCTTTGTCGCTGTCGTAGCCGGTTTTGTGATGGCTTTGGGTTACCTAGTAGCTGAAGTGTTTATGTATGATTTTACTGCGGCCTTGGCCAGCTTCCCCAGCAACTTGCTGCAAGCCGCAGGTAGTATTTTAATTGCTCTCTTACTCTATCCGATCATTAGTCAACTATTGGATTCCTATTTACACTAAAAGGTAGAGCGCTCTTATACTGTCTAAAGTAGAGGTTTTGAAAAATGAGTTCAAAACCATTTTTCGGTCTTAGATAAAAAGGCTATAGGCTTCAAAGCCAGTAGCCTTTTATTATATTTAAATTTTTTATTCATCGATTATAGAAATCTCAATTTCATCCCAAAATTTAACCTCACAAATGGATCTTAAGTGGTTTCATCGTAATTAATAAGGGAGCCTGTAGTACCTGAAGGCAGACTAGATATCATTGATATATCAATTTAAAATTGGCACCGGAGAATATAGAGAAAAAATTAATCGAAGCAAAACCTAGCTTTATACTTAACCATTAGGCTCTTAGCCATATGAGCCAGGAACTAATGCACCAAACTAGATCAATTAAAAGCCGCTTGCAGTGTTTGAAGGCCGTATCATTTTTAAATGAATCAAAACGGCAAAAGCAGCGGCATCATATTCTTTGAGAAAAAATAACACTATTCTAAAATCATGGATCAAAATATCGAATATTTAAACTATTCATCTGTTGAAGTATCCAATGACTTAATGCTTTCCAAAAAGCATATGATTTAATTCATGCAAGCACAGATGGTATATATATGCGATGTAGAGTAAAAAGTCAATTAGTGTTTATATAATGAAATCAAAAGCACATCAAAGTCGATTTTTAATTCCTCAAAGAAAGAAGATATTTTGAACTCGCTCTCAGCCACGACTTCTCTTTTGGCGATGAAAATAAAAGTCTACAAGCTACTGGACCATTGGCTTCTGAATCATTGACACATAGAATCCGTAAAAACACAATAGCCTATAACTTTTAAATAATAAAAAGCCAGGATTCAGATTCTCCTAGCTTTTTATTATATCCTGATAGCCTCTTCATAGCTTCTTCTCATTAGAATTTTTCTATACATTAGGGAAAATATCTCACTTTATATTCCTTTAACCTATTTTTCTTGATTTTCAGCTATTCCCTCCAAACCTTTATCTACTAAATATTGAAGTTTTTCACTTTCTAATTTAGGAGGTGACATTTCAAAAGAATTATTTACGACTGTAAAATCAAAATAACCTAATCGAGCTACTGGCTTGATTCCAACAATGTCAACTTTTCCCTCATCAGTGATAAATTCATCTTTTATATGGATTCCAATCACTTTTCCTATAATAATATCTATCGTATTTATGATGTCATTACCAGGCAGTCTAAGTGTTTGAACATATTGAATTTCATAGTGAACTGGTGAATTTTTTACCATTGCTACATCCACTAACTCTGCTTCTTGTTTTTCAACACCAATATATTCAAATTTATCTTTAAACCCCTGAGGTAATTTTGCAATTGAAGATTTATTCATCGCTTCAGCCAATTCTTCACTTACCATATTAAATACAAATTGACCGGTCCTTTCAATATTTTTTACTGTATTTTTTCTATCATCAAAAATATTTTGATTCGCAGAAAACAATACGTAGGGTGGGTCAAAAGTTAAATTAGTAAATTGAGAAAATGGTGCAATATTATCAGATCCATCTTCATTCCTTGTGGATAACCACCCTATACATCTTGGCACCGTGCATGATTTAAAAGGGTTATGGGGTAATCCATGATTATTTTTTTGAGTTTCGTAAAACATATTATACTCCCTATATAATGTTATGTTATTAGAAATAACCTATTGCGTTATTTTACTTTACTAAAATTTTTGAGATCCCTATTATAGGATTGACTAAACCTTACTGCTGTCCTTAGCCCACATGAGAGCGATTGCCTCGGGTCCTGCATGCACACTAATCACGGGCCCAATGCGGCCTTCTTCTAGCTTAACGTCCGGATGGTTGAGCGCGAAGTAATCTTTAATGTCCCTAAGGTAAGTGGAGTGGGCTGGTCCACTGACCGTTGCTCTCAATGGAATATTATCTTTTAAGTCTTCCTCAAAGGTGCCGAG
Source organism: Aerococcus sp. BD502 (assembly GCF_057919555.1). Taxonomy (NCBI): domain Bacteria; kingdom Bacillati; phylum Bacillota; class Bacilli; order Lactobacillales; family Aerococcaceae; genus Aerococcus; species Aerococcus sp. BD502. The sequence goes on along the minus strand of NZ_CP147972.1, from coordinate 1,619,691 downwards.
CATTTTGCTAATAGCTTTTTTAAAGCTAAACGCCCTGCCCGACACAAAAAGTTTGCCCTTACCGACAAAAACAATCGGTTTAATTCTAAGCAAATTAGCCAAGGCTTGGGCTGCCTTGCCTAAGCGCCCACCTTTCATCACAAAGCTAATATCATCGATAGCCACATAGAGCTTCGAGCTAGGCATTAAGTCTTCAATAGCGGCCACGGCCTCATCGCGACTATGGCCGGTATCACGGTATTTAATGGCTTCTTCAATGTAGTAACCTTCAACTTGAAGGCCTGTTTCACTATCTAAAACATAAATATCCAAATCATCGATTTGCTGAGCCGCTAGTTCAAAAGCGGCACAGGTTCCTGAAGCTATGCGGGTCATGGAAATCACCAGGACATCTTGATAGCCCTGGGCCCTTACTTCATCAAAAACGGCCATAATATCTCCGGGGGAAGGCTGTGAGGATTTAGGAATTTCATCAAGCTCAGCAACCTTGTCGAAAAAGGCCGTATCGTCCATCTCAAACATGTCTTTGTAAACACCGTCCGAAAAATTTACGCTTAACGGGGCGACGAAGACATTGTTCTCCTCTAAATAACTGGCATTGAGATATGCGATACTATCAGTTACAATCGCAAATTTATTCATCATAAACTCCTTATCGCTGAACTTCATTGTCTCTTTCATGCTATCATAAGTAGGCAGGACAAACAATATAAAATACCATGCCCCCCAGGAAAGAAGGCGCACATCATTATGGAAAGATTTTTATTTTTAGGCGACAGTCTGACTGCTTGCGGTCGTAACCAAGCCCGGCAGGCAACAGATTTGGGCGGAGGCTTTGTGAAAATTTTACAAGAACATTTCAATCAAGAAAACAGGGCCATCACCTGCATCAATAAAGCTTACAAAGGTGCTAAACTTGGCCATGTCTACCAAGATGTCCACCGCCAATTGCCAGAGTTAAAGCCGATCCACCGGGTCAGCTTACTAGCAGGCGTCAATGATGTTTGGTATGAGCGGGAACGAAGCGCTAGCGCCTGGGCAGCCTACACCCAGCAGTGGACCCAAACTTACCTTAAACTCCTAGAAGCATTGGATGATAAACTCAACCAACCCCAGTGGCTCTTAATGGAACCGATCGCTAATTTCCAAAAGCCCCAGTTAGCCGAACGCCTCGTAAGCTTGCAAGAGGCCTGGCAGCAAATCCCCCAGCAGCCTAGGCGGACAAAATTAGCTCTGGCCGCTACTTTTAAGCGAGAACCAGAGCTGTATTTTTCCAAGGATCATATTCATCTGAGTAAAGAAGGCCAAGCCTTACTCACCCAGGAAATCGAAGCGGTGCTGAAGCTTTCCTAAGCTATTCTTTCATGAAATCTTTTAATTGCTTGGAGCGGGAGGGGTGGCGTAATTTACGAAGAGCTTTCGCTTCAATTTGACGGATCCGTTCGCGTGTCACGCCAAATTGCTGACCCACTTGCTCTAAGGTTTTTGATTGGCCATCTTCCAAACCAAAACGCAGGCGCAAGACGTTCTCTTCCCGATCTGTTAAGGTATCTAAAACTTCATTCAACTGGCCTTTAAGCATCTCTTGCGAGGTAAAAGCCTCAGGACTCATGGCTTCAATATCTTCAATGAAATCCCCGAGGTGTGAATCATCTTCTTCACCAATGGGTGTCTCTAGAGAAACTGTTTCTTGTGAAATCTTCATGATATTCCGGACTTTCTCTGTTGGCAGATCCATCTCAGCCCCAATTTCCTCTGGTGTGGGCTCCCGACCCAAGTCCTGTAAGAGTTGCCGCTGAATCCGTACCAATTTATTAATGGTTTCCACCATGTGAACAGGAATACGAATCGTCCGCGCTTGATCGGCAATCGAACGAGTAATAGCTTGTCGGATCCACCAGGTAGCATAGGTTGAGAATTTGAAGCCTTTGGTATAGTCAAACTTTTCCACAGCCTTCATTAAGCCCATGTTGCCCTCTTGAATTAAGTCCAAGAAGGACATGCCCCGGCCCACATAGCGTTTTGCAATGGAAACCACTAGGCGCAAGTTCGCCTCAGCCAATTCTTGCTTAGCGATATCATCCCCCTCTTCAATACGCTTCGCTAAAGCAACCTCTTCATCTGCGGTCAAAAGTGATACTCGCCCAATCTCTTTCAGATACATGCGCACCGGATCATCAATCTTGACATTGGACGGTACACTGGTCTCATCGACTTCTTCTTTCTTGCTTTTTTTGCTTTTTTTCTTGCTGTCTTTTTCATCTTCAGCCAGCATTTCATCTTTTTTCTGGGCAGCTCGTTTCAATTGCCTGCCAGTGGGGTTCCCACTTTTATCGACAACGGCCACGCCCGCTTCCTCAAAGGCTTCGATTAATTCATCCATTTGCTCTTCATTTAACTGGTAGGGTTGGGCTATTTTATCGCTAAGTTCATCAAATTGAACGGACCCAAAAATTAATTTCTCCTTGATGAGCTGCTTGGTTTTCTGCTTTAAAGTTGGTTTTTTAGCCACAATTCATCAACCTCTCTTTAAATAGTTTTGGCGCTGTCTTAAAATCTCAATTCGCTGCCGATTCAAGGCGGCGATCCGATTATAGTCGTCACTCGCTTTAGCCTGCTTAATTTCCGCGTTCAAAGCCGCCAATTTTTCTTTCAGGCTACTGGTCGTTTGGATATTAAAAATGAGATCTTGGATTTCACGATCACTTACCTGACTGGGCATCGTCAAAGCCAAGGCATCCGTATAAAATTGCCGCTCCCTTTCCCCCATTAAGCGATCTAAGAACACCTCCGGACGAAAGTCCTCACTTTCTTGCTCACGCACGGCCCCTAGCAAGAGAAAGAGGGATTCCGCTGTTTGGGATTGGAAGTGAAAGTCAGGCGCAAAACTTTTAAGCTTCACCCAAGCTTCCTCACAAAATAACAAGCGGTGAAGCAACTGTAATTCATTCACATAAAGGGCTGACTGCTTGTTAGTTGCTGGCGGCGGAGCCATGGGGAGCGTCTGCCCAGTCTTTTCTTCCGCCGTGTTTTCAAGGCGGGCCAGCTGCTCGTATTGCTCCTTTAAAACCTCTTCTCCAAGACCCGTATCATGGGCCAACTCCTGCAATTGCACCTCAATTTCAATATGATCTTCCAAACGAGCAATCTGCTGGAGCATGGCTTTCACATAATGGACCAAATCTTCATCATCAGCCAAGGAATATTTCTGCTGGTAATAGAAGCGGTAAAATTGAATAGGCGTCAGACGTTTCTCATAGAGGTAGGAGCGAAAAGCTGCCGCCCCCTGCTGGCGAATATATTCATCGGGGTCTTGGCCTTTGGGAAAAATTAAAATATAAACTTTTATTTTAGGCGCCTCCACCGCAAAGTGTTCAAGGGCCTTCCGGCTGGCTTCAATACCGGCCTCATCCCCATCATAGGCCAGTAAGATTTGTTGGGTATGCCGGCGTAGCAAACGAATTTGCTCACTCGTCAAACTGGTACCTAAGGAGGCCACGCCATTTTTGACCCCCACTTGCCAGGCTTGAATCACGTCCATGTAACCTTCAAAAAGAACCAGTTCGCCAGCACGGCGGGCTGAAGCCTTGGCTTCATTCAAATGGTACAGCAAGCGATTTTTCTTGAAGACTAGGGTTTCCTCCGTATTTAAATACTTAGGCGCATGAGGATCGGCCTGGTCGTCATAAAGCCGGCCGGAAAAGCCCACACAGGCCCCTGAAGCATTAAAAATAGGGAAAATTAAACGTCCCCGGTAAGCGTCCCGTAAACCTGCTTGCCCTTCCTTCATGACGCCACTATTTACAAGGGCGGCTTTAGAGAAGCCTTTTCCTAAAAGGAATTGCTGGGTGGGACCATCTTCCTTGGGCGCATAACCCAAGTGAAAATGGGCTATACTTTCGTCCGTGATGGCCCGCTTGTTGAGGTATTGGAGCACTGGTTGACCGGCTTGTGTTGTCGTTAGAATATAATGGTAAAAAGACTTGACCGTTGACGTGATTTTTAGGGCTTCTCTTTCTTCTGGACTTTGGCTGTTGTCAGCCCCGCCCGACTCGCCAAAATTAAAATCAAGTTGCAAGCCCCCTAAATCAGCCACCTTTTCGACCGCTTCCGGAAAGGAAACATGCTCCAATTCCATAATAAAATTAAAAACACTGCCGCCACGGCCACAACTGAAGCACTTAAAAAATTGATGTTCGGCCTCCACTGAAAAGGAAGGCGTATTTTCATCGTGGAAAGGGCAAAAACCAAAGTAATTTTTGCCTCTTTTGCTTAAATCAACATAGTGACCAATAACGTCAATGATATCTGTTTCTTCTCTAACTTTATTGATTAGGGCTTCTGGAATCCGTCTTCCCATCAGTACACCTCCCGTCTTAAACCCCCTCTTCGGCTAAAATGCCTTCAATAATTTCCCAAGCCTCAACCCGGCCGGTATGCGAAATAGAGGAATAGGGCAGAATTTGCTCCGTCGTAACTAGGGAGAGTGTCGTCTTAAGCAAGTTAAGTTGCTTTTGCCACTGGCCTCTTTTTACCTTATCTGCCTTCGTCGCAATAATAAAATAAGGTATGCCCCAAGTGCCTAAGCTTTCTTTCATCAAAACATCTTCTTTGGAGGGCTGGTGGCGAAAATCCACCAGTAAAAAAGTCAACACTAATGAAGACCGTTCTGCAAAGTAAGTGGTCAGCATTTCCTGCCAAGCGGCTTTTTCTTTTTTACTGACCCGGGCATAGCCATAGCCGGGCACGTCCACAAAATAGCAACGCTCAGCGAGCTCATAGTAATTTAAGACGCGGGTTTTACCGGGCTTACTTGAGGTGCGGGCTAATTTTTTCCGGGCGAATAAACTATTAATGAAGGAGCTTTTGCCCACATTGGAACGCCCCGCTAGGGCAATTTCAGGCCGATCTGGGGCCGGGTATTGGCTGGGTTTGACCGCACTGGTTAAAAATTCAATTTGCCTATTTTCCATCGCTTTCCTCCTAGACAAAAGTGAGCTTGGAAACCCAAGCTCAACTGTCTCTAAGCAATTTGCCGTCCGTCATGTCCGAGTAAAATAGGATAGGTATGCTCAGTCACCACAGCGGGCGTGATGATAATTTTATCCACATCATCCCGACTAGGAATGTCATACATAATGCCAATCATACACTCTTCAATAATCGCACGCAAGCCTCGCGCCCCTGTTTTCCTTTCGATGGCCAATTTAGCAATTGCCCTTAAAGCTTCTTCCTCAAATTCTAAGGCCACGCCATCAAAGGATAGCAAGCGTTGGTATTGCTTCACCAAGGCATTTTTTGGCTTGGATAAAATTTCGACCAAATCGTCTTCCGTTAACTGCTTCAAACCCGTGATAATCGGCAAGCGGCCAATAAATTCCGGAATCAAGCCAAATTTCTGTAAATCCTGGGGAATGACGTGGGCCAAGGCATCTTCTCGACTGAAATTCAAGCCTTCATTTTTTTGCCCAAAGCCAATAATTCGCTCCCCTAAGCGTTCTTTGATGATATCTTCAATCCCATCAAAGGCCCCGCCGACAATGAAAAGAATATTGGATGTATCGACTTGAATCATTTCCTGGGAAGGATGCTTGCGTCCGCCTTGCGGTGGGACATTGGCCACCGTGCCTTCTAGAATTTTCAGTAAGGCCTGCTGCACCCCTTCACCACTCACGTCACGCGTAATGGAAACATTCTCTGACTTACGCGCAATTTTATCAATTTCATCCACATAAATGATCCCGTACTGGGCTTTTTCAGGGTCGTTATCGGCTGATTGAAGAAGTTTCAATAGGATATTCTCCACATCTTCACCCACATAGCCGGCCTCTGTTAGGCTGGTGGCATCCGCAATAGCGAAAGGTACCTTCAACAAACGCGCTAGCGTCTGGGCGAGGTAAGTTTTGCCTGAGCCGGTAGGACCAATCAGGCAAATGTTACTTTTTTGCAGTTCCACATCATCCATCGCGGCTGCTTCTTCATCTTGGCTATCTTGTTCTTTTTGCAGTTCAATATTGCGATTAATGCGTTTATAGTGATTGTAAACCGCCACAGCCAAAGAGCGCTTGGCGTCTTCTTGCCCAATGACATATTGATTTAAAATTTTATGCATTTCTTTGGGGGTCGGCGGTTCAATCCGGGCTAAATCTTCGGTGAGATTTAACTGGTTATCCTCGGCGATGATCTCTTGACATAAATTGACACATTCATTGCAGATAAAAACATCAGGTCCAGCAATAATTTTATCGACTAAATCCTGGGATTTACCACAAAATGAACAGTGAATCGTAGGTTGTTCGTCCTTATAACTCATTCTCTCTCATCGCTCTCCTCTCCTCATTTATCGTCTACTATCTATATTATTTTGTCAAAAAAAAGGATTGAAGTCAAAGCAATTGATCCTTCAATCCTTTTTAAACTCGATTTTTCAGTCCTATTTTGCTTCTGCCGTATCGGTAATGAGCGCCATCGCCTTCTTCAAGGCAATGTCTTGGCTAAGCATATCGGCTGTAACCACGTCACGAACTTTATCTTCTTCCATATTGTAGGTTTCAGCCAAATTCTTGATTTCTGCTTCCAAATCATCTTCATCAGGCTTGATGTCTTCGGCTTCTACAATTTTTTCTAGAAGTAAGTTCGTTTTCACCCGCGTATCGGCATCTTCAGCAAATTGCTTGCGCAAGTCTTCTTCACTTGAGCCCGTTAATTGATAGTACATATCAGGAGCAATGCCTTGACGTTGCATTTCATTCAAGTAATGGTTCACTTGGCGATCAACTTCCTCATCAACCATTGCTTGGGGCAAGTCATCAATTTCAGCATTGGCGACGGCTTTGCGAAGGGCTTCTTCATCTTGTTCTTCTTTAGCTTGCCGTTCTTTAGCTTCTTCTAGTTCACGCGCGTATTTGTCCTTCAATTCGTCAAGGGAAGACACTTCTTCATCCACGTCTTTAGCGAATTCGTCATCTAATTCAGGCACACGTTTTTCCTTCACTTCATGGACTTTGACTTTGAATTCCGCGTCTTGGCCAGCCAAGTCGTCAACATGGTATTCTTCAGGGAAGGTAACATTGACGGTCACTTCGTCGCCTTCCTTAACCCCTTCGAGTTGCTCTTCAAAGCCAGGGATGAAACTGTTAGATCCTAAGGCGAGGGAATGGTTTTCGCCTTTTCCACCTTCAAAGGCTTCCCCATCTTTGAAGCCTTCAAAGTCAATCACAACAGTATCGCCTTTTTCGGCCGGCCCTTCTTTTAAGGTTAATTCCGCGAGATTTTCTTGGGCTTGTTCTAAACGTTCTTGGACTTCTTTGTCTTTGACGTCCGTGTCAACTTTTTTCACGGTGAGATTTTTGTAGTCCCCTAGTTTAACTTCAGGTTTAAGGGCAACGGTAGCTTTGAAGAGCCAGTCTTTATTTTTACCAATTTCAGAAATATCGAATTCTGGTTGGCCGACAACATCTAAGTCCTCTTCTTCTACTGCTTTTTGGTAGGCAGCGGGCAGGACAAATTGAATAGCGTCTTCGTAGAGGGCTTCTTCACCAAACATTTTGGTGAACACTTGGTAGTTTACTTTACCCTTTCGGAAGCCTGGTACGCTAATATCTTTTTTGATCCGTTTATAAGCTTGCTTTAAAGCTTTTTGTGCTTCTTCTTTGGCTACGGAAAATTCTAAAATTCCTTCATTTTTACTTTTCTTTTCAAAACTTACAGACATTATACTTCCCCTAACTTTTTAAAATATTTAAATAGGTGCGATATGCAAAATGCCCCTATACGGTTCGTTACGAATTATACAGGATAATACGCTGATTGTCCATGATCCTTGAAGGATTGTCAAGGAATTTCTTTTCTATGGGCAAAATCAGCCTTGAGACAGATCTTAGCAAGTCCCAAACAATGGTTCTAGGAAAATGCTCTAATCCTTGCTATAATGAAATTAACTCAAATTTGGAGGTGACCATCTTGCGCTATCCCAATGGTGAGACTTACCAAGCGCCTGTCCAGAAAGAGCGCCGACGTAAGCAAAAGGGAACAAGCAGCCCCAATTTTGGCAATCGTGGGATGACCTTGGAACGTTTACTCAATCAGGCGAATACCTGGTATCGAAAACGGCAATTGGCTATTGTTTATAAAAAACCGACCCCTATTCAAGTGGTCGACGTGGCCTACCCCAAGCGCAGCCAAGCCAGAATTAAGGAAGCTTACTACCGCCAAGCCTCAACTACGGATTACAATGGCGTCTACAAAGGTTACTATTTAGATTTTGAGGCCAAGGAAACTAAGCAAAAAACACGTTTTCCTTTAAGTAATTTACACAAGCACCAAGTGGAACATATGAAAGCCTGCCATGCAGCAGGCGGCGTCTGCTTTACCATATTTTTATTTTCGACTTTGGATGAAGCCTATCTTTATCCCATCGAAGAACTTGACGTCGACTGGCAAGCTTATGAAGCGAAAGAATATGTCTCCATTCCCATCGAACGGATTCAAAAATTTGGCTTTCGTTTAAAAAGTCGCTGGCAGCCCCAGCTCGACTACCTACCTGCCGTACGTCAATACATCAAGCAAAAGGAGGGATAAAGATGACGGAAGAGAGAACGCGACGTCACCGTCGTCATGAAAAGCAGCAGAAAAAACGCCGGAAACGACCCCAGCTCTGGGGCTATATTTTAGGTGGTTTTATTTTAGTCGCCCTGGTGATCGGGGTGGGTCTAGCCGGCTTAGGCTTGACTTGGGCTGCCAAAGCGCCAGTGGTGACGGAAAAAGATTTACAAGGTTCAATTGCCTCAACCATTTTCGATCAAAATGGTAATGAAATTTTTGAAACCAGTCATAATGAACGCATCATCATTGGCGAAGACCATATTAACCAGCAGACTTTTGATGCTGTGACTTCTATTGAAGACAAGCGTTTTTTAAAGCATAACGGGATTGATCTGAAGCGGATTGCAGGGTCCTTCCTCGCTAACTTGAAAGCAGGCGGAATTGCCCAAGGCGGTTCTACTCTCACCCAGCAATTAATTAAATTAGCTGCCTTCTCCACCACGAAAGCTGACCAAACCTACAAGCGGAAAGTCCAAGAAATTTGGCTGGCTTTGCAATTGGAGCGCCACTACAGTAAAAAGCAAATATTTGAATTTTACATCAACAAAGTTTATATGGCGAACGGGGTTTACGGCATGGGGACAGCCGCCCAAGTTTACTACGGCAAGGATCTGGACCAATTATCCCTCGCCCAAACGGCCATGTTAGCCGGGATGCCGCAGGCGCCGAATAATTACGATCCCTACACCCATCCCGACAAGGCGAAAAACCGGCGGGACACGGTTTTAAAGGAAATGCTCGAAGACGGTAAGATTTCTGCCGCAGCTGCTGAAGAGGCCATGAATGAGCCCGTGGATGCCGATTTACAAGAGCTTAAATCAAATGAGGAACAATCAAAAAAAGCCCAAATTGTCGACTCCTATATCCAGCAAGTTGATAAAGATATTAAAGCAGCCGGCTTTGATATGTGGACGGATGGCTTAAAGATCTATACGCACTTGGATTACGATACCCAAGAATACCTTTATAATCTCCTTAATGATGACAATCGCCAGTACTTTGCTGATGACCTGATGCAGGCAGCTGGCTCGATTATTGATACTAAAACAGGGCATATTGTCGCCCTCTTCGGTGGCCGGCATCAAGAAGGCGTCCTCGGCTTTAACCGGGCGACTGAATTAGACCGCAGTGTCGGTTCTTCCATTAAGCCTTTTACCGTTTATGGGCCAGCTATTGAGTACTTGAATCTGAGCCCGGCCCTAGGGATTAAAGATGAGCCTTACAAATATTCTTCCGGCGATGAAATTAATAACTGGGACCGGCAATACCAAGGCTTAATCTCTGCCCGACAGGCACTCGCCGAATCACGCAATATTCCTGCCCTCAAACTCTTCCAAGAAGTGGGCGCTGATCGGGTCAACGAATTTACGAAAAAAATGCACATTAATTTAAACGATGGTGCCGGGGCCTATGAATCTAATTCAATCGGGGGCGAATTAACCCCGCTAGCCCTTAGTGCTTCTTTCGCAACCCTAGGAAACATGGGGCGCTACAATGAACCCAAAGCGGTCGATTACTTCGTCACTTTGGAAGACGAAAAAATTGAAGTGGCGGGAGAAAGTGAACAGGCCATGCGGGAATCAACCGCCTATATCTTAACGGATATGCTGAAATCTGTTTTCACAGAAGGACAAGCCCGTTCCTACCACAATCCCAATGTTATAGAAGCTGGTAAGTCGGGCACAACCAATTACACCCCAGAACAATTGCGGGATAATAACCTACCAGAAAACGCGGTACCAGACCGCTGGATGTCAGGCTATACCACCGACCGGGCGGTGAGCTTATGGATTGGCTATGACCAGCCCTTCAATAATGAGCATTACCTCACAACGGAATCAGGCTGGGCGGTTAATAATGTCTACCGCACCTTGATGGATCATCTAACTAATGGCTCCCACCAAGAAGATTGGAAGCAGCCAGATACGGTGCACCGTGAATTGGTTGAACTGCTCTCCAACCCCTTGCATCCTTCGCGGGCGACTACCCCCTATAACTTAGCGGTCAATGAATTGATTAATGAAAAACTATACGAAGAATTCCAAAAAATGCCGGCACCGGTCACCCCCGCCCCTGAGTATGACGAGGATGACTATAATGAAGAGAAAGACCATGAGGACCATGAGGAAGATCAGGACGATGAGGAAGACAAGGAAAGTGTCGATTCTGATCTCCTTGAATCCATTCTAGAAGGGATCCAAGGCCCTGATGATGATGATGAAGCCTCCCCACCAAGCCCACCAGGACCGGAAGCTTATCTCTTACCGCTACGGCGGGAACGCTGGTTTGCTTAGAAAAAAGCAGCTCCACACACCGCTTAGCGGTCGCCTGGGGCTGCTTTTAACCATTCAAAGGAGTTTTATTTATGTATCAATATATTGAATTACCTAGCCAAGCCCACCAAGAGCGTGCGGTCATCCCCCTCCATTATTGGTCCGTTAAAAATCCGCAAGCTTTACTCTATATCGTGCACGGCATGTCGGAGCATACGAGAAGTTATGAGCGCTTAGCCCAGTATTTTACAGGAAAAAATATTACTGTTATGGGCCATGATCAAATTGGCCATGGCGCTTATGCGAAGCATTTAAAGAAATTGGGGCGCTATGAGCATTATGAAAAAATTCCCGACGCCTTAGTTTGGGATCTCATTACGGGCATCAACTATGCCCACCAGAAATGCCCGCAGATACCGGTCATTTTATTGGGCAATAGCCTGGGGGCCTATGTGTCCCGCCTCTACCTGAAAACCCACAGTGACCAGGTGGCGGCCTGCTTTTTATCGGCGACCCATGGCCATGTCAAAAGTCTGCACTTAGCGCCAATTTTAGGCCGAATTTTAGCCCACCACCATGCCCAAGTTCCGAACTATACCCTCCACCAGCAATTATTCAGCCAAGAACATTTGGGGCAAACGAAACTGACCAAGGTTCAACAAGGCTGGTATGAACGCGAAAAACATCAAGATATTGACCCTCCGCTAGCAGGTTTTGTCTTCTCAAACAGTGGCTTTGCTATGATGCTTAAATTAGCCATGCAAGCCACGGAGAAGAACTGGGCCCAAGGCTTGCGGCCTGAGCTCCCGCTTTGCTTTATGAATGGGGAGAGTGATCCCATGCTCTTCCGCGGGCTAGATCAAAAGTACCTCACCCAGGAATTACAAGCCCAGCAGCAAAAATGCGTAACCTTTATGATCTTTTCTGGACGTGGGCATGAGCTTTTCTTCTACCATGAGCCCGAGATTGTTTTTACTGAAATGTTGGCTTGGCTCAAACGCCAACATATCCTTCCTCAAAATTCCCCCATCTTTTAGCCTAAAGGAGGTTTAGAATGAAAAAGCATGCGGCAATTACCCAAGCGGAGTGGGAAGTCTTGCGCGTCCTTTGGTCCCAAGGAGCTTCTCCCAGTCGAAAAATTATAGCCATCTTAAATCAGGAAAAAGGCTGGCAAGCTTCTACTATCAAAACCCTCCTCAATCGTCTCGTCAAGAAAGACGCAGTACAGGTAGAAAAAACGCGCCCCGCCTATCGCTACGAAGCAAAAGCAAGCGAAGAGGAAGCGATGGCCACACGTCTCAAAGCCTTGCTTCATTCCACTTGCCAAAGAAACGCCAGTGACCTCCTCTGCCAACTCCTCCAACTCGCTCCCCTGGATAAGGATATGAAAGCCCAAATCGAACATTGCCTGGCTGAGAAAGAAACCGTGCCGGAAGTCCTCTGCACCTGCCCGCCCGGTCAATGCACCTGCCAGCATCACACTAAGCCGGCAAACGCCAATCGATCGGCTTCTGACCACTAGCCTGCAGGAGCTGATTGGCTTTAGAGAAGGGCTTGGAGCCAAAGAAGCCCCGGTAAGCTGACAAAGGACTGGGGTGAACGGAAGAGACGGTGGCATGGCGCTGCGTGTCGATGAGTCGCCCTTTCTTTTTAGCTGCATTGCCCCATAAAATGTAAACAATGCGCTCTTCCCGCTCATTTAAAGCCTCGATCACCTGGTCAGTCAGCAATTCCCAGCCCTTGCCCCGATGGCTATTCGCCTTGCCCGCCTCGACCGTTAAGACACTGTTTAATAAGAGGACGCCTTCCTTAGCCCAGGCAGTTAAATCCCCGTGGACTGGGGTTTTAATATTTAAATCAGCTTCTAATTCCTGGTAAATATTCCGCAAGGATGGCGGCAAGGCTTGGCCACGATTCACGGAAAAGCTCAGCCCATTCGCCTGGCCCTCCCCATGATAGGGATCCTGGCCTAAAATCACGACTTTCACGTCTTCAAAGGGCGTCAGCTGAAAAGCGCGGAAAATAGCTGCTTCTGGCGGGTAAATTTTTGTCTTTTGCCCTTCCATCGCTAAATAAGTTTTTAACCTTTCATAGGTCGAACTATGCAAAACAGGGGCTAAGACGTCCGCCCAAGTTAAAGACTGCTGGCTTTCCATTCTTATCTTCCTCTCTAACAAAATTCCTTTACTGCTACTAATTTAGCATGACTCCCATAAATTGTTAAGGTGAAGTGCTTCCTTCCATGTTAAAATAAGAAAAGCAGGATAATTAACCTTCCTAAAAGCCTGTGCTACAATATTAATAGGAGGAAAAATGCAATGCTATGGTGGAAAAGAGAAGGCTTACTTTTCGTATGCCGAGCTAATGTTTGCCGTTCGCCCATGGCAGAGGCTATTTTAAGACAGCGTTTACGAGAAGAGCGGCTTTGGCGCCATTACCGAGTGCAATCACGAGCCGTAGAAAATTGGTGTATCGGCCAAGCACCCCACCCCAAAACCCGAGAACTCCTCAAGCATTTCCACATTCCCTTGCGTTTTCATCGCAGCCGCCAGCTCAAAAATAAGGACGGCCAGCGTTTTTCCTTAATCATAGGGATGGACCAGGGCATTGTCGACAAAGCCAGAACCCTCCTGCAAGGCACGCCCGCTAAGGTCGTCGCCTTTCGGGAATTCCTGCCAGAGGATGGCGATGTGCTCGACCCGATGCAAACTGGAGATTTTTTAACTACCTATGATCATTTATATGCGGGTATCAATAATTTAATTGCTGATCTGAAAAGGAGAGATAAGCATGAGTGACCAATTATATGAAGAAACGAAAGCAATCATGGAAGAACTCATCGAGGCTTCCAAATTAAAAGCTGGCGATATTGTCGTCGTTGGCTGTTCTTCAAGTGAAATTAAGGGGGAAAATATCGGTTCTGCTTCTTCTCCAGAAATCGGTGAGCAAGTTTTTAAAGCTTGCTATGACGTCACGAAGGCCCATGAGCTTAACTTGGCTTGCCAATGCTGTGAGCATTTAAACCGCGCCATTGTTTGTGAGCGAAAAGCTCAGCCAGAAGCTTCGGAAGTAAACGTAGTGCCCCAACCTAATGCCGGCGGTTCCTTCAGCACTGCTGCTTACAAGCACTTTGAAGAGCCGATTGTCTTAGAAAATATTGTTGCCCAAGCCGGCCTAGATATTGGTAATACCTTCATTGGCATGCATATTGAACCTGTCTGCGTCCCGCTTCGCCTGGACCATCACCGCATTGGTGAAGCTTGGGTCAATGCTTGCCGGCGCCGGCCAAAATCAATTGGTGGCGAACGCGCCCACTACAATATGGACCTTAAATAGAACAAAAAGCCCAGAGAGCACCTCAGCCGTTGACTCTCTGGGCATTTTTTAATATTTTTTCAGCCATAAGTGATCAATATAATGATCCTTTTTTTTGTGGATGACCATATCGGCGCGAATGCGTGTCGGTAAAATATACTCATACAAATTAACGAGATTGATATCCTCCCACACTGCTTGGGCATGCTGGCGCGCCTCTTCCTCACTTAAATGTGCAAACTGGTGGTGGTAATTGTCCGGATCATGCAAGGCCCGCTCTCGCAATAGCAAGAAGCGCTCCTCGTACCAGTGGGCAATATCCTCCGTTTTAGCATCCACGTAAATCGAGAGATCCGCAAAATCGCCTACAAAAATATCTTCCCGACCCGTCAGTTGCAAAACATTAATGCCTTCCACAATCACAATGCCTGGATCCTTCAATTGACGCTCTGCTCCCGACACAATATCATAGCGCTCGTGAGAATAGAGGGGATAAGTGATATGCTGGCGATTATTTTTAATCGCGGTGAGAAATTCAATCAGCCGCGGCATGTCATAGCTTTCGGGGAAACCTTTGCGATGGAGGAGCCCCTTATCTTTTAACACGGCATTCGGATACAAAAAGCCATCGGTAGTCACCAAATCGACATTTAACTCGGGATAGGCTTGAGAGAGAAAAAGGCGCAGTAGCCGCGCGGTCGTACTCTTCCCAACGGCGACACTCCCGCTAATGACAATCATAAAAGGAGGAATCCGGTCCTTAATATCTAAGAATCGCTTCCGCCGCTCACTTAATTGCGTGTAAGTATCCCGGTAGATGGCGATTAATTGGGTCATCGGCTCATAAACTTCTAAAGCATCTTCAACGGTCAGTTCATCATTTAAGGAAATTAACTGATCGAGCTGCTTCTTAGTCAAATGAATATCGACATGGGGTTTTTCATTACTGAGGTATTCCCGCCAAGCCGCTCGATCGATTTGGTAGTAAGAATTTTTATCCATGCTTCAGCCTTTCTAAATAATCAGTCTAATCATAGCAGAAGCCAGAAAAAATTCCTAGGTGCTGATTTTGAAAACCGGCTTATTTTTTCCCCTCTTGTTCTTGTTTAATATCTTTAAAGTCTTCATCTTTTTTACCGCGCTTGAGCCGAGTTTTCAATTCACGGCGCATTAAGCGCGCGATAGAACGCGAAGATAGGCGCTCACCCCGCGCTTCATGCTCACTAATAATCGCTAAAACCGTAATATAGCTCATAGCCAAAGCTGAGGTGAGCAAGGAGGCAGTGCCACCGGAAATGACGCCACCGAAAAATGAGCCCACACCCGGTAAAAATTTCAGTAAATTAGACACAATACTGCGCCCTAAAAAAGTGGCCCCGGTAGTTCCCCCAATCGCGCCAATAATTCCTAACAAAGTCTTTTTCTCCAAAGATACACCAAATACAGCGGTAATGTGCGCCAGCATGGAAATTTGTACGGGCACAATCGCCGTTGCATCTGAAAATGGAATGGGGGTAAAACCAATCCCAAAAGTCGTCGCAATATACCGTTTCGCCCAACGTTTCGCCTCCGCCACCTTGCGGTCAATATCAGCTTGTTGGGCATTCGTAAAAGAAGGCCACACATTCTCCGGCACCACCTGCAAGGTTAAACGAATTAAGGCTTTTAAGCCAAAAGCCGGCAAGGCCTGGCCACTTTGCAAGGGATAGTCTTTCGCTAAAACCGGTATCACACCTTGGACAGGTAAATTCATCTCTTCAATAGCAGTCTTGAAGTCTTCGACTGCTTCCCCAATTGCCAGTGTTAAAACTAAAATAACGGGCATGCGTTGGGCGAGCTCTTTAATGAATTCAACTTCATTGGCTTCCACGCGCATGGAATTAGCATTCACACAATAATAGGCACAATGCATTTGCTCGCCTTTTTTCGTGAGTTTTTCTTCCATGCCTTGAATTTCTTGGCGGACCTGCTGCTGAACACTGGCAGTTAGTTCTAAGCCCCGCGTGTCATAGAGAACTAAGGGCATGCCTTCTTTAGTAATTTGGCGAATATGCTGGGTAATGGGCTGGCCAATACCTGTTTTCGCGAGTTCTTCACGAAACAAGTGATTGATTAAGGTACTCTTCCCCACACCAGTTTTTCCCACCAGTAGGATATGAATTTTGTCCATTTTATTAATTTCATCATTCGTTTGCTCGGTTAAATCATGGAATAAAGATAAATTCCAAGCTTTTTTATTTCTTTTCATGCTAACCTCCTAGCATTCAAAACGCTACATTCATTATAACAAGTCCCAGGCTAAACATCCTCCTGCCAAAGTCTGAAATAATCAGCATAGGCAGGCCCCGAATTTTATGCTAAACTAAGAGGTACAGTTTATGTCATAAATAAAATAAATAGAAAGTAGGTTAAATATGATTTATAAAGTACTATACCAAGATAAAGCGAACGAAGTCCCTACGCGGGAAAGTACTAAAGCCATGTATATCGAAGCTGATAGTGAAATCGAAGTTCGTCAAATCTTACAAGAACACTCGCCTGTGATGGTTGAGTATGTAGAAGAACTCTCCAAAGCCCACCTCGCCTATGAAAAAGAGCAAGACTACTTCAAACTAACGGAGTTTGATGCGTAAAATGAAGCTAAAAATTAAAAATCACGAGACAGCTGTTTTTGCGATCGGTGGCTTGGGTGAAATTGGGAAGAATATGTACTGTGTCCAATTTCAAGATGAGCTCCTCATTCTAGACGCTGGGGTCATGTTCCCTGAAGATGACCTCTTAGGCATTGATTACGTCATCTCTGACTATTCCTACCTCATTGAAAATCAAGACAAAATTAAAGGAGTTTTCATCACCCACGGTCACGAGGACCATATTGGGGGCCTACCCTTCTTATTGAAGCAAATTAATGTGCCCGTCTATGCCGGCCGTTTGGCCATGGCCTTAATCCGCGGCAAATTGGATGAACATGGCCTCCTGCGTGACGCCGAACTCCATGAGGTGGATGAAGACAGTATCATTAAATTTAGGAAAACAGAGGTCAGCTATATCCGAGTTACCCATAGTATCCCTGATGCTATGGCCATTGTGGTGAAAACCCCTAGTGGGAATATTGTTTTCACGGGAGACTATAAATTTGACTTTACGCCCGTCGGCCAACCTGCTGATCTGCAAAAATTAGCCCAATTAGGAAGCGAAGGCGTCCTCTGTATGTTGGGGGACTCCACGAACTCAGAAATTGCCGGCTTCACCAAATCAGAAAAAATTGTGGGCGAATCTTTAAAGGAAATCATCGAACCCCTCCAGGGTCGGATCATTTTTGCTAGTTTTGCTTCAAATATTTCCCGGCTCTCCGAAGCCATTGAAATTGCAATTGCTAACGACCGACGCGTGGCTGTTTTTGGCCGTTCCATGGAAAATGCGGTTCGAAATGCCCGCGAATTAGGCTACATTAAAGCCCCTGATCATGTGTTCATTGATCGGCGTGAGCTGAATAAATACCAGGATAATGAAATTCTCATCATGTGTACCGGTTCCCAGGGGGAGCCCATGGCCGCCCTCAGTCGCATTGCGAATGGGACGCACCGGCAGATTTCAATTCGTCCTAATGATACAGTCATTTTCTCCTCATCGCCGATTCCAGGCAATACCATTAGTGTGAACCGGGTGATTAATAAATTACTCGAAGCGGGCGCTGATGTGGTCCATGGTAAGGTGAATAATGTCCATACTTCTGGCCACGGGGCCCAAGAGGAGCAGAAATTAATGCTCAGCTTGCTCCAACCGAAATTCTTTATGCCCGTCCACGGGGAGCACCGGATGCTAAGTGTCCAAGCCCAAACGGCCGCTGATGTGGGCGTTAAACCCGAAAATATCTTCGTCATGGAAAATGGCGATGTCCTCGCCTTGACCGAGCATTCAGCCAGACGGGCCGGCTCCATCCCTGCCCAAGATGTTTACGTCGACGGTAAAGGGATTGGGGACATCGGTAATATCGTCCTCAAAGACCGCCATAAGCTTTCTGAAGATGGCCTCGTCCTAGTGGTCGTCACCATCGATTTCAAAGCAAAGCAACTTTTGGCCGGACCAACCATTGTTTCCCGCGGCTTTATCTACATGCGTGAATCGGAGGACCTCATTCGGGACGCCCAAAAAGTGATTCAAACCGCCGTTATTGGCCAATTGAATTCCGGGCGAAAAGTCAATGAGCGAGCCATTCGCGACGTTATCCAAAACGCTTTATATCCCTTCTTGTTCAAACGCACGAAGCGCAACCCGCTTTTAATGCCAGTGGTTATGGGCATTTAATAATAGCATACAAAAAGCAGCCTTTTAGGGCTGCTTTTTATTTGGACCATGCTTTGCTTACGCCTCCTCTTCCTCGACTAAACCATGGCGGTAAGCGTAAATCGCTGCTTGGGTACGGTCGGAAACTTCCAGTTTGGAAAGCAGATTGGACACATGGGTCTTCACCGTTTTTAATGTAATAAATAATTCATCGGCAATCTCCTGGTTGGCGTATCCCGCAGCAATCAATTTCAGAACTTCTAATTCCCGCGCCGTCAAATCATCATAGTGATGATGCTCCTTGGCCTTAGCGCGGTCAGCTTGCATCTTCTGAGTGACGCGCGGCGTCATCACACGCTTGCCCTGGGCGACCTGGCGAATAGCTTGGGCGATTTCGGTGGCGCTGGACGTTTTTAAAATATAGCCATAAGCACCGGCCTCTAAGGCGGGGTAAAGCTTATCATCATCTAAAAAGCTCGTAATAATTAAAATCTTAGCTTCAGGCCAAGCTTTTAAAATTTCCTGGCTCGCTTCAATGCCATCCATGCGTTCCATCACCACATCCATTAAAATGACATCTGGCTGCAAGTCTAAGGCAGCTTGCACGCCCACATCACCATCCTCCGACTCCTTGATCACTTCTATATCGTCTTGTAAATTGATATAGGTGGCGAGGCCCAAGCGGACCATTTCATGGTCATCAATTATCTGTACCGTAATCATAGGGACTATCCTTTCTATTACTGGTGGTGGAAAGCGGAATGGTAATAATAACTTGCGTGCCCTGCCCGGGCGCACTTAACATTTTAACTTGGCCAGCTAAACTGTGAATACGTTCCTCAATGTTTTTTAAACCATAGCCACTACTTTGCTTGGCTTCCGTTAGGTCAAAACCTTGGCCGTCGTCGCGAAATAATAGGTAAAGCGTTTGATTTTTTTCATATAAAGAGCAAGAAATCGTCTGCGCCTGCGCGTGGCGCAAGGCATTGGAGAGCAATTCTTGGACAATACGGAAAAGGTGGTCTTCGATTTTTTCACTCAAAGGCACGGCTTTTAAATCAGTCTCAAAAGCCACCGATACCTTCGTTTCCAGCTCGGCAAATAAATGGGCAATCCCCTCTCATGTCAAGCTTATGACAAAAAAGGGGTTATAGTTATGTAATGTAAAAGAGAGTGATTGCTCACTCCCTTTTCTACTTCCATATTATGTTCAACACTTCGTTTCCTTCACAGAATACTGAGTCTATATATTTTTCCATCAATTCTCTGGTAAGTTTAGTGTTGTCTATTATTTCTTTTTCTTCTTTTGCTTTTAGTATTTTTTCTTTTATTGCTTGTATCTCTTCATCTATCAAATTTTTGGAGTCAATGAATTTTTGTCTATTCATCTTGCCTAATTTATACTTCTCAAAACTTTGCATTTTCTTAGCTTCAAGATCTTCAATAGATTTTTCCATAGGTTTAACTTTTACTTTTTCATCTATTTTTGAATCTTCTAAACCATACTTTTCTTTTATTGCTTCAAATACTTGCTCTTCAAGGCTTCCTGCTCTTGAGTTCTTATGTTTTACATTATTACACTTACATATCCTACAAGTAAAATATGTGTGAACTCTTATGCTTCCATCTTGTCGTTTTCTTTTTGATTGAACACATCCTAAAATGTGATTGCAAGTTGGACATTTTGCAAAACCTTGTAGTGGAGATTTTTTTCTCCATTCATAATCGGTATTTTTACCTTTCATAAATAGATTCTTCTCTTTAATCTTTTGAACTTTTTCAAAGTCTTCTTTAGATATAATAGCTTCATGATTATTCTCAACTCTTCCCCATTCCTCTTTTGGTTTGAATTTAAAAGAAGATGGATTTAATACTGACTTATCTTGCATATTGAAAGTATAAGTTCCAGTATAATTTTCATTCGCTAATACATCTATTACATTGCCATTAGTCCAGGTTGGTCTAGGTTTTTTCGCAGTTCTAATTATTGAATATTCAAAATCAAGATTGGTTAATTCACTCTTTCTTTTTGATGGTGTTGGAATTTTTTCTTCATTTAATATCTTAGCTATATTTCTTGAAGATATACCATCAAGTGCAAGTTTAAAAATCTTCTTTACTATCCAAGCTGTTTCTTCATCAACTATGATTTTGTGTCTATTATTAGGATCTTTCATATATCCTAAAGGTGGACTCCAAGCTAAAAACTTTCCTTGTTTTTTAAGTGTAGTCATAGATGACTTTACCTTTTCAGAAATATCTTTTGTGTAGAAATCATATAATAGTCCCTTGAATTGAATATCTAAATCTGTTCCATTTCCCTTTTCTTTGTTACTATCATAGCCATCATTTATGGCGATAAATCTTACTCCTAGGAATGGAAATATGTTTTCAAGATAATCTCCAAGTGTTATATAATCTCTCATAAATCTGGACAAGTCTTTTACAATTATCGTCTGGATATTATTTTTCTTTACATCTTCGAGCATTCTTTGAAAGGCTGGTCTATTTTCGTTTGTTCCAGAGTATCCGTCATCAACATATTCTTCTCTTGTGAAGTTCTTAAATTCTTCATTCTTGTCGAGATAATCGTTTAGATATGCTCTTTGATTTATGATACTTTCACTCTCATCAGTCTTTATCATATCTTCAACGGATAATCTAATATAAAGAGCAATCTTATTCATCGTCTGTTCCTCCTACCAAATTATCTATATTGAATTTAAAGACTATTTCAAATTCGTGTTTATCATAAACTATTATTTTTTCAATTAAGCTATGGATTAAATCGCCAGGTAGCTTTTCCAAATTCTTTGAAGCATATAAATCATTTATCCATTTTGTTGATTTTAATCTTTCTTTTTTAAGTTTTGATATATTAACTTCAATTGCTGAAATCTCGTTATCAAATGTAGACATATGACTTTGAGCAATCTCTCTTCTCAATAGATACTCGTCTCTATCAATCTTGCCTAGACTATATTCTTCATAGGCTCTTTGAATGATGTTTTCTTCATTTATATTTTTTCTTTTAAGATTTTCAATGTCTTTCTTAAAAGTATCTATTGCGTTATTAAATCTAGCTTTAATTCGATTTATAAATTTTGTCTTGCTAGTTGTCTTAATAATAAACTCAGAAATCTTATCACTAATAGCCTGATCTAAATCTCTTTCCATAATGAATACTGATTTTTCGGGTTTTATACTTCCACTAAATCTCTCATTCTGAAATGAATAGTAAAGTCTATCTTTATTTTTACCATAGATACGAGTTCTTCTATTAAGTTCTTTACCAGTATTATTATTGATTACAAGACCCTTAAATCTGTTCTCATAGTCCCTATTTTCAAAATTGTGCATTGGCGAACTGAAAACATGATTTTTCTTTCTCTCTTGTCTTTCTCGTAAGATTCTTTCATGAACTTCCTTAGAAATGATTGCTTCATGTGCATTCTCACAAATAATATACTGACTTTCATCTACAAAATGTTGTTTAATTCCTTTTGCTAGATTTTGTTGCTTAACTCCTTGTACTAAAGTCCCCGTATAAGCTGGGTTTGTAAGCATTTTAGAAATTGTCCCTTTATTCCATTCAGGATCATCATTTTCTCTGTAAACTCTCCCAGTTTTGTAGTAAATCATTCCAGGAGCATAGCCTTTTTCATTAAAATGTTTTGCGACTTCATATTGGCTTTTGCCTTGAAGAGTTAAATCAAACATCTCTTCCACAATAAATCTAACATTTTCATCAATTACAAGTTTTTGACCTTCTTTAGATTTTTTAATCTTGTAGCCATAAGGTGGAACAGAACCAATAAAGTATCCGTTTCTTGCCCTATTGTGTTTTGAGGTTTTTATCTTAACTGAAATATCCTTAGCATACATATCGTTGATAATATTTTTAAGAGTAACCTCAAAAGATTTCTTTGAATCTGTTTCTTTGACTGTGTCTAATTTATCATTAACAGAAATAAATCTAACACCTAAAAATGGAAAAACTTTATCAATCAATCTTCCCATTTCGAGATATTCTCTTCCAAGTCTTGATAAATCTCTGATAATAATACAATTGATTCTTCTATCTCTAATATCTTGCATCATATTCTGAAATGATGGTCTTTCAAAGTTTGTCCCACTATATTCATAGTCAGTGTAAACTTCTAAAACATCTATATTTTCTTTTAATGCATATTCTTTACAAGATAGGATTTGAGTTTCTATTGAGTATGATTTTTCTCTCCACTCTTCTGTTCTTTCGTTAGATAGTCTTGTATAAATTCCAGCCTTAAAGACTTTTCTTTCTGTCTTTTCAATTTTCTTTTCAATATATCTTTTGGAAGTTCTTGCCATTATAAAACACCTCCAGCTAATTGCATTGGAGCCTTATTTTCAAGAGCATTTCCAAATACCTTATTTATTGAAATCAAATTCTTCTTTACTTCTGACTTGTTTTCATTTTCTTCTTTTATAAGGGTCTTCAGTAAGTTAACTGTTTCCAAATTATTAAAGACAAAATTAATCTCATTATTTTCTCCGATTTCAATTCTATCTATAAAAGATACAATTGTTAGTCTATTTAGACTGCTTAAATCAGTGGGAACAATTTCGGAAACCAAACTGTCCTTGTTTTTAATCCTTTCTTGCAAGTTGGCAAGTATATTTTTCTTTGTAGCAATTTGTTTCTCTATTTCCCTGATTTTAATAAGATAATTTTTTCTGAACCTTTCAAACTCTTCAGAAGTTATAAGTTCGTCTTCTAAGTCCATATATAAAGATTGTCTAAGTCTTTCGTACTTTCTCTTTTCTGAGTTTAAGCTTTCAAAGTCAATATTAAATGTAACTTTTGATACATCTAACTTATTAACTTGACTTAGTAGTTCATTATATTTTTTTAAATAATCTTTAAGTGCAAAAAGAGTCATATCCAGTAGATAGTCTTCTTTTATACTATGTCTTGTGCAATCTCCTTTGTTATTGTAGTGAGAACAAATATAAAAAATATTATATCCATTCTTGGACTTAACCTTTCTTCTAACCATTGAAGATCCACAATCTTTGCAATAAAGCATTCCTGATAAAATATGTGGTATATCTGCCGATTGTTTTACATCTCGGAGCATCATCTTATTAGCCAAAGCATAAATGCTTTTTGAAATAATAGGCTTATGAGAGTCGTTTATTACAATCCAATCTTCTTCATTTACTTCTACTTCTCTCTTAGACTTGTAATTTAGTTTTCTAGTTTTCCCTTGTTCAAGCACTCCTA
Source organism: Aerococcus sp. BD502 (assembly GCF_057919555.1). Taxonomy (NCBI): domain Bacteria; kingdom Bacillati; phylum Bacillota; class Bacilli; order Lactobacillales; family Aerococcaceae; genus Aerococcus; species Aerococcus sp. BD502. Next base: position 1,595,946 of record NZ_CP147972.1, on the reverse strand, counting down.
TATAGACCTTGTTTGTAATAATCCTATTGACCATTTTTGCGTCCCATTTAGAGTCTTTAACAATAAAACCAGTAGTATGATTATCACCAGAATTTTCTTTATGCTTAGATGGTGTTACACAACCTATGCTATTTAAAAAATCTGCAATAGCCTTAGACGAATAACCGTCTATCTTCATATTGAAGATTCTTTCAATTATATGTGAAACTTCTGTATCAACGACTAACTTATGTTTGTTTTTGCTATCCTTCTTATAACCAAAAGGAGCAAATGCACCAATAAATTCACCATTCTTTCTTTTGATCTCTTTTGAAGATTTAACTTTCATAGAAATATCTCTACAATAAGAATCATTAATAAAGTTTCTTATTGGAAGAATTAAGTGTGTATCGCTTACATCTGCATTTTCACTGTCATAGTTATCGTTTACGGATATAAACCTTATACCTTTTTCTGGAAATATCTTTTGTAGATATTTACCTGATTCGATATAATCTCTCCCAAAACGGGATAAGTCCTTCACAATAATTGTTTTGAACTTCTTCTCTTCAAGATCTTGAATCATCTTCTTAAATTTTGGTCTGTCAAAATTAGATCCTGAGAAGCCATCGTCTACATATTCAGCAACAACTTTAAAATCATTGTCCCTTGCATATGATTTGATAATCTGTCTTTGATTTGAAATAGAATTACTTTCTGTGCTATCTCCATCCTCTCTCGATAAACGAAGATACATACAAGCAAATTTTTCCATCACAAAACCTCCTTAATTTGTATTTGGGCAAATAGTCATTAAGGAGTTCTTCTACCACTTATATTTTACCGCACCCAAGTTTTTAAGTCAGCACCCCAGCTTATAGTCTTATACAAGCTCTACATAAATAAAGCTCAACAATATCTAGTAAGTCGAGGGACTCTTTATCACTTTGAGTGTAAGTAATTTTTTTAGAATAATCTTCTTTTGATATTTGCTCTTTAGGTTTACATTTCTTCTTTTCTTTTGTATTCATAGGTTTTACCTCACAATATAAAATTAAAGTTTTTTGACATTGACAAGTGCCTTGGATTAGCAACATAGGAATCTCACCTCCGCCTCTATTCAGGATGAGCCGGCTTCAACCTTAGAAGTATCATTATCCTCACTTTCTTCATAGCGAATAGGGTATCCCTCCCTATATTCAAACTCTTACTTATCGCTCCCTTTCTTCTTCCCTTGCTTTTAGCTTAGCAGTACTTGTTTTGCCGAATTATTCGGCAGAAAGATCTTGGCGGATAGGTTATTACGCTCCAAAAATGATTAATGTCTTGTCATGGTCTATTCAATTGTTAAGGTTCAAATTTTATCGAGAGTTATTAATCTTTTTAAAATTTAACCATCAGAAAATACTTATCTTGATGAAACAAAATTGTTTAAAATTACCCTCTTATACTTAACAGTGAAAAGAAGTCTTTCTTGGTAACCAATTTTCAAAAAAAATTTGGTTAAATGAAAAGGTCCAATTCCCACTGCATAAGTAACAGTGAAAATCAGACCCTTTTGGTAACTTTCATCTAAATATCTTCTAACATTTCCTTTAGTTTTTCTAAGACTTTATTACGCCTTTTAATAACGGCTGGATGAGAAATATTCAGTTTAGCAGCTACTTCTCTAATTGTTTCTTCTTTATAAAAGAGACTTTCTATTAGGTCTCTTTCAACAGGGTTGAGTTTAGAAATAGCTCTTCTTACTTCTTCAATCATTTCCTTTGTTTCGATAATTTTTTCAACATCAAATTCCAGATCTTCTAAATTTTCTTCAAAATTACCATCACGATCATAGGAACAAAAAAAGAAACAGTTATTTAACCTGTCTCTTCTCTTTTGATATTTCTCTTTATTCAATTCACTATGATAAGCAAGATACACTTCCTTGCTAACAACCACTTTCTTTCCTTCTACAAATAAATAATATTCTTTGTCCATTGTATTCCTCCTTAAAATCAATATGTCTTTTTTCTTTGCAGATAAAAAAACATAAAAGGAGGACTTCTAATTTTTTGCATATATTCTCCTGGGCATAAAAAAAGACCGAAAGAAAATAAATTCTTTCAGTCAATAAATGCCGATATTAAATTTAGGTGCAAATCACCCATCATGGATATTATATATGCACTTAAGTACACATAAAATTCGTATATGGTACTTTTTTCATTCGGAAATAGTACGCAATAAGTTCGTCTTAATTTAATTTTTTAGATGTTCATTATATCATCAATGCTACGACCGTCTTCAAGTTGACTAATAGCAGTTGGTAAAGTATAACCCCAAATTATTACACCAACCAATGCAATTGCTTCCTTTTTTCTTTGATAATAAACAGTTCTCTCTAAAGACACACTTCTCATACAAGCTTCATCAGTAATCTTCTTTTCAGAAATGTAGTAGTTATAAATAATCTTATGATAGATTTCTCCATATTCTGGATAAACTTTTAGCCTAACACAGGCATCATAAATTATTAAAAGCATAAGCTTGCTATCCATTACATTAGATACTCTATTATTAAACTTTTCTTCAACTCTTTCTGGAGCAAATGTAGAAAGATACAAGTAAGCAGATTCTGAAGTTGATCCATAGTTTTCTTTACTCTCAAACATCATAAAATTTGCCCTGCTATCTACTGCCCAGGTAACTTGTCTATATAAACTTAAAATAAGTTTTGCAGCTGAACTAATCTCTTTAAATTTCAAGTTGCTATCTGCATACATGTTCATTATATTCTTTAAAGTTTTGCTTATTCTCAATCTAATCACCCCAATACAACTTATTTACAAACTTGAATGTTTGTGCTATAATATGAATATAAGTTCAGTTTGTATTATATCTCAAATTGAAAAATAATTCAAGCACTATTGTTCGTATTAAAAGTTATAAATGCACATTAGTACAGGAGGTTAAAGTTATGGCTTTTGCGGATAGATTAAAGGAATTTCGTGAAAAAGAAAAGTTAAGTCAAGCAGATTTTGCAAAAATGATAGGAATAAGTACAAGAACTCTTGTACATTATGAAGACGGAGAAAGATACCCAAGAGATGTCGAGGTTTACAAAAAAATAGCTGAAGTTATGGACTGTGATTATAATTATCTTTTAGAAGAAAGTGACGAGTTTTTAAATAGAGTTTATAACATGGGTGGCAAAAGAGAATTAGAAAAAGCTAGAGCATTAACTGAAGGTCTAAGCTCTTTATTTGCTGGTGGAGAAATTTCTGACGAAGATAAAGATGCTGCTTTTGAAGCTATTACTCGTGCTTATTGGGAGGCTAAAAGAGAAAACAAGAAATACGGTCGTAAGAAAAAAGATTAGGTGATTTTATGAGCATGAATCGCTATATATATGATAAGGTTAATCGACTTATAAAAAAATATAAGACACGAGATCCTATCGAATTAATAGAAGCTTTGAATATTAACCTGGTATATCTACCTGAAACAAAAATACTTTTAGGAATGTACCATTATATTCAAAGGAACAGATTTATTTTTATCAGTAGTAACACAAATTTTAATAGAAAAACGATATTAGCACATGAATTAGGTCACGATCAACTACACAGAGATTATTGTGTGAGTGGCGGAGCTTTTCATGACCAAACAGTATTAAACCCAACAAACAAATTTGAAACTGAAGCTAATATTTTTGCGGCTCACTTATTAATAAGTGATGAAGATGTCCTAGATAATATCAATGATCAAGTTTGTGATTATGAAATCGCTGGAAAATTAGGTGTTGATATAAATTTACTAAATCTAAAAATTTCTGAGTTAGCAAAAATGGGCAAGTTTAATAAACCAATTAATGTTAATATACCTCAGGGAGATTTTCTTAAAAACTATCGCCCTGAACATGATGATTATTATTAGGAGACTCTATGGGAATTTTTATTACAGGATATTTTTTATTAATCCTTTCTGGAATAGTTTTCTACTATCTCATCTCTACCTACTCTGTAAAAATCTCAGCATTTTTGATTGATTTTATAGTTGTAGGTTTAGGATTTTATATATCCATAAAAGATAAACTAGATAACAAATTAGCTATTCCCCTTTCAATTACAGTAGTAATAATTTATGGAATATTGCTAGTTTTAATAAATCAAAAGCTACCAAAGGTTAGCAGGTTTTTAAACTATATAATTGCTTTTATAGGATCATCAGTTGCTTTATGGTTGGCACTAGATTTTATAACAAACACTCTAGCCGCTTTTAAAATAATAGGTCAAACTTATCATCAATTACCAATCACAAAAAGTATGATGATAAATTCCTTTATACATTATGTAATTATATTCTTGATTAGTATTCCAGTATTTAAAGGTAGAATGAAATTTATATTTGGAGGAAATTATGAGTAAAGAAATGGATAAAAATAAAGACGAAAATCAAGAAAAAAAAGAACTTCAAATTAGATCATCTGCTGCTGAATACTTGACTTTTATTGCAGCTAACGGTGATGATCAAGAAGCTATAGAAATTAGATATGAAGATGAAAATATTTGGCTTACTCAAAAGATGATGGCAACACTATATGATGTAAGTGTTTCCGCAATAAATCAGCATCTAAAAAAAATATTTGACGATAACGAACTAGACGAAAATTCAGTTATTAAGAAATACTTAATAACTGCAAACGACGGAAAATCATATAATACAAAGCACTATAACCTACAAGCAATTATTGCAGTAGGGTTTAAAGTAAATAACGAACGTGCAGTCCAATTTAGAAAGTGGGCAAACCAAATTGTAAAAGATTTTACAATTAAAGGTTGGGCAATGGATGATGAAAGACTCAAAAATTCTGGCACAAAACTTACCAAAGATTATTTCGAAAAATTACTTGTAAAAATTCGTGAGATTAGATTATCTGAGAGAAAATTCTATCAAAAAATCACAGATATTTATGCTACATCTTTAGACTATGACCCATCTGCAAAAGCAACAAAAAGATTTTTTGCAGCTATTCAAAACAAATTGCACTATGCAATTCACGGAAAAACTGCAGCCGAATTAATTGTAGATAGAGCCAATCACAAAACTAAAAATATGGGACTTACAACTTGGGAAGGATCTCCAGATTCAAAAATTCATAAATATGATGTAGTCGTTGCAAAAAATTATCTAAACGAAGAAGAATTAAATCAAATGCAAAGAATTGTTTCATCATATTTGGACATGGCAGAACTACAAGCAGAAAGACATATCCCTATGACTATGGAAGATTGGGAAAAAAGATTAAATGGATTTTTACAACTATGGGATAAAGAAATCTTAAACGATGCAGGAAAAGTGTCTGCAGCTCTTGCTAAAAAGCACGCAGAGAGTGAGTTTGAAAAATATAGAATTATACAAGATAGACTCTACAAAAGTGATTTTGATAAGTTCTTAGAACTTGAAGACAATACTAAAGATTTAGAATAATAACTTAAAATAGGGTCTATAAATAATTTTGTGTATCAACCTAAATCCTGATTAAAGGGTAAGGGTTGATACATTTTTTATGCTTCAATCACATTTGTGTAGCTACAACTTTTTCTACATTAACATTTTTATCTTCTAGATTATCTTCAAAATTCCCATCATAATTTAGGGACGAAAAAAGAGCAAGTGATTTTTCTTGTCCACCTGCTCTAAATGTTTTTCCTGTTCAAAGACTTTAAATATTTCTTTCTATTAATTATTTAATTTCCATGATTCTGCCTTAGCCTTTGCATTTATAAGGTCAGAATAAAGTCCATCATTCTTAATCAGTTCTTCGTGATTTCCACGTTCTACTATCTCTCCATCTTTTAAGACTAAAATCTGGTCAGCATTTCTAATTGTCTTTAACCTATGAGCAATCATTATTACTGTCTTATTCTTTGTTAATGATTCTATTGCTTCTTTAAGTTTATCTTCATTTTCTGGGTCTATATTTGCAGTGGCTTCATCAAAGATAATTATATCTGCATCTTTTAGCATGGCTCTGGCTATGGAGATCCTTTGTTTTTCTCCGCCTGATAGACTTGCTCCACCTTCTCCGATGATAGTGTCATATCCTTCTGGTAAAGCTTCTATAAATTCATGACATCTTGCTTTTTTTGCAGCTTCTACAACTTCTTCATGGCTTGCATTTTGTTTTCCAAATTTTATATTGTTTTCAATTGTATCTTCAAATAGATATACATCTTGAAATACCATGGAAATAGAATTCATTAAGTTTTCTATCTTATAGTCCTTAATATTCTTTCCACCTATTAAAATTTCGCCAGAATTTACATCCCAAAATCTTGCAATAAGATTGCAAAATGTAGTCTTGCCAGATCCAGATGGTCCTACAATAGCAGTCATGGTATTTTCTTTTATCTCTGCTGATACATTTTTTAAAATTGGTCTATCATCATAGGAAAATGATACATTTTTAAAGACTATATTGTGATTTTTTATTGGCTCTGTAATACTTCCTTCTTTCATATCTTCCATATCATTTACATAAGAATAAGAATCTATTGCATTCTCAACCATTCTTAGCATTGCAATAGCAGATCCAGATGTAATAAGTCCGTCAAATATTACAAAACTTGCTATAAGTATCATAATAGTATTGACTATTTGACCATTTTCAACAAAATATAATTTTATTGAAATAAACAACATCAAACAAATTGTTATAGCTATTATGATTTTAGCTAATAAACTATATGGCATTATAGTTTTTTCTAAATCAAAAGAATATTCACTAGCACTATCAAAGCTCTTGTCAAGTTTTTTATTATTACTTCCTCGTAGATTATATGATTTTATAATTTGCATTCCTTGCAATGTTGATAAGACTTCTTTGGTAAGTGATACCTGAATCTCATGAATCTTATCTGCATTTTTACTTGACCTTTTTTGCATACGAGCAATGATCATTAAAAATACAATAGAACCAACTATTGCTACAATACCTATCTTATAAGAAAACAAAAATAAGGATAAGATAAAAACAATAGCATTAAGCATGCCACCGAAAACCATAATACACAAAGTTGGAACCCAAGTCTCTACATTATCTAAGTTAGTAGTCGCAATAGTTGTTAAATTTCCTAAACTTAAACTTGAGAAGAATCCCATGGGAACTTTTTTTATTTTTTCACCTAATTCAATTCGCTTGTGTCCAGCCATAAAATATCCCGCATGCGTTTGTTTGAGCATAGAGGATTTTTTTGAAATAATTACTCCAGCTACACTAACTAATAAAAATAAACTTGATATTCCTATTGTTTTAAAGCTTATATCCTTGTTTACTATCCCAAAAATCGCATAATAAATGGCTGCAAATTGTAGAGCATTAAAAATAGAACCGAAAAAATTAGCAAAGATTGATTTTTTTAGATACACTTGTTCTTCAATAGAAAAATTCCATATTTTTTTAAAAACACTAAGCATTTTCTTCTCCTTTCAAGGCAGTTTCCCAAAGATTGTGATAATCTTTTGATTCCTTCAAAAGCTCTTCATGACTTCCTTTACATGCAAGTTCTCCATTTTTAATTACAAATATATTATCTACATCTGTTATTGTCTTTAAACGATGGGCAATTATAATTAGAGTTTTCCCTTTGACAAGCTCTGATATTGCATCTTGAATCAAGGCTTCATTTTCAGGATCGATATAAGAGGTAGCCTCGTCTAAAATAACTATTGGAGCATTCTTTATCATAGCTCTTGCAATTGATATTCTTTGCCTTTCTCCTCCAGACAAATGTTTACCAGCTTCTCCTACTCTTGTATCATATCCATCTGACAACTTCATTATAAAATCATGGCAGGCTGCTTTCTTACATACTTCAATTATTTCCTCATCACTAGCATTTTTATTTCCTATTCTGATGTTATCTTTAATTGACATATCAAAAAGAAAATTATCTTGTGCTACATAGGAAATAACAGTAGATAACTTTTCAAGGGACATATCTTTAATATTTACATTTCCTATACTTATAGAACCACTATCTACGTCCCAAAATCCTGAAATTAGTTTTGCAATAGTCGACTTTCCCGAACCCGATTCGCCTACTAAAGCATTCACACTTCCTTCTTCTACATTTATATTTATATTGTTTAGGACTTGCTTATCTTTTTCATAAGAAAAATCTACGTTTTTTATCTCTATATTATAATTTTTTATATCCAAATTTTCATTTTTATGAGATAATTCTCTCGCAGAAAGTATATTTTTAATCTCCTCGAAAATAGTTGACATTCTTCCAATATCATCTTCAAAAGTCATTACTCTCATAATATTTTGGATAGTCCCGAAAGAAAGAATTATCAATGTTAAAAATACACCACCATCTAGTGAACCATTCATACAGAAATATAAACCAAATGGTATAATTGTCAAAATACCAACTGGAGCAATAGACATACTTATCGCATAGTCTCTTGTATTTTCTCCCATCCAATCATAATAGTAATTTGCCTTTTTATACACATTGTCCCTGTATTTTCTATAAGATTTTTCGCCTTGATTAAATGTTTTAATAACCTCTATTCCATTTATATATTCAACCACGGAATTATTCATATCTTGACCAATTTTAACTGCTTGTGGAAACTTTACCTTCATTCTTTTCATCGGTCCTGCCATAAAAAATCCACCAATAACTAATGGAATTAAAGATATTAAACTTAGTCTATAATCTAAAATTAACATGTAAACAAATAATATTATAGGTCCGACTAAATTAGCTGTCATCTCAGGTATCATATGAGCCAATGTTGTTTCAGTATTATCGACTTGATTTACAATTATGTCTTTTAACTTACCAGTAGATTCATTCAATATATCTCCTAATGGCATATTAAATAATTTTTCCATAAGGCTTTTTCTTATATCTCGTATTATTTTATAGGCTGTTTTATGAGAAATCATTGTTGACAAAAACATAAACACTTCTTTGATTATAAGACATAAAAGTATAAAGAAAATTTTATTTATATAGTAATAAAAATCTTGGCTACCATCAATTAATGATATAATCATCTTACTTAGAATAATATATACAAAAAGATTTGAAATTACTCCAAGTATTGCAAACAAGACAGAAATAAAATATGGTGCTTTATTTCTCTTAATGTATTTTTTTAATAGATCCATAAATTTAACTCCTTTCATCATCTTTTTTCATTACATTTATAAAATAAGTCTCTATCATTTCAGTTAGATATATCTTATTTTTTGTAAAATTCTCACGTGCATTCAAAATTTCGCAAGCCATCAATCCAGAATTCATAATATTAATCATAAATTCAAATGTTTCATCAGAAGGTAACACGTTAAACAAAGTAGAAAACAATTCTTTAAATACTTGTATGGACTCTTTTTTTATTTTCACATATAGTTCTTTCAGATCATCATTTTCTTTTAACTCACATAAAAACATAACATAAAGCTTTACATAATCATTATCTGCAAGTATCTTGTCTATAATTATTCCCGAAAACAACTTCGGACTTAATATTAAACCTTCATCATAACTTGATTTTTGAATAATATCTTTTCTATTTATATTACCTTCCATCATAATGTCGTATAAGATTTCATGCGTAGAACCATAATGATGATACAAGCCACCTCTAGAAAGCCCAGTAGCTTCCATAATGTCATTCATAACTGTATTTCTAAATCCCTTATCCAAAAAGACTTTAATAGCTGCTTGTCTAATCTGCTTTTTTCTTTCATCAGCTTCCATTTTCATTTCATAAATAACCTCCAAACCGACACTCTTGTCGGTATTATTGTATCAAATCTGATAATCATTGTCAATAGCTTCGCTTATACTTCTTTATTAATTTTTTTAAATGCGGTATAATTAATAAAACTGAATAAACGCTTAACGCTTATAACTTTAATAGCAAGCACAGTAAGTGAGTACCCACTTACGAAAAATTGATGAAGCAGAACCTTTATTGACTGCTTCTTTTTTTATCAATTTTACCTTGTTAGGGAGAACCCTAAGACCCCAATATTTTATGATAAGGAGATATACTATGGATAATAGAAAGAGAAAAAATCAGCTTAAAATATATTTAACAGATGAAGAAAAAGAAGTTTTTGAAAAGAAAATGAAACTTGCTAATTGTAAAACTATGTCCCACTTTCTTAGGAAATGTGTATTGGAAAAAGAAATTTATGTTGTAGATTTAGAACCATTCAGAAACCTACAATGGCTGCTTTCAAATGCAACAAAGAATATAAACCAGATTGCAAAATTAACTAATACAACGGGTGTTATTTACAAAAAAGATATTGACTATATGAGAGAAAAAATAGAAAAATTATCAAGAGAAATATGGCAGATCCATTCCCTACTTCTAAATAAATCAAAAGAAAGTTCTGGTGATTAGTATGGCAATTACAAAAATACATCCTATAAAATCAACTCTAAATTTGGCAATAGATTATATAACTAAGAGTGAAAAAACTGATGAAAAAATCTTGGTATCTTCATTCAAATGTCATCCATCTACTGCCCATATTCAATTTATGAAAACACGAGAAGACAATGATACTAAAGGTACAGTTTTGGCTAGACATTTAATTCAATCTTTTCTACCCGGAGAAGTTGATCCTATAAAAGCTCATGAAATTGGAATGGAGTTATGCAAGAAAATTTTAAAAGAAGATTATGAATTTGTTCTTGCAACTCATATAGATAGAGGGCATATCCACAACCATATTATTTTTAATAATGTTAATTACAAGACTGGCAAATGCTACCAATCCAACAAAAAAACTTACCACAAAATTAGGTATCAAAGTGATGAATTATGTAAAGAAAATAAGCTCTCAGTCATTGATGAATATTATGAAGCTTACAAAAGAAAATATAAAACTGCTGGTAAGTCTTGGTACGAATATGACCAAAATAAGAAAGGAAATTCTTGGAAGTCTAAACTGCAATTTGATATAGATAGAATGATTAATAAGTCTAACTCTTGGGAAGAGTTTTTAGAAAATATGAAATCTCTGGATTATGAAATTAAGTTTGGTAAACACATAGCTTTTCGCCATAAAGACAAACAAAGATTTACAAGAGCTAAGACTATCGGAGAAGATTATACCGAAGAAAAAATCAAAGAAAGAATAGATTTAGCAATTAAAAATAAAGCTAATCCTACTAAAAAGCGTGTAGGAAATGTTATTGATATATCTACTAATGAAAAAGCACAATCCTCTAAAGGTTACGAAGTCTGGACAAGAAAACATAATATCAAAACAATGGCTGACTCGATAATTAAGCTTAGAGAAGAAGGAATTAATTCAATTACACAACTTGATGATCTAATAAAAAAATCTGCCGATGATAGACAAGACTTGCTAGATAAAATAAAGAAAGTTGAAACTGAGATGAAGAGTTTATCCCAAGATATGGAAAATATAAATACTATAAATAAGTATCGTGAAATCTACAAATACCACAAGAAAAATCCTGAAGATAAACAATTTGCAGAAGAATATTATAGTGAACTTTCCGTCTACAAAATAGCTGCAAAAGAAATCTTAGAAAACTATAAAAAACTACCAAACACAAAAGAAATATTATCAAATCTCGATAAACTGCAAGAAAAAAAGAACACCCTTATGCAAGAGTATTCTTTAAATAAAGAACAATTTTATGACCTTGTTCAGTATAGAAAAAACTATGAAAATTATTATGGGAAGGAAGTAGAAAGATAAAAAATTAGGGGAAGTCAATTCTTTATATAAACTATTACTCATAAAAGTTGACATTCCCATTTTTTTACAAAGTATATATGTTATCTGACAACATAGCTATATTATCATTTAGTCTATGAGTAATCATTACAACAGTTAAATTTGAATCTAAAAACAACCTATCCCATCACTAATTATTTCTATGACGTCATTATACAATCTGTTTAAATATAGCAAAAAAATAAAGGCAGTCCGAAGACTGCCGATATTTATATCTCTGTACATTTATTATATTTTCCCTTATTTTACATGTTCTATAATCTGTCTCAAAGCTAAGTCATCAAAAGTTAGTGGTCCTTGAAAAAAATACAAATTCAAAACTATGAATTTTTCAGCAATTGAACCTAAAACAAAGAATTCAATCACATAACGCAATGGGCTAACAAAAAATCTGCTGATAATAGGCAATAATTATTCGGTAAAATAAAGAAAATTGAAACAGTAATTAAGATTTTAATTATTGATGTTACATCATTTCATATATTCCATCCGCTACCGTATTTAGAAACTCATAATCATGCGAAACAACAATTACAACTTTATTGGATTTTTTCGCCAAATCTTTTATGGCTTCTGATACAATTATCATATTTTTGAAATCTAAACCACTTGTAGGCTCATCAAAGATTATGATTTCTTTATTTGAAAGTAGAGCTAAGGCAATTGTTAACCTTTGTTTTTGTCCTCCTGATAGCGACATTGGGTGCTTATCTTTATATTTATCTAATCCAAGCCTATTTAGAACTACATCTACCTGATTTAATCTATCCTCATGTAAATTTAATTCACATTCTTCTTTTACGCTTCGAGTGAATAATTGTGAATTAATGTCCTGTGTTACAAGGTATGTATTTTTTAACCTATCTTTATTATTTAAAAGTTTATTGTTAAAAAAAACACTTCCTGTATTTTTCTTCATAAGTCCTGAAATGCACTTTAACAGACTAGTTTTTCCTATACCATTTTTTCCTATTATTCCTAAAACTTCTCCTCTATTTAAAGAAATATTAATATCTTTAAATATGAGATTTCCATTTATTGTATACGATAAATCTTCACATAAATACTCATCATTTTTATTAAATTCTTTTTCAAGAACTTCCAACTTAGGAGTAGATAAGGTTCTAATTTTGAGATTATTTTCTTTTTTTGAGTTAAATAATTTTATCTCTTCTTGTGTAAAACAATCCTTAATTATTCCTTCGTCTATATAATATGCTTTATCAATTATGTCTTTTAAGTAATATAATCGATGTTCTGCAACTATAATTGTCTTCCCTTCTTTTTTAAATATTTCAATATTGTTTTTTATCGTTTCAATTGTATCCATATCAAGATTTGAAGATGGCTCATCCAATACGACAATATCTGTGTTTAATGCAAAAATAGATGCAAAAGCTAAAATTTGTTTTTCTCCACTCGACAATGAGAAGACATTTTTCCCTAATAATCTATCTATATTTAAATTATTAATAGTTTTTTTTAAGCTCTTTTTTATTAACTCTGGATCAGTTCCCATATTTTCAAGACCAAATACAATTTCTCCCTCGACATCAGAATTAAAAAATTGAGATTTTGGATTTTGAAATATCGAACCAACTTTTTCTGAAATTTTATATTGTGATATATTTCTAGTAGATTCTCCCTCTATTAAAACTTCTCCAACAAAGTCAGTTTCTTCTTCAAAATGTGGTATAATTCCATTTATTAATTTAGTCAATGACGTTTTGCCTGAACCACTTAGTCCCATAAGTAGAATACATTCACCTTTTTCAACATTTAAGTTGATCCCTTTTAATATTTTATATCCCGTTTTAGAGGTACAAGATACATCATTTATATTTACATAACCCATTCTAACTCACCTAAAATATAACCATAATTAAAACAACAAATAAAATAACTAATACATCATAAACAGTGAATTTAAAATCAATTATAGTTGTTTTTCTACCTGGATTCTCGACTCCTCGTGTTACAGCTGCCTTAGATAACTCTTCAGACATATCAATTGCAGAATTTATTATAGGTACAACAAATATATCCATGTTTTTAATCATACTAATCCCCCTAATCTTCATTGATTCTCTAACACAATGTATATCTTGTCTTAATGTGGGAAAATATCTATAAGTTATCATAAATGCCAAAATAAAATTTTCTGAAAATTTAAATTTCCTAAAAACTCCTGCAATTCCTCTTACTGTCACCGTTTTGTATAACAATGTTCCTGCCATTATGCAAGGAAAAATCTTCCTTGCATAAGAAACAGGTACAATAAATGTCGTTACGATCCACTTGGGTGAATAAGGAAAAACAAAATAATTTATTATTAAAAAAGTAATAAAAGTTAAATATACTTTTAATCCCGATTTAAAATTTCCGCAAACTGTCAAAATAATCAACAAATAGCTCATTAAAATTAATTCACTTGCCAACGATCTACTTTTAAATAGAAATATATTTACTAATAAAAGCAATATTATTGATGTTCTAGGATCTAATTTTAATCGCTTGGACATTTCAATTCCTTGCCTCAAAATTTTTATATAAAAATGATTTTAAAATACCACAAGATAATAGTCCAAAAACAAACGGTGTTACAATTAATACAATTAACATCGGTGTGTTAATAAAAGTCTTTAATATATTAACATAATCTACTGGCATCCCCATTTCAAGAATTTTTGATATGAATTCATCTTTTAGAATCCATACTTGTGCTGGAGAACCTATCATACCTAATGAAAAGAAAGCATATGAAAGTGAATTCCATTTATAACTGTCATACTTTGATAGGTATCTTATCACTTCTGCCAAAATACTAGCAATTGCTAATGATGCAATTATTATTAAACTAAACTGACCAGTTAAATAGTATATTATAGCAACAATAGCTCCCATTATTATGACTGCTCCTGTTTTTTTTACTTTTTGAACCATAATCATATATGGTATAGATCCAACCAAGGCTATAAAGCCAGGCATAAGTATCCACATTAATGGATGGAGACCTCCTAAAAGCATAAACCCAAAATTGATTGCAAAATATATTGCAGTAAATATACCTATCGTAATAACATCTTTTCCTTTTAACTTTTTATTATTCATTCTAATCCTCCTAATAAATAAATTCTTCTGCCATTTTTGTTTTTTCTATTAAATTCTTGTAAACTTTTGATTTTTGTAAAAGCTCTTCATGCTTACCTTCGCTTTCTACTCTTCCGTTTTCAAGAACTACTATCTTGTCAGCATTTTCTATGGATTTCATTCTGTGTGAAATGATTACAACAGTTTTATCTTTAATTAAATTATTTAAAGACTCTTGGATTTTCTTTTCATTGTCCACATCTAAACTTGCTGATATTTCATCTAATATAAGTATTGGTGCGTCCTTCAGAAAGGCTCTAGCTATAGAAAGTCTTTGTCTTTCACCACCAGAAAGCTCTGACCCATTTTCTCCTATAACTGTATCTAACCCATTAGGAAGTTTATTAATAAAATCCATACAATTTGCAAGGGTAGCTGCCTTTACAACTTCTTCATCGCTGGCATCTTTTTTACCTATACGAATATTTTCTAATATAGATGAGTTAAATAAAGTAACATCTTGAAAAACAATAGATATTTTCTTAAATAAAGAATCTGTGGAAATGTTTTTTATATCCTTTCCATCTATTAAAATTTGACCTTTATCATAATCATATAATCTTGATATTAATCTTAATATACTTGTCTTTCCAGAGCCAGAAGCTCCAACTAGAGCCGTTACCTCTCCCTGTTTCGCAGTAAAGCTAATGTCCTTTAAAACCTGATTATCATCATAAGAAAAAGCTACATTTTTGAAGACTATATCAAACATATTCAGTTCTACATCTTTACCCTCTTGAATTTTTGTTTCCTTAATCTCCCTAATCCTTTCAACACTTGGATCTATATAGAACACTTCTAATAATCCTTCTTTTGATAAATCGAAAATATCTTTTATCTTTATGGCAGCCATTAAATAACCTAAGAGATATAAAATGTCAATCTCCCCAGATAGAATAAGGCTAATCCCAACAAAACTAACTACTGCAATACTTACAAAGCCAAGAGCAGAGGATAAACCCATTACAAAAAGAGAGCCTTGTTCAACTTTAAGATGTATTTTTTCACTTTCATCCATCTGCATATATAACGAAGACCTCACTTCATCGGATAAGTTAAAACTATTTATTTCTTGTTGAAGTTCAATGGTTTCTTGGAATTTTTCTGAGTTTTCTCTAAGTACCTTGTGATATTTCTTGTTTCCTTTTACCTGCGACTTTTTAGCAATAGGTATTAGTATAAAACTTAAAATAGTTGGGATCATTACTGCAAGCCCCATCTTAAAATTACCTATCATTAACATAATTCCAATTAGTGGGAAAAATAAAACCATTCCTCCTACTTTAGGTATTGAATGACTCATAGCATGTTCTACTTTTTCCACATCTGCCATAATCGTTTGAGATATATCTGATAAATTATGTTTTGAAAAGTAGGATAGGGGAAGTTTTGATAGAGTTTCTGCAATATCTATTCTTAAATTAGCACTCTCTTCATAAGTTGTAGTATAAAGATCATCATATTCTTTGGCTAACAAAACATACATTAATACTAATGTAACAACAGAAACACCAAAATATAAATAAGGGCTTTTAACATTTTTCAAAATAAGCTCATCTGTTAACATCATTAAAATAAAGGCAGGAACCATATTAATACAGTAGACCAAGAAACTTGATATAGTAGATTTAGTGAGATCTTTAGCCCCTTTATCAGTCAGACAAAAGCGATTTTTATAAAATTTCCTCATCTTTAACCCTCCATTGATTTGCACTGTCATAAAGCTCTAATAATTCCTTATATTTTCCACCTTTTGAAATAAGTTCTTGATCACTGCCTCTTTCAATTATTTCTCCATTCTCTAAAACTAAAATTTCATCAACAGAACGAATACTACTCATCCTATGGGCAATCATAATAACTGTTTTATCTTTCATAAGGTTTTTAAAGGCCTTTTGAAGCTCATACTCATTGTCTGGATCAATAGAAGCACTAGCTTCATCCATAATTACAATTTTAGATTTCTTGAGCATGGCTCTCGCAATAGCAATTCTCTGTTTTTCTCCTCCTGATAAATAGACTCCTTTTGAGCCAATCATGGTATTCTCCCTTTCAGGAAACTTATTTAAAATAACATTACAACCGGCAAGTTCCATAGCCTTCATAACTTCTTCTCTACTTGCCTTTCTATTAGCAAGAGCAACATTTTCGTAAATAGATGTCTTAAAAAGTTTGCTATCCTGAAAAACAAAAGAAATTGTGTTTATTAGAGCATCCTTACTATAAGATTCTAAGGGTCTCTCTCCAATCTTTATACTGCCACTATCTACTTTGTAAAAACCAGATAATAGCTTTACAATAGTCGATTTACCTGATCCTGAATGACCCACCAAAGCATATTTTTTTCCTTCTTCTAATTTAAAAGATAAATTTTCTAGTACTTTGTTTTCATTATAAGAAAAATTCACTTTTTCAAACTCTATATTATAGTTTTTGAAATCACCAATCTCTCCATAATTTAATTTATCTTCATTCATTTTTTTATATAAGTCTTCTAAAGTATCTACAGCATACCTAGCGTTAAAGATGTTCATACTAGCCCACATAATTTTCATAAATGAAACCATCATTACTCCACTTAAAAACAAAATCATGAATAGTTCAACAATAAGCAAATTAGCATTATTAACTTTATTTATGGTAAAAACTAAAGGGATAGACAAAATTGCAATAATTCCAAAAAATATCCATTGATATAGAACATAAGGTTTTTTAGAACTAATTGAGTAATCAAGAGCATACTTAGAATAATCCTTAATCGCCTTATAAAGAGTTTTAAAAGACTCTACAGTAGCTCCGAATATTTTAACAACTTGCATGCCTCTGACATATTCAACTGTTTCACCACTTAAAATTTCTAAGGATTTTTGGTAGTATTCCATGAACTCTCCTCCACCCATCATGTTCTTTAAAATAAGAGCCCCTACTATTGTTAGTATAAGAATAACTAATCCCACTCTGCTACTAATAGAAAAGGCAAGTATTAAAGATAATACTGGAATTAAAAAAGCTTGAGAGTTATCTGGTATCATATGTGCTACTGCCGTATGAGTTTTAGCTGCATTATCATCAATAGTTTTTCTTATAATTCCAGATGGGTTTAAATCATAAAAGCGAAAACTTGCTCCTGTAAGTCCATCTATACCTTTTTTTCTTAAATTAGTTTCTAAGCGAAATCCAAGTTTATGAGAAAAAAAGTTTGACAAAAAGTAAACTAGTGCCCCTATCGTCAAATATAAGACAGCTTGAATGGACAAAGTCCTAGCTACTAATAAATCTCCTTCAACAATTGAACTTCTTAAAAGTTTATACAGTAACGAATATCCGTACACCATTAGAAATGCAGATAGTGCTGATAAAAAAACTGCTATATATCCATTATGTTTTTCTTCAGGCACATAGGAAAAAAGCCTTTTATAAATTTTCATATTTTCCTCCTTTAATATTCCTATTAGATTCAAATTCGCCTGAACGATAATAATTATCATTGCATTTTTATTATACATCAGTTATAATTACTAATACAATAGTTTTGAATTAATAAGGCTAATTGGAATATTGTCTAAAAGGGATAGTGTATTATGACATATTATGATTTTGTAAAAGAATATATGAACGTAGATGAATGTAAAAATAATAAGAAATATTCAAGTGCAGGGCATACATTTTGTTGGAGTAAAGATGATTCAATTAATGCAGAAGGCCTATATTGGTTTTATGAAGGAAATGGATTTATTATTGATATCCACGATTTTTATATCAAAGAAGAAGTTATTCAAAATAGTACTTATAGTATGGAAAACTATGTTTCGATATGCTCTAGCTATATTGTAAGTGCAAACGGCGAAAAATTTAACCCTTATCAAACTTTGACGCCAAACTCCTTATATACTCTTGATTTTGACAATATAGAAGATGACTTTCTATTTTTATTACACGAGAATAGTTACTATCTCACTGTTTCTGTTGGATTTAAAAGAGAACTTTTAGAAAAACACCTGTCATCCATTAATATTAATCCGGAATCATTTTATGGGGCTTTACTTCAAACAAATCAAATAATACTTACAAAGTCCTTAGAAAAAGTGGCAATGGAAATATTAAATTGTAAGATGGACGCTCCTGCCGCTGATTTTTTCTTTAAAGCAAAGGCAAATGAATGGATGAGTATAGTCATTGACACATACTTAAATAGAAAAAAATATAAAATTGAGTCTGACGATAATAAAGCACTTGAAGATGTATCCAGGTTTTTAGATGATCATTTTGCCATGACTGTAAATCAGGAAACCCTTGAAAAAATATCTAAAATGAGCGGAACAAAATTAAAGAATTTGTTTAAAGAAAAATATGGTCAAAGTATTACAGAATACACCCAAAGAAAAAGAATGAATGTAGCTGAAACTCTTCTGTTAAATACTAAACTTCCTATAAAGGAAGTAGCAGAATCTGTTGGATATACATCCCATAGCAAATTTTCCATTTATTACAAAAGATACAAGGGAAAACTTCCTAGTGAAGTTCGTCATTTAGCTTGCAAGGATCACAAGTTAAAATGCGATTATTGTGATTAAGTATTTTTTTTACAAGCAATATTTTTGTATGAGTTTAAGTGGATATGCATATATGACCTAAATAAATTAGATTAAAAAATGAGCAAAAAATAAAGGCAGTCCGAAGACTGCCGATATTTACCTCTCTGCGCCTTTGCTATGTTCTTTCTTAGTTGACTTAGTTTTGCCATCTGCCTTAAAGCTTTTTATTTGCCCTAATATGGACTTTTTATCTTTATCTTGACTCTTTACTTGTTCTTTTGCTTTTAAGAGCTTAGAAGACAAAATACGGACATTTTTATGTTCCTTTCCATTGTTGTCAATGCTTGTTTTTACTTGACCAAATATTTTAACAAAATCTCCTTGTTTTAAGTTCTCTAAATCTTTTGCCTTATCTCCGTAGGCTGAACAATTGGTATAAATTTTATTCCCATCGTCATCTTTTGAAACAAGAGAAAAGTTACTTACTTTGAACTTTTCTCCATTAGCATTTTCTCTTTCAAGATTTTCTACTTGACCTACTATATTACCCACGAGATTTATGAGGTCGTCTTTTTCTTCAAGTTCATTGGTATTTTCAACAATCTTACCTTGTTCTTTCATATTATCTATCATATAGTCAAAGTCATCACTTAGTAGACCTGTTGTGTCATTGTTCATATATAAAACATAGACTTCTTCAAGTGCTTTTTCATCAGTAACACCCTTTTCTATGCTTACAAGTGCTTTTATAAAATCCTTGTAGTTATCATTCATCATTTCTTCTAAGTTTTCTCTAATATCTTTGTATTCCATAATTTCCTCCTTGTACTAAATAAGGAGAGCCTTTAGCCCTCCTCTACCTTTCTTGTCCTTTTTCGTTTTTTTCTTGATTTTTATCTTTTTCTTCTTCAGATTTAAATTTTGATATTTGTCCCAATATTGATGGTTTTTCTTCCTTTGCGTGAAGATTATCCTCTACATCATAGGTTGATTCAAAGTAATCACTATCTTTAAAATCATTGTCATACCTATCTGGTATTCCGTCATTATCAAGATCTTTTGCTAGTGGATCATAGAAGTTTCCGTCATCATCTATTTCTAGTCCTAGAGCTTGTTTTAAATCTTCTTCATCTACTGATACCAGATCATCAAAACTTGACATCTTTATGGCTTCGGTCATATCTTTAATAGCTTGTGAATTAGATATATCTTCCTCTACAAAAGCTTCTGTTCTAATAGCAACATTATCTACATACTGAGTCCATGTTTTTTCTTCCAAATTTACCTCATATTGAATCGAGTGCTTACCATCAGGTGTTTCTGTATAGGCAAGTCCTATATGACTTAAATCAGGGTATAGTTTGTCAAAGTCTTCATAACTATTAGATTCTGAAAACTCATAGTTAGAATAATCAACTATCGCCCTCTTTAAATCTTCTAATAATGGTGATTGGTTTTCTAGTTCTTCTACTTCTCCCATATCTAAAAGTTTATTAATCTCAGCTAGTCTTAGGGTCTTATCCCTTAACTCATCTGCTTTTTCAAATGGTTTGGTTAATTCTACCTTGGCATTTTCTAAAGATTCTTTATAGTTTTCAAGGTTTTGATTTAACCTCTCAAGTCTTGAAGGAATTTTTTCAATGGCATTATCGAGCCTTGTTATATTACCATCAGTAGAGTTTGAAAGCTCTCCGAAGTATTCTGCTTTTCCTAGAAGTTTAAAAGTGTGAGTATTAGTCATAAAGTTATATGAAACTTGTAAGTCTAAATTCCTATATTTACCAATGACCTTGCTATCATTTATCTTTACCTTTTTTATTTCTTCTAATAGCTTCTCTCCAGCTTCTTTCTTATCTAAAATTTTATTTGCACCAAGACTGATTGAAGTGAATTTACTATCTCCTTCTCCTAATTTCTCAACACTTGCAATATCTTCTTTAACTGCTTGTATTTCCATTTCAGTTTTTAAAATACTTTGAGGATAAATTTTATTTACCTTATCTTCAAGCTTATATTTATTAGACTTGTAGTTTGCTTCCAGCATTTTTAGTTTTGTAACTTCGTTATCTAAATCCATCTTTTCTTTAATTAGAGGATTACCAGTAGCTAAAGCCTTAATTTCTGAATAAGATAGACTTGCTTCATCAACATCTTCTGCAACTCTTACTGGAGTTTTTGAAGTCATAATTTGAGATATGAATTTCTGCTTATTCTCTATTGTCTGCCATAAATAGGCATCAAAGGTATTTTCTGTTACATATCTAAAGATATTTACCTTATCATTTTCATTACCTTGACGAACAATTCTACCACTTCTTTGCTCTAGGTCAGACGGTCTCCATGGAACATCTAAATCGTGTAAGGCTATTAATTTGTTTTGTACATTAGTACCTGCTCCCATTTTTTGAGTAGAGCCTAATAATACTCTTACTTCTCCTCTTCTTACCTTGGAGAATAATTCATCTTTTTGTTTATCTGTATCCGCTTCGTGGATAAAGGCTATTTCTTCTTTAGGTATCCCCATATTCACTAGCTTATTTCTAATATCATCATAGATATTAAATTCTCCATCTCTTTTTGGTGTGGACATATCTGAAAACACTAATTGTGTCGATGAATTTTCTTTTGTCTTATCCCAGATCGAAAAGATGTTTTTAACACATACATTTACCTTTGAATTAGGATCATCGGGAAGTAGTGGATTTATTAATCTTTGGTCAAGAGCAAGTTTTTTACCATCATTTGTAATCTTTAGCATATTATCTTCTGTTGGCTCGACTTGATTATTTCTAACCGCGTCAGCTCTTTCTGAAATAGCTTCTAATATTTCTTTTTGTTCCTCAGTAGGTTTTGTTTTAATAACTTCAAAATTTGCTTCAGGAACTGGCAAATTTAACATATCTGAAGTCTTTATATCTGCTACTTCTTTAAACATAGACATCAGTTCTGGCAAGTTATAGAACTTTGAAAATCTTGTCTTTTGCCTATATCCAGTGCCTTCTGGAGATAATTCAAAAGTATTTTCTGTTTCTCCAAAAGTAGAAGCCCAAGCGTCAAAATGTTCTAATCCTCTTGCCTTTAAATCGTCATACTGAAGGTATCTTTGCATAGTATAAAGCTCTGTCATTGAATTTGATATTGGTGTACCAGTAGCAAATACAACTCCCTTGCCATCTGTCATTTCATCCATATACCTACATTTCATATACATATCTGAAGACTTAAAGGCTTCACTCTGACCGATACCCGCAACATTTCTCATCTTGGTATGCAAGAATAAGTTTTTGTAATTATGGGCTTCGTCTATAAATAACTTATCTACTCCTAGTTCTTCAAAGGTTATTACATCATCTTTTTTAAAGTCATCGTTTAGCTTTTCAAGTCTTACCAAGAGTTTCTTCTTTGTCTTTTCTAGTTGTTTAACGGTAAAATTTTCCCCTCTATTTCTTTTATTCTCGTCAATAAAGGAAACTATATCATCTATTTGGTCTTGTATATGCCTTACCTGGTATTCCTTAGACATTGGTATTTTTTCAAATTGAGAGTGTCCTATGATGACCGCATCATATTCTCCCGTTGCAATCCTACCAATAAATCTTTTTCTATTTTTAGGTTGAAAGTCTTTTTTATCGGCCACCATAATGTTCGCTGACGGATATAACTGCATAAACTCTCTACCAATTTGAGTGGTTAGATGGTTAGGAACTACAAATAATGATTTACTTGCAAGTCCTAACTTTTTAGATTCCATAGCAGAAGCTACCATTTCAAATGTCTTTCCTGCTCCCACAACATGGGCAAGTAGTGTATTTCCACCATAAAGAGTTCTTGCTATGGCATTTTTCTGATGCTCTCTAAGTCTGATTTCAGTATTCATTCCATCAAAAGTTAAGTTAGAACCATCAAATTCTCTATTTCTAATTGAATTGAATTTTTCATTATAAATCTTCTCTAGCCTATATCTTCTATCAGGATCTTCAAATATCCAATTCTTAAATTCTTCTTTAATCAGTTCTTGCTTTTGACTTGCAAGCATAGTTTCTTTTTTGTTTAATACAGAAGTCTTAGAACCATCATCATTTATTACTTGGTCAAATACTTTTGTATCTTTTAGATTAAGAGCATTTTCAATTAGCTTATAGGCATTCACTCTACTTGTACCATAAGTCATATTAGCAAGGTCATTTGTTGAGTCAACACTTTTACCTTCAATGTTCCATTCACTTGTATGTGGTGAGAACCTAACATTTATATTCCACCTATCGTAACCTGGTGTTTTTAAAAGATTAAAAGTAAAGTCTTCTATATCTTTTTGAGGTATCCAAGTTGCTCCTAACCTTACATTTATATCAGAGGCAGTTAGTTCTTCAGGCATAACTTCTTGTAATTTTTCTCTTTGATATTTGAGCTTGCCTAACTCATTTAATAATGTGTCTTTCTTTTCAGAAGGTGCTAAATCTATTACATTTTCAATTTCTCCAATATATGAATTGAGATAGCCAATCTTTTCTCTAATATTTCCACTTAAATACTCATCAGCCGATACATATGAAAAATGAAATGGATCGTCATTGTCAAAATTTTCAAAGGGCATTCTGTTATTTATTAGGTCTGTCTCCTTAATGTCTAAAAATATCTCGCCCTCAAGTTCACCAATTAAAGTGTCCCTATCTTTACTTGTGATAGATTCCATATATTCCAAGTCTACATATCCTTTTTGTGAAACTGATAAGACTAAGGCTTCAAGGGAAGTATCTACATGGTCTACTACCTTTGCCTTTGTAATTGTTCTTTTTGAGAATATATCACTCTTAGCTTTGAAATTATCCTCATCATCAAGTATTTCTATTGATGATACTAAAGGAAAGTTTGAGTCTTCCTTTAAGGCTCTAGTGTTTGATAGGGAGTTAATAAAGCCATGTTTCTTTGAAAAGTTATCATAGACTTCATTTAACTTTGCTTGTGATTCTTTTATTTCTTCATCATTAAAATCGTCCTTTTGTTTTTCTATTACATCTTTTAAAGCATTCATTACATCAAGATAATCTTTTATTTTTTCTTTATTTTTATCTGATATATTCTGCTTGATTAAGACTGAGTTTTCTCTTAGGTAGACCTCTTCATCAATAATAGTGTAAGAAAAATTCTTAACATCATCTGTTGCTGGAAGACTTAATTCTTCATCTTCCAATAGTTCGACCTCTTCATATTTTGAATTTGAAGATATTTCCTTACTTGCAATATCCATTAAGTCTTTTAACTTTTCATCTTCTTTTTCATCACAAGTAATAGTATTGCCAAATCTACCAGATACTTCTTTCATATTCCCTAATACCATCTGAGGATTATCTACAAAATATTTATTGTATGTCAAACCATTTTTATCAGTTGCTAGGTGTATCCAATCATCATCTCTTTCTATAACTGAATCTCTCTTCTTTAAGAAAATAATATCTGAAGTAACTTCTGTACCAGCAAGTCCTTTAAATGTTGTATTAGGTAGCCTCATAGCTCCTAAAAATTCACATCTTGCATTAATATATTTTCTAACAGATTCATCTTTTTTATCCATAGTTCCAGATGATGTTATGAAGGCAATAATTCCTCCATTCCTAACCTTATCTATTGACTTTGCAAAAAAATAATCGTGAATCAGAAAGTTATTTCTGTTATATTCACGATCGTTAACTTTAAAATCTCCAAAGGGAACATTTCCTATAACTAAATCGAAAAAGTTATTTGAGAAGTTTGTTTCTTCAAAGCCTTTAATTTGAATGTTAGCTTCAGGATAAAGTTCTCTTGCTATCCTTCCGCTTAGGATATCTTTTTCTACTCCATATACTTTAGAGCCTTGTATTTCACTTGGCATATTACCAATAAAATTACCGACCCCTGCAGATGGTTCGAGGATATTCCCAGTCTTAAAACCCATATCTGTTAGAGTCTTATATACTCCATCCATTACCTCTCTAGGTGTATAAAACGATGTTAAAGTAGACTCTTTAGCATTTAAATACTCTTCATTCGTTAAATTTTCTTTTAAAATATTTCTTGCTTCGAGCCATTGTCCTCCTTTTTCTTCATCAAAGACATCGGCAAGACCTCCCCAACCTAAATAATTAGCAAGATAGGCTTGTTCATACTCTCTTGGACTCCTATTTTCATTTTCAAGTCTTTTGAGAATTTTAATAGCTTTTATATTTTTATCTAGCCTTTCTGATGGTGTAAGGTATTCTGAGTAGATATGATTTCTCAAGTCATAATTTCTAGCAAAACTTAGCTTTTCCTTATTAGGTTCATATCCTAGATTCTTTAAATCTTCTTTACCCCTCAATAAGTTTTCGGCTGCTTCTCTTGGGACATCATACCTATCCATCATTTGGTCAATTTCAGGATTGTAGTTATCAATAAAGCTTTCTTGTTCTACTTGTCTTTCAATTTGTTTTTCATGATCCGATAACTTATATATCTCATAGTTTCCACTATCTAAAAGGTCATCAATCTTTCTACTTTCTTCAAATGTTTCACCCTTATATAAAGGGAATTCTTCCCCATTAACTTCTACCTTAGTTCCAGCTTCAATTAAGTTAATTCCATCAAAGATATTCTTATCTTCTAAAATAAATTCTTTTCCAACCTTTACTGCTAATTTTTCTGATGTTTGACTTAGATTTTCAAAGATTTCTTCAAGGTATGAATCGTTTCTATATGGAATTACTTCCGAACCCCTAATCATACCTCCCATATACTCCATATTATCTCTAATGGTTACAGTTTTAAGTCCTCCACTTAGTTCATCAAAATCTGTAATGGTAAAGTCCTTATCTTTATATCTAACCTGATCACCTATCTTAAACTTAGGCTCTATCTTTTCCTTAACTTCTTCTTGTGAAGCTTTTTCCTCACTTAGTGCAACTTGCTCTTCTAAATATGAAAATTCACGCTCATTAACTTCTTCACCATCTCCAAGGTCAATCCTATAATGCTCGACAACTTCGCCGTCTACATAGTGGTCAAAATAGAATTTGAAATATCCGATATAATCATCAGTCATTTCTCCAAATTCATTTTCTCCAAGAGTTTGATTATGGTCTTTAACATCAATATCTTTTTGTCTTAGGACATTAATTAATTCTTTGGTTACTATCTGCCCACTATAATCGGGAACTAATTCGTGGTTTTCATTAAATTCTACAATCCAGTAGTCTTTTCTTTTTTCAATATTGTTGCCATCAAAAAAAGAAGCTTCATCAGCTTCCTTTTCTTGGCTTATTTCATTTTCTAAGCTTCCACGTATTCCTTGATTGCCATTCTCTTCACTGTTGCCATCAAGTTGTTCATCTGTCCTTGGTATTCCTCTGGATTCTCTCTCATCATCTTCTCTGTCAATCCTTGTGCTCTCATCATCTTGACTTTCTCTCTCTTGATAAAGTCCACTGCCTGATCTTGAATTTCCTTCAGATGGTTCAAAAGTGTTTTCTCCTCGTACATTTCCTGAAGTTTCTTCCAGTTCTCCATGTCCTCGCTCCCTACTAGGTAAGACAGTCTTAGGACTGCGTAAGTCGGATTCGGAAATCTCTCCATAAATTCCAGATCCTTCTCCATCATATCCAAGGCTTTCTCTTCGATCTTCATCGCTATTTCCTCTGTCGCTTCCATCTGTGAAAACTCGTCCATCTCTATTTCTTGACCTATCATCTCGTCTATATAAATCATCTTGACCTCCTCTATCTTCATTTGTATTTTCTATATCTCTATTATAGTCGGCAACGGACCTTTCTGTCAGCAGCCTAGCACGATCCATTTCCTTAGATTTTTCTATTGTTCTATCTATAATATCTTCACTAACCCTTGATATTACAATACCTATCTGTTCTAAAGAAATTGTATTAATCCTAGAAAAATTATTTCTTAAATTTTCCATATCCATAGGATAGACTGTATTAAACCTATTAGCTACTGCATAGGATATTGAGTCCCTCATAAACTTTTCAAAACTAAGTCTATCCTCTATATCTATTCTCAAATCAGCAAGAGTCAAGTTAATATATTCATCTCCATAAATTCGAC
This sequence comes from Aerococcus sp. BD502, assembly GCF_057919555.1. Lineage (NCBI taxonomy): Bacteria > Bacillati > Bacillota > Bacilli > Lactobacillales > Aerococcaceae > Aerococcus > Aerococcus sp. BD502. The sequence continues at coordinate 1,568,415 of NZ_CP147972.1, read as the reverse complement.
TTAAAGAAAATATATTTTCATTGAGTGAATCACTAGCTTCAAATGAAGAATCTCTTATTATTTCTTTTAAAGACTCGTTATGGTTTTCGTGGTCAAACTGCCATAAGTTAACCTCATTAATATTCCTATCCATTGATGTGGTCTGACTAATATCAAAAATATATGAAACTCTTTGATTTACATCACTTCCAACTAAAATTGGAATACCCTTTTGACCTCTCATAACAACTCGACCAAAATATTTCTTCCACATGTCAAAAGTCGCACAAGCTCTAGCTTCAGGTTCCTTGTTATATATACTCAATTGGCTAGAAAAATCATATTTCTGATTGTTACCTATAACTTTTAAGAGTTTTAAATATTCTTTTTCATCTTGCAAAACTTCATACTTTATAGCTTCTTGTATATTCTTAAAATCATTTACTTGCATTTCCTACCTCCATTCTACGAATTTCTTTTATAATAGCCATTAAAACATCAACCACAATAGAATTGCCGGCCTGCTTATATAGCTTGCTTGAAGTACAATTTTTTCTTCTTGGATGTACTTCCTCTAGCTTGTCAATATCACTGTCATCAAAACCCATGAGTCTTAAACATTCTCTTTCTGTTAAATACCTATATTTACCATTTCCAATATCTATTATTCCAGAATTAGGTACTCTCATCTGTTTTGTAGAAATAGTATAAGAAAAATCTTTAATCACTTTGAGTCGCCCTCTAAAACTGTTATCTATGCCTTTATTTAAAAATTTCAGCATATAAGGTTGGGTCATTGTATAAAGTTCACTTACATCATTTTCTAAAAATTTACTTAGTGGTCTTGTTTCTTTCCTCTCCAATTTATTAAAAGAAAAGTTATTTGCTCCAAGACATGAAACAACAAATATCCTTTCTCTTTTTTGAGGTATCCCAAAGTCCATTGCATTTAAGATTTCATACTTGCTTTCATATCCTAGGATCTCTAACTCTTTTAGATAAATAAAAAAGGAGTCCCTCATATTTCTATCAAGGACTCCCTTTACATTTTCCCAAATTATCCATTTAGGTTTTTCTTTCATTTCTTTAATAATTCTAATTGTTTCAAATAGTAAGCTTGATCTAGTTCCTGAATTCTTTGCTCCTCCCTGCTTTTTTCCAATTCTTGAAAAATCTTGGCAAGGACTTCCATGCATAATTAAGTCTATCTTCTCATTAGGTACTTTATATCCTACTACTGATTTCGACTTATAACCTTCTCCATAAAGTGCGTTATATGATTTAACACAAGCCTTATCTATTTCTACATAATCAACTACTTCATAAGGTATCTTCAAATTAATAAAAGCCTTTCTAATAGCACCTATGCCACCGAAAAGCTCTAATATTTTCACCTTATTCATTTAGATTATTCTTGTACCTATCTACAAGCTCCCTTATACTATCTTCTATTTCTCTTAAAAAGTCTTCTTTATCAACTTCGCCAGAGCTAATCTTTACAAGTTTCATTTCCCATTCAGATGTTGTTTCTGCCGACTTAAACTTATCCTCTACAATCGATACAAGTCTATTGCCTTTTTCTGTTACAAGTAGATTTTTCTTATCTCTTCTTATAAGATCCTTATGGATAAGATTTTCGATAATTCCTGCTCTTGTAGCTGGTGTTCCTAAGCCTTTTCTTTCTACTTCTATATCTTTATCCAAGGATTCTACTCCTGCATTTTCCATAGCCTTTAAAAGTGTATCTTCATTATAATGACTTGGAGCTTTTGTAAATTTCTCAGATATATTTTTAGAAGTTAGCTTAATTTTATCTCCAGTCTTTATATCTGGTAATTCATTTTCTTGTCTTTCTTTTCCATAAGTCTTTAAATACTTTGTATAACCTTCATCGATTACAGTCTTGCCACTTGCATTGAAGTTAAACTTGTCATATTCATATCTGATTTTTCTGCTAGATTCCTTTAAGTTATCCGAACATGAAGCAAGTAATTTATTCTTAATTAAATTATAGATTTTGCTTTCTTTATCAGATAAACCTTTGGCTTTTCCAATGCCAGATATAGTAGGAATAATTGCATAGTGGTCTGTAACCTTAGATGAATTAAAAATAGACTTAAAGTTTGATTCATTGATTTTAAAATCTTCTTCAAGTCTTTCTAATAATTCTTTCATAGTATTAACCATGTCATCGGTTAGATACCTGCTATCTGTTCTTGGATATGTGATTAGCTTTTTTTCATACAAACCTTGTGCTAGATTTAAAGTATCATTTGCTGAATACCCAAAATATTTATTTACTTCTCTTTGTAAGGTAGTGAGATCATAAGGTTTATCTGCTTTTGTACTTATTTCTTTATCTTCTACCTCTGTAATAACTATTTCATCTTCTAGCAGATTTAATAGTTGCTCTGCAACTTCAATTTTATCAATCCTATCTGATACAAGTTTTAATTCTCCATAAGATAGGTCTACCGTATAATATTTTTGCTTCTTAAATAGGTTTATTTCACTATCCCTTTTAGCTATTAAATATAGGGTTGGTGTTTGTACTCTACCAACTGAGTATGTTTCCTTGTAAATGCAAGAATAAAGCCTACTTAAATTCATTCCCACTAACCAATCCGCAATTGCTCTTGCACTTGCTGATCTATATAAGTCTTCAAAGTTTTCTCCGTCTTTAAGATTTCTAAATCCATCTTCAATAGCTTTGTTTTCCATTGAAGATATCCAAAGTCTTTGAATCTTCTTCTTACATTTAGCTTGATTATATACAAGCCTAAAAATAAGTTCTCCCTCTCTTCCAGCATCACAAGCATTTATAACTGTGTTGATGTTCTTATCGTTTAAAAGTTTCTTTAAAACCCCATATTGTTTTCTAGTGCTTTTAGATACTTCATAAATATATTCTTCTGGGATTATAGGAAGAGTATCTATTGTCCATTTCTTCCATTTTTCGTCGTGTATTTCTGGACTTGCCATTTGAATTAAATGACCTACACACCAAGAAACAATGTATCCATTCCCCTCATAATATCCGTTTTTTCTTGTTCTTGCTCCAATTACTTTTGCAATTGTAACTGCTACACTTGGCTTTTCTGCTATTACTAACTTCATTAATACCTCCATAAATAAAAAAAGAGCGAAAGATTTCTCTCTCGCTCAAAGTTTTTCTCCCGAATATCGTATTATTTTCGGGAGAATTCTATTTACTTATTAATTTCTTTTTCTAATTCTTGAAGAACTTTTATAATCTCTTCAAAGTTTGGATATTCTCCATATATCATTTCTGACATCGCCTTATAATCTTTTTCTATTTCAGAAAATCGGTACTCTCGTGGGACTATCCTTAATCTACCATTTAGTGCTTCTTCATACCTTGCCCACTTCCTAGGATAAAATTTCATTTTAAATTCAGTCACTTTCTTTAGTAACTCCTTATCCTCTAAAGCTTTGTTTTTAAAATCCGAATTTGCTATTTTATATAAGTCATAAAAGTGCCTTGCATATCTGTGTGGCATTGGAGAAGATTCTGGTCTATTTGCTTCGTGGTGTAAAATTGTTGCTTTTTCCCAAAAGGTTCTCTCTGCTGATACTGTTCTTATGCAAGTTTTTTCTTTAAATACATTTGGATAAGCTTCTCCAATTATCGGCAAGATTCCCACTTCAATTGCAGGTGTCCATGCTGCAAGACTTCCTATTTCAAGTCTTATATTTTGTGTCAAATAATTAGATTCAAAAATTTTAGGATATTTACATAGAATTGTTTGTGGATCTATACTATCTATAGAAAATTCAAAACCTAAGTTCTTTAAATCTTGTTCTAAGACTTTTAATAATTCATCTTTTAAAAATATTTCTGTCTTTTCATTAACTTCTTTATTGAATTTATCCTGTTTGGTATTTGACCTTTCAATCCATGGTTCTTTTTCTTCATAGCCTAATACTCGCCAATCTAAGATTAGATCTATATCTTCAGAAAATCTTTCTATAAGTCCAAAACACTTTGAAAGTGATGTTCCACCCTTAAAGGTTAAATATTCTTTCCATTTATTTTCATTAAATAGATAGTCTAAGATAAAAGTAACCCAATAGTCTTTTTCAATGACTGCTTCAGATATATTTTTCTTTCTTGCAGTATTGACTATTAAAACTCTTAAATCGTCCTTGTTTTCTATATAAAACTTATTCATTTTGACCCTCACAAATTTCCCTTATCACTTCATATATCCATGCTGGCACTGATTTTGATTCGTTCATTAAGTCTATTCTTTCTTTTTCAGTTAAGTTTTCTCTTATCTTTTGCATAACTTCGCTTGTTATATTTTCTTTACCCAAAGACTTAATTGCTTGAATTATAGTCGCTGTCTTCAAAGACATATTAGCAATTTCTCCTGGATTTACTTTTTTAAATTCTAAAACCGTATCTCCAATTTTATATTCTTTATATCTGCCACTAGATATATATTTATAGTGAGTTGGTACTTGTGTTGAAAGTCCTAATAGGTTTAAGGCTGTGCTATTAAATGGTGCAATATTCCAATTGTATTTTCTTGCTATAGCAAGTGCTAATTCGTGAATTGATACTGCTTCATACTCTCCAATTAATTCACTGTATATTGGATTATAATAGAATCCATTAATTACTCTTTTTATTTTATTTTCACTAACTAGTTGATTTAAAGTTCTACGAACAGTTTCATTTCCTGCTATATCTAAGAAATCATTGTTTATAAAAACTTTTCTGCTATCAAAATCATTAATTCTATTTTTTATTTGATCTAAATAGGAATTCATTTTGCACCACCTTTCTCCCGAATATTGTATCATATTCGGGAGAAATAATCAATTTAGATTAAATTTTCATATCCTTATAATAGTTCATCATCTTCATCTAAAGACTCTTCATGACTTTCTTCATTGTCAGATTCATCTTCTGACTCACTAATATAATCCTCATCATCTTCTTCAAAGTCTTCCAACATTCTATCTTCTTTTGCTTTAACTACCTTAAAATAGTATCCTGCTCCTACTACTCCTCCAATTACAAGTGAAACAATTAGAAATGAACCTATTCCACTTGTCTTTTCTTCTTTTACTGGAACAGCCTTGGGCTCTTCTTTTTTCACTTCTTCTTTCTTAGGCTCTTCAACCTTTATAGTGTTTTTATTTTCTGATTCAATCATATTAAGTAGGTCTTGCTCTCCTACTTCTGTCAATAACCTTACATTATCTTGATTTGATGAGTGATCCACTATTAGATGCATAGTTTTTCCACTTTTAGTTTGAAATGTTAAAAATTGTCTTACATCTACTGGATTTTCTTTATCTTTTTCTGTGTCTCCACTTGGTGTAATATCTTTTCCATTCCTATCTACATTTTCAATTACTGAACCTCTTGCCTTATTTTCCTGTGTCGCAAGATTATTTACTGCCTTTGTATTACCACCTTTTACAAGCGGTGTTTTCTTAGGAGGATTATTTGAAGGCTTATTTGTTTCACTTGTATTTCCTGGTATTCTTGGAACATCTTGATAAGGAATTTCTTCTTTTGATGGTGTAAAAACATCATCTTTCAACATTTGTTCAAATTCTTCTTTTTGTGGTTCATAGATTGATTCATTTTGACTTTCTATTTGTCCTTCATTTGTCATCGCAAATGTAGTTGCTGGTACTGTAAATGTAAAAAGGAGTAACGCTATGGCTACTCCTCGTTTAATGCTCTTATTCATTTTTCTATCCTTTCTTATTTTACATTTTTAAATACATAGACTGCTTTTCTAGTATTGTCCCATTCTATTGTTTGGTTTTTACCATCTTTAATATCCCCATGACTAGCTCCAAAAGCTTTTGCAATGTTTGAAATTGAAGCATGAATTCTTCCATTTATAATAACTGGCTTAACATCTGAATTGTAGACCTTTCCATCTGAATCTTTCATAACACCAGTATCAATATTTAGTCTTAATGTCTTTTTAGCCAGGATATTATTCTCTTTATTTGAGAAAATGGCTTCACGAGTAGAGTTGTCATACTCAACATTAAAACCTAGAGTATAGGCAATATATCTAACTGGAATCATAGTTCTTCCTTGATCCACATAAGTTTTTACATCCATATAGACTGTTGTCTTACCATCTTTGTTAATAATGTTATAAAAGTTTTTGTCTACTTGGAAAACTGCAAATTCTTTTTCATTTTTAACTTGTTTTTTACCTTGTTGTTCCTCTTGCTTTTTCATCTTGTTAAGATCAATTTGATTTAGAATGTTCTTGTCATCAGCTTTCAATAGTTCGTCCCATTTTTTATCTTGAGATTTATTATCTTCTTTCTTCTCTTTATTTTCTTTTTGGAGTTTTAGAAGTTCATCTAATTTCTTAGATAAGTCTTGGTTTATATTTTTTTCTTTTTCATCTTTAGCTTGCTTTTCAAGTTCTTCTTTAGCTTTTTTATTTGCTTCCTCGATTAACTTCTTTGCTTCTTCAATTTTCTTATCTAATTCTTCTTTTAGCTTTTTAATTTCTTCTTCAGAAGCTTTTTGTTTTTCTTCTAGTTCTTTAATTTTCTCTTCTAATTCTTTTTTTGTATTTTCAGAAGATTCTTTTAAACTATCAATAGCCTTTTGAAGCTCTTCAATCTTCTTAAAGCATTCTGACTTAGAATTTTCTGTTTCTTTCTTTTTAGACTCTAATTCTTTTATCTTATTATCTTTTTCATCAAGAGCTTTTTCCAACCCCTTAATTTTATTATCTTTATCCTCAATTTCTTTAGTCTTCTTTGCAAGTTCCTCTTCTAAAGACTCAAGATTTTCTTGCATTTCTTTGATTTTATTTTCGTTTTTATCGGTATTCTCTTTCTCAGCTTCTAACTCCCATTTTGTAGATGAATAATCTTCTTTTAGTTTTACATTTTCATCTTGTAATCTTTTTAATTCATCTTTAAGCTGAGTAATTTCTGCTATTAGTTCATCATTGTTAGAATTTTTAAGTTCCTCAATTTCTTTATTCAATTGAGCAATCTTATTATCTTTATCTCTAATCTCTTCTTCTAGCTTAGCTTTTTCTTGTTTCAGTTTCTCTCCATTATCTTTGCAAGATTCTAACTTTCCCTTTAACTCATCTATTTTTGATTGGTCTTCTTGTTTCTTATCATTTAAGTCTTTGATCTGATTTTCTAAATCACTAATTTTACTTATTGAACTTTCTATCACTTTTTTACTACCATCTGTATCATCAGCTTTAGCTAGTACATTAGTAGTTGAGGTTGATGTTAAAACTAATAAAAGAGCCATAAAAAAGGCTCTTAGTCTGTTCGTATTAAATTTCTTCATTATGAATGTTCTCCTTTTCTTTTAATTTTTCTTCTCTTTTTCTATCATTGATTTTCTCCATTAATTCTTCCAAGCTAATATTGTTCCTCCTAAGAGTTACAATTATTTCTTCATTTTCAACTTGTATTTCTTCATCGCAAATTTCCTTGTATTTTGCATTTAAATCTTTCAATTTCTCTTCTATTTTTTTCTTTTTGTTTCTAATACTAATAAGTTTTCTGTTCACATAATATCTCCCTTCTATCTTGGTCTTCCAAAACCATAAAAGTGTGATTTCCAATATTTTGAATTTATTGATGTGTATTGAATTGGATCTCCTGCGTGAATCATCATTCCGTTACCTGCGTATATTCCCACGTGAGATATTGGTGTTCCACTGTTATATGTTGAATGGAAAAATATAATATCTCCAGGTTGAGCTTCACTTGGACTTACTGGATTACAATAGTCTTTGTATATTCTCCATGCAGTTGTTCTTGGCATTCTTTTTACTCCTGACTTTGTAAATGACCAACATACAAATCCTGAGCAGTCAAAGTTAGATGGTCCACTTGCTCCAAACACATATCTTTTGCCTATATGTTTTTCTGCTTCATTAAAAAGAGCCTTGGCAGTAGCTGAATCAAAAGCAAGACCAGGATTTCCAAAGTTTGGATTATCTACTATTTCTCCTAAGTCCCCATTACCTGATCCAAAAACATCACCCATATTCCCCTTAGCTTCAAGAAGAGCTTCATAATGAACTACATTGTCTGGATAATCTTTAAATATTTCCCTAACAACTTCATCCATTTCTTTTTTCTTTAAAGTTACAATTAACTTTTTATATTCGTACTCTTCTTTTTCATAGCTAGTATAAGGATTGCCACGACTATCATATCTTGTTCTTGCTACTGTTCTTGTTCTAATTTCAATTTCTTCCTTAAAATCAAGCTTATACATCTTATCGAAAAGTTCTTTTAAAATTCCTTTTACTTCAGATGCTGATTTTACTTCTCCACATCTTGAAGTTATATAGGATAAAAGTTCATGGGTATTATGACCAATTTCTCCTTCTTTGTTTATGATATATTCGTCATATCCAGGATGACTTGTTTTTACACTTTCGATTTGTGATTGTAGGTCATATTCCATTGATGAAAATTCTTGATTAACTTCACTTAGAACTGTATCTTGTGATAGGTATGTTGTTGTCATTACTGAGTTTACTAAATTGCTTAGCCCACTCATACCAACACTTCCACCACCAATCATGATTGATAGCATAAGACCTAGTCCTATTACTACAAATAGAACCATCTTACTTTTTCTTACGATTAGCTCTTTAGAAGCCTTACCTAAACTTAAAATAGATTTTTTAACCCTATCTACAAGTCTTGTTTCATGCTTTTTAGCTATCATGCTTTTCATTTGTTTTCTCTGGTAAAACTTCTTAAACCTATTTTTCTTTATATAGGTGTCTGACTTTTTTAAATCTTCCAAGCCACTTTTAAACTCCAACTTGCTTTTTCTCTTTCTTATTTTTTTATCAAGTTTAGATAGCTTTTTTAAGGACTTTTTCTTTTTGTCTAGCTTATACTTCCTTATTCCATGCTGGAGTTTAGAGCTTACATTAGCGACCTTTTCTCCAGATTCTACACCAGTATTATCAGACCCTGAACTTAAATAATCTCTCACTAACTCTGAAGACTTAGCTCCAGATAATAAAACCCCAGAGGATAGACTTCCTTTAGTTTTATTCTTTAAAATATTATCCTTTAGCTTGCTTTTAGACTTTTCAAGTTCTCCAATCTTTTTATCTGAGATAAAGTCTTTAACATCTTGTGCATTCTTAGAATCTTTCGTTGCAGCCTTCTTAGATTCATTTTTTAAGTTATCAATTTTCTTTCGAGTGAATTTATCACTTTCATAATTTTTTCTCTTGTAGTAAGTCTTCTTTTTATTAACTTTCTTTTGATCTGAAGGTTTAAGGCTTGTTTCCTTTTCATCTTTTATAAATTCTTGATCATTGTCTTTAAACTCAGGGTTATCAAAAGTTTTATCTATATCAACTTCGCTTAGCTTACTTTCTTTATCTATTTCTTTAGAAATTTTTTCCTTATCCTTAAACTTCTTTTCTTGATAAAGTTTATGCTTTTTCTTTTTATCGATATTAGCATTACTCTCGTTCTTACTTACTTCATCTTTAACAAGCTTATCTTTTCTATATATTCTCTTGCTTTTCTTTGCTTCAATAGGTTTATCTTCACTTGTGTGGATTCTCTTAGACTCTTTCTCGTTAATTTTGTCTTGGAATTTATCCTTACTATGGATAAGTTTATCTTCATAATTTTTAAGAACTTGTCTTTTACTTGATGTTTTCTTATTGCTTATTGGTTGAGCCTTAGCTGAAATATCATCTGTTGTTAATTTATTAGAATTAATATTTCTACTGTTTTCACTATCAAAATTTACCTTTTTGATATCTACATCTAAGTCTTCATCAAGTTTAAAGCTTTCATCTGTCCTTATTTCAAAATTAGCTTGTTTTGTTTCTTCAGCCTTATCCTTATTATCTAAAACTTCTTTTCTAATTCTTTCCTTGTTTTTAGCCTTCTGAAAATCTTTTAGCTTATTTTGTTTTTGATCTTTAGCTAATACATTCTCATGAATAAGTTTAGATTCTTTTTCTGAAATTTTATCTCCAAACCTATCCTTAGTCTTAATAATCTTATTGGTATAATCATCTGAATGAACAAGTTTACTATCTACATTCTTTTCAGGAGCGTCCCTATTTCGTATAATTTTCTTTTGAAAATCTTTTTTTAGTTTTTTATCCATATCACACCTACTTAGCTTCTTCTGGTTTTGTTGTCATTAGCTTATATAACATGGTGTCTTTAGGGAATTTATCAATAAATGGAACAATAGTATTCCCAAAGAATAAGAGTCCCTCACCTGCGTTTGAATTAGTAATATAGTTTAACTGATAAGGCGATATTTTTAATTTCTTAGCAAGAATATCTCTATCTCCAGATGCTTGATTTAACATTAGAACAAAGTCTGTATTGTCAAAGATATTTTCAATTTCCTGACTTGTTAAAAGGTCTTTTACGTTTTGAGTTATACCTGTTGGAATACCTCCCCATTTTCTAAATCTTTTCCAGATTTCTACTGAATATGAAGCAGTTTGTGGGTCTTTTAATAAAAGGTGGAACTCATCTATATAGTATCTTGTAGACTTGCTTCCTCTATTAAGGGAAACCTTGTTCCAAACCTGGTCTTGAATTACAAGCATACCTATTTTTTTAAGTTGTGTTCCTAGCTCTTTTATATCAAAACAGAGCAATTGCCTATTTAGATCAACATTTGACCTATTATTAAATACATTAAGACTTCCCTTAACATAAATTTCCATTTCTGTTGCTAGTTTTCTGCCAACTCCCTCTTCTTGGGATAGGAGCATATCGTATAAATCTCCTAATATAGGCATATTTTCTGGTTTGGGGTCTTCAAAATATTTTTGGTATATCTTTGGTAAACACCTATCTATAACAGATTTTTCTGCAGCAGTAAGACCAGATCCTCCTACTACAAGTTCAAGCATAGACATTATGAAGTTCGCCTTATCCTTTAAAGGTGCGTCCCCATCTCCATAGTTCATATTAATATCTAATGGATTTAGATAGTCCTTTGATTTTGCCGAAACTTTAATAACTTCTCCATTAAATTGTTTTACAAGGTTTGAATACTCGCCTTCAGGATCACAAATAATTACATCATCATCTGTGACAAGAATTGCATTTGCCATCTCTCTTTTTGCCGAGAAAGATTTACCAGAACCTGGTGTTCCTAATATTAGTCCGTTAGGGTTCTTTAGTTTCTTCCTATCTGCCATAATCAAGTTTTGGCTAAGGGCATTTAATCCATAGTACAAAGAATTTGCCGAATCAATAAATAGCTCTTCTGTTGTAAAAGGCATAAAAACTGCCGTTGATGATGAAGTTAAAAATCTTTTTATTTCGACTTGGTTAACTCCTAGAGGTAAGACAGAAACAAGTCCTTGCTCTTGTTGGTGAGATAATCTTTTTACCTGACAATTATGTCTGTTAGCAATTGATGAGATTTGAGCAATAGTGTTTTCTAACTTTTGATTAGTCCTAGAAAAATTCATCATTACTATGGTAACTACAAAGAGCCTTTCATCTCTATTCTGTAAGTCAGATAACATGGACTTAACATCAGCCCCAAAAGTATTTATATCTGAAGGGATAATATCCATATCATATCCTGCTCGAACTGCTTTCTTTTGTTCTTCAATTTTCATTCTATCTAGATCTGTATTTTTTCTCTTAATGAGTTTAATAGCTTCTGCTTGTTCAACTACATCTATATGAAAAGCTACATAAATATTGTCATCAATATCTAAAAACTCAGATAACATTCTGTCTGATAACTCGCTTGCAAGTATTTGAAAATGACTTACTGCTCCAATGAATTTCCCAAATTTAAAATTATTTGCTGGTGCAAAATTAAAGATATTGGGAGTTATATGTGACTTTGTAGACTCTTTCTTCTTCAAATCCTTATATGAAAAATCAAAGTTTTTGTCTGGATTTAACATATCATGAACGAGTCTTAGTCTTTCTTCGCCATCAAGGCTCTCTGCTCTTACTCCCATAGATTTAAAGTTAGATAAAATATCCACTTCAAGTCTATTTAACTTTGCTCTTGCTTGCTCTAGGTTATCAGCTTCTGTGGTAAAGGTTATATACTTCATCTTTTTAAGTCCGTTATTTCCCTTTGCAAGTTGAAGCTTTAACATCTCCCTAAACTCTTTTCTTACATCGTCATAGAAGTCTCCCTTATCAGCAATTTTAATTGCATCTTGTAGGTCTCTATTTCTTCCTAATTGATTTACATATGAAAGTTCAATGTGGACACTTGGATCAAAAGAATTTAAAAAGTTGGCAAATTGGTTAAAGATTAAATCTCTATCTTCTTCCAATGCCAACTGGTAATTTATATCTTGAAATGAAATTGTCTTTGAATAATTTTTTTCATCTAACTGGCAAATGCCCTCTGGTAACATTCTTATATATGGAATTGTATCCTCAACAGTAAATCTCTTTTTCTCTTTCTTTAAAAGTACACTTCGAAGACTATTTGTTGGATCTTTCTTTGTTTTTAGCCTTCTTACTTCCTTTCGGTCTTTTTTTAATTGTTTTTCCCTTAGATTTAAGTCGCTGATTTGCTTTTTTCTTTGCTTCAAGGTATGCCTCCTTTCTTATTCTCTTAGCTGGTTGATAAAATTTATGAAGATAGAAAAATTTAAAATATTTTTCAAAAGTTAAGGTGTCTTTTTCATATAAGGTTATAAAAAAGATTGGCAGGGTTACTATTAGCATTACAATAATAGAAACATCATTAGGTAGATATTTCTTCATAAATAAATAGGTTGGTATGCCAATTAGTCCTGCCACAGAAAAACCTATAAGTTGTCTTTTGGTTAAGTTAAAGGCAACCTTTGTTTTAATCTTGTCCAAATCTTTTGGTATTGGTACATACGCCATTTTAATCTCCCTCTACTTCTTCTTTGGAAAGTTCAAGTATATGGTCATAATTAGATGTTGTTTCTTCTTCTAGGTAGCTAATTCTTTCTTCTAATTCTTCTTGTTTTTCTTCATTTCTGTCATTGTATTCTCCTTGATACATAACAAATTCATTGTGACATCTTCCAAGTCTATTTATTCTCCTCTTTAAGTTTCTAATCTCTTCATTTCTTTTTTTCTCTTTTAAGATTTCATAAGTTCCTCCCAATAAAATTCCTAGTCCCAATAAAGCACAATTTTTCTTTTTTAACATTTATTCCTCCTAGTGTGTATTCATAATACTTTTTGCAACTGTTCCACTCTTAAACATCATAAGTCCAAGTAGTAGAGCATATCCTAATATACTAAACAAGCTTGCGTGAATATCTGTAACCTGTACCGTTCTTATTAAAACGGTGTAGATACCTAAACATACCATCAAAAACAAACCTTGTAGTCCCAAGGCAAAAAGTCCCTTGATATAATTTGTTCCAATCTGACCCCATTCTTTATTTCCCATAGTCGCAAATGGTATGGATGATACTGATGAGTAGACATATATTTCAAACATACGCCCATATACTATTAAGGTAATAGTTAAAGATATACATTGAATTGCAATCCTTACAAGGCTTGTTTCAACTAATATCATTATTAATGCACCAACATCTTTTTCTTTTAATGTATCAACCATTGCAACTATCTGATCTCCTGAAACAGTGGCAGAAGTAGTGATTACCCCTGCCGCTTTGTTTACAAGATTTTGTGCCACATCAAAGACTGCCATTGAAAATTCAAAGGCATGGCTTGCAAGGTAGACTGCTATAAACATCTTTATAATGTATTTGAAAAACTCAAAAGTATCTGTATCATGCATATTATTCTTTTGCATAACCATATTTATGAGTTCAATACATAAAACTGCTGTTATGATAAGACCTGCTATTGGAACAATTACATTATCATTAATGTTTTTTATAAAGTTATATACTTCTCCATTCCAACCCATTGGTGTCTTCCCAACATCAGTTGCAATAACTCCTACCTTGTCATTTATATCTAAGAACATGGACTCAAGATTTGCTTTGATACCTCCGAGTAGCATATCCTTAAAAAATTCAGTTAGCTTGTCAAAGATACCAAACATAGACTTTCTCCTAATTTAAAGCATTTGCAAGTAGTGGAATTAATTTGATACCGATTAGTACAATTCCCCCACCAGCCATAAGCTGCTTAATACCTTGAGATTTAGCACCAGATAGTGATAGGTAATCCTTTGATGTTATCTCCGGATTTTCCCCCACTTCACACCGTGCATGCGACTTTCACCGCACACGGCGTTCCATCACAAGAAAGATTTTCACGTTTTAACTAAGACTTACACACTTCGTAACAAATTATTTTTTTCTAAATTAGTGGCAATCCTGCCATTTTTCTAAGCTTATTACATTTCTCGATCTGCTTGACCGTTAAGCCAAGCTCTTTTATATATTTTTGGATTGTATCTTCTTTTGTTGCATGGATAAGTATATGAACTGCTTCTGTAACAAGAATTAAGTTGCTATAACTGTCTGTACCGCCTTGTTCAAGCGGTATCTTGTGATGGCAATGTATATAGTTTGGTGTAAGTTTTACACCTGTTACCCCACATCTGCCATATTGAGCTGCAAAGAGCGAGATTCTGTTGTCTGCAAACTCTATACTCTTATCAAGTACAGGATGTCTCATCAACCAAACAAGTGTATCTACATCGATTTTCAGATTTTTATGAATAAAAGCTCTGCCCTTTACAGTGTATTTATTTACAACCTTTTTCTTGTGTTTTGCGTCCTTTGTCCTAATATATCCAACTGGAATTAGCGGATGTCCATTAAGGAAGCGAAGCTGTTTACTTTTTCCATATTTTTCTTTGATAAATCCTTTGTTTAGCATTCCACTGGTTTTAATATCAAGTCTGTTGTTCATCTGCTTTTTAATGTGAAAGGCTATTTTAGCAAAGTCCAAACTTACATTTGTTGCTATTTGGTAGTAATTATGCAAGCCTGAAACAGTGGCATTATACTTGGCTATTGCTTTGTACTGTTCCTTTTCGTTTGCAGGTCTTTTTATATCCGCAACACATTTAGAAATATTTTCTTTTGCATTTTTCAGTGCCTTATCACTTATATGCGACTGTACAACAAACTTTTTGCCTTTTGGTTTAACCTTAAGCTTAAATCCTAAGAACTCCGAATGCCTTTGTTTTAGATTTGTTATTTTAGATTTTTCTTCACTCACATTTAGTTTTAATCGGTCTTGCAACCATTTTGTAACTGCCTGATAGGTTCTTTTTGCATCGTAGTAATTACGGCAAAATATCTTAAAATCATCAGCATACCTTACAATGTATATTTCTTTTAGGTTGCTTGTTCTTAAAGCTCTGTAAGTATGGCTTTTTATCTCTGTTCCTTGACTGTTCGTTCTCTGTTTATATGGATAATGCGTAGGCATTGTCAGCCATTGAGATGAAACCCACCAATCTAATTCGTTCAAGACTACATTAGATAGTAGCGGTGACAATATTCCGCCTTGTGGTGTTCCCTTTGTTGGTGTAATTACCTTTTTATCGGGCATAACTATATCTGCTTTAAGCATTTCCTTAATGATACAAAGTAACTTTTTGTCATGGATTCCTAAATTCCAAAGCTGCCTTATGAGCTTTGCATGATATACGTTATCGAAAAATCCTTGTATATCAATATCGACTACATAGTGTAAGTGCTGTATCTGCATTAGTCTTGCACATTCTGCAATAGCGTGTTCCGTACTCCTGTTAGGTCGAAACCCATAGGAACTGTCATGAAACTTGGCTTCACATATCGGCTCTAATATTTGCAAGATACATTGTTGTACAATTCTATCTACAATAGTTGGTATTCCTAAAGGTCTAATTTTCCCATTAGGCTTTCGCATTTCCACTCTCTTTACAGGGCGTGGCTTATACCAATGAAACTGTTTTTGTATGAGAGAAATGTATTCTTCTTCATTTAGCCTTGATAGATGTTTTATTGTTCTGCCATCTACCCCAGCCGTATGACTTCCTTTGTTCCCTTTTATACTACGATAGGCAAGTTTAATATTTTCTCTTGAAGTTATCAACTCCATTAAATTTGAAAATACTTTATTATTACCGCTATCTTCATATAAATCATCAAGGACTTTTTGCAAGTCATAGTATTCCGTATAACGGATTTTGCTTTGTTTCAGTGTTTGTTTCGAAGTGGACACAGTCACCATCTCCTTTCGGATTTGATTTTCTTTGTCATACTCGAAGCTGTGTTTGTCTTAATTTCAGTTCTTGTACTTTCATGTGACTGGTGGCTATCCCTCCACGAACTTATTATTTTCGCTTCATAGGTACTGTGCCACCACTTTCACCGAGATAAAGAATGGTTATATGCTGTTTTTTTTTTTTTTTTTTTTCAGTCATTTTCCCATTCAACACTTCATTAGCATTAGACTGCTTCCATGCTCTTGGCTTACCACGTTCCGACAATCTTATCTTTGAATACGTTTAGGTTCTTCCTCTAAGCCTGTGTTTAGTTTTCACCATATCGCCTGTAACGATATATGGATTTTCATAACAACCATTCTTACTCATCCACAAACACCCCATCTTTGATGGGAATTGCCGTTAGGCAAATTCAAACGTTTAGACCCTTACATTCGGAAGTACGTCAGTGCTTTGGTATACACATTCTCACCATGCGTATTCGACACCCGACATATAGGTAGCACCGTCCACCTCTGAACAGCTTTCGTGGCTGATGTTAATATCAGTCTTACGGCTACTCTCTGCCGACTTCACCGAGCTTTTGACAATGAAATAGTCTAATTTTCATTGCCAATCGGAGTATCAGTGTAGGCATTTCAGGGCGTTACCCCGTCATTCTACCTATCAGATTGCCAGTTCTCCTAAGTTTTGAACTTTCAGTCCTTCGACTTAGTGCATAAGCTTTTTACTTATGAACGTGTCGCACGGTTATCATTACCATAACCTTCCATTAAGTTAATAACTCCCCATGCTCCTAAACCTGCACCAATTGCAGTTACAAGTGTTTTTAAAACTCCAACTCCAGCTGTAAAAAATTCCATATTATTCCTCCTCGTTTTCTTTCTTATTTTCTATTTTGTTTAGTGATTTAACTATAAAATTCTTGTAGACCTTATCTCCTTTTTTGTTTTCTTTGAAATATCCAAAGACATGGATCAGATCTCCTTTTTCAAATTCTTTTGCAATTTCTACCTTTTCTCCATATACTGAGCAATTTGTATATTCTTTGCCTTTTCCATATTTTTTTACAAGAGCAAAATTAGCTACTTGAACACTTTCTCCATCTTTTTCAAATTCTGAAAATTCAGCTTCCTCAACTAAATTTGCATTAATATTTATCATTTCTCTATCCATTAATTTCTTCTCCTTAATCTATAAATTTCAATTAAAAAAGCGACTGAACTTATAATTCAATCGCTAAATGTCTTATATTAAATTCTTTTAAGTGGGACTTCTTATCCTTACCATTTTAATCTCCTAATTTTGAGTATAAAAAAAGACGATAGAATAACTTTACGCTTTTCTATCATCTATTGTGTTTATTGAACGTTTATTTAATTGTTTAACTCTGCAAGCTGGAATTTTTTAATCTATTGATTTTTCTCAAAAAGCAAACTTCCTATAAAGTTACCAATTACTGAAATTATCCCATATGCCAATATATAAATAGCTGCACTATCGTTGTAAAAGATAAATATAGTCGGTATAAATAACAACATAACAAACAAAGAAAATAACCAATTAAACGAATTTTTCATTCCATAAATCAATGAAACAATTAAGCATATAATTGGAGTTGCAATTAATAAAATGAACATACCACTTCCAGTATCTATAATAAGAAATGGCGCTAGATAAAATGCAAGACTGATTATAATCAAATATATTAACATTTTTCTAAATTTTTCCATAAAAACACCCTCATAAATTCTAACTTATATAGCTCTATTGTATTAAATATACCCTCGTCCGTGTAGTTATAACAGTAAATATTACAATCTTGTAATCACTGTATTTCCATTTAATTCAGTCCTACCTTTTTGCTTTAAATTACTCTTCCACATCAAATAAGTTTCTCTTATCATAATCTTCCAATAACTTGTAATTCTTATGCTTTGTAATATCAAATTTATCAGACAAGAAAGGCATTACTTCTCTTAGCTGGTATATACACTTACCACCATCCATTACAGTTATTTCATCTTGGCTCATAAGTTCCTTGCCAGTCTTTTAGTAATTTAGACTAAAAGATTTTTGATTTGATCTTGTTTCCGATGTGTTATATAGGTCTATAGTTTCTTTTCCCCTTAGAAAGAGTGTGGAATCACAGTTACCAACTATTGTATCTACATGGTCTTTATAGATTGCTTTTAATTAAGATTGTGCTTGATGATATTTACCTTGAGAATTTTTAATTTCTATCGCCTATTTATAACAGATTTTTAGTCTTCTAAAATAGATACTTCAAGGTCTATCGCTTTAAATGTAACAGTTATTCCTACTTCTTCTTTTACTGTTTTTTCAAATAGCTCAGCTATATCATATGGGGACATATCATATATATCTTTATACCATTCATTACTTTCATCGTACATTGTCTCACATATTGCTTCAATATAATTTTTCTTATCCCTTGTGAGTTCTGTATCACTTTCCAAAATAAACTGCTCACCATTTATATTTAATATAATTAAAGATGATTTTCTATTTTCACACATTTTGCTTTCTCCGTAAAATCAAATGTTTAACCTATTTATTTTATAACTAGATTTTAACTTTACCTTATCTCTATTTGTTAGATACTCTTCAACATCAAACAAGTTCTTCTTATCATAATCTTCCAACAACTTGTAATTCTTATGCTTTGTAATATCAAATTTATCAGATAAGAAAGGTCTTACTCCTCTTAGTTGGTATATACACTTACCACCATCCATTACAGTTATTTCATCTTGGCTCATAAGTTCCTTACCAGTTTTTTGGTAATTTAGACCAAAAGATTTTTGGTTGGATCTTGTTTCTGATGTGTTATATAGGTCTATGGTTTCTTTTCCTAAGGTTTCAGATAATTCTTTTACTGTTGTTTTTTCTTTTCCCCCTAGAAAGAGTGTAGAGTCGCAGTTACCAACTATTGTATCTGCATGGTCTTTATAGATTGCTTTTAATTGAGATTGTGCTTGTAATATTATGCTTGCTGATATTTCTCTTGAACGAATTGTCGCAATCAGTTTTTCAAATTTAGGAATCAAACCAATATTTGCAAACTCATCAAGTAGACACCTAACATGAACTGGAAGTCTTCCACCATACACATCATCTGCCTTGTCACATAATAAATTAAATAGTTGAGAATACATTATTGAAACTACAAAGTTAAAGGTATCATCTGTATCTGATATTATTACGAATAAAGCAGTTTTTCTATCTCCAATTTTATCGAGTTCTAATTCATCTTCGCTCATTAGTTCTCTAAGCTCTCTTATATCAAAAGGTGCAAGTCTTGCTCCACAAGATATTAGAATTGACTTAGCAGTTTTTCCTGCTGCCAGCTTATATTTTTTATATTGCTTAACTGCAAAATGACTTGGATCTTTCTTTTCAAGAGCTTCAAAGAGCCTATCAATTGGGTTCATATAGGTTTCGTCATCTTCTCTAACCTCACTTGCGTCAATCATATCCAAAAGTGTCTTAAAGTTCTTTTCTTCTTCTGGTGCTTCATAATAGATATAACCGATGAGAGCAGTGTAATATAGCTTCTCAGCCTTTACCCAAAAATCTTCTCCTGCCTTTTCTCCATCTCCCTTGGTGTTGGCGATAATTGTTTGGACAAGTTTTAAAATATCTTTTTCACTTCTCAAATAAGCAAATGGATTGTATTTCATAGACTTTTTAAAGTTTATTGTATTTAAAATCTTTATGTCATATCCATTTTCATAAAGCATTTTTCCACACTCTAACACAAGTGTGCCTTTAGGGTCTGTTACTACATAAGAAGAGTGCATTTGCATTAGATTTGGCTTTACATAAAATCTTGTTTTACCCGATCCAGAACCACCTATTACTAATACATTTTTATTTCTAGCATATTTAGGATTTTTAGGTCTTGAGTTCATTGTAAGTCTTTCAGTATTAGTTATAAGAACATTGTTTTCAAACTTAGGGTCAATGTATGGAGCAATATCCTTGCTTTCTCCCCATCTTGCAGATCCATATTCTTTACCTTGCCTATATTTCTTTTTATTTTTTCCTTTGCTATAAACAATTAACTTAACAAGACCAGCAACTGAAATACCTACTAACAAGTCCCTTGGATTAAGGCTTGGTATATAAGATAAAGTTCCTATATCAGAAATTCCCACCATTATTTTATCAATAATATCTCCTCCTACATAAGAATTGATGTGCTTAGAAAAGATATTTCCAATGTAGAAGAATGATAGATAGGGAATGTTTGATAATATAAATTTCTTTGGGTTGTCTATTTTAATTAGGTTTTTAATATCAGAAAGAATGGCTTCTAATATCTTATTCATCGTAGAAACCTTCACTATCTAATAAAATTAGTAGGTAGTGTCTTCCCTTTGGTGTTATAAATGTTTGTATTCCTACAAGTGTACCTAGTGGATCAATCCATTCTTTTACTTCAAAATATCCCTTATTCTTATCTGCATAAGGTAAGAGCTTCTTTTTCTTATCTCTATAAATTAATCCCTTATCCATTAAAAAACTTATAAACTGATTTTGTGGTATTCCTAACTCTTTGGCAGTATTTCTAAAGTTTGTAAGTAGATTATAATCTACTAATTTGTCATAATAGTCTGCCTTTGGTCTTAATTCGTCAATTTCTTCTTCTCTCTCGGCAATAATTCTATTGGCTACAAGAATTGCATCTGCAAGTAGCTCTTCATTTGTTTTCTTTTCTTGCCCTACTATATATCCTCCGTTTTTTCTAATACTTGGTAAGACTTCTCTGGTTACCCAAGCTTTGAATATTTTTGCTTGTGGTAGTTTTGATGAGAGGATAAGCGAATATAATCCTGATTCGTTAATTATTGAAATATTCTGTATTCCTCCAGGGGTGTTCCATTTCGTTACACCCTTATCTTCCTCATCTACATGGTCATAAACAGCTTTCCTCGGATTGACATATCCCAACATAGTTGCTACTTCATTAGCTATAAAGAAAAACTCACCGTCTTTTTCTATAACAGTGAGTTTCCCAAAATTCTTATTTTCAAATGTTTTTAAATTACTTATCATAAGCTTTGCTCCTTATGTTTATTTTTAACTTTATCTTTGCTGATGGTGTCCTTAGCCATATCTTTAAACTTATTTATTGTCTTTGTTATTGAATCTTTTCTATCGGCCTTTCTTTCAGAAGCCTTAACTGCTTTTTTAAAGGCGTGTTCCATTACTTTTATATCTTTAGATTGAAAAAACACAGAGTGGTTGCCAGTTTCCTTATCTTTCATAACAGAAAACTTCACTCCGTGTTTATTTAAAATTTTCTTTAGTTCTTTTAACTCAGGATCTTTTAGATTAATTTCTTCTAACTGTCCCTTTTTAACCATATCCTTTAGCTTTACTTCTTCTCCATTATTTTTTATTACATTTTTCAAGCCTCCTTGTTCTTCTATTTGCTTGTGTACTTTCTTTAAGGCATCAAGAATTGCTTTACTTGTTGCTTTTGCAAGTCTTACTTCAAGATTAAGACTCGACCTAGATACTTCTTCATTAATCATCTATTCCACCTCCATATAAAAGTAACTCTTTGTATTTTCTTAACTTCTCTTGATGGATTTTTCTTCTAAAATCTTCTCCCGTAACTTTAACTGGTATTGCCATTTCAAGTATTCTTGAATATATTCTCTGATACTCAAGTTCAATATTAGGATTTTGAATAATTTCCAATGATAAGTTTGTAGTGAAAATTGTCGGCCTACCCTTTAAGTATCTTGAGTTTATAATGTTATATACTTGCTCTCTTGCATAAGATGTATCCCTCTCAATTCCAAGGTCATCTAAAATCAACAAAGGAATATTTGATAGGTTATCTATAATTTCATTTGAATCAACCTTAAATGCAGATTTTTGTATTTGATTTATAACCTGAGATAAATTCATAATCTTAACTTTAACTTGTTCTCTTTCAATTAATTCATTTGCAATAGAACAAGCAAGATAAGTCTTTCCACTGCCAACATCTCCATAAAATAAAAGTCCAACATTGTCTTTCTTCATTTGCTCAAAACTCTTGGCATAATTGTAAGCAACCTTGTAAGCTTGACCTTTTTCATTTAAGAATCTCTCAAAAGTATATTGGTGTTGGTTTGGCGATGAAAAACAATCTCTTTTTAGCGATGATATTCTCGTTAATATTTCTCTTTCTGCATTTTCCTTATCTCTTTTTATTTCACATTCACATTTAATTCTTGGAATAAACTTTGTAAATCCAAGATCAAGTAATTCTCCATCAACTCTTTTACCGCATACCTTGCAATAGATATTTCCATTTCTTTCAATATCATTTTCTCTTAATACAAAATCTTTTAAGTTTTTCATAAACTCTCTCCTATATCGTAATTCATTTTTCTTGTTGAATTGTCATTAATATTTTTTCCCTGATCATTAAGATACCAATTGATTATCGTTGCCTTGTGGTCTTGATACTCTCTGTTATTTGCTTTCATATATGACGACAGCCTATCAATATATTCACTAATTCTGCTTCCTAACTCATCTGTTAAGTCCTTGTATTCTTCATCAGTTAAAAATATGTTTTTATATATTCCATAAGGCTTTTGTCCCTTACTAAAATCATTCTTTCTTAACTCATTATTACTAATATTGTTATAGTTACCTTCCGATTTTCGAAAATCTTGACTTTCGATATTCGAATCTCTTGAATTTCGATTATCGAACTTCTGGAATTTTGTTTTTCGAACTTCTTGATTTTTTAATTCCATATTATTAAATATGCTCATAAAGTCTTTAACATAAATTCTGTTAGGCTTTCCAAGTCCTTGCCTTTTCTTTTCAATCAGTCCTATTCCTGACTTAATATCAAGTTCGGCTATTAATTTATTTGCTTTTTCACTTGCACAATTAAATTGATCTTTTATACTTTCAATTGTGTAATAAATAAAGACTTTTCCATCTTCATCTATCCAGCCATTTTTATATGAAAGACCCATTCGATTAAGCATATATGAATACAAAACTTTAGCTTCAATAGAAATGCTCTCAAAAATCTCATCTTCCATCAATACCATAGGTAACCTAATGAAGTTATACATTTCAGATTGCCTATTATAAAAATAATCAAAATTCATCCTTACCTCCTTTCTGTGAAATAAAAAAGACGACAGAATTTTTGATTTTCTATCGTCTGAGATTTACATATTAAATTTTCATCACAAAATAAGACTCTTTAAAGAATCCTTAGTTTTATTGGTATGCTATTTACAATACCCATTGTTGAAATGGATACTCTAAGCAGCACACCAACTATTTATTTTTTGAGTTTTAAACTTTGGTAGAAGTCTTGAACTCCTTATATTTACATAACTATTTGCCTCTATCACTATTATGACACGAAACCCCGTCGCCAAGTCACGCTCAGCCAAGCCAACGGGTCTAAGATGAAGAAGTAAGGCCCGCAGTTCATTCTGAGCTTGCTGGGCTAGCAGACCGACTTGCTGAACAATTTTTTGGTATTGCTTATCTTCAGGATCAAGTAATTCCATCGTTCCTAAAAGCATGGTCAGAGCAAACAGATCCTGGCTCACCGAATCATGAATTTCACGGGCCAGCCGGTGGCGCTCCTCCCAGATAAGCTGATCTTTGTTTTGGTTGGCTTCCGTCAAGCTGGGCCTTCTTAATTTTTGCTCCCGCAACTTTAAGCGCAGGTCTTCCAGTACTTGGGCTAAGGCGGCTAATTCCTCATTCACAGCGGGACTAAAGTAAAATATCGACGGGGCAAAGCGGCCGATTGCGTTATTTTGACCTGTCGACTTTAAGCGATTTAGCCAAACCCGAAAGGCTTCCTCCTCATGGTAGAGCAAGTAATAGGTCGCCCCCGCCAGCAGCAAGCTAAAAACTAAAGCCAAGGCCAAGAACAGGAGGCCATACCAGACTAGACGTTTCCAAGCCATTTGGCCAAGGTCGCCAAAGAGGGGGAAGGGCCAAAAATGGAGGACACTTAGGCCAAAAAGGAGTATTAAAAGCAAATTCATCACGAAAAACAGCCAGAGCCGGCGCCAAATCATAGAAACACCACCTCGACATCCCCATACAATTGGTAAATTTGCAAGGCCACCAGGGGCTGCTCCTTGGCAGCTTGATGAGTCAAATATAGCATTTTATTATTTAAACCATATTGCTCATCTTGCCAAGCAACCACCGTCCGAAAGCCATGGATGCGAGCTTCGACCCCTAAGCCAGGCGGCACAATAATTTTAAGCCGGCCATACACCTGTAAAAAGCTTAAATTGTGCTGGCCTGGGCTAAGTAATAGGGGGGAAAGGTCCACCAAACGCTCGCCAAAAAGCGAAACATCGGCAGGTAAGTCGGACTTTGGGGCCACCTCAAGATAATGATAGCCAAACCAGCTGCTAAGCTGCAGCCACCTGTTCTTTTGGGGAGGGGGTGAATAAGCTTGCAGGCGTTTTCCTTGGACTAGGTTCTTCCGCTTCCAAAGCCAAAGCCCTAGTAAGCTCAGAAGTAGAGCTAGGGGAAAATAAGGCTGTAACACGAAACTTAAGGTGACTAAAAAAATACCTAGAAAAATGAGCAAGGTTTTTACAGCTGAATTTTGACCCAGCCCAGCTCCTTTATGTGGCCATAGCAATAAAGCTAAGAGCGCTAGGCCAATAAAAAACAAGGGCAAAAGCCACCATTGCAAGTAAAAACCATAACCTAAAATAAACAGCAGCATAAACAAAATTAGCTGTGACAAAATCCCCATGGTAACCTCGCTTCAAAGTCTAAAAAAGGAACGGGTCAGCCGTTCCTTTTAAGCGCGTTCGACTCCCACTAAGCGGACCTTAAAGCCGCCACCAGGAGTTTCAATAGCCACTTCATCACCCACATGCTTGCCCAAGAGGGATTTAGCAATGGGTGATTCATTAGAAATCTTACCGCTCAAAGGATCAGCTTCCGCCCGACCTACAATGGTATAAGCTTCCTGTTCCCCGTCCGGTAATTCCACAAAGGTGACCTTTTTACCAATCGATACTTCATCTTCTCTAATGGCATCTGGGTCAACGATTTCTGCATAGCGCAGCATTTTCTCTAATTTAGCAATTTGCCCTTCCACAAAAGCCTGCTCGTCTTTGGCGGCTTCATATTCCGAGTTTTCCGAAAGGTCACCATAAGAGCGGGCAATTTTAATTCTTTGCACAACTTCTGGGCGTTTATTGACTTTCAGATCTTCTAATTCATTTTCTAGGCGTTCCTTGCCTTCTAATGTCATGGGATAGGTTTCTTCAACCATAAGATCCCTCCTTATATTTTTCTTACAAGCTAATAGCAATAGGTTAGCACGTTGCTCAAATTTTTGCAACTGCTACTTTAAGTCTGAATAAACAAAAGGAAACGCCCAAAATTGGGCATTCCTTTTCGTCAGCTCACTGCTTATGTGATTATTCGGGTTTTTCTTTTTGACTAACTTCCTCCGCCACTTCTGGACTCACATACTGGTCAACGAGTTGTAAATGTTCCTCATAAGTTTTGGAGTAGTAAACCTTTCCAGTTTTAAGGTCAGCCACAAAGTATAAAGCATCGTTAGCTTTGGGTTTTAGGGCCGCCTCAATCGCCTTAAGGCCCGGATTATTGAAGGGCCCTGGCCCTAAACCTGCATGCTGGTACAAGTTATAGGGAGAGGCCTCTTCGGTATCTTCTACCGTGACATAGGCATCATGCTTATTCAAAGCATAAAGCACAGAAATATCCGATTGCAAGGGCATATCCTGGGCCAAACGATTTCTAAACACGCCACTGATCATGGCCCGATCTTCATCCTGACTCGCCTCGGCCTCAATGAGGGAAGCTAGGGTTAAAAGCTCGTGCCAGCTTAAGTCACTGTCTTTTAAGGCGCTGGCATGCTGCTCTTCAATCTTCGCCGAAGCAGCGACCATTTGACTGATTAAATCCTCCAAGGAATTCTTTTCTGCCACTTGGTAAGTTTCCGGGTATAAGTAACCTTCCAACTTATAGCGAACGGCCGTGTTTTCGCTAACGTCTGTGAGCAAATCTGGATATTGCTTTAGTAATTTTTGGAAAAGCTTGGGATCCTGCACCGCTTTTTTAAAGTCTTTGGCAGAATAGGCCGTTTTTTGGCCCACCAAATCAGCAATTTGCTCAATATCCGCTCCTTCGGGAATGGTGAGCTGAGCCTCGGCATTGGCACGGCCACCTTCTTTTAGGATATTTAGAATTTCCTCATAGTCAGCCTGGGCCGGAAATTCGTATTCCCCAGCTTGAACTTGATTGAAGTGCTCCAAACGCAAGTACACCTTGAAAAGGAAGTAACTATTCACGACATCAGCCTCAGCTAATTGCTTGGCGACATCATCTACCGCACTGCCTTCTTTAACCGTGACCACCTGGTCTTCTGTGTGGACGGTTCGGTAGGCCTTAAAGCCAGCTAGGCCAAAGCCCAAAGTCCCCGCTGAGGCCAACAACAGTAAGAGGCTAAAAATGATAATCGTCACTTTCAAGCCCCGTTTTGGGGCGCGACCGGGTTCTAGCTGTCGTCCTAATTTTTCTTTTGCCAAGGGCTAACCCCCTTTCTCTAGAAGCTTGCTTGCACTAATTTTCTTCGATAAAGGTATTCAAGACTTCTTCGACCATATCCCATTCCTCGTCTGTTTCAATGGCTTGCAGGATACCTTCTTCCCCATTTTCATCTTCCACATAAGCGAAAGCTTGCAGCTCAACCTCGTCACAGCCCAGCGTTCCTTCCGGATAGAGAAGGACATAGGACTTATTGAAATCCTCTGACTCAAAGGTAAAAAGAATTTCAAAATGCTGTTCTTGGCCGTTTTCATCGACAATTGTAATTTGGTCATTATTCGTTGTTGCCATGTGTCTCTCCTTTACTTTGCTGGTCAAGGTAAGTTTGCAAAATAAAAACAGCCGCCAATTTATCAATGACTTGACGTCTTTTCTGACGGCTAACATTGCCTTCTTCAATAAGGAAACGTTCCGCTTGCATTGTTGTTAAGCGCTCATCCTGGTAAATGACTTCGACCGAAAAATTTTCCTGAACAGCTGCTCCATAAGCCTGGGAAGCTTCGGCTCGAAAGCCCTGACTGTTATTCATATTTTTGGGCAAGCCAATCACCACGCGCTTAATCGCATATTGCGAGAGTAATTCTCCTAAACGTTTTAAGCCGAGGTCTCCTTCTGTTTCTGCAATGGGAATCACTTCTAAACCTTGGGCAGTCCAACCCAGAGGATCGCTCACCGCTACCCCTACCGTCCGACTGCCCACATCTAAACCTAAAACACGTTCATACATCTTAATGCGTATGCTCCATGTAGTACTTAATCAGCTCTTCTAAAATTTCGTCACGTTCATGGTAACGAATTAAGTTCCTTGCCTGCTTGTGACGAGGAATATAGGCAGGGTCGCCGGATAACAAGTAACCTACGATCTGATTAATCGGATTGTAATCCTTCTCCACGAGCGCTTGGTAGACAATCTCTAAAGTCTCCCGCACATCGCGTTCATTGGATTCATCAAATC
Source organism: Aerococcus sp. BD502 (assembly GCF_057919555.1). Taxonomy (NCBI): domain Bacteria; kingdom Bacillati; phylum Bacillota; class Bacilli; order Lactobacillales; family Aerococcaceae; genus Aerococcus; species Aerococcus sp. BD502. The sequence continues at coordinate 1,540,693 of NZ_CP147972.1, read as the reverse complement.
GAAACAATACAGTTTCATCTTTCACACTCATCCCAGCACCTCCTCATCTCTATTTCTTCCATTCTACCCAAAATAGGCTGAATGTACAACTATTGAAACTTTTACTTTACTTTAATTCATCTAAAACTTTAGGCAAAGAAGCCAGCATTTCCGGAATGGCAGCCGGATTTTTACCGCCCGCTTGCGCCATGTCAGGCCGGCCACCGCCGCCCCCGTTAACCATAGCCGCTAGGCGTTTGATCACATCGCCCGCCTTATAGCCAGCCTCAATGAGCTCGGGAGTGAGGGCAACCAGTAAATTGGCTTTTTCGCCTTTTGCCGTGGCTAACAGCAATAATTCCGAAGGTTCTTTTTGCTTCCAGTCATCATAGATGGCCCGTAAATCATTCATATCACGATTTTCCAAGGCTTCCGCAATATAAGAGATGCCGTCATGCTTTTTCACATCGCCAAAAATTTCACTGGCGGCCGCTTGATTGGCCTTAGCTTGTAGGCTTTCAATTTGCCGGCTTAATTCATCTCTTTCCGTTTCTAATTGCTTAAGCCGGCTAAGGACAGCCCCATCTTCAATGGTTTTAAGCTCCCCTTTGACTTCTTCCAAGAGGCTTTCCTTGTCATTCATATAAACTAAGGCCTGGTCTGACGTGAGAGCTTCCATCCGCCGAATGCCGGAACCGATGCCTCCTTCTTGGGTAATCTTGAAGAGGCCAATTTCCGCGGTACGGCGAACGTGGGTTCCCCCGCACAGTTCTTTGGAGAAGTCACCTACTTCGACCAAGCGCACTTGCCCATGGCCAAACTTATCGTATTTATCCATAAAATGAGCTTGGGCTCCTGCAGCTTTCGCCGTCTCCACATCGGTCAGCAGCGTTTTCACCGGAATATTTTCACTGATTTTTTCATTAACGAGGCGCTCAATCGCCAGGATTTCCTCCGGTTTTACAGGGCCAAAGTGATTAAAGTCAAAGCGCAAGTAATTAGCGTTCAGCAAAGAGCCCGCTTGGTTCACATGCTCTCCTAAGACTTCCTTCAAGGCTTCATGCAGCAAATGGGTAGCGGTGTGATTGCGGCGAATCAATTCACGCTCGTGGGCATCAATGACCAGTTGAATTTTTTGTCCGACGTGCAGCTCATTGACCACTTCAATTTCATGAACATTTTGGTCATTAGGAGCGTGCTTGACATCCACGACCTTGGCCAGCAATTGACCCGCTTCATCATAAATAGCTCCTGTGTCAGCCACTTGCCCCCCACGTTCGGCGTAGAAAGGGGTTTTGTAAGCGAGTAGGTAACCCTGATCGCCAGCATGTAAAACTTGCACAAATTCATCGCCATCAAGCAGGTCACTAATCTCACTCCAAGCTTCGTCATGCTCATAGCCCACAAACTCACTAGCGCTCGTAATGTCTTGCAAGGCCGTCGCTTGAACGGCTAAGCCGCCTTGCTGGCCCCGGGCTTGCCGGGCGCGCTCGCGTTGGGCTTCCATGGCTTTATCAAAACCGGCTTGATCAACTCGCATTTTTTCCTGCTCTAAGTATTCAGCTGTTAATTCCAAGGGAAAGCCAAAAGTATCATAGAGCATAAAGGCTTCTTCGCCGGGCAATTCTTCCTGGCCGGCCTCCTTAAAGCCAGCCATTAAGCCTCGTAAAATCTCCTCCCCTTCCGCGATTGTTTCTTGGAATTTGCTCTCCTCTTCAGCAATCACTTTTTGGATAAAAGCTTGCTCCTGAATAATTTCCTGGTAGTAAGAGCCCATAATCTCTCCCACAATGGGAACCAAGTCTGCTAAAAAGGCGCGGTGAATGCCAAGGTGCCGGGCATGCATCACACTCCGACGAATCAAACGGCGCAGGATATAGCCCCGGCCTTCATTGGAAGGTAGGGCATGGTCGCCAATCGCAAAAGTTACGGCCCGAACATGGTCAGCAATCACCTTAAACGATACATCTAAATTTTTATCTTCACCGTAGCGTTGGTGATCAGTCAGGTTTTCAATGGCTTTCAGCAAGGGGACAAAAAGGTCCGTTTCAAAGTTGGTCTTCGTATCTTGGACGACACTCACCATACGCTCTAAGCCCATCCCCGTATCAATGTTTTTTTGCTTTAAGGGCTCATAAGTCCCATCAGGTAAATGATTGTATTGGGACATCACAATATTCCAAATTTCCAAGTAGCGCTCATTTTCACCACCTGGGAACATTTCAGGATCATCATCAGCGAGCACTTGGTACTTTTTCCCCCGATCGAAGAAAATTTCCGTACAAGGCCCACAAGGCCCAGCCCCGAGATCCCAAAAGTTTTCTTCTAAAGGAATGAAGTGCTCATCACCCAAGCCCGTGACCTCCTGCCAAATCGCTAAGCTCTCGTCATCATCAGGATGGTAGGTGACATAAAGCTTCTCGCCTGGCAGGCCATACCATTTTTCATCAGTTAATAATTCCCAGGCCCAGGCAATGGCTTCTTTTTTATAGTAATCGCCAATGGACCAGTTCCCCAGCATTTCAAAAAAGGTCTGGTGGCGGGCAGTCACACCAACATTTTCAATGTCATTCGTGCGAATACATTTTTGCACATTGGCAATGCGGGGATTCTTAGGAATCTCTGACCCATCCAAATAATGCTTCAACGTCGCGACGCCGGAGTTAATCCAAAGCAAGGTCGGGTCATTTTCAGGCACGAGGGAAGCACTCGGTAGGCAGTCATGGCCCTTGCTCTCCCAAAATTCAATCCAACGCTCTCTAATATCTCGACTGGTTAATGCCTTCATTATCTCATCCTCCATCAGGAATTTTCATAAAAAATAAAAAGTGATCTTACAAATAAGGGCGCCCTGACGCGGTACCACCTTACTTGTAATATCACTTGATATTACCTCTCCATCCTTGTTATCGCGAGTGCGGTGAGCTTTCACTCACATACTGATAGGGAGCCATGTTTTGTTGAATGCTTGCACCGTCCATTCTCGCTAAGGAAAACACGATGGCCTATCAGGTTTAGAACGTCCTAATTATAAGTAATAAATAGAGCCGTGTCAACTTTTAGTTAAAACTGGTGTCATTCATGTGTCATTCACAAATGATATTGTCTACTTAATTAACAAATGAAAATGTCCATAAACTGGTAAAATAATAATTATTAGTTTATGGAGGATCAAGATATGAAGGAGTATTTAACCGTGAATGAACAGTATCGCTACGACGTGATTAAAGATCTAGTGAATGACCGTATTTCAAAAGCTCGAGCTTGTGCCAAATTAAACCTCAGCGCGAGACAAGTTCAGCGGCTGGTGTGTCGTTATCAGACCCAAGGTCGCCGAGGTTTCCGCCATGGCAATGCAGGTCGACAACCGACGACAACCATTGCCGCATCAGTGAAAGAACGTATCATCGAACTCTATCAAACTAAATATGAGGGGTTTAATCTGACGCATTTTCGTGAAAAGTTACTCGCCTTTGAAGGGATTGGGGTCTCTTACACGACCTTACGGACACTATTTCGCGACCATCTCATCATGACGCCCAGAACCAGCCGAAAAGTGAAGCGTCAAATTCAAAAAGAACGCGAAAAACAAAAAAAGACGCCCTTATCAACGTCTTCCCGTGCAGAAGATACCTGCAATTCTATTCCTCTTATTCCAGCCGAACGTGCTCATCCCACCCGTGAACGAAAAAAATATTTTGGCGAGCTTTTCCAAATGGATGCTTCCGAACACCGCTGGTTTGGTGATCAGAAATATCACCTTCATGCGGCTATTGATGACGCCACAGGTCAAGTTGTGGGGGCTTATTTCGATCGACAAGAAACCTTACGAGGCTACTATCAAGTCACGGAACAATTTATTCAACAATATGGCATTCCCGTCCGCATTTTAACCGATAATCGAACGATCTTCGCTTATAAAAAAAGCCAAGACCCCAATCTTGACGGTGGAGTCCTGACTCAATATGGTTATGCTTGTCAAACGCTGGGCATTGCGCTGGATACGACCAGTATTCCTCAAGCCAAAGGCCGTATTGAACGTCTGTTTAATACCTTCCAAGATCGATTAATTAACGAAATGCGCCTGGAAAATATTACGTGCGTTGAACAAGCCAATGCTTTCCTAATGGCATACCTTCCAACGTATAATCATCAGTTCGCATTGTCCATTAAGGATAGCATAAACGCTTGCGTAGATCTAGATTCTAGTCAAAATCGTTAGTGTCAAGCAATGCTCGGTCAATCATAAAGAACTCTATCTCGTATCTAATTATTCAAAAGTCACTTCGTTTTTGTGCTAAAGGACGCTGCGTTGAAAAGCAGTGGCACCGGCTTACGCTTCATAGAAGCTTACGCCTGACCGTCCTATTCTGGCTCTATGTCGTTGGATAGGCCTCGCTACGCTCACCCTATCGGCACTCCGAGAGCCAGATATACGGACGGCCTGCTAACACTGCTAACGCAGGTCTTTAGCACGCACTCCGTGTCTTTTGGCGAAGCAGCTAACAAAATGTATGGTATAATTTCCCGACCATACTGCTTGACACTTCACTTGGAATCGTGCCCTGATGGGCACCACAAGAACTTTGTTGCGGCCTGTGACATAGTATTGCCCTAACAATCCCTGGATATTCGGGTATAAATGGGCTTGTATTAGCTTCAATATCTGATCGAACAGCTTCTTCAAAACAATGATTAGATTGAGCGGTGATAATGGCAGCCATTGCTGCTGCGCCTTGACGGGTCCAATTTCGTCCTTGCTTTTTCATGCGATAAGTATAAAGCCGATGGCCTGCTTCACAAACGCCACCGGAAAAATGGTTTGGTAAGCCTCGCTGCTCTGCTGGTTTAATGAGTAACCAATTCCTTTGAAGATAAGCTCTTAGAGCTTCAATTTCAGCCAAAAACTCCTGATGATGGTGCCAGCGACTTTCACAGGTCTCCAAAGTAACTTGAACTCCTTCGAAATCATAAGCCTTCACTTTTTTAATGACCAATTGACGTATTTTATGATCAAAAAATAGGCGCGTTCTGATTTTTTGAATGACATGAAATTTATCGCAGAAATGTTCATGCCGAAGGCATACCCCAATCATCTCGTTAAAATCTTCCTCCGTATAACCACTGCCACCATCCGAATTAGAAATCACAATCGTTTGATGTAAATCATAGTAGGAGTTAAGAAATCGGCTAACTTTTTCTCGAAGGGCTGCACTAGATTGAACAGAAGAAAAATAATGAGCTTGAATAAGTTGATGCCGCGAAGTGGATCGATCGACGCCTTCATAGAGAGTCACACGGTGTAGTTGAAGATGTTTTGTCCTTTTCCCTTTTTTCTTCTTCTTAGTGATTAAAACCCCATCCCCTTCAATGTACAGAAAAGGAACGGATCGTTTTTGAGAGTAAGCCAGTTCCTTCTCTTCTGCTTTTTTATTCTCAAAGCTTAAAATTTTTTGCCCAATTTCTTGAACAATATGATGTGCGGTCTGATGCGAAATACTAAAAGGCATTAAAGCATTGAAGGCTTCTGCAGTCGCACGAAAAGTTTGCTTCGTACAAAGCTGGGCAATTTTTTCTTTGACCTGAGAAGAAAGATGACTTCTTGCTTCTAGTCCTAAACACAAATCTAGGGGAAGAAAGCTAGAGTGACCTTCTTTTTTCATCCGACAGCGTCTAAAAGTGACGGCACCAAACATAAAACATAGTGTGCGTGGTTCATAGCGAGCAATTTTCCAGCCTTCGGCTTGGTATCTTTGAATTAATTGCTGATCAAGTTGAGTGAAAACCGCTGCAAGACATTCACAGCAAAAATTGCTTAATATCGGATAAACAAGATCTTCAAAGTCACCTAAAGATGAGCAATTTTCCGTCTTTTTTAGAATATCTGTGATAATATCATTCATGAGGACATCTTCTTTCTTTTTTTTGATCAACTTAAAGATAGATGTCCTTTTTTTATTTTTCAAGTCTTACCGAGCATAATTTTACACTAAGGTCAAAATCTCGATTATATTCTAGCTATTTTTAATGAGCGAGTCATCGATCGCGGTCACGCCATTAAATACAAAAATAAAACGTATCGCTTACTTGATCAAAACGGCCAACAGGCCTATCTTCCCCATCGCACTCGAGTTCAAATTATTGAAACTTACCAACAAGAATTATTCGCTAATCATGCGAATCAATTATATCGATTAGAGGCTATCCCACCACATGAACGCTACTCCAAGGAGCTGGATCTCAAACTCTTTATATTTGGATACAATTTAATACGTGAATTTTATAACCATTATTTTAGAGTTTTGCACACCCTCTTGTTATAACCATTAAAAGGTATAAAAAAAGACGATATTGCAATCGCATATCGTCTCGTACCTGTTATTACTACTTCATTTCATTTTCTTCTAAGTCTTTTAAACTCATACCGTTTTCAGTTTTCCAATGTGTTTTCCCATTTGCGTTAGTTCCTAAAACAAAGGCAGCTGCGTAGGATGGACTGTTGAATAAATAGTTCTTGCTTATTCTACCATCAATAATCTCATTTTTATTTATGCATTCCTTTCTCAGCTCCTTAATTGATTTTGGAATGGCAGTAGAATCTATAATTTCTATCATACTATCCTTTAGTACTACAAAACCTTCATCTGTTCTTTTGCATTTTGCCTCTATCAATCTATTTGACTTACCACTTTTTCTAGAAAGATATAGCAATAGTTCTTTATCGCCATTATTTTCACTTGACTCTTTTGGTGTTCTATCAACTATAGGAACGAATAGTTTATACCCTAGTACACCAAGAACCATTTTAGAATACTCTATAAAATCTTCTAAATCTGATTCTTTTTCTTCCGTTACATTCCCAGGGTTTGGGTCGTTTCCATTTCTTACTTTGTATCTATCTACATCGATAGCCATGTTAGTAAATTTATTCTCTAAATAAGAAATTTCTGTAGGCCCAAATGAGTTGTTTTGTGTTGTTAACATAACTGCATCAGAAAAATAAATTTCATCTTTTAAGTGTTCTGCTACTCTAAATAAAACACCTTCACCATTTTTCCTTATACCAGCTTGACCTATATATACTTCGTCATCCCCATTATCATTCTTGCCAAATAAAAAATATACTCCACTTTGCTTTAAATCTAGTCTATCTTTACATTTATCAAGATACGTCCTTGGAATTTTATATGCAATGCCTGTCCAATTTGATAAAGTACACTTTATTCTTCCCGTAACTTCTCCATCCATTAAAAAAAGATTGAAATTTTTGCTGTTTTTCATCTTCGCACTCCAAACATTAAATCATTAAATATATTATACCATTTTGAAATGTTTTTATTTGTATATTTCTAAAAATTAAAAAAGCCTGATAAACTCCTAAATTAGAAATCTATCCGGCCTTATTATTCCTATTAAATTAATTCATTTACTCTCTTCTGAACCGCTTTATAATCATACCCAGCGTTAGTTAAGCTTCTTTTTCTTTCAAGTTCCGGAAAGGAAACAACGAAAATCCTATATTCCACCCCTCACTCATCCTTGGCTCATTCAAAATTATTATCTCTTTCGTAAAAAACAAACCCTTCTGAGAGAGTAATGTATAAAACGCTCAGAAATGGAATGAACGACCGCTTGAATGTGAAAAAATCTGCCTCAGGTTTAATTGGGTAAAAAAATTGAATTGATCTTTCCGTAGAGTTCGTTCCGTTTCTGAGTGTAAAGCAAGCGAAGCGCGCTAGCTTTTTCACCCAAAAAAGTGTAAGCAAAATTGCGTATTTTTCGGACAAAGTCTTTTGCGATTGGCACTTTTAGTTAAAACTGGTAGGGGGAGAGGCCTTCCATCCCGATCAAAGGGTCAATACTCCCCTGAGCGACCATCCTGGGGGTCAAGTGCGGCGGTCCAGCACTTGGTTTTGGGCTGGGTCCTCCTGCCCCTGGGGTCAAAGCAGGGGCTTCCTCCCGCCCTTCTGTCCCCGAGCTTCCTGCTCTTTTTTCTTTGCTTTCGGCCGTCTCATCGAAGGACGTTTCCTTCCCCTTAAGGAAATGGAGCAGTAGGGTATGGCGTCCATTATCGGGCGTTAAAACAGCCTGTTCAAAGGCTTGTGGCTCGCCGCAAAGAATCAGGGCCTGCTTCGCTCTAGAAACTGCCGTATAGAGTAAATTACGCTTAAGCATCCGCCGGTAAGCTGAAACGAGCGGCAGGATGACAATCGGAAATTCGCTGCCCTGGGCCTTATGGATGGAAGTGCAATAGGCCAGCGTCAACTGATTCCAATCCGAGCGGCCATAAGTGACTTCGAGATCATCATCAAAGGCCACCACAATTTCATCAGTTTTACTCTCCGTCTCTTTGGCATAAAAAATGGCGACAATGCGGCCAATATCCCCATTAAACACATTCAATTCAGCCTGGTTTTTGAGTTGTAGCACCTTATCCCCAACGCGAAAAATCCGCTCAAAAATGCTCACTTCCCGGCGTTTGCCGTCTGGGTTAGGGTTCAAAGCCTCTTGGAGCTCTTGGTTAATTTGATCAATCCCACTCAAGCCCGCATACATGGGCGCCAAGACTTGCACATCCCACATCTGGTAGCCCTTCTTCACGGCGGCCTGGCTCACCTGACGGAGCAGGCTGTTTAACTGCTCCTTATGGGCATAAATAAAGGATCGGTCCCCGTAACGCTGGGTCAAATCCTTAGGGATGTGGCCTAAACGCACATCGCGCGCTAAGTAACTGATGGTAGAGTCATCACTTTGCCGGTAAATCTCCTCTAAATGCCGGCTGGGCACTTGGCCAAAAGCCAGTAAATCATGTAAAACCTGACCCGGACCGACGGAGGGCAGCTGGTCGGCATCACCCACTAAAATTATTTGCATGTAAGGGGGCACAGCCATCAGAAGCTGGGCCATGAGTTGGGTATCGATCATGGATACCTCATCGATAATCAAAAGCTCACCTTCTAAGCCGAGCGTTTTATCCGGCTCCTGAAGAAAAGCCTCCTCCCCCGTTAAACCAAGCAGGCGGTGGATCGTCCCCGCCGGATAGCCAATCACCTCACTCATCCGCTTGGCCGCCCGGCCGGTGGGAGCCGCTAATTGCAAAATGGGTTCTTCGCTGGACTGCATTTGCCCATCACTTAAGGCATTCAAACGCCGGTAGCACTCGACCAAGCCTCGGAGAACTGTCGTCTTCCCCGTCCCTGGCCCACCGGTGAGAATATAGAGATTACTGCCCAAGGCCTCCGCAATCGCTTGGCGTTGCTCGGCCCCGTAATCCATATTAAATTCGACTTCTAAATCATCTAAGACCCTAGCTATTTTGGCTTTTGGGTAAGTTTTTAAGGCATCTTGCTGGCAAAGCAAGTGAATTTTTCGAGCGATCGTCTCCTCAGCTTCATAGAGCCAAGGGAGGGCAATTTGCTCACCCTTTCTTTTCAGTTCGCCCTGCTCCACTAAGGCCGCTAATTCCGCTGCGATGGCAGCCTCACTGATGCCTGGGGTAAATGCCCCATTTAATAGGGCCTGTGTTTTGGCTAAGAGCTTCCCTTGGGACATGATGGTATCCCCCGCTTGGTAGGAATACTCTAATAAGCAATAGTAAAGGCCCCCTTGAATCCGGGCCGCACTGTCCATGGCTAGGTTTAATTTTTCCGCCAATTGATCGGCATGCTTAAAGCCGAAGCCTTCCACATCGCGAATCAGTTGGTAGGGATTCTCCCGCAAACGCTCTAACGTTTCCCCACCGTAAACATCATGAACCTTAGCCGCCAGTGGCGTGGAAAAGCCTAATTTAGCGAGCTGAATAAAAATCTCCTGGTTGCCTTGCTTGGCTTTCAAATTTTCCCAGAGCATGATTTGCTTTTTACGACTGAGGCCTTCCACATGCTGCAAGGCTTTGGAATCATTAAGGATTGTTTCGATCGCCTCAACGCCCAATTGTTTGACAATGCGGCTCGCTAAAATTTGCCCAATGCCTGGAAAATCAGGCCCAGATAAATAGCGAATCAGGCCGTCCTCATTCGTAATTTGCACGGTCTCATAGGTTTGGCACTGGAATTGGACACCGTAGCGGGGGTGCGTCACCAATTCGCCCATAAATTTATAGGACATGCCCTCTTGAATACTGGCGAAATGACCGGTCACAACAATTTCCTTCTCCGAAAAAAGGGTATTGGTTTCTTCGATGTGAATACGCATCACCCGGTAGAAGTTTTTCTCATTCACAAAATAAGTCGCCGCAAGCTCCCCAATGATAAAGCTCTCTTCCATCATAACCGCCCTTTCTTCTGCCTTTTATTCTAACACAAAAGCACCGTTTGCCGGTGCTTTAATAACAATACTATTCCTTATTTTACTGGTATTGGCGTTTTTCACCCTGGGCATAGGCGGCATCGATCGTCCCGCCACCCAAACACTCTTCACCGTCATAGAATACAACGGCTTGGCCAGGAGTAATGGCCCGGGCCGGCTTTGCAAAGCTTACCCTCAAGACGCCCTCTTTTTCTAGACTGAGGGTGGCTTTAAGGTCCTTTTGCCGGTAGCGGGTTTTTACCGTGCAGGTCAAGGGGAGCTTGGGCCACTCTGACTGGGTAAAGGAAATATCACTCGCCAAGAGGTAATCGGCGTAGAGATGAGGATGATGGAAGCCTTGGCCGACGTAAAGTTCATTGGCGGCTATATTTTTCCCGACTACAAACCAAGGCTCATTACCGGCCTTAGTCCCTCCAATACCTAGGCCTTTCCGCTGGCCAATGGTGTAGTACATGAGACCATGATGTTCGCCCATCACGTCACCCTCCAGAGTTTTCATTAAACCTGGTTTCGCCGGCAGGTAATGGCTGAGAAATTCATTAAAATCACGTTCACCAATGAAGCAAATCCCGGTCGAATCTTTCTTATGGGCGGTTTTCAATTGCTGCTCTTCTGCAATTTGCCGCACTTCGGTCTTGGTTAATTCACCAATAGGAAATAAGGCCCGGCTCAATTGCTTTTGTGATAATTGATTCAGGAAATAAGTCTGGTCCTTATTGCTATCCACCCCGCGTAGCAGATGGGTATGGCCATTTTTATCGCGGCGCACTCGGGCATAATGGCCCATGGCAATGTAATCCGCATCTAGTGCTTCTGCGTAGTTTAAGAAAGCCTTGAATTTAATTTCCTTATTGCACATGACATCGGGGTTAGGGGTCCGATCGCGCTTGTATTCCTCTAGGAAATACGTGAAAACGCGGTCCCAATATTCTTGTTCAAAATTGACCGTATAATAGGGAATGCCTAACTGGTCGGCCACTGCCCGCACATCTTGGAAATCCTCTGTGGCCGTGCAATGCCCATTTTCATCCTCCTCGTCCCAATTTTTCATAAAGAGGCCAATAACGTCATAGCCGGCCTCTTGGAGGAGGTAGGCGGCAACACTCGAATCCACCCCGCCACTCATCCCGAGAACGACACGTTTTTTCGTATTTTCTACCACTTAAGCACCTACTTTCTCAAGCTATTTTACAGTATTAAAGATTAGCAGGCTTGCCCGAGAAAAGCAAGCCTAGCTCTTGGTTACGCTTCTTCATCTAAGTAAGACATATCTGGCCCTAGCGGGATACGCGCTCTTTCCTCATCTTCAGGATTAAGGTAGTAGAGCTCCTTAATATGGTTAAAGTCGACCGTTTCTTTGATGCCGTCCATATTGTAAATGCGTTTTAGCCAAGCCAGTAAATGAGGGTAGTCCTTAATTTGCTTTAAATTGCACAAAAAGAGCGTATAGTAAACCGCGTCAAAGCGAATCAACGTCACAAAAAGAAAGATATCTGCCGCCGTAAAGTACTCCCCACAGAGGTAGGCTTGCTTTTCTAAACGTTCCTCAAAAGCATCCAATTTCCGGAAGAGGCGCTTAACTACATTTTCATATTTCTTCTGCTTATCCATGCGCTCAGCCGCATAAACCCCAAAGACGACAGGCTGTAGCATTTCCTGGTAAGCATCCGCAATGGCCTCCTCCTGGCCTTCGGGATAGAGGGAGATGGTGTCTGGTAGCATTTTAGCAAATGCCGTATCAAACATTTTAACCAGGTCGACTGATTCTGTGGAGACGATTTGCTCGGTTTTCTTGTCATAAAGTAAGGGCACGGTCACTGGGCCCGTGTAATTGGGATCAGCATGAATGAAGATTTCGTGCAGGTAGTCCGCATCCATGACCGGATCCTTATCCACCCGATCCCCTTTTGCAAATGACCAGCCTTTTTCCGTTTGCTTCGGATTCACAATTACCAAGTCCATGACCTGGTCTAAGCCTTTTAATTGATAGGCCATCGCTGCTCTGGAAGCAAAGGGGCAGCCAAGGGAAATATATAAAATGTAGCGATCTTTTTCGGCGGGAAAAGCCTTATGGCCTGCAGGGGCCTCCTCGCCTTCAGCAACCAGCCAGCCCGTCACCCCACCAGAAATCTTACTCTCATCAATATCTTGGTCACGCATTTCTTGGCTTGTTAGCCATTTGCCATCCACCAATTTACCCATCATCATCACCTTTCTAAATTTTCTCTCATTCGTAGAATAGCATAAGCCTCTTAAAATGACGATTAATCTGTTTCCAGTAAAAAAGCCTCCAGGCGTTAGAAAATTAACGTCTTGAGGCTCTTGCTTCGTTCTTACTTGTTCCCTAGGAAAAAATTAGTTATCAGAAGCGAATTCTTTCATGACTTGGTAGGCTTTAACCCCATAAGAGAGGCCGGGACCTCCTTGCATCATCGTGGCAATTTCAATAACAGATTTGGCTTCTTTCAGAGTGACACCAGCTTCTGCTGCCCGTTGGCCGTGGGTAATGATGCAGCCTTCGCAACGTAAGGCGATCGCCAAAGCGAGGTAAATCATTTCTTGTGTTTTGAAGTCCAGAACGTCACGGTCTACTTTGTCCAGTAGGCCTAAGAAATCAGGAATAAATTCACTGTCCTTAGCAACTTCTCCCATTTTCTTTTCTGAGTCCTTAAGGTAATCGGCAAATTGTCCCAAACTAATCTTCCTTTCTGAAGTGACTAGGTTTTCAAACACATTCATTATAGGCTTTAAACTTACTGATGACAAGTTAATTGCTTCTTTAAGCTTCCGTTATCCTTTGCGCCTTAAACTGATCGGAAATGGTCCAGATTTGCCGGCCTTTTTGGGGATCAATATCAGCAAGGCGATAGGCTTGGACAGTCGGGGCATGGGTCCCTTGCAAATACAAACTGGGTTCACTCGTACTGTAAGCACAAGTGTAGAGGGTATGGGTGTAAGCATCAAACTGTTGATTGTGGAAGAAGCCCTTGGGCAAGGCGACGGTTCCCATGATGCGGAAGAAATGTCCTAAGGCTTCAGTTTTACTTTGGGCTGGGACTTGCATTTGGGTGAGGTAAAAAGCACGAATGAAGCGCGATTTCGGATCATAGCCTCCTGGCAGGCGCTTGGCACTTTGAAACCTTTTTAAGTCGTTCAGATCGATGAGTTTTTCCAAGGCCTTAATGTGCTTAGGAAAAGCAGGCGCATTGGTCATCACTTGATAGGGGTTGTCGTAAACGAGCAATTCCCCATTTTTAGGCTCTAAGACGATAGTTTGCCCCGTGCGGTCCGTAAACATATAGTGAAAATCAGGGCAGAGCACCTTCTCGCCTTGGGCATTATGTTTGGCCAGCCGAATATGCGGGAGGTCAGCCCGTAATTCAGCGATATTACGGTAATAAGACAAGGCATAGCCCAGGTAATGAAAACTGGACATGTTCTTATAACCAGCCTTGGGAGCCTGGGCGTACAGTTTTGACCCAAAAAATTCATTGGTGAGTCCAACCAAGCCATAGTCATTAACGCCATCCTTTAAAGGATCCATCCGACGAAAGCCCACACCCAGCGTGCGATAACGGCGTTTATAAATTCCTCCTAGCAAATTATCTGCTGCCCAATAAGTGGCGGGCTGGTAAAACACTTGGTAGCTGACTGGGGCTTGAATATCCATGGTTCGCCCCAAAATCGCTCCTTTGGGGTAGGTAACTTCAATAGCGGTACACATAAGCTCCCCTCCTTCTATTTTTTCCATTATAGCAAAGCTTTGTTTTTTTAAAAATGATAAGCTCACCTATTGGAGTGCACCTCTTCTAAGAGAGCCCCTGAGTCCATCAAAAAAGCCGCAGCCCAAGCTACGGCTAAAGGAAGACTTTAAAACTAAGCGACATTATTTTTTCGACCGGAGAAGTAATAACCTAAGCCCACAAGGAGCAGAATAGAAACAAGGACAAAAACCTTCCCTGCAAGGGCGGGACCACCCGGCGAGGCCGCTTCCGTCGCCGTTTTGAGACTAGCCGCTTGAGAGGCCAGGCCAAGATTGTGGGCCAAAGCCGCACCAATCATCATACCGATCGTTGTCATGAGCCCATCGCCTGACCCACTGCCTGCTAGAACGACTTGGCGTACAGGGCAGCCCGAGAACAAGACCCCGGCGAGGCCTACGGCAAACATCGATAAAACGTTCCAGAGATTTTGAGCATGGGCAATGGGGCCAAAGCTAGCCAGATGGAAGTCACCCGACACAAGGTTATAAATGAGTAAAACCACAAACATGCCAAAAATAGGCATGGCTAATTTGAAATCCTTCATAAGGAGAATATTTCGCGTCGCCCCCGAGAAGCAAAGCCGTGTTCGGTGGGCAATGACGCCAAACAGGGCCCCCACCACCAAGGAGAGCCAAATATTGGCATGCATGCTCCCGGGACCTTTTTCACTGAAGTGGAAAAATTGCGGGGCCACCAGGAAAAGAATAAAGAGAAGCACCATAATAAGCGGTAAAATCGAACCATTAAGCGGTGCAGTGGGCGCTGCTTTCGGCAAATTGAAGCCTCGTTTGAGGAAAAGCACACCCAAGTAAACCCCCGCCACAAAGCCGACCAGGCCAAATACGGCACTCAAATCCCCTGCCGATAAGCGGATCAGCATCCGCAAGGTGCAGCCCAAGAAAACAAGGGCATTCACCATTAAAATGACGCCGCCTAAAAACCTTAAACCAGGATTACTGCTACTGGTGACCTCAAAACGCTTAGTGAACAAGGCGCTTAGAAAAGCCCCACCCATAATGCCCACAATTTCTGGACGGAAATATTGGACGGGGGGTGCTTGATGGAAGCCTAAAGACCCCATAATATCACGAATAAAACAAGCGGTACAAAGCGCCATATTACCTGGGTTACCAAAATAAGCCAAAGTTGCCATGCCCAAGCCAAGAATCGCCCCCAAGACTAGCAGCACGCCTTTTGAGTCTAACTTTTTGACCATTTGTTCTGCTCCTTTACTAAAATTTTTAAAAAAAGTAATCTACACTTATAATTATATAGCAAAAGCGCTTAGAAAGATAGTTTTGGCCAAGAAAAAAAGCGGCCATTGCCGCTTAAAATTAATGTGCCTGCCCGTGACGGAATTTGCGATAGTAATTCATCGCGCGGAGAGCTAAGTAAAGACGCCGTTCTAGGGGTAAATCGGCTTTGGAAAGCATCGGATTCCCCCACTTGCCCGCTTTCTTTAAGGCCATAGCTTCTTCTCTAAGGGCAGGATCGGTCACATGCCGTTGAATAATGCCCATGGGGACATAAGTGGAAAGGAAGGGACCTTTCATAAATTTTGTTTCCTGCACTGGAGGAGCCTCATTAAGCAAGTCATCAATCAAGGTTTTGGCAATACTGCCACCTAATTGATCAATGTAGTAGCCTGATCGTCCGACTCGCATGTTGACTTCAAAAATCTTATACTCACCGGTCCGTGGGTCTTTTTTCAGATCCACATCCGCATAGCCATGGTAGCCAATTTCCTGGAAGAAACCTTTGACTTTTTCCATCATTTCAGGCTCATAGCGAACAATTTGTGCTGCTATATTGCCAACTGCCGTAGCTTGCGGTTCTGAAAGGAGAACTTGAGAGAAAGTGATAAAGGTCATTTCCCCCGCCTGATTGGTATAGCAGTGCATATCGTAATTATAATGATCATCACCTGGTATATACTCCTGAAGAATTAACGTGCCCCGATAACCTGCCTCGCGAATTTTATGATCAATGGCTTCAAGAGCTTCTTGGGAATGAACAAAGTAAACCTTCTCCTTACCAGGAAAGGAAGTTTTATTATAGCTAATCGCATCGGAAGGTTTCACAATCAAAGGAAAACCAATAGCCGAAACATCTAAAGCCTCGCCCGCTTCGGTAATTTTTGTTTTGGGAATCGGCCAATCATGTTCCTTAGCAAAATGAAAGAAGTCTTCTTTTAACATAAAGGTATCCAGGTGCTTTGCATCAGGCACATGAAAAAGGTAGTCCTTTGCTAAGGTTTCTGCATTTTCAATCGTCAAGCGGACATAATGGTCATAAGTCGGAATTAAGATGAGTGGCGTATGGGGATATTTCGCCCGCAAGCGTTTAGCTTTCGCCTGAAGCAGGGAAACAAAAATTTCTGTTTCCTGCAAATCCCCTTCACTATATTCGATATCTTCCACAAACGTGGAGGTACTACTTAGAGCCATTTTGATTTTACCAACGAGATAGCTTTTGATTCCATATGCTTCATAAACAGAGCGGCTCCAAAAATAACCAAAAGCATCTGTCCCGATAATCACCGGTATAAATTTCTTTTGCAATATTCTCCCTCATTTCTATCCATTAGCTTCATATTACCTACCCGCGCAAGCCGGCCCGTAAGCGCTCCGGTTTTAAAAATAAGTCCAGAGCCTCTGTGGGGGAATGCACCACCAAGTCAGAAGCCAATAGCAAAGGCCCGTGTGCCCCTTCACTTCCTAAAATACTAATGCTAAGCTGGGCTGCTGCTAGCATGGGGATATCATTTCTCCCATTGCCTAAAGCAGCACAATTCTTGGGGCCCAACTTTTGAAGAATTTTTTCTTTTTCCGGAGCAGCAGCCCCACGGGGAAAAGTATGCAGCTTAACTGGTAAATCAGCTAACTCTAATTTAGCGGTCCCGTGAGTATCGGCAGTGGCCACAATAATCTGTAGCTGCTCGCTCAAGCGATTTAACTGCTGGCGGACGACGGCAGATAATTTCCCATCGCAAGCTAAGGTACCATTATAATCACAAACCAAGTAAGAGAGGTCGAGGGCTTCGTAGCCCGGAATATTAATATGCATGGTGATCTCCTTTCCCTGATCAATATAAGTATAGTTCATTTACTGTTTTTTTTCAGCCCCCACTTGCACGTTTCTCAAATTTTAAAATTTCAAGCAGGAAGAAAGTGACAGCTGAAGGAAAGCTTGCTAGAATGAAGGTCAAAGCAGTCAGGAGGACAAGGTAAATGAAAAATGATCAAGCAAGCAAAACGACTTTAAGCCAGCTTATAAATCAGCAGCCCCTTTTTTGGGCCAACCCCAACGTTAACCAACCTTATGATAAACCCTTTCAACAGCCTGATATCGATGCTGCAAAGAGGCGGCTAGAGCGTTTCGCCCCTTACCTGGCCAAGGTCTTCCCAGAAACCAAAAAGCACCAGGGTTTGATCGAGTCCCCCCTACGAGCCCTCAATGGTCTAAAAAAAGCGCTCGATCATAAAATTCCCGGTCGCCTCTACCTGAAATGCGACCATGTCCTCCCGATTTCTGGCTCCATTAAAGCCCGCGGCGGCATCTATGAGGTCCTAACACTAGCCGAGGAAGCCGCCCTCCAAGCTGGCCTATTAGAGCTTACGGACGATTACCAGTGCTTAACCGAAGACAAATTTAAAAACTTTTTCCAGCAATTCCACATTGTGGCCGGCTCAACCGGCAATCTGGGCCTCTCCATTGGCATCATGAGTGCTAAACTTGGCTTTCGCGTCACCGTGCATATGTCGTCGGACGCGAAGGCTTGGAAAAAAGACAAATTACGCGCTCTCGGAGTAGAAGTGATTGAGCACTCCAATGATTATGAAGGGGCAGTGGCCCAAGGACGGGCGGAAGCGGCCCAAGAAAAACGTTGTTTTTTCATTGATGATGAAAAATCGGAAACCCTCTTTTTAGGCTATGCCGTGGCCGCCCAGCGCCTAGCTCGGCAATTAGAGCGTGAAAGAATTCCCGTTGATGGCAAGCATCCTCTCCATGTTTACCTACCTTGTGGTGTCGGCGGTGGCCCGGGTGGCGTCACTTACGGCCTCAAGCAAATTTATGGGCCCCATGTCCACTGCTATTTCGTCGAGCCCACTGCTGCTCCTTGTTTCGTCATGGGCTTGGCCTCAGGAAAATTCGCTCATATTGCTTGCCATGACCTGGGCTTAAATACAGAAACGATCTGCGATGGCCTAGCCGTGGGACGGGCTAGTGCGCTCGTGAGCCCCTTAATGGCCTATGATTTATCGGGCTGCTTCACCGTGAAGGACACCACCGCCCGCTACTGGCAGCAAAAACTCTACCAGAGCGAAGGCATTTATGTTGAGCCTTCAGCGGCCACCAGCCTTGCCCCCTTAAACTGGGCCAAATCCTTAGCCTTTATGAAAGATCCCCAAGCCACTCATATTGCTTGGTCAACCGGTGGAGACATGGTGCCTGAAAAAAATCGCCAAGAAGACCTGGCTTGGCCCCTAGACGATTAAAAACATTAAAAGTAGAAAGAATACAAAATGAAAGCAAAAATTAAAAAATTGAGTGTTGCCGCCTTAGCCCTCATTTATGGGGCTTTTAGACTTCAGCAAGGGCGCCAGCGCAAGCGACTCCAAAAAACAGCACAAGTGGGGATAAGCGAGACTTGCGAATTGCTGTTAAATGGGCGTCCGCAAGTCATTCATTTGCGGGGAAAAAATCCCCGCCACCCCCTCGTTCTCTGGCTGCACGGGGGCCCCGGTATGCCGGCTCCCAGCCTCACTTACCGTTACGAGGAAATTTTAGATCGTGAATTTACTTTCTGCTATTGGGAGCAAGCAGGGAGTGGGGCCAGTTATTTTTTGTCCTCTAGCAAACCGCCCCAGCTCTCTTTCGCCCAAAGCTTACAGGATCTCGATAGTTTAGTGCACTACCTGCAGGCCCGTTTTAAGCAAGAAAAAATTATCCTGGTCGGCCATTCTTTTGGCTCCCTATTAGGAGCACTTTACAGCCAGCAACACCCAGAGAATTTATTGACTTACATCGGTGTGAGCCAAATCACAGATATGATTTATAGCAAATATTTAATTTTACGGATGGCCCAGGAGGAAGCCGAAAAGCGCCAAGATCAAAAAGGCCTCGCCCACCTCAGCTTTGTCCGCAAGAAAGTGGAACGGGCACTCATCACCCGCTTGGTGAAAGCCGAATACTATCTTAAGGCTGAAGAATTGGCGGGGCATTACTTAACCTCTCTCACCCTATGGAATAAGGCCTGTACAACCTGGCACTTCCTCACTTCCCCGCAATTGGACTGGACTAATTGGGCTTGGCTGGCTTTCTTAGTCATGCACAGCAAGCAATTTGTGAAAATGCAAGGCCCTCTCATGGAAGAAGCCCATCGTTTAGCCCTCAAAACCCCCGCCACCTATGACATCCCTGTTTACTTCATTTCCAGTTTAGGAGACTGGAATGCCCCCTATCAGCAAGTGCAAGCCTACCTAGAAGATATAGAAGCCCCCTACTATCAATTCACTCTTCTGCCGGGGCGCAGCCATAGTCCTTTTTTGGATGAGCCCCATTTTTTTGCCGCTTTCTTTCGAGCTTGGCACCAAAAACTTAATACTTTAGGTTTATTGTCAAAATAAAGAACCACAGGCCACTTAAAATCAGCGAGTCTGTGGTTTTTTACTGTTATTTCTTAAGCTTCTAATTGCTGGACCAAGTGATCCACGTAGGCTATGGTGTCCAATAGTGGTTTTTCAGTAGTAATATCCACATCCACTTGAGAAGCAAACTCTACGGGAGACACCTGGCCACCAGCCTGGAGGACAGCGAGCCATTTCTCAGCATATTTTTTCGGTTCCTGCAGCATTTTTAAGCCCACTTGGGTCCCGATGGTTAAGCCTGCAGAATAAGTATAGGAGTAAAGGCCCATGTAATAATGAGGCTGGCGCATCCAAGTCAACTCGGCACCCGGCGTAATATTTAAGGCGTCTCCCCAGAATTTTTCTAAGGTTTCTCGCATCAAACGATCTAAATCATTCGCATCTAAGTGTTTTTTATCATCCACCAGTTGGTATACTTCCCGTTGGAAATAAGCTTCCAGCAAGTGCGTGACCATATTGTGGAAGTAAGTACGCGAGACAAACTCAGCGATTAGGGCTTGGCGTTCTCTCGGCGACTCGATTTCTTCCAATAAATGCTGGCACATGATCACTTCATTAGCCGTTGAGGGGGCTTCAATGCAATACAAACTCACCTCAGGCACGAGAATCGCATTGTGGGCATTACTCCGTTGAAAATGACCCGCATGGCCTAACTCATGGGCTAAAACTAATAACTCATTCATTAAACCGGTCCAAGACAGCAAAATATAACTAGGCCCATCATAAACCGTGGCACAGAAGCCACCAGTACTCTTACCTAAATTAATAGGAAAATCAATCCACCGCTCCTTAAAAGCCTGTTCAATCATCTGCACATAGTCCTCGCCAAAAATTTGGAAGGCTGCTTTCAGCTGTTCTTGAGCCTGGGGAATCGAGACTTTTTGATCAGGTTTAAAGAGCGGCATTTTAATATCTTGAATGGTCATTTCACTTAGGCCATATTGCTTTTGAATGAGACCAGCATAGCGACGCATGACCGGGGCCAACTTTTTCATCAAAATATCCAACTGCCGGCCCATAAAATCACGTTCTACTTGCTGGTCAAAAAGCAAGTAATCGATAACCGACGTGAAACCGCGTAGGCTGGCCATCTTCTTCTCCAGACGAACTTGGTCAATATATTGCTGGGCTGTGGTATGCCGGTATTTTTTTAAGACCTCATGAAAGCCTTTAAAGGCGGTCCGCCGCACGCCGGTATCTGGAGACATTTCATAAGCATTCTCAAATAAGACATAAGAATTGGGATACGTCTGCCCATCCACAGTAAAATCAGGGAAAGTCATATCCTTGAATTTCGTCGCCCGATAAGCTGGATAATGGCTGTAGAGCTGCTCGTGGAGAGCGGCCAATAGGGCCTCTTGCTCTTCGGATAAGCGGTGGGGTTTGGCTCGCTGCAATTCTTTTAAATACAGAGCGCTATCCGGATAGGCCTCGCCAACCGCTTCTAAGGTCTTTTCCTCACAACGTAATAATTCATTGGGTAAAAACGCCAACTCTGCCCCGGCTTCAGCCAAAATAGGTCTAATAAAACTTAGTAATTCATTGGCTTGTTCATTTAAAGCATCCACTTCCGTTTGAAAGGAAGCATAGGCTCCTAATTTATCCTGCTGCCGTAAAATCACTTGGTAAGCCTTTAAGGCTTCAATAATTTGTGCTTCGCTGGTTAAGTGGCCCTGGTAGGTCGCTACAAAAGCCTCCACCGCTTCTAAAAAATCTTGGCCGGCCTGCTTAAAAGCCTCGTCGTGGGGATATAAATGGCTTAAATCCCAGGTTAAGTTAACCGGTACCTCGTCTCGCTTCGGTAATTCATGCATCTTCCCGGCTCCTCTCTACATTTTGTTACCGCTATTATAGCACAAAGAAGAAGAAGCAAGGGCCTACATTTGCAATTTATTTCCTCAAATTCTAAGCGCGTGTTATGATGAGAGTATTAGCAAAGGGGGGTGCTTAGTGGCTGAGAAAACCCTTGGAACCTGAACCTATTAAGACAGGCGGAGGGCTTGCTCATCTCTGGCATGGCCTTTGTGAATTTTTTAGAATGGAGCGGTGACATGTCACGAGACAATCGTTTGTATATTTTAGTTGAAGGTGGAATAGTTGCGGTACTGGCTGCCCTGCTATCCTATGCCACCATTACCATCGGTGGCACCATGGCCTTAGTTTTTGGCGGCCTCCCCCTCACTATTTTTGCTTTGAGACGGGGCTTGAAACCAGCCCTTGCCGCCGGCCTGCTCTGGGGGCTCTTGCAATGGGTATTAGGCAATGCCATTATTTTATCCTTGGTCCAATTTATCGTGGAGTACCCGATCGCCTTTGCCTTTAATGGCTTAGCTGGACTAGCCTTCATCCCCTTCCAAAAGGCCCTACGCCAAGGTCATAATGGGACGGCGCACGGCTGGCTATGGGGCGCAGCTTTTATTGGGACCTTTGCTCGCTATGTTTGGCACTTCCTTGGGGGCATGTGGTTTTGGAGTTCCAATTTACCCGCTGGTATTTCGGCGGCCTGGTTCTCCTTCGTCCCTAATTTCCTATCCATCCCCTTAACCGCCATCCCCATCGCGATTGTTTTGTCCGTGATTTATAGCTTAAATAAAAAGCTCTACCTTCCAAAACGCTAGCCATGACTCATTATATTAATGCCCACGATCACCTCTTCCACTATCAGGATCAGGCTAGGGCCCTAGCAGATATTAAAGAACACCAAATTAAAACTTCCTTTGTCACGGAAAATGAAGCTGAGTTTTGGTCCCTGCACACGATCTGCCAAGACCAGCCCCTACTCAAAGCAGGCTATGGCCTGCACCCTTGGCAGGTCCGGTCCACCTCTAGCCACCATTTATCAGCAAAAGCTTTAGAAGCTTGTGACTTTATTGGGGAAATTGGCTTAGACACGGTCTGGGCCCCCGAAGAAGCGTATTTTTCTGACCAGCAACGTATTTTCCAAGCCTTCTTAAAAGCAGCCCAAGCTTATGGAAAGCTTGCCTCCATCCACACAAAAGGCGCAGAAAAAGAAGTTTTAGCAGCCTTAGAAAATTTTCCCCAAGCCGGGCACATGATTCACTGGTATAGTGGGCCTTTGGACTTAGTGCCAAAATACCTTGCACTGGGCTGCTACTTTACCCTTTCGGTAGATCTACCCCTCAAAAAGCACGCACAAGAACTCGCTCGGCTCTTGCCTTTAGACCGGATTCTCACCGAAACGGACGGCCCCACCGCGCTGGCCTGGCTCACCGGCAAGGACTCCTGGCCCCATGACGTCATTTTCCTAGTGAAAAAGCTAGCCCAAATCAAAAACTTAACGCCTGGGCAAATGCAGGGCATTATTGCGGCAAATTATGCCCGGCTTTTTCCCTAAAATTCATTGCATTTTGGGCTTTTAGCCCTTATATTTATAAGTAAATATTTTTCATAAAGGAGCGTAAGCGATGGACCTTCCCGACTCGTTTTGGGTCACCTGCCTCAGCTTAATCATTTTATTATTTATTCACGGCCTCTTTGCGGCGAGTGAGATAGCCTTTGTATCCTTAAATCAAGAACGGATGGAGCAGCTGGCTGAACGGGGCAACCGCCGCGCCCGAAGAGTCCTCCGCCTCCGCCAAGATGCAGAAAGCTTGCTGACAACGATCCAAGTCGTCATTACGCTCGCTGGCTTTTTAGCGAGTGCCCTCGGTGCCGCCCGCCTGCTGCCCTGGCTTTTGCCAGTCGTACCAGCTTTTCCTGGGAAAAAGCCCGTTATTTTTATTGTAGTTACCGTAATTTTAGCCTATTTAACCCTTGTTTTTGGCGAATTTTTCCCCAAATCGCTCGCCCAGCAGCGGCCCGAAAAAACCGCCATGGCCACAAGTGGCTTAGTCTTATTAACTAAACACCTTTTTACCCCTTTTAATGGGCTTTTAGCTTTGACGACGCGGCTTTTGGAGCGGCTCACGCCAGTCGATTTTAAGGAAAAAACCCGCAAATTTACACGCGAGGAAATGAGTGCCATCATCCGTGAGAGCCGGCAGGAAGGCTCGATTGATTTAGATGAGTATTCTATGCTCCAAGGGGTGCTCTCCTTGGATGATGTGATGGGACGTGAAGTCATGGTCCCCCGCATTGATGCGGTGATGATTGATGTGAATGATGATTACAATACAATCATGGATGAACTGTTGACCACGACGTATTCCCGGATTCCCCTCTATGAGGACGACAAGGACAATGTAATTGGCATTCTCCATATTAAGCAATTACTCGCCGGCGCACGCGAACATCACTTTCAAGGCATTGATCTTAAAGCCTTGGCCTCGCCGCCGCTCTTTGTCCCCTCCACGATTTACATTGATGACTTACTCATTGAATTTCGCCGGGAACAGCAGCATATGGCGATTTTAAAGGATGAATACGGCGGAGTGGAAGGCTTAGTCACGATGGAAGATGTTTTAGAGGAAATTGTTGGTGAGATCGATGACGAATCCGATCTGACGCCTTCCGAAGAAATCGTTCAAATCGCTCCCGACCACTACCGTTTGAATGGCTTATTGAGTATTGATAAATTTAACGATATCTTCAACCAGCACATTGAAGCCGAAGATGTGGACACCATGGCTGGCTTAATTATCTATCAAATCGGCTACATGCCGGCGGATGGTGAGGAAATTAGCCTGCGAGCGAATGACTGGGTCCTAAAAACATCAGAAATTGATAAAGGCCGCATCCGGGAAATCGACCTTTTCAAAGACCCCCAGCAAGAAATGCGAGAGCCCATTATGACCTCGCCTTAAAGCCTGAGATAGAAGAACACTCCCCAGCTAATGAGGAGGAATAAAAAACACCAGTGAATTCCATTTTTAACTAGGAGTTCACTGGTGCTTTTTTAAGCGAGCCAAGCATAGACAGCCTGGGTGTCCCCTTGCCCGGTAATTGTCAAGTCCACCTCTTGGCCTTTAGCCAGCCAAAGGGTGGAAAAAGCGTCTAATTTAATGTCCTTAGCCTCCCCATTATGTTGGATGGCCACGGTCAAGGGCTTATAAGCAAAGAGCAAGGCCTCTTGATCCGCGACTTTAGTGGTCTCATGCTGGGCTAAGATGGGACGCATGGCGGCCTCTAAATTTTCCTCATAAATCAAATTAAAATCCCGGCAGCGGCCCACACTTTTTGTCTCCCAAGCTCCTAGGAACCAGTGGGCTTGAAATTCACCCAAATGTAATTGGTCGACCTGCCCATCATGCTCATGCGTGAGATCCAGCTCCCCTTCTAAGGGCAGCAACCAACGTTTAAAGCCCGGTAGAGGGGTGAAGGTTGATTCTTCTAATTCGACGGTGGCCGAGCTCAAGCGGTAAGTAAATTGGCGCTCGCCGTAGTCCCCGTCTGCTGGTTGGATGACTAGTTGCATGGTTTCGCCACCACTCCAGGCTGACACCTGGGCTTCCTGCTTAGTATAAATTCGATATTTCATAGAACTCCTCCTCAAAACAACGTGTCCCAAGCTGGCTTTTTATATTCTTATGATAGCATAGGAAGGCCTCATGAAGGCGTTTAATGCTCAAGGGGCCGCTGTTATATGTTTTTTTATCCATATGAAAAAACAGTGATTCGTTGACATTCCGCAGACAAAAAGCTACAATATTATTGGATGCAGTCATTGCATTTCTTCTTTAATTAAAAATTGAAGACTCACAATTAAATAGATACGGAGGTGAATTATGAACATCTTAATGATCTCCTTCGTTATCGTTGCTTTAATTGTTGGGCTACTAGTCGGTTTTCTTTTTGGTGACCGGCGCCGCTATGAGCAAATGATGCAGGAATTGAACAACGCTAAGCGTTCTGCCAAAGACATCATCCAGCAAGCGGAGTCGGAAGCCAATACAAAACGTAAAGAAATTATCATCGAAGCGAAGGAAAAAGCGCAAAATTATCGCAGTCAAGTGGATGAAGAATTGAAAACAAGTCGATTAGAAATTCGTAGCAAGGAAGATCGGCTTGATGTCAGAGAAGAAACGCTTGATCGGCGCGAAAATTCGCTAACTGCCAAAGAAAATCATCTGGATGGCAAGGAAGAAGCCCTGGAGGCTCGTGAAAAAGCCATTCAAGAAGAAGAGGCAAAAGCTCAGGAATTACTTACCGCCCGCCAGGAAGAAATTAATCGGATTTCTGGCTTGTCGACGGAAGAAGCCAAAGCTTTACTCCTCGAAGAAACAGAAAAAGAATTAACCCAAGATATCGCCATTAAGATGCGTGATGTGGAACGTGACTTTGAAGAACGGGCCGATAAGCTCGCCAAGTCGATTATTCTACAAGCGATCGAAGCAAGTGGCGCGGATACGATTTCCGAAGCAGCCGTGACGGTGGTCCACCTTCCTAATG
This sequence comes from Aerococcus sp. BD502, assembly GCF_057919555.1. Taxonomy (NCBI): domain Bacteria; kingdom Bacillati; phylum Bacillota; class Bacilli; order Lactobacillales; family Aerococcaceae; genus Aerococcus; species Aerococcus sp. BD502. The sequence goes on along the minus strand of NZ_CP147972.1, from coordinate 1,514,643 downwards.
ATGACATGAAAGGTCGTGTAATCGGTAAGGAAGGCCGGAACATTAAAACTCTAGAGGCGCTCACGGGAATTGATCTGATCGTCGATGATACCCCTGAAGCAGTGGTCTTATCTGGTTTTGATCCAGTCCGCCGCGAAATTGCTAAAATTGCCCTCGAAGCCTTAGTGGCTGATGGCCGGATCCATCCGGCGCGTATTGAAGAAGCCGTGGATAAGGCCCGTAAGGATATGGATAAACGTATTCGTTCCATTGGTGAGGAAGTCACCTTTGAATTAGGGATCCATGACCTACATCCAGATCTCATTAAGTTGCTAGGACGACTCAATTACCGTTCAAGTTACGGGCAAAATGTTTTAGGCCATAGCGTTGAAGTCGCAAAATTGACGGGAAAACTCGCCGGTGAACTCGGCCTTGACCAGCAAATTGCGAAACGCGCAGGCTTACTGCATGACATTGGTAAGGCGATTGACCGGGAAATTGAAGGGACCCACGTGGAAATTGGCGCTGAATTAGCGGAACGCTATGACGAGCCTGAGATCGTAGTTAATGCGATTGCCAGTCACCACGGTGATGTGGAGGCAACCAGCCCGATCGCTGTACTGGTCCAAACGGCGGATGCCCTATCAGCGGCCCGCCCCGGAGCACGGAGCGAATCCTTGGAAAATTACATTCAACGTTTACGCAGCCTCGAAGCTATTGCGAAAGGCTTCCATGGCGTCTCAAAATCTTATGCCATTCAAGCAGGACGAGAAATTCGTGTCATTGTTGAACCTGATATTGTTGACGACTTGCGTGCAGTGAAGTTGTCACATGATCTTTCTAAACGTATTGAAAAAGACCTCGACTACCCAGGCCAAATTAAGGTAACGGTAATCCGAGAAAAACGAGCGATTAATTACGCTCGGTAAGCAAAAAAGCTGGGTAACCAGCTTTTTTCCTTGCCTTTTTTCCTCGTCTGGGTTATAGTAATAATTGTTATTTTTATGGAGAAGTAGCGAAGTGGTCATAACGCGATTGACTCGAAATCAATTTGTCGATTTTTTCGGCACGAGGGTTCGAATCCCTTCTTCTCCTTACTACCTAAAAAATTTCGAAATAATATCAATCATTTCTAATACAAACAAAATGATCAGCATGATATTAATTGATTTATTCTTATTATTCATGATATACTTAGTACAAGTAAGAAAGAGGTCAGTCTGTTTGACCGACCTCATGATTTTTTAACTCAGCTTGAGTATGACATCGACTAGTTTACTAATTATGCCTAGTAGACCGGCAATTATTGCAAGTAGCGCCGTTATGATGTCTTACTCAAGCTTTTTGTTTTCCTTCTTTTTCTTACTCATACCTTGCCTCCTTTCACTTTTTTTCTTATCTCACCCCCTTGACTATATATTATCTCATAACGAGATGTTTGTTAGTGCTTTTCTATCGCTTTTTGAGATTATTTTATTGCATGCAGATAATTTTATATCTATACTAGAAGAAAGAGGTGACTAGTGAATATTTTAGGTCATATTATTAGGGAAATTAGAAAGTCAAAAAGAATGACTCAAAAGGATTTGGCTAAGTTAACTGGTTTTAAGCAAAATACAGTTTCAAATCACGAGTCTGGTAAAAGATCATTAGATGAAGAGGATATCCTTAAATACGCTCGTGCTCTGAATATTCATCCACAAGATTTATTTAACAAGTATAGAGGCGAAAAAAAGCCCCCTGCTATTTTATCTACCTACTCCCAACTCACCCCACCCCGCCAACACAAGGTCTACACCTTCGCTTCTAAGCAGCTAGACGAGCAAAATGCTTCCTTAGAGCCCCGTCATACTACACCATCGTCCTAAGTGGTGCAGTTTACGCTGGTGACGGGGAGTATCTCCAAGACGAACAGCAAGAAGAGGTCACCATCACCAGTAAACCACCCCACCACAACTTCGCCGTCAAGGTCAACGGCCGGTCCATGGAGCCACTCTTTCAAGACCAGGAAATTATTTTTGTTGAAAAAGAAAAAAAGCCCTCGTGTAGGGCAAGTGGTGATTGCTAGTATCGATAGCGAAGCGTACGTAAGAAGCTAGCAGAAGATCGCTTGATCAGCTTAAACCCCTCCTATGAAGACGTCAGGATCATGAGGGTTGTCATACTATGATAAGACAAAGCAGCTTGCTGCGCATTCAGTGGACGGCTATAGTGCTAGGGCGATCTAGAATAAGGGAACCCTCAAGAAGATATAAAGCAAAAAACATCTAACTTTTAACTCGAGTGAAATATTGATAAGGAGAAACTATGGCAATACAATACTATGACAAAGATGGAAACGTTGTAAAAAAGCGTGGCGGTTGCTTGAAATGGGGTCTTATCGCATTAGCTGTACTTTTCATCCTAGGTATTATCGGCAGCCTAGGCAGTAACGATGAGAAGAGTAATAAAAACGAAACTAAAGTTGAGCAAACCGCCCCCGAAGAAAGTAAAAAAGAAGAAAAGGAAAAGAGCCAATAAAAAACGAAGATAACAATAATATATCTATAGAGTACAAAAACGCTTTGAAAAAAGCCGAATCTTATTCTAACATTATGCATATGTCCAGAAAAGGAATTTATGATCAATTAACTTCAGAATATGGTGAGAAGTTCCCTCGAGAAGCGGCTTAATATGCCTTAGACAACCTAAAAGTTGATTACAAAAAGAATGCTTCAGAAAAAGCTAAAAGTTATCAGGAAACCATGTCTATGTCCGCAAATGCGATCTATGACCAGTTAGTTTCTGAGCACGGTGAAGGCTTTACGTCTGAGGAAGCGCAATACGCGGTAGATAATTTAGCGCAATAAAAATAGGGCTTGCTAAGCAAGCCTCTTTTTGTTGGACGTCAGGCTTCCACCCCCACCACCAGTGGTATAGACACAACAACGCAAGTATACCATAAATTTTGCGGCAAACCCTTGTAAACGGCGTTAAATCAACAACAATTAATCCGTCTTCTTCCTTACCGTATAGAAAAAATTGCCCCGTGTTTTTTCGAAATAAAATATTTTTATTGTTTTCGGCCGCTTTTCGTGCGGTTTCAGTACCATAGCGCTTTCCGTCGATTAATTTAGCATTTATTTTCCCTTTCCTATTATATGCTGGCTTTATTTTAGCATGACGATATAAATATACAAATATTTTGGGGAAAAGCCTCGATTGCTACCGTTTAATGTAGTATCCTATAGATAGTAAAGGAGGTGAGGAAGTGTTAGATAAGTAAATAATTGCTTTGATAGCTTCATTGCTTGCCGGCGTTGGCGCAGCACTAACAGGTGTAGCTAATATGATCAAAGTAATAAAAAAAGACCACGACTCGAACAAAGAGAAGTAGTCTTGTAAGCTAGGGAGGGCGCATCCTCCCTTAGCTTGATATTATCTAACATTTCAAAAATATGCAAGTAATATTGCTTTTACTATTCACGTTTGCTTGTTTTTTAATCGCTAATCATTACTTTAACAAGGAGGATTAGCCGTGGCTGACATTGAAATAATCAAAAAGCTTTTAGAAAAAGTTACAGGTTACCGTATTTGGAAGGATACTGGTATTCCCCAAACAACAATTAGTCGGTGGACCACTGGAAAAACGCCCTTAGAAAATATGTCGCTAAGGCACGCCATCATCTTGACTAAGTATGCCAGAGATAAAGGAATAGAAAATCAGTAAGACAAAATAAAAAACCCTCCAAACACTAAGCTCGGAGGGGTTGAATAAGGCACGTACACTATAAAAAACGTACACTTTAAGCTATTTATTTATTTTTGTGACTTTGTAAATGTTTCCATCAATTTCTCCTTACTTTTACCTGTAAATCAGCTGTTTTAAGCAAATGCCAAGGCCTTGGTTGCCTTGGTTTTTTATTGGGATAGGGTAATGGCGCCCACCCCCTAACCGTTCAGCCACGCAAAAGATCGCAAAATTTTTCAGAAACAAGCAAATACGGCACAAAAAAAGCCATACGGAGGGGGTTTTTAATCCTTCGTATGGCTTTTATGTTTACTTCTCTTCGTCTTTAGCCTTTTCTTCCTGATTGCCTTCCTTATCCGCTTCGTCCAAGGCTTTTAATTCCTCCGGACTCAATTTACCGTGCGGGCCAAAGCCATAATGGCGGCGCACCGCTTGGTCGACCGCTTCATAGATATCGGGATTTTCAAGAAGGAAGGTTTTCGCATTTTCGCGCCCTTGCCCAATCCGATCATCCCCATAGCTATACCAAGAACCACTCTTTTGAATGATGTCTAAATCAGAGGCTAAATCAACTAATTCACCCGCTTGGGAAATTCCTTGGCCGTACATAATATCAACTTCGGCCAGACGGAAAGGTGGCGCCACCTTATTTTTAACAATTTTAATTTTCGTACGATTCCCAACGGTTTCGCCGGCATTCTTCAATTGTTCACCACGGCGAACTTCCAGACGAATCGTGGAATAGAATTTCAAGGCCCGCCCGCCTGGTGTTGTTTCAGGGTTCCCAAACATCACGCCGACTTTTTCGCGAATTTGGTTGATAAAGACGGCAATCGTTTTGGTTTTATTGATCGAACCGGATAATTTACGCAGAGCTTGGGACATCAAACGTGCCTGCAAGCCCACGTGGGAATCGCCCATTTCGCCTTCAATTTCAGCCCGTGGGACTAAGGCTGCTACGGAGTCGATGACAACCATATCGATAGCCCCCGATGAAATTAAGGCATCAGCGATCTCTAGGCCTTGCTCACCGGTATCCGGTTGGGATAGGAGGAGTTCATCCACATCAACACCTAAATTTTTCGCATATTCCGGATCCAAGGCGTTCTCGGCGTCAATAAAAGCCGCGATCCCACCTTGTTTTTGCACCTCGGCAACGGCATGCAAGGCCACCGTCGTTTTCCCGGAAGATTCCGGCCCATAAACTTCAATAATGCGGCCCCGGGGATACCCACCGACTCCCAGCGCAATATCAAGGGTTAAAGAGCCCGAAGGAACCGCAGAAACCCGTTGGTCGGTCGTTTCTCCCATGCGCATGACAGCACCTTTGCCGTAGTTTCTTTCAATTTTTTTCAACGCTTCATCAAGCGCTTTTTTTCGATTTTCATCTTGCTTTGCCATATGTCTCTTTCTCTCCTCTCAGCGATCAAGAACTTCTCTACCAGTTTAAACAGAAAAACCAGGAATTACAAGAAAAACGAACTGATGTTTGCCCTTAGCGTGCCTGCTTTAGGAGCTGCCATAGGCGGTAGTAGCCTTCATTAACTGCTTGGCGGCGAATGCCTTGCCGGTCGCCCGAAAAATGATAGGAAAAAGCTTCGGTGCCCGTGGGCTGGCTGAGCCCTATCCAAACTGTGCCCACTGCCTGCCCTTCCATTTGCCCCGGGCCAGCGACTCCCGTAAAACTCAAGGCATAAGTACTGCCTAAGGCCTGGCGGATCCCCTGGGCCATTTTTTTAGCACAAAAAGCACTCACCATGCCCTCTTCGTCTAAGGCTGCAGGGGAAATATGAAGCATTTGACTTTTAGCAGCGGCCGTATAGGTCACTGCACTACCAAGAAAGGCCTCAGAGGCATGCGGTATTTGGACCAAGTTCGCGGCGGCTAAGCCTCCCGTCAAGCTCTCCGCCAGACTAAGCGTTGCATCCTGAGAGCGAAGTTTTGACAGTAGGGCTTCTGCCAAGTTCAAAGCCTGGCCTTCACCCAAGTAATAAGGGGCGAAGGCCTGAGCAATCAGCGCTTGATCAGAGGCTAGTTGCTTCGCATTTTCTTGGGCAGAGCCTTGCTTAGTGCGCAGGCGAACTTGCTTGTGATCGGCTTTGGCATAAATGGCCCATCGGCTAGCAGGCAAGGCCAAGGCCTGCAGGCGTTCACTTAAGCGCGCCTCACTCAGGCCGTAGAAATTAAGGAAGGCCGAGGCTTCCTTTTCAGGTAGAAGGCCAGCGGCTTGCCAGAGCGGTAAAACTTCCTCAGTAAACATCGTCCGACATTCCCTAGGCACGCCAGGGAGCACCACGTAAGTGATGCCCTGGTGTTCAAACAAAGAGCCCCAAGCCATGCCTTTTTTATTCTTGAGGGGCTGGGCACCTGGAAATTGCCAGGCCATCCGCCGGTCCCCGGCACTTAAAGCAGAAACTGAGCAATTCTTAGCCTGGGCAATTTGCTGGAGGTTTTTCTCGTCCACTTCTAAATTCATAGCCAAGCATTTCGCCAAGGCGGGCTTGGTCAAATCATCCTGGGTGGGGCCAATGCCTCCTGTTAAAATAATGATATCGTGATTTGCTTGTGCCGCTTCTACGGCAGCTTGAATATCGGCCTCCTCATCGTCTACCGTCAGCATACTAGTGACTTGTAGCCCCTGGGCCTGTAATTCTTGGGCGAGAGCGGGAGCGGTGGTATTTGTTATTTCGCCGCGCAGTAATTCCAAGCCAACACTAATGATTTGAACCCTCATTTTGACCTCCTAAGCCAATATACGTCAAACCGTCGTCTTTTCATGCAAGATTAAAATTTAAAAATATGCCGACTATCATATAAGTACTTGCCCCCCGAATACAGGGTTAAAAGCAAAGCCAATAATAGGCAGAGCCGGCCGAGGGAAAAAGGTAAGAAGCCGAAAGGCCAGTCATCGAGTAATAGTAAAATAATGGCCAGCATTTGCGTGGCCGTTTTAATTTTCCCCGCCATTTGGGCCGCTAAGACTTGGCCATTCTCCACGAGAATTAGGCGCAAGCCTGAAATAGCCAGTTCACGCATAACAATCAAACTGACGATCCAGGCTGACGCTTGCCCCCACTGTACCAGGGAGATTAAGGCGGTCATCACCAGCATCTTATCCGCAATGGGATCCGCAAATTTCCCAAAATTAGTGACCAAATGGTAACGCCTAGCGAGCCAGCCATCGAGCCAATCGGTCACACTGGCAAGCACAAATATCACCGTACAAACGAGCAGGGGCCAGGGAATACTGCTGCCCCAGGCCTCGAGGCGTAAGGTTTCTAGCATAATGGGCCACTGGGCAAAGAATAAAAATACCGGAATTAAAATGATGCGAGTGAGGGTTAAGCGATTAGGTAAATTCAATGGTCTCCTCCTTATGACGGCTTCTGTTCTGTAGCTGCAGCCTCAGGACTGGCCTCTTCCAAGTAAACTTGCCGCGGCTTACTCCCTTCTTGCGGTCCGACCAGCTGCTGACTTTCTAAATCATCAACTAAGCGGGCCGCCCGATTGTAGCCAATTCTAAACTTACGCTGCAGCATGGAAATCGATACGGTTTCCCGTTCTTTCAAAAAGTTTAAAACATCGGGCCAGAGTTCATCCAATTCTTCATGATCAACCCCTTGTTCATCTTCCACCGGGGTCATTTCTTCAAAGTAATGAACTTCTTGCTGGCCTTTGACAAAGTTACTGACGCGCTCCACTTCTTCATCCGTAATGAATGCTCCCTGCACACGAATCGGCTTGCCTTCGCCCATGGGCATGTAGAGCATATCGCCACGTCCTAGTAATTTTTCCGCCCCGTTTTTATCCAAAATGGTCCTAGAATCAGTCCCACTAGAAACAGCGAAAGCAATACGGGAAGGCACATTACTTTTAATAATACCGGTAATAACATCAACCGACGGACGCTGGGTGGCTAAAATCATATGAATGCCCGCTGCCCTTGCCATTTGCGCTAGGCGAGTAATGGCAGCTTCAACTTCCTTGGAGGCGACCATCATTAAATCCGCTAGCTCATCCACAATAACCACGATAAAGGGCAAGGCAGTCGCTTCTTCCCCCTCTGCCGGCGCCATTTTATCTCGATGCGCTTGCACATGTTCATTATAACCAGAAATATTTCTGGTCCCCGTCTGGGCAAAGAGTTCGTAGCGCCGCTCCATCTCAATAACCACCTTATTTAAAGCTTGTGCTGCTTTTCTGGGATTGGTGACCACAGGCGTCAACAGATGGGGAATATCATTATAAACATTCAGTTCGACTTTTTTGGGGTCAATCATCATCATTTTGACTTCATTGGGTTTAGCCTTCATCAAAATGCTGACGATAATGCTATTAATACAGACAGATTTTCCTGAACCGGTTGAACCCGCAATAAGAAGATGGGGCATTTTCGTCAGATCAGCCATTTGAATGCCACCATTAATCGTCCGACCTAAAGGCACTTCCAGTAAGTTTTGAGTATCCGTATCTTCTTCAACGCTTTCCCGAATCGACACCAAGCGGACGTTTTGATTAGGCACTTCAATCCCGATCACACTTTTACCGGGGATAGGGGCTTCGATACGAATGTCCTTGGCCGCCAAGGCAAGCGCCAGGTCATCAGCCAAATTTGTAATCTTAGACACCTTCGTGCCCACAGCGGGCTCAATTTCATACTTGGTCACCGCCGGCCCCATCTGCGCCTTGACAACGTGGGCATCCACATTAAAACTTTCGAATGTTTCATCCAGTTTTTGGATGTTTCTGTTAATAATTTGGTATTCGGGAGATTGGTCGGTGCGCTTCCGCTTATCCAAAAGGTCCACCGTGGGTAAGGTATAAGCCGGATTCTCCTCCTCATAATGAAGAGTGATTTCCTCTTCATCTTCGAGGTTAGCCTCGGGATTTGTTTTTTCCTCGGTCCCTAGGTCAAGGGGGAGATCAACAGGTGCCTCCTTCTCCTTATCATCAGGGCCAATAATTTCAACCGGCCGGCGTGGTTGTTTATCTTTTTCCTGAGTTTTTCGCGTGGCCTCTTCCGCTTCTTCCTGGGCTTTTTTGTTTTCGTGGGCAGCAGCAACCCGTTTTTGCCGTTCGGCAGTACTAGGCTTTTTTTCTTCTTTGGAATCAGGAAAAATATCATACCAAAAAGCCTTAAGATTTTGGCCAATTTCTCTAAGCTCCAAACTCGCCCAACCGGCACTGAGCACTTCAAAGCCAGCCTGGGTGGCTTGCATTAAGTCCTGCCAGCTAATATGAAAAATATAGCACAGCAAGGCTAAGCCAGCGATCAGGGAAACTAAGTAACTGCCGCTCACCCCAAAAGTAAACGATGTCAGGGTAAACAAGCTGGCCCCCAATAAGCCACCTCCCATGGGAAAATGGCTGTCCTGGCTCATGTTAGTTAGGCCATTAGCAAAAGTCACCGGTATAATTTCCGCACTGTCAGAAGCCAGGCCGCCATACGCCATAGTATGTAAAACTAAAGCCGCAAGCATAAGTAAGCCTAAGCTCCCCTTGAAAATGCGACTCTTAAAAAATGATTTCTTTCCTTTAAGTAAAATAAAGATGGCCAAAACCATCAAAAGGATAAAGGTTAAATGCGCGAGGCTGCCGACGAATAAGCGCCCCAAATTCATAATAAAACGGCCGACAAAGCCCAATTCCAACAAGCCGAAGCCGAGAAAAAATAAGCTTGCAGCCGCATAGAGTTCGCTTTGGTAGCGGCTATTTTGCCGACGTCGCCGGCGTTGTTTACGTTTTGCCATATTCCTGCCTCCCAAGCTCTTAAGCTTCCTTCATTATACTATATATTGTGGAAAATAAAAATTGACCCTGCCCACGGGAAAATGAAAACCCTAATAGTGGCAAATGCGTTAAAAATCGGCCCTAAGACTGATTTCATCGGCAGCTGTTGAATTAAAAGTGTATTTTCTGTAGAATAACAGAGTATGATAAAGAATAAAAGGACGTGAAAATTTGTTTAAATCAAAAAAACAACAACCACGACGTCTGCTCAGTCTATTCTTGGGCCTGAGCTTATTTTTAAGTGGTTGTGTGAATCCTAATAAACCCGATAGCCTAACTTTTAAACTACTCGCCGTCCCCATGGATAAACTTTTAAATTGGACGGCCCATTTCTTTAACGGAAATTACGGGCTGGCGATTATCATCATGACCTTACTGGTTCGCTTGATTCTCTTGCCCCTCACAATGAAGCAAATGCGGGAAACAACGGCCCAAGGTATTCGCATGCGGGCCTTCCAACCCCAGCTCAAAGTTTTCCAAGAACGGCAAAAAGCCGCACAAACCGAGCAGGAAAAAATGCAAGTTATGCAGGAGCAACAGAAATTTTTTCAAGAAAATAATATCAGCATGCTCGGTGGCGTCAAAGGCTGCCTTCCTCTCTTGATTCAGTTACCCATCTTTACGGCCCTTTATTCGGCGATTCGGGTGAGTGATAACATTAAAAATTACACTTTCCTAGGCATTGCCTTAGGTAAGCCAAGTATTGTTTTGGGTGTTTTGACGATTTTACTCTATGCCCTTCAATCTTGGATTTCCTTACAAGGCATCCCCGAAGAACAGCGGCAAACCATGAAATGGTCCATGTTATCCATGCCGATTATGATGGCCTTCATTGTCTTCACGACACCAGCTGGTTTAACGCTCTACTTCTTCGTGTCTGCCCTCTTATCCATCCTCCAATCCGTTTATACGACTTATATCTTCCGCCCACGCATCACAGCCCAAGTGGAAAAAGAAATGGCAGAGAATCCGATTAAAACAGCCCCCATCAGTCCCCGCCAGGACGTGACCCACACGGCTGACCAAGAAACGGAAAACAAGAAAGCCATTCATAAGCCCAAGAAAAAACGCCGTCGCAATGAAGGCAAGCAAAAGCGCTAGGCAAAAAAACCTAAGTCCCCATGAGGGTCTTAGGTTTTTTTCATGTCTTTTTTCATACCAGCCTAGGACGCTTCGGAAGCAATTAACAAGCGAATATGGAAAATCGTCCCCACGCCTAAGGCACTTTCAACCGAAATTTCTCCCTGGTAGCCTTCAATTAATTGCTTGGCGATCGGTAAGCCTAAGCCATTGCCGCCCGCTTCCCGAGAGCGAGCTTTGTCAATGCGGAAGAAGCGGTTAAAGATATGGGCCTGATCCTCTGGCGCCATGCCTTCCCCAAAGTCCTGCACGGCTATTTCGACAAATTTAACTTCATCACTAGAAACGGACAAATGAATTTCAGCTTCTTCATCGCTGGAGTATTTCACCGCATTGTCGAGGAGGATTAAGAGGCATTGCTCCAAATGACTTTTGGCCATTTTAACCTGGTAAGGTAATTTTAAATCACATTCCAAGTAAAAATGAGCTTGGGGATAGAGAATTTTAAAATTTTCCACCACTGCCGATACGACCGTCAAAACGTCACAGCTTTCATTAGTGTAATGAACATCAACTTGGCCGGCCCGCTGCAGATCAAGCATTTCTTGCACTAATTTCTTCATGCGTTCAATTTCACTCAAAGCCGAAGCAATGGATTCCTCCAAAACCTCGGGATCGCGCTTGCCCCAGCGCTCTAACAACTGCAAATGCCCTTGCACAATGGCGACCGGCGTGCGCAATTCGTGGGAAGCATCCTCAACAAAATGCACCTGCTGATCGATATAATCACTCATCTTATCAAGCAATTGATTGATGTTTTGGGAAATATCGGTCAGCTCATTATTCTGCTTCATCAGTAGCCGAGTATCGGAGAGGGATAAGGTTTCCTGGTTAATTTCTTCCAGGGTGTCTTTCATGTTTAAAATCGGTGCAAGTAGGTAGCCAGCGAGTCCAAAGCCCACGAGCAAGGCGAGTAAAAATGATAAAAGGAACAGCCAAACCCACGTGCTAAGCGGCCAGGCACTAGAACTCAGGAAGGCGAGCAAGAGGCTAAAAAGCAATAAGGCCCCCCAAAGGACTAAGGTTAAATGCAGTCCCCACTGCCGCCAAATTTTACTGGGCCAAAATTGCTCGCGCAGGCGGGAAAAATAGCCTAACATTAGCGTTCCGTCCTCATCACATAACCGGTTCCGCGCACAGTTTGAATGTAGCTCGGTTGATTCTCGCGATCAATTTTATTGCGCAAGTAGCGAATATAAACATCCACCACATTGGTTTCAACCTCAGTATCGTAATGCCAGACTTTGTTGAGAAGGTCTTGGCGCGATAGGACGACGTTGATATTTTCCATCAGTGCCACCAGCAATTCATACTCCCGCTTGGTGAGATCGATCACCTCATCGCCGCGGTAGACAATGCGATTTTCCTTCTCCACCACGAGATCTTCAAACGTTAGCTTGGTTTGCTGAATTTGATATTCTGATTCAGAAATATTGATGCGACGCAGTAAGGCCCGCATACGTGCCAGCAATTCCTCAATGGCGAAAGGTTTTACGATATAGTCATCCGCCCCTTGATCCAAGCCGGCAACCCGATCAATCACAGAGTCCCGGGCGGTCATAATAATGACCGGTGTATTCTTCTCATGGCGTAGGCGGCGGCAGACCTCATTGCCTGATAATTCCGGTAGCATCAAATCCAAGAGCAGAATATCCCAATTCTCTTCCAAGGCTGCTTTCAGGCCCGTGCGGCCGTTATAGCATTTTTCGACTTCATAACCTTCGTACTGCAATTCTAATTCTAAAAAGCGTGCTAAATTTTTCTCATCTTCAATAATGAGCACACGCATGCCTTTATTATCTGACATAATTTTCTATCCACCTCATTAGCTGCTTTCCCTTGCTTACATATTTTTACGTTCTATACTATGATATAATATTAATGACTCAGTTGAAAGCTAAAATCTTAGAAAGTGGGAAGAAGTATGAAAAAACGCGAAAATTCTGTAGATAAAGCTTTAAAGCGGAAGCAAAAACGTAAAAATCGCGGGAAAATTTTAATTTGGATTGGCCTGATCGCTATTCTGGGCTCGGTCGTTTTTGCAACCGGCATTGCCCTCTACGGTTATTTTTCGGCCATGTAAAAGTCGGTTTCGCCGGCTTTTTATTTTTAGTAAAAAACCCGCCACCGCGGGTTTCCTTACAACAGTTCACTAAAGGTATCCTTTTGAGGTGCTGCTTGCCAGCGCAAAATTTCTACCTCACATGCCGCTACCGTACGTGCGACTAAGCCCTCAATATCCAAGGCCTCCTCGAATTTTTCCACTTCTTTTAAGCGCGGCTTTGTTTTCGGTTGTGGAGGCGCAAAAATGGTGCAGCAATCTTCATAAGGAGCTTGCGATAAATCATGCGTCCCAATGTCTTGGGCTAGGGCAATAATTTCTAATTTATCCATGGTGACAACGGGCCGAATCACGGGGGTTCGGGTGACGGCGTTAATGCAAGCCATACTCTCTAAAGTTTGCGAAGCTACTTGTCCAATCGATTCCCCATTAATAATCGCTAAGGCCTCGTGCTTCGCACACAAGGCATCACTGACACGCATCATCAGCCGGCGGGTGACAGTCATGAGATATTCGCTGGGCACTTTAGCTTTTATTTCTTCTTGAATTTCAGTAAAAGGCACAACGGTAAAAGGCAGCCAGTTGCTGTAGCGCGTTAAAGTTTGAGCCAGGTCCCGAGCATTTTCGGTCGCCTGTGGGCTCGTATAGGGCGGGGAAGCAAAGTGAATGGCAAGGGGACGAATCCCTCGTTTCATCGCTAAATAGCCCGCAACGGGCGAATCAAAGCCAACAGAGAGCATCAAAGCCCCCTTAGCGCTGCTGCCCACGGGTAAGCCACCCCGGCCCGGAATAAAATTCGTATTTAAAATGAAATCCTGCTGGCGGACTTTTAGTCGTAAAGTTAAGTCAGGCTCTTCCATTTGTACGGTCAGGTTGGGAAAGGCCTTGCCAATCACTGAGCCTAAAAAGCTATTTAGGGCATAAGTATCATGTTCATAGCTATGGTCAGCCCGTGAGGTAGCAATTTTAAAAGTTCGCGGGGCTGATTTTTCCAGTTCTTCAGCCACGAGAGCTTGAGCCTTTTGGGCTAGGGCATCTAAATTACGGGGCAGGGTATAAACCACCCCATAGCTTTGAATGCCGAAGACGTCCGCAAGGCGTTCTAAAATTAGTTCCTTAGCGGCTTCCTCCGCCGTAATAAAAAGAAAATCAAATTCCCCCCGTACTGTTAATGGTTTGACATCGTATAAATGCTCTCGAATATTATCGGCTAATTGCCGGATAAAGCGGCGTTTGTTTTTTCCTTTGACTGATAGTTCACCATAACGCACTAAAATATTGACTTCCATGTGCCCTCCTTTAAAGAATTTTCTTGAATTTATCAATTAATTGATCAAAGCTTTGGCAAAATTGCTGTGCCTCGGCGACCGTGTTTTGTGGTCCAAAACTCAAACGGATAGCCGCCTGCGCTATTCGCATCGGCACATGCATGGCGAGCAAACTGCTGGCTACTTGCTGCTGGCGGCTCGAGCAGGCACTGGTGGTAGAAACATAAATGCCCTGCTCTTCTAGAGCATGCACCAAAACCTCCCCTCGCACCCCCGGCAAGGCCAACGTTAAAATGTGCGGACTGCCCGCTTGGGGGCTTAAAATTTTAACCAAGCGATGTTTACTATAATGCTTTCGAATGAGCTCCTGCATGTCTTGATGTCTTTTATTTTCTGCTTCAGCCTGGTCGAGCGTCAGGCGCATGGCCTTGGCCGTCCCTACAATCCCCGGTAAGTTCTCCGTTGCTGCCCTTTGCCCCGCTTCCTGGCCGCCCCCATAAATAAGGGGCTGAATTTGCCGCTCACGTTTTTTCACCAGTACGCCCACGCCGCGAGGGCCATTAAATTTATGGGCAGAATAACTGACAAAATCCACTCGGGGATGAAAGAGCACTGGACTCACCTTGCCCAAGCTCTGCACCCCATCCACATGCCAATGCAGGTTAGGATAGGGGGCCAAGATATCCGCTACAGCCGCAAAATCCAGGACCACCCCAACTTCATTATTAATGCCAATGGTACTAAGCAGGGTCGTCTCTTTGGTTAAGGCCTGTTTCAAGGCCTTTTGGTCAAGCTGGCCCGCTTCATCGACTGGCAAGTAAGTGACCTGAAAGCCAGCTGCTTCTAAAGCCTCAAAAGTTCGGCGCACGGAGGGATGTTCGATTTCTGTCGTGATAAGGTGCTGGCCACGAGCCTTTTTAGCGAGAGCGGTGCCTCGAATCGCCCAGTTATTGGCCTCACTCCCACTGCTCGTAAAAAATACTTCCTCCTTTTGGCAGCCTAAAACTTCGGCACATTGCGTCCGGGCCGCCTGCAGTAATTCCTGGGCTTGAACGCCTAAAGCGTGTAGGCTGGAAGGATTGCCAAAATACTGAGTCATCACCTGGCTAAGCGTTTCGACCACCTCAGGAAAAGGTTGAGTGGTCGCACTGTTGTCAAAATAAATCATAATTCCCTCCTATCTCAATTTGTAAAATAGAAAACCCGCCTGCTAATTTTAGCATGACGGGACTTCGAACTGAACGAGCCATTTTATTGTTTATCCTGCCAAAGTTGGTCAATTTCCTTTGACCCTTCCGGATTAATTTGATCTACCGTCGTTAAAATTTCTTCAAGGGCTTGGTCATAATCATAACGTTCATTAAAGTAATAACGGGACTTCTCAATGGCTTTGGAAATTTCTGGGTGGGTGGACCGGTAGCGATTGGCATATTGCGTCGCCACTTCGAGCTTATCCACACAGGCAAAAATGTGGTCAATTTCCTCCGTCAGATAAGTCAGCAGTTCCTTTAATTCCCCTTGCTCTTGATGGATGGCCGCCATATCCAATTTAACGCGATTCATCTTCTTACGCAAGCTTTTTAAGAGATCTTCAGCGGCAAAATAACGGTCCAAGTAGTCCTGTTTAAGCCCAGGCAAGTGGTAACGAGAAACTTGGCGCATAATCTGCCGTAGGGTCAATTCATTGCGGTAGAGCTCGGTTCGGGCTTGGCGCTCTTCCTGCTTCAAGGTCCCCAAACTCGTCAGTAATTCCGCTTGGGCATGATCAATCTCTTCTAATTGCTTGAAGGTATCCTCATAGCGAGTTTGCATGTCCGAATAAGCAATGCTTTGATTGCCTAATTGCTGGTCCGTGCGATCAATGGTGTCTTTTAAGCGGTCAATTTCATCCGCATAATCTTGCAGGGCTTCCTTTTCGCCATTGACCAAGACATAATTTTGTGAAATGCGATCCAATTCTAAAAGGTCATTGCGATTACTCCGGTGCACCTTCGTCAATTGCTGCTGCATGGCCCCTTGATGGCTTTCCACATAGCGTTTGGCGAGCAATTCCACTTCCATAAGCTCATAGCAGCGATCAATTTGAATTTCAGCACGCTTCATCAAGGCCCGCGCCTGATCTAAATCCGCATTGGTAATCGCCAGCCGGGTATTATTCACAATTTTATCTGCTTCCGCAATCTCCTCGGCGACATTAATGTCCTTGGGGAAAAGGAACTCTTCTTGCTTCATCCGCTGGTAACTTTCGTCAAGTTCCTCCAACTGCTCGAGGTAAACATCGTCAATCGTCGTGAGCAGCTCCGGAATTTCTGCCATCATTTTCTCTAGGGTATTAAGATCATCTTCGATTTGCGTGAGCACATCACGGGCGGCGAAAAAGTCTCCCTCATTGGTCTGATCATGAAACTTCGTAAAATCCAATTCAATATAGGAAAGATTTTCGGTCAATGTTTCCTCAGACGGCCCATAGGCATAACTGTGGGCGAGCAATTGCTTGCGAATTTGGGTGTAGCGGTCATAGAGCAGCTCTTGCTGCCTCTCATTTTTTTCTTCCTGGCCGATGATTTCATCAAGGCCCTTTTCTAAGCTCTCCATGCGCTTTTGAGCTTTTTGCAGCAAACGCTCCACCTTGTCGCTCGTCTGCCGCGCTCTAACAAGATGGTATTTTTTCGTGTCCGTATCCATGGAAACCAAGGCGGCTTCAATTTCTGGCAATTGATACTGGGTCATCGAACGCCAGTCGGCTTGAATATTTTCAAAGGCCCGCTTGGTATTGCCGGTCACGGCTTTATTCTTTAGGGTGTATAACTTATCAGCAATCGGAACGGCGAGCAATTTCTGGTTCTTCTCTGTTAAGGTCTGATTAATTTGCTGCTGCTGACGGCTTAAGTAATTCACTAAAGCATAGCCTAAAATAATAATGAGCACCAGAACAAGCAAGCCAATCATAAAATTCATACTGCCTTATCCCTCCAATCTTAGTATCATTTTAAAACAAGATTGTTCCAAAATAATATTTACTGACTCGCTAAAGATATAAATAAAGCCACTGGCAGGGCCGGTGGCTAATGTAACTTATGACAATTGGTTGTAGTACTCAACAACAAGTGCCTCGTCGATATCTGGGTTCATTTCATCGCGTTCAGGTAAGCGTACCATTTTACCTGACAATTTTTCTTCATCAAATTCAACGTAAGGCACATGCCCGTAAAGGCCTTCGACTGAGTTTTTGATGATTTCAAGGTCTTTGGATTTTTCTTTAACGCTGATCACTTGATCAACATCCACTAAGTAGGAAGGAATATCCACACGCTTATCATCAACCAAAATATGACCATGGGTGACTAACTGACGAGCTTGACGGCGCGTAGAAGCTAAGCCGAGGCGGAAAACTAAGTTATCCAAACGGCTTTCTAAGAGGATCATGAAGTTAACCCCTAGTTTACCTTCTTGAATTTTACCGGCTTTACGGAAGAGGTTACTAAATTGTTTTTCCGTCATTCCGTAGATAAAGCGGAGTTTTTGTTTTTCTTGTAATTGTAGGCCGTATTCAGAAAGGCTCTTCCGACGTTGGCTAGGGCCGTGTTGGCCGGGCGCGTAAGGACGACGGGAAAGTTCCTTCCCAGTTCCTGAAAGAGAGATTCCTAAACGACGTGATTTTTTCCATGATGGTCCAGTATAACGTGACATTTTCATTCCTCCAATTAATTTTAGTCATGGAGTAAAATAATCACGCAATTGATCGCATTCGTGCAGTACTGCCGACGCTTTCCCTTGTTGCAGCCGCAGGTACTCACTTCACCGTTGTGGGCAGGCTGTTGACGAGCTTGCTTCAATTGAGCTGCATTATTTTACACAATATGAATCATACCAAAACGCCCTCTTGGTGTCAATGTTTACGCCCTTAATTTCGCATTTTTCTCATTTTAAGCGGCCAAATATTAAAGGGGCTGCTCATCTAAAAAAGCGAGGATCACTTCCGCACTTTTCTGGCCAATCGCCACGACAAATTCCTCATAGGTCATTTCTGAACCTTCATCGGAAACCACCCGTGACAATAGGAAAGGCAAGTTAAAATGCGTACAAACCTGGGCAATAGCGGCGCCTTCCATTTCCGCCCCTAAGGCTTGGGGGAAGTGGGCTTGCACCCGATGGACGGCTTCTTTCTCCCCTAGAAATTGATCACCGGACACTAATAGACCGGTAACCACTTTTTCCCCTTTTTGGGCGAGCAATTTCGCCAACTGCGTCCGCAAAGCAGGGTCGGTTTTAAAGCTGGCCGGCTCACCATCCATTTGGCCCCATTCATTCTGAAAGGCAGTGACATCCACATCATGGTAGCGAACTTCTTCGGCTAATAAAACGCTCCCCACCGGTAAATCAGCCTGCAAGCTGCCGGCGGTCCCCGTATTAATCACCAAAGCCGGGGCTTTTTGAGCAAGGAGGGTGGCAGCCATGGCGGCATTCACCTTGCCTACCCCAGAGCGCGCTACACTCACTTGGTAGCCTGCATAAGTTCCGCTCCAAAACATCATGCCGCCCCGCTCTGCCGTTTCTAAGTGGGCCAAGGCTTTTAAGTAATGACGAATTTCTGTTTCGACCGCTGCAATAATGGCAATATGTTTCAAGCTAAAGCTCCTATCTTAAACAAAAAATGCTAGTAAAGTCACCACAAGCAGGCCCAAAACAACGAGGCCTAAGCCCCAATTCAGGTAAAAATCAAGGCTGCGCGAGCTATTTTCAACTTGCTCCGCCTGGGACTTTGATCTTGGGCTTTGAGGTTTTTGCCTAGCCCTCCGCCCTTCCCGAGGCTTTAGGCTTGCTCTTTTTTCTTGGTATTTTTGGTAGGCTTCCCGACTAATGAGTGGCTTCTTCGCCATGGCCTCCCATCCTTTCTTCAAGGCTAGCTGTTTGAATGGCATAAGCTGTTTTTAAGTCCTTAATCTCTCCGGCTTGTAATGCTTCCGCTGCTTTTTCCAGGGGCCAAACATCGACTTCGATGTTTTCTTCGGCGTCCGGCGCTTTGGGGTTTTCCATCCGCCTTAAATCTTTAGCCAGGTAAAGGGTCATGCTCTCATCTAAGCAGCCTGGACTGGTGTAGGTGGTCGCTAGCTTTTGCCAGTCCTTAGCCGCGTAGCCCGTTTCCTCTTCCAATTCCCGCTGGGCAGCAGTTAAAGGCTCCTCACCCGGGTCAATCAGGCCCGCTGGAATCTCCCAGAGACTCTCCTCCACGGCTTTTCGGTACTGGCGCACCATGAGGATGCCCCCCTTCATCAGTGCTAAAATACCAACTGCCGGCGCATGGCGCACAATTTCTCGCCAAGCCCGCTGGCCATTGGCTAATTCAATTCTCTGGCGCTCTAGCTGTAAAAAATTCCCTGAAAAAACGGTTTCCTTACTGATTGTTTTTTCGCTTTCCAAAAGGATCCCTCTCTCACTTAAGTTAACTCTACTATACCAAAACTTCCCCGCCCCCTGGCAAATTACGGCTTAAGGCTGATGGCTTGGCGTCCTATCTTTGCTATAGTAGAATTGAAAAAAGTTCAGAACGGGGGAGCCACATGGATATAAAGAAAAGTTTCGAGAACCTCTTATCCGCACCCATTAATTTTATCATGCTTGCCTTGGCTTGGGCAATGGGAGCCCAGCTATGGAGTACGTTATTACTACTATTTTTAGGAAATTTACTTTGGGTAAGCTGGCGGTCCGGTCCCAAAAAACGCTCGCACCCGCATCAACTCACCCAAGAAAAAATCCAACACTACCGCGCACACGGCCTTAAACAAGAAGATATGCACTACTTTAGGCAGGAAATGCAAGCCACTTTGGAGAAAATCAATTATATCATTGCCCATCAAAAAGATGATGCGCATATTGCCCAATTGGTGGAGCAATTGTCACTGATGCCCCTGCTCAAAAATTTCTTCCAGCAGTTGACGGCCCAACCGGAAAAATTGAGTGCCGCCGCCGCATTTCGTTTTGGCTATTTGGAAGACCTCTACCAATGCTTCCAAGCGATCGCTAGGCAGCACGCGACGGCCGAACCTAAGCAGCGCGCCCAATGGACGGAAGATATTATTCAACTAACAAAAGCCATTGCGCTGGAATATGAAAAATTCCTACACAAGAATGATTAACGGAGGACTGGTAAGATGTCGACGGAAAAATCGGACCAATATTTTGCACAATTACTGGCTGACCCTTTTGGCCAAGCCGATGATTTAAGCCTGCCAGCCGAAAGCAAGGCCCAAGCCAAGCCGCTTTATGAAAACTTAAGTGAGAAGGAAAAAAAGCAAGCCCAAGCGATCGCTAAAATGCTGGTGAGTGATAAAATGAACAGCATTGCCGACTACGGGGCCAAGGCCCAGCAGCAGCTGGATCGCTTTGCCCATGGCATGTTAAAACGCGTCCAAAGCAAGGATACCGGAGAAATTGGCGAAAATTTACGCGCACTCATGGTCAAACTAGAGCGGGCTGATCTCAAGCAAACGCTCCAGCAGGAAAAAAATCCCCTCAGACGCTTGTTCAAGCGGGCAGAAACTTCTATTTACGAGCTCAATGCGAAATTTCAAGAAGTAGCGGTTCAAGTGGATCGTATCGCCCAGCAATTGGACCAGCAGCAAAATATCTTACGCCAAGACAATGAGCATTTAGAAGGCTTGTACCAGGAGAATCTACAGTATTTTAAAGTTCTCAATGTCTACATTGCCGGCGCAGAATTAAAACTCCAAGAGCTCAAAGACAGCATTATTCCCCAAAAAACCCGCCAGCTGCAAAAGGAAGCCTCGCAGCTTGAGGCGCAGAAGTTGGCAGATCTGAAAGCTTTCACCAATCGCTTAGATAAGCGCGTCTATGACTTGAAGGTGACACGGCAAGTGACCATCCAGCAAGCCCCCCAAATTCGCCTGCTCCAAAATACGAATCAAGCTTTGGCCGAAAAAATCCAAGCCTCGATCCATACAGCCATCCCCCTGTGGAAAAATCAAATGGCTATTCAATTATCTCTGAACCGGCAAAAAGAAGCCCTCAAAGCCCAGCGTGCCGTGAGTGAAACGACCAATCAGCTCATGCGTAAAAATGCCCAACTCCTCCACCAGCAAACCACAGACATTGCCCGTGAGAATGAGCGTGGTGTGGTGGACTTAGAAACGCTCACCACGGTCCAAGAAAATCTCGTCCAAACCATTCAGGAAACCTTCGACATTCAGCAAGCTGGCCAAATGAAACGGCAGGAAGCGGAGTTGGAACTGCAAAATATGGAAGCAGAGCTTAGAAATTACCTCCTCGAGCAAATGACGACGGGCCGGCAAAAAAATGAGGCAAAAATAGAAACAGATCATTGGGATTAAAAAACCAGTTATTGTATAATGAAAAAAAGAAAAGAGGTGAAAAACTATGGGCTGGATTTGGACATTAATTTGGGGCGGCATTGTCGGCGCTATTGCTGGCTGGCTCGTCTCTAAAGATATCCCTGGCGGCATCATTGGCAATATCATCGCCGGCTTAATTGGTAGCTGGATCGGTGGTAAATTAATGCCGAATTTTGGACCAGTATGGGGCGATATTGCTATTATCCCTTCCATTATTGGTGCGGTTATTTTAGTCGTGGTGGTATCCTTCATTCTGAAGAAAATGCAATAAGTTAAACAATAATAAAGGAGTCTGGCCGAGCCAGACTCCGTTTTTTATTGGCCTTGAGGTCTTACATTGACCGCCTGCGGGCCACGTTCCCCTTCAGCAATTTCAAATTCTACACGTTCGCCTACCCGTAAACCTTGGTGTTTCGCTTCAGACTGGAGGGCTTTAGCGTGAACAAAAATTTCTTCTTCCCTTTCGTTGGCTTGGTCGAGGCAAATAAAACCAAAGCCTCGCTTTTTATCATAAGTAGTCACTTCTCCCGTGTACATCTTACTCTTCTCCTTCAAGGGCTTCTGGGAAGTGGTTCAACACGATATCAGCACAGCGTTGGCAAAGTGTGGGAGCTTCAGGAATGGTCCCTACCGACTCATAAACTCCCCAGCAGCGCGAGCAAGTTTCACCATCAGCCGGCTCAACCTTTAAGGCATAAGCGTCATGCTGAATAGCTTCTTTGGGCGCAGCATCCAGGTCTTTAATTTCAACCTTTGAAACCATCAGATAAGTCCGCAAGTTGGGACCCACTTGGGCTAATTTTTCCTTAACCTTATCGTTAGCATAAATGAGCACTTTGGCTTGTAGGGACTTGCCGATCACTTTATCCTTCCGTGCCCCTTCTAAAGCTTTGTTAACTTCATCTCTAAAGGCCAAGAAGTCTGTCCAGAAGGCACGCAATTCCTCAGCTTGAGGGCGCTCTGTGACTTCAGGGAAGTAAGCCAATTGCGCAAAGTCTTCAGGTTCAGCCAAAAAGCTCCAAATTTCTTCAGTCGTATGGGGGATGATCGGGGTTAAGAGTAGCGTCAAAGCCTTAACCACCTCATACATGACAGTTTGCATGTTTCTGCGGGCCGGACTATCAGCAAGTTCAATATAAGTGACGTCCTTGGAGTAATCCAGGTAGAAGCTAGACATTTCCTGGGTCACAAAGTTAATAATCCGCTTGTAAACGGTCATGAAATCATAGCGATCATAGGCAGCTTTGACATCGGTAATTAAATCATCCAAAGCCACCAGCATAAACCGATCAATGCTGCCTAAGTCCTCAAAAGCCACCCCATTTTCAGCGGGTTTAAAGTCATTAAGGTTGCCCAGCATAAAACGAATCGTATTCCGAATCTTCCGGTAAGCTTCAGCCACTTGGCCAAGAATATCATCAGAAATCCGCACATCATAGTAAGTATCTACGGAAGCTACCCAAAGTCTTAGGATATCAGCTCCTCTTTGCTGGCAAACATCGTTAGGAGATACGGTATTGCCAATCGACTTACTCATTTTTCGCCCTTCGCCATCATTGACAAAGCCTTGGGAGAGAACCGCCCGGTAAGGAGGTTCAGCATTCACGGCCATGGATGTCAGTAAGCTAGAGTTGAACCAGCCCCGGTATTGGTCAGAGCCTTCCAAGTAGAGATCGGCAGGGAAATGCAATTCCTCCCGCACGCCTAAAACACCAGCATGAGACGAGCCCGAGTCAAACCAAACATCCATGATGTCCATTTCCTTAGTGAATTCCCCATGGGGCGAGCCCTCATGGCTAAAGCCTCTGGGCAGCAATTTATCCGCCGGCCAATCAAACCAAATATTTGAGCCATGTTCACCAATCAAGCTGGCCACATGTTGGATAACAGCAGGATCGAGAATCGCTTCGCCATTTTCCGCATAGAAAATAGGCAAGGGCACGCCCCAAACGCGCTGCCTGGAGATGACCCAGTCGCCCCGCTCCTTAATCATATTATAAATGCGGGTTTGTCCAGACGGATGCCACCATTTAATATCCTTCATAATACGATCGAGGGTGGCTTCCTTAATTGGTTCCACCGAGCAGAACCATTGCGGGGTGGCCCGGTAGATCACCGGTTTTTTCGTCCGCCAATCGTGGGGATAGCTGTGCGTCAATTCACCTAAGTGCAAGAGACTGCCCACTTCTTCCAGTTTTTTAATGACAGCTTTATTGCCTTTTAAGTAAAACATGCCTGCAAAGCCAGGGGCTTCTTCGGTGAAATGACCCCGGGCATCAATTGGCGAGAGAATATCTAAGCCATTCGCTTTTCCGATCAGGTAGTCGTCTTCCCCATGGCCAGGCGCCGTGTGGACAATTCCCGAACCTGAGTCAGCCGTGACATGTTCACCGAGAAGAAGTGGCGATTCCCGGTCGTAGAAGGGATGCCAGGCCACTAAGCCAGCCAACTCCCGGCCTACAAAGGTGTCCTTCACTAAAACATCCGACCAGCCTAAGGCTTCGCTAACCTGGTCAAGCAGGCTACTGGCCAAGAGAAAGAGGCGGCCATCCACAGCTACCAGGCTATATTCCATGTCAGGATGCACACAAAGCGCCAAATTCGCAGGAATGGTCCAAGGCGTTGTGGTCCAAACGACAAATTCCGTTTCTTTTGGCAAGAGACCCTGGCCATCCTTCAACTTGAAGGCTAAGTAAAGGCTGGGCGAGGCAATATCCTTATATTCGATTTCAGCTTCGGCCAGCGTTGATTCGCTCGAGGGTGACCAAAAGACCGGTTTATAACCTTTGTAGATTAAGCCTCCTTCGACCATGCGACCAAAAAGGCGTAATTGCGCTTCCTCATACTCCGGAGCAAAGGTTACGTAAGGGTTTTCCCAGTCCCCTTGAATGCCTAAACGCTTGAAGTCTTCTCTTTGGCTTTCAATTTGCTCCCAAGCATATTGCTCGCAAACTTTCCGAAATTCAGCTATGCTCATCGTCTTCCGATCCACACCAGAATTCGTCACAGCCTGTTCAATCGGTAGACCATGGGTATCCCAGCCAGGCACAAAAGGCGCTTGGTACCCGGTCATCATTTTCTGCCGATTAATAATATCCTTACTAATTTTGTTCATGGCATGGCCGATATGAATATTGCCATTGGCATAGGGCGGGCCATCATGCAAAATAAATTGCTCATGCCCTTCATTTTGCTTCAATTGACGTTCGTACAATTTTTCCTCTTCCCAAAGCCTCTGCCTCTCGCCTTCTTTATTCGGCAAGTTACCGCGCATGGGAAATTTAGTTTTTCCCAAATTTAAGGTTTCTTTCATTTTCATGTTCGTCACCTTCCTCATTATTTTGACAGCCAAGGTTTGCTTCCATTAAAAAAAGCCCATCCAAAAGGGACGAGCTCTCCGTGGTACCACCCAAATTTATCTACCGCAGTAAATCTTTAAAATGATAACGGCATTACCGGCAATACCTACTGGCCTTCAATATTGCAAGCGCATGGGGGATCATATCCCTATTCTAAAGAACTGGCTTCCACCCTCCCAGTCTCGCTAGCTTCTCCTAAAGATACGTTGTCCCATGGTATATAGCATTATATTACACTGCCCCTAGTCAAATAGCAAGCCTCGCCTACTCTTTGTTAGTGTCAAGCAATGCTCGGTCAATCATAAAGAACTCTATCTCGTATCTAATTATTCAAAAGTCACTTCGTTTTTGTGCTAAAGGACGCTGCGTTGAAAAGCAGTGGCACCGGCTTACGCTTCATAGAAGCTTACGCCTGACCGTCCTATTCTGGCTCTATGTCGTTGGATAGGCCTCGCTACGCTCACCCTATCGGCACTCCGAGAGCCAGATATACGGACGGCCTGCTAACACTGCTAACGCAGGTCTTTAGCACGCACTCCGTGTCTTTTGGCGAAGCAGCTAACAAAATGTATGGTATAATTTCCCGACCATACTGCTTGACACTTCACTTGGAATCGTGCCCTGATGGGCACCACAAGAACTTTGTTGCGGCCTGTGACATAGTATTGCCCTAACAATCCCTGGATATTCGGGTATAAATGGGCTTGTATTAGCTTCAATATCTGATCGAACAGCTTCTTCAAAACAATGATTAGATTGAGCGGTGATAATGGCAGCCATTGCTGCTGCGCCTTGACGGGTCCAATTTCGTCCTTGCTTTTTCATGCGATAAGTATAAAGCCGATGGCCTGCTTCACAAACGCCACCGGAAAAATGGTTTGGTAAGCCTCGCTGCTCTGCTGGTTTAATGAGTAACCAATTCCTTTGAAGATAAGCTCTTAGAGCTTCAATTTCAGCCAAAAACTCCTGATGATGGTGCCAGCGACTTTCACAGGTCTCCAAAGTAACTTGAACTCCTTCGAAATCATAAGCCTTCACTTTTTTAATGACCAATTGACGTATTTTATGATCAAAAAATAGGCGCGTTCTGATTTTTTGAATGACATGAAATTTATCGCAGAAATGTTCATGCCGAAGGCATACCCCAATCATCTCGTTAAAATCTTCCTCCGTATAACCACTGCCACCATCCGAATTAGAAATCACAATCGTTTGATGTAAATCATAGTAGGATTTAAGAAATCGGCTAACTTTTTCTCGAAGGGCTGCACTAGATTGAACAGAAGAAAAATAATGAGCTTGAATAAGTTGATGCCGCGAAGTGGATCGATCGACGCCTTCATAGAGGGTCACACGGTGTAGTTGAAGATGTTTTGTCCTTTTCCCTTTTTTCTTCTTCTTAGTGATCAGCACACCATCCCCTTCAATGTACAGAAAAGGAACGGATCGTTTTTGAGAGTAAGCCAGTTCCTTCTCTTCTGCTTTTTTATTCTCAAAGCTTAAAATTTTTTGCCCAATTTCTTGAACAATATGATGTGCGGTCTGATGCGAAATACTAAAAGGCATTAAAGCATTGAAGGCTTCTGCAGTCGCACGA
The DNA here is from genome assembly GCF_057919555.1 of Aerococcus sp. BD502. NCBI lineage: Bacteria > Bacillati > Bacillota > Bacilli > Lactobacillales > Aerococcaceae > Aerococcus > Aerococcus sp. BD502. The sequence continues at coordinate 1,488,348 of NZ_CP147972.1, read as the reverse complement.
AAAGTTTGCTTCGTACAAAGCTGGGCAATTTTTTCTTTGACCTGAGAAGAAAGATGACTTCTTGCTTCTAGTCCTAAACACAAATCTAGGGGAAGAAAGCTAGAGTGACCTTCTTTTTTCATCCGACAGCGTCTAAAAGTGACGGCACCAAACATAAAACATAGTGTGCGTGGTTCATAGCGAGCAATTTTCCAGCCTTCGGCTTGGTATCTTTGAATTAATTGCTGATCAAGTTGAGTGAAAACCGCTGCAAGACATTCACAGCAAAAATTGCTTAATATCGGATAAACAATATCTTCAAAGTCACCTAAAGATGAGCAATTTTCCGTCTTTTTTAGAATATCTGTGATAATATCATTCATGAGGACATCTTCTTTCTTTTTTTTGATCAACTTAAAGATAGATGTCCTTTTTTTATTTTTCAAGTCTTACCGAGCATAATTTTACACTAAGCTACTCTTTTCCTTTATTTGTAGCTTCAGCTTCCTCGTTTTCTGCAGGTTTTAAATCGGCAGGATCCAGGGCAGGAACATCATTATTTTGACTGCTGGCTTGCATTTTAGCTTCTGCTTGGGCAAAAAATTCTTCTTTTTTACGCTTTTCTTCCGCCTTTTTATTCTTTAAATCAAATATTTCTTCAGCCCGGTCATTGCGCACCGGCAGGTCTAATTCATCGATCACCCGCTCTAATTCTGGGGTCTGGACACTGGCTTTCGGGGCCCTGGAGAAGAGCCGGGCCCAGCGTTCTTCTTCCAAGCCCGCTTTTAAGCCATCCACACTCTGCAGCAGTTGCTGGTGGAAGTTTTCACCAACTTCACTCAATTGCGCCATTTCGGTCCGCACCGCCACCGCTCGTTCACCAGCATCCGCCAAGATCTGCTTGGCTTCATCCTCAGCTCGCTCAATAATTTGTGCAGCTTCATCGAGGGCATCCGCCTTCAATTGGTCAGCCGCCTCTTGCGCCACCACAATGGAGCGATTGAGGGCTGATTCCTTCCCCACAAATTCATCCAGCTTAGCATTTTTATCATAAAGTTCTTGTTGCATATACTGATTGGAAGTTTCCAAGTGGTCGACTGTCTGAGCTACTTCTTTGACGAAGCGTTCAACTTCTTCCTTATCGTAGCCGGACAAGCGACTCTTAAATTTGGTGGCGCGAATATCCGCTAAGCGCATGTCGTCCTCCTTTAACGTCTAATTTGACGTTTGACTGCTATAATATAACGATCTTTTCGTGTTCTACCCTGCTCTTCTCCTAGGCTCAAACGCCCGTGGCCCCGAAAGCTTAATAAGTCACCCACCGCTAAAGGATAGGCTGGATTGCTTATTTCTGCCCAATTGACCTTAACTAAACCGGCTTGGATGGCCTTTTTAGCTTTTTGCCTGGACAGGTGAAAGCCCTCGGCCAAAACAGCATCCAAACGCCAGGAGGAAAGCAATATTGTCCCCCATTCTCCCGAAGCAGTGGGCGGATTGATCTCTGCCCTGGGCACGCCTTCTAGTTTAATGCCAATCCGGCCGACTTGCTGAAATTCCTGCTTCAGAAAAGGAGCGAGTTCGGCTTCGGTTGCAAATTGAACATCCCCATCGAAAATAACGATATCCCCAAAGCAAGAACGCGCCAAGCCTAGACCCATCAGCGCACCGAGCACTTCTGGGTGGGTCAACGTCTTAAATTGCTGGGGGTAGCGAATGCGAAAGACTTGCACCTGAAAGTTTAAGTCTGCCGGCTCTCGGTAAGGGGGATAAAAAGCGACCCGCTGCTGTTCGGCAGCGGTAAAGCCACCAAAGCTTGCTAACTTAACGTCCCCATACTGGCCAATAATTTGTTTGGCAATCTGTTGCTCGCGTGGATTTAAAAAAGGCGTCAAAGTTTCCACGTACACATCTTCCACATGGCGCTGCCAATCCAAAACACGGTCAACAAAAGCATGCTCGTTCTTTCTGTAATGCTGGTAAATATCTGACATAAAATCGCCTAAGGCAGCAAGACCATTAAGCCGCGCTGGGCTAATTGCAAGACAAAAATACCGGCAATTACGCTAAAACTAATCCCACCCACAGAAGGGAGAATGCGATCAAAAATCTCTAAATAGGGTTCGGCCAAGCGACTTACCCAACGACCTAATTGCGATTCCCGCGCATTGGGAAACCAGGACATGAGCGCATAGACAATAAGAATTAAATTATAAACTTGCACGGCATAGCCGATCAGTAGTTTTAAACCCGTCATTATTTCCTTTCTTCCTTACTACCAGCCGTCTTCGGCTCGGCAAACAAACGCCGACCCAAGCGTACAAAGCTAGCGCCACAATGAACCGCTGTGAGATAGTCTTCACTCATCCCCATACTTAATTCCGTACATGGGGCATGGCGGAGGTTTTTTTCTGCAATTTGCGTCCGCAAAGCACTCAGCTGCGTGAAAATTTCTGTGCATTCTTCCTCACTCGCCCCGTGCGGTGCCATGGTCATCAAACCCACCACCTTAATACGCGGGTAAGCGGCCAGCTGGTCGATAAAGTCCGCCACTCGAGCGGGCGCTAAGCCAGATTTGGAGGCTTCCCCTGAAATATTAACTTGGACAAAACAAGCCACCGTGTGGTTAGCCCGCTTATTAATCTCCTTGGCTATTTTTTGCCGGCTTAGGGCATGGTAGTATGTAATATCATTAATAACCTCTTTTACTTTCCGCGATTGCAAGGGGCCGATCAAATGCCAAATCACATCATCCGGCATGGCTGCTTTTTTCTTCTCGAGCCCTTGAACATAATTTTCCGCAAAGTGGCGCTGGCCAGCCTCATACAAGGCCATGGCTTCACTCACCTCATGGTACTTGGAAACACAAATCAGCGTGACCTTAGAAGAAGACCGCGCTGACTGTTTTTGTGCTTCTTCAATCGCCCCTTGCACTTGGCGCAGGGAGTTTGAAGCTAATTTTGCCATGTTTTACCGACGACGCTTTCTGAAGAAAGGCGGAGTATCTAATTCATCATCATTATTATGCTTGTAGCTCCGGTCTTCATAATTCGTCTCGTTGGCTCCCGAAGGCCCTTGGCCCGCTGACCAATCTTCATAAGGATCAGTTTCTACTGGGCGGCTAGGCCGTTGTTCAACTTGCTTGCTTTCAAATTGCTCGGGACGATTGGTGTACGTCTTGCTTTCTTCAGGAGCCTTGTTAAAGGCCGAAGGACGATTGGCTTTCCGTTTTTCACGACGACGTTCTTCGTCAATCCCCGTAGCAATAACAGTCACAATCACTTCGTCTTCCAGATCTTCATTAATAGTGGTCCCGAAAATAATATTCACTTCGGTCGAGGAAGCAGCAGCCACAATATCAGCCGCATCTTGCGCTTCGAAAAGGGTTAAATCCTCTCCACCGGCAATATTTAAGAGAATTTGCTCGGCCCCATCAATAGAGACTTCAAGTAAAGGCGAAGAGATAGCTTTCTTCGTGGCTTCCACGGTCCGGTCTTCTCCTTGGCCAGAGCCAATCCCCATCAAGGCCGTCCCTTGGTCTTGCATGACCGTTCGCACATCAGCAAAGTCCAAGTTCACAAAACCTGGGGAAGTGATCAAGTCGGAGATCCCTTGCACCCCTTGGCGTAAGACATTGTCTGCTTCGCCAAAGGCTTCCCGCATCGGCGTCTTCTTGTCGACAATTTCTAGCAAGCGGTTGTTGGAAATGGTCACCAAAGTATCCACATGTTCCTTCAAGGCAGCAATCCCTTCCGCTGCTTGCCGGCCACGTTTTGGCCCTTCAAAGGTAAAGGGACGGGTAATGACACCCACCGTAAGGGCACCAAGTTCTTCCTTAGCAATTTGGGCGACAATCGGTGCTGCCCCCGTGCCTGTGCCCCCGCCCATACCAGCGGTCACGAAAATAAGGTCAGCCCCTTCCAAAGCTTCGCGAATTTGGTCTTCGCTCTCTTCAGCCGCCTTACGTCCGACTTCGGGTTGCGCACCAGCCCCTAGGCCGCGTGTGACTTTAGGCCCGAGATGGATCTTGGTATCAGCCGTTGAGTGTTCCAAGGCTTGGGTGTCTGTATTAGCAACAATAAATTGGACACCGGAGACTCCTTCGCGAATCATCCGGTTAACCGCGTTATTCCCACCGCCACCAACACCAATGACCTTAATGTTTGCGCCGTGGATGTAGTCATCTTGCTTGTCAAAATTCAAATCCATGATTTTCCTCCCTGAAATAATCTTTTGAAACTAATTAAAGATGTCCTTGAAAAAATTACTGATGCGTTCAGAGAAGGAGCCTTGCCCTCTCGAATCATCTTTTGCCTGCTGATCTTTTTTGGGTTGGGTTGTTTTTGCCGTTGGTTTAACGGTGGTCGTCTGAGCCGTTTTTGCCTCCGTTGTTTTTTCGACTTGGGGCTCAGGACGCGTCACCGGACGACGGTAGGCACTCTCATCATACCGCTCGCGACTGGAATTGTCATAAGCATTTCCCTTAGTGATGCGGTAAACATCTTCCAGTTCATGAGTATACTGAATCAAGCCAATCGCCGTGGTGAAGATAGGATTTCTCAAGCCCACGTAATCAGGCGTGTAGAAACGAACATCCGTATTAAATATTTCTTGGGCCAATTCTTCCATACGGGGTAAGGCCGCTGCCCCACCGGTGATGACCACACCACCCGGTAAAGCAAAAGCTTCGACTTGGTCCAAAGAACGCTTTAAGGTTTCTAGAATTTGGACACAGCGGGCTTCAATAATCTCAGAGAGATAGTGTTCATCGACGGGGACCGGTTCCTTTTTGCCAATGACATCGACCGGCACCATTTCCTCTTCGCTGGTATTTTTTGAGCTGGCAAAGCCATATTCCAGTTTTAAGCGCTCAGCATTTTCCATGGTGGTATTTAAAACCGTGGAGATATCCTTCGTGACATATTCCCCACCTTCCAAATCTGTGGTGAAGAATTTTAATTCCTGTTCATGAATCACACTGGCACTCGATTGCCCACCCCCGAGGTCGAGGAGAATTGTCCCAAACTGCCGTTCTGATTTCGATAAGGCGGTCGCACCCATGGCTAGGGGGGCTACCACTAAGTCCGCAATATTTAAACCGGCTTCCATAACGCTCCGCTTAATATTGTGAATGATGGTTTTCGCCCCGGTGGCCATATTGGCATACAACTCCAAGCGTACCCCCAACATGTTTCTGGGATCATGAATATCTCCATAGCCGTCGATAATAAATTCTTCAGGCACAATCGAGATAATTTCTCGCTCTTGCGACACCGCTTTAATTTGTGCGGCTTTAAGCACTTGTTCAACATCATAATCCGTAATTTTACCATCTTCGCCAGATACAGCGACCACGCCGTAACAAGGGTCAATATGGACCTGATTGGCAGGCACACCGACAATCACATTGGAAATCTGGCAGTTGGATTTTCGCTCTGCTTGTTCAACCGCCCGCTTGATGGCCGTTACCGTTTTATCGATATCAACAATGACACCCCGGCTAACTCCTTCCGAGGGTTCATTTCCCACACCAATAATGTTCATTTTGTCGTTAACATATTCCGCAACAACAACTTTGATCGAAGTGGTTCCAATATCTAAGCTCGCATAGACTGTTGGTCGTCCCATATGCTTGAAACCTCCATTTTAATCCTATTTTATTTGCAAGATATCGCTTATATTCTATCATAAAAGGATGGATAACAAAAGGCATTCCTAACCTTCCTTAGACTTGCAAATTTATGGTATCAATAAATGACCCTAAGGCGCAACTGTAAGCTTTTTTGTTAGTGTCAAGCAATGCTCGGTCAATCATAAAGAACTCTATCTCGTATCTAATTATTCAAAAGTCACTTCGTTTTTGTGCTAAAGGACGCTGCGTTGAAAAGCAGTGGCACCGGCTTACGCTTCATAGAAGCTTACGCCTGACCGTCCTATTCTGGCTCTATGTCGTTGGATAGGCCTCGCTACGCTCACCCTATCAGCACTCCGAGAGCCAGATATACGGACGGCCTGCTAACACTGCTAACGCAGGTCTTTAGCACGCACTCCGTGTCTTTTGGCGAAGTAGCTAACAAAATGTATGGTATAATTTCCCGACCATACTGCTTGACACTTCACTTGGAATCGTGCCCTGATGGGCACCACAAGAACTTTGTTGCGGCCTGTGACTTAGTATTGCCCTAACAAGCCCTGGATATTCGGGTATAAATGGGCTTGTATTAGCTTCAATATCTGATCGAACAGCTTCTTCAAAACAATGATTAGATTGAGCGGTGATAATGGCAGCCATCGCTGCTGCGCCTTGACGGGTCCAATTTCGTCCTTGCTTTTTCATGCGATAAGTATAAAGCCGATGGCCTGCTTCACAAACGCCACCGGAAAAATGGTTCGGTAAGCCTCGCTGCTCTGCTGGTTTAATGAGTAACCAATTCCGTTGAAGATAAGCTCTTAGAGCTTCAATTTCAGCCAAAAACTCCTGATGATGGTGCCAGCGACTTTCACAGGTCTCCAAAGTAACTTGAACTCCTTCGAAATCATAAGCCTTCACTTTTTTAATGACCAATTGACGTATTTTATGATCAAAAAATAGGCGCGTTCTGATTTTTTGAATGACATGAAATTTATCGCAGAAATGTTCATGCCGAAGGCATACCCCAATCATCTCGTTAAAATCTTCCTCCGTATAACCACTGCCACCATCCGAATTAGAAATCACAATCGTTTGATGTAAATCATAGTAGGAGTTAAGAAATCGGCTAACTTTTTCTCGAAGGGCTGCACTAGATTGAACAGAAGAAAAATAATGAGCTTGAATAAGTTGATGCCGCGAAGTGGATCGATCGACGCCTTCATAGAGAGTCACACGGTGTAGTTGAAGATGTTTTGTCCTTTTCCCTTTTTTCTTCTTCTTAGTGATCAGCACACCATCCCCTTCAATGTACAGAAAAGGAACGGATCGTTTTTGAGAGTAAGCCAGTTCCTTCTCTTCTGCTTTTTTATTCTCAAAGCTTAAAATTTTTTGCCCAATTTCTTGAACAATATGATGTGCGGTCTGATGCGAAATACTAAAAGGCATTAAAGCATTGAAGGCTTCTGCAGTCGCACGAAAAGTTTGCTTCGTACAAAGCTGGGCAATTTTTTCTTTGACCTGAGAAGAAAGATGACTTCTTGCTTCTAGGCCTAAACACAAATCTAGGGGAAGAAAGCTAGAGTGACCTTCTTTTTTCATCCGACAGCGTCTAAAAGTGACGGCACCAAACATAAAACATAGTGTGCGTGGTTCATAGCGAGCAATTTTCCAGCCTTCGGCTTGGTATCTTTGAATTAATTGCTGATCAAGTTGAGTGAAAACCGCTGCAAGACATTCACAGCAAAAATTGCTTAATATCGGATAAACAATATCTTCAAAGTCACCTAAAGATGAGCAATTTTCCGTCTTTTTTAGAATATCTGTGATAATATCATTCATGAGGACATCTTCTTTCTTTTTTTTGATCAACTTAAAGATAGATGTCCTTTTTTTATTTTTCAAGTCTTACCGAGCATAATTTTACACTAAGCTTTTTTACTGGCCTCAGAAAATAAGAAAAACCCAGTTAGTCTGGGTTTTCAGGAGTCTCATTCTCTTTAGGTTGAAGCGTTTCGTCTCTGTCCGCTTCATCCTCTTCCTTTTCCTCCGGCTTGGCGGCCTTTTGGGGTTCTAAAGCTTCCCTTTCGACTTCAGGATCTTGACCCAAGGCTTTCTGCTCGGCTCGATAAGCCTCTTTTTCCTTGCGACTGGCAAAAGGATCGGTCAAAGGTGTTTTCTCAGTAAAGTAAATGCCTGCATCCATATCAATGATGCCTGTCTTGCCATCGAGATCTCGCACCACCGCCTCATAGTACTTCAAATTCTCGCCAATGTGACCTTGGAGGCCGGTCACAATATTACCATCCTTCATCCGACAAGCCAGCCGCTCGGGATAGTCTTGGCTTTCCACGTTTTCTACACTGGCGATTTGCCCTAGGAGACCTTGGGGCAGGCCTCGAAATTGTTGCACCATATCGAGTACTTCCTGGTCACTAAAGCCAATAAATAGAGGGCGATTATCGGGCTGATGAGGGGTGGAACGGTTTAGGATTTGCTGCTCTTCCATGACTGGGTAGAAAAAGTCTTCCTTTTTCACGTAGCCAATCACTTCTTGCTCTTGCACCGTAATCAAAAGGTCGTTGTGCTCATTTAACTTAAAGCTTACCGCCTTAATCTCGGGAAAGGTGTTTTGCAAGCGCCGGGCGGCGACATTTTCTAAACTTTTAGCATAATTTTTACTCATGCCCGGACGAACTTCCGCTACCTGCTTAATGGCCTTAGCGTCGATCACTTCCTGGCCCTTGACAGCGATCGTTTGCACCCGATTCCAAGAGGACAGGAAAAATAAAGCGACTAGGCCTAAGGCGATGAAGGGCAAACTGCATAAAATAAAGAAGGCCTTTCGTTTTGAGGACGAATTTCTTGGGGCGGTTGCTTTTTTCTTCAGCTTATGGGGCCACCAAGTTCTTTTTCTCGGCTTTTTTTTCTCGGCAGTTTTTTGCGGCTGCTCTAAGACTTCAGTTGCCTTAGGCTCCGGGTTAGAAGTGGGTTTATTTTTATTTTTTGCCTTTCTAGCATGCTGGCGTCGGGCTTTTTCCCAATCCATAACTTCCCTCCTCTAATCAATTAGCTGCCTGATTTCTTGGTAAATGCGATCGCCCGCATCGGGAACGCCTAAAGCCTGGCTGGCCTGGGCTAATTCCTGCCGGTAAGCATCATCCGTCATAATATAATCGATCCGCTCCAATAGGGCTTTGGCGGTTAAATCAGCTTCGATCAGCATTTCGGCGGCCCCATGGTTAACCAGACTTTGGGCATTTTTTTCCTGGTGATTGGCCGTCACATTGGGGCTAGGAATCAAAATACTGGGCGTGCCCAAAGCTTCAAGTTCCGTTAAAGTCGTCGCCCCACTCCGGCAAACCACTAAATCAACGGTTTTAAAGTGAGCGGGCATGTCTGGAATATAAGCCACCGCCCGAATATTGTCATACTCATCCAAGCCAGGATAGGCGATTTTAAATTCCTCAAAATAGCGATTGCCGGTGGCCAGTAAGACTTGATAGGGCTTGGTCGCAAAGTCAGGTAGCAGCTCTAACAGGGTTTCATTAATTTTTTGCGCCCCCCGACTGCCCCCAAAAATAAGAACTGTTTTTTTATCGGGATCAAAACCATAACGTGTCAAATCGACGGTCTCTTCTTCACGAGCGACTTCTTGGGCGCGGGGATTGCCGGTAAAAACTACTTTATTTTGGAAGCGGCCAAAACTAGCCTGGCTTTCTGGAAAGCAAACACAAATCCGGTCCACGAAGCGACTCAAAAACTGATTCGTCAAGCCCGCAATGGAATTTTGCTCGTGAATCACGGAGGGAATCCCTAAGCGACTGGCTGCATACAAAACAGGGCCACAAACATAGCCGCCCGTCCCTACGACGACATCCGGCTGAAAGTCTTTGAGAAGTTGCTGGGTACGTCGCACACTCTCCCACATGTAATAAGCGGTTTTGACATTATACCAGGACAGCGAGCGTTTAAGGCCTTGGATTCGAATGGTTTTAAAAGGTAGGCCAGCTTCAGGCACCAGCCGACTTTCCAAGCCTTTTTCCGTCCCAATATAGAGAAATTCGGCTTGGGGCTCCCGGGCTTGAATCACACGAGCTAGGGCAAGGGCTGGGTAGATATGGCCGCCCGTCCCCCCACCGGTTAAGACCACGCGCATTATTTTCCCTCCTCAGTTTGCCGCTTGACGGCGACCATGGCACTCATAAAATGCTCGCCACGCTCTTCAAAATTGAGGTATTGGTCCCAACTCGCACAAGCAGGTGAAAGTAGGATAATATCCCCCGGCTCACTCACAGCGTAAGCTAACGCGACAGCTTCGTCCATATCATCCGCTTTTTTAACATGTTGAATGCCCTCTTCTTCGGCTAGGGCCATAAATTGCGGGGCCTCTTCACCCATGGCAATGCAAGCTTTGACGTGTTTTAAGTAGGGAGCTAGGGGTCTAGGATCCGTGCCCCGGTCTTTACCACCACAAAGCCAAATCGTGGGAGCCTGGAAACTGCTTAAAGCCGTTTGGCAGGCCCGATTATTCGTGGCCTTGGAATCATTGTAGAATTGCCGGCCCAAAACTTCGCCCACAAACTGAATTCGATGCGGCACCCCATGGAAATTATGCATGCCTGTTCGGATGGCCTCTTTGGAAACCCCTAATAGCGAAGCGACGGCGACGGCCACCAGGGCATTAGCTAAATTGTGGTGGCCGGGCAAAAAGAGGTCATCCCGATGCACGACCGCTTCTTCCTGCCACATGAGTTCCTGTGTTTTAGCTTGAAACCAAGCGCCAGGAATATGTTCTTCCTGAATGGAAAAAGGAATGACCTGGGCATTTGTTTGTTCTCGGCGTGCCCATAAAACAGGATCATCTTGGTTTAGCAGGAGAAAATCTTTGGGGATTTGTTGGGCAGTAATTTTCCATTTAGCCGCCAAATAAGCCTCTTCAGTATGATGGAAATCCATATGCGTCGGTGTAAAGTTGGTAAGGGCGGCAATATGAGGGCGGAAACGCTCAGTCCCCAGCAGTTGGAAGCTCGAAAGCTCTAAAACAACAACATCGTCAGGGGCATTGCCGTCACAAACATCGAGGGCGGGGATACCAATATTCCCCCCTAATTTCACCTGGCCGGGTAAGTGTTCATCGGCAGCGAGAATTTCGGCAATAAGGGAAGTGGTGGTGGTTTTCCCATTGGAACCCGTCACGCCGACCAAGGTGCCGCGATTGATCCAACTGGCCAATTCAATATCCGTAAAGACGGGCAGGCCCTTAGCCTCGGCGGCTTGCACCAAGGGATTGTCATAGGGAATGCCTGGGTTTTTCACCATGAAAACAAAATCTTCATCCAACAGGTCCAAGGGATGAAAACCTGTAATAACACGTACCCCTTCTTCCACTAAGGCTTGGGCCCCTTTATTTTCTGCCATTGGCTTATAATCATTGACAGTCACTAAAGCCCCATGCTTTTGTAAATGCCGGGCAACACTCAGCCCGGTTTTAGCTAGGCCTAGGACTAATACTTTTTTATTTTTTAATTGTGCAAAACCCTCACACATGGTAAGCCTCCTAGATTAATAACAGCCCGAGCAAAGCAACTAGCGCTTGCACGCCCCAAAATGTTAGGACAACTCGCCATTCCGACCAACCAAGCATTTCGAAATGATGGTGAATTGGGCTCATTTTAAATATTCTTTTTCCTGTTGTTTGAAATACTGCTACTTGAATAATAACACTTAATGTTTCAACAATATAGAGGAAACCAAATAAAAGTAGAGACCAGGGTCGCTGTAGAAGAATTGAAACGAAGGCCAGGGCAGCGCCAATGGCTAAGGAACCAACATCACCCATGAAAATTTTAGCCGGCTTCACATTAAAGAGTAAGAAACCGAGTAAGCTAGCCAGCATGCCAGCACAAAAAATAGCGACCCCCAGCTGTCCTTGCTTTAGGGCCAAGAGAAAGTAAGCAAAAAAACTGATACTGCCTAAACCTGTGGCCAAGCCATCCAAGCCGTCGGTCAGGTTGTAAGCGTTGGAGAAGCCCACTAGCCAAACGACATTAAATAAGAAAAGAAGTAAGGGTTGGGTGAAGGTCCACTGGCTAAAAAATGGTAGAGATGTCGGTACGCACAAGACCACTAAGAGGAGGGACATTAAGGCAGCAGCCAAAATTTGCAAAAGAAACTTTTGCTTTGAAGTCAGCCCTTCATTTTGCTTCTTAAAAATTTTAATAAAGTCATCACTAAAACCAATTCCTGCAAAGAGTAAGAGGACGAGCATTAAGAGCCAGGCTTCACCCCACCAGCTCCGTTTCATGATGCTGGTTAACAATAAACTTAAAAAGGAAACAGCCACCATGACCGCCCCACCCATCGTAGGAGTACCGGCCTTTTGCTCATGCCAGGCTGGCCCCTCCCCGCGAATGGCTTGGCCAAACTGCTGGCTGTGCATGTAACGGATGAAAATCGGGAGGGTCAGTGTCGTAATGACATAACATAAGATGGCATGAATAAACATGGCTATTTCCTTTCATATCTTGATGCTTTTTTAGATTAAGGTTGCTGTAACTGTAAAACCAAATGGCTATCTTTATTGAGCTTTTGGCCGGGAGCAAGACTTTGGCCAACCACGAGGCCTTCCCCATCAATTTTTAGGTCTACCCCCAACAGACGTCCTAAGTCCTCAGCCTCCGCCCGGTTCAGGCCTGTGAAATCAGGCACTTGCAGGCCGCCCTCTGTTTTTAAATAGACCGTGCCTTGTGGAGAAATTTCAGCGGCCTTTTTAGGCCACTGGGCTTGTACTTGGCCACCCGATCCAAGAACAACCACATTAGTAAGCCCCGTCTTTGCCAGGTATTGCTGGGCATAGCCGACATTATTCCCGACCATATCCGGCATGGCTTTTGGCTCTTGGGCTTGCTCGTCTTCGCTATAAGCTAAGGCGCGTCTCAGCAAAGGAATGAAAACTTCCGCCAGCATTTGATGGGGGCCAACCCCTGCGGGTGCTTCTTTAGGTTTTTCCATGGTTAAGTATAGCACATAACGCGGCGCGTCTGCCGGCGCAAAGCCAACCACGGAGTATTGGTAATTCAAGCCCCCGTGCAAGTAGGAATTCGTTTTCGGATCAAAAATTTCTGCGGTTCCTGTTTTCACCGCCAGCTCTTGGCCATCTATCGCATACATGGTCCCCGTCCCGTGCTCGTCTTCCACCACACGTCGGAGGTAGGCCCTCGTTTTAGCAGCCGTTTCTGGGGAAATGACGCGGCCACGCTCTTCGTGCGGACGCTCGACCACTTCCTTATCCTTATTTTCATAACGGTCAATCAAACGTAAGGCATGCACCACCCCCTGGTCCCCCACCGCGGTAAAGGCCTGCATCATTTGCCAAGGCGAGACCCGCAAGCCTTGCCCAAAGCCGGTGCTAACTTTATCCAATTCATAGTCATAGCTCAGGGAGCCAGCTGTTTCATTTCCTAGGCCAGCTTGTGGTTTTTGGAAGAGACCAAAATTAATCATGTATTCCTTCCATTTATCATAGCCAATTTTACCAACCAGCTGGACAAAAAGCACATTACTGGAACGCGCCACGCCATCTAACTCGCTGATCGTCCCCCAGCCCACGCGGTTATAGTCTCTAATTACGCCGCCACCAATAGAGATGGCTCCGGATTGGTACAGGTTATTGGGATCAAAAACGCCTTCTTCAATCGCCGCTGCTAGGGTTAAAACTTTCATGGTCGAACCCGGTTCATAGGAATCTTCCACCAGCAGATTTTTCCACATGGCGTCCAGGCCCTCCCGCGTTTGCGGGTTGAAGGTTGGCCGCTGGCTAGCGGCTACAATATCTCCAGTCCTAGGATCCACGAGCATGGCCGTCATATTTTCCGGTTCATACGCCTCACAAGTTTGCGTTAGTAAGTTTTCCATATAGGCTTGCAATTTGCTATTTAACGTCAAATAAAGAGCCCGCCCATCTTTGGCTGATGTGCTGGCTTCCCCTTCTTTTTGGTCTTTATCTGCTAAATGTTTTTCAGCTTTAAAGCCATTTTGACCGGCTAAAAGCTCATCCTGACTCTTCTCTAGGCCTAATTGCCCCACCAAGCGACTGTCCAAGGGCTCATTGGCGGTTTGATATTGGGCATAGCCGAGTAAATGCGAAGCAAAGACCCCATTGGGATACGTCCGCCCCGGCTGTTTTTGGAATTGAATGCCAGGGAGTTTCAAGTCTTTAATAGCTTGCATCTCGGCATAAGTCAAAGCTGCCCCAGCATTTCCAAATTCGACTTGATTCACATGAGGCGTTTTTAAGATTTCTAAAATTTTCTTTTCCTTAAGGGGCAGATGCTTGGCCAATTGCTTAGCCACTTGCTTACGATTCGAGTCATTGACGTAGTCATTCTTATCGCTCGCCCAGCGATTTGTTAAAACAGCATAAAGGGAATAAGAGTTGGCATCGAGGGCCAAAGCTTTACCGTCTTGATCGTAGATAGCCCCGCGTTTGGCATTTAAAATACTAGAGCTTTGGTAGAAGGCCTGCGTATTATTAGCTAAATGCACGCCATCCGCTTGCCCCAGCAACATGACCTGGCCCAGACGCAGGAGGAAAACGATAAAAATACCTAAAGTTAAATATAAGAGCCAATGAAAGACGCGCTGACGATTTTGCCGAGCTTCCTGACTCCTTCTCATGATTCCACGTTCCTTAAATTATCTTCGTCTAATTTTAAGCCTTTTTCCTTAGCAATAGCATTGATACGTTCATACTGGCTCAATTCATTGACTTCTTGCTCTTTATTGCTGCGATCAGTCTTCAATTGGCTCACTTCTGCTTCTAAGTGGCTCAGTTCCTGGCTTTTGGCCAGATGATCCGCGCGAATGTACGTCAACCCCCCTAAGAGGGCTAAAATAATTAAGCTCGCCAGCATTAACGGGGCAAAACGTAAATAACGTTTCAAAGTTTGCCCAGTCACTTTGGGCTTGGGTAAGACGTGTAGGGGGAATTGGGTTTCTGTCGGGAAAGGTACTGCTTTTTCCTCAGCAGCACTGTGGTAAGTTTGATGCGTCGGCTTCGTCATAAACGATAACTCCCTTCCGATGACTATGACTCTTTTGGCAAACGTTCGAGGACCCGCAGACGGGCACTGCGCGCCCGCCTATTTTTGGCAATTTCTTCTGCACTGGGACGGATCGCTTTACGAGGTTGCATCCGAAAAGCCGCTTGGGGCAGATCGCCTGGAGCAACCGGCAGATTCTTAGGAACTCGGGGCGGCCGACTCCAAGCTTTAAAACGTCGGGCCACCAGGCTATCCTCCAAAGAATGGAAGGTAATGCAAGCGATGCGTCCGCCGGGACGTAGTAAATCGGCTGCTCCAGCTAGCGAAGTTTCTAAGACAGAAAACTCCTGGTTGACGGCAATCCGAATCGCCTGGAAAGTTTGCTTGGCCGGATGCCCTCCCGTCCGCCGGGCTGCCGCTGGAATCGCCTCCTTAATAATCGCCACCAATTGAAATGTGGTTTCGATAGGGGCCTGCTGGCGGTTTTTTTCAATGGCCCGGGCAATGCCCTTAGCAAAACGCTCCTCGCCGTAGTCGCGAATAATATGATAGAGCTCTTGAAAAGACCACGTATTCACAACGTCTCGCGCCGAAAGCGCTTGGTCCTGATTCATGCGCATATCCAGGGGAGCGTCGTAACGGTAGCTAAAGCCCCGGCCTGCTTGGTCAAATTGCGGCGAGGAAACGCCCAAATCATAGAGCACCCCAGCAACTTCCGAAAACCCTAAGCCTTGGAGCACCTGTTTAATTTGGGAAAAATTTTCTTCGACTAAGAGCAGTTTGCCCTGCTTGATTTCTGTTTTAAAACGTTCTTTAGCGTTGTTGATGGCCCACTGGTCTTGATCAAAAGCAATGAGCTGGCCTTTTTCATCTAGCCGATCCAAAAGCTGGCGACTATGACCGCCTCCGCCTAGGGTACAATCCACATAAGTACCCCGAGGATCAACTTTTAACGCTTTTATACTCTCTTCCAATAAGACACTCTCATGCTGAAAAGTGGCCATGTCGGACTCCTTTATAAACCTAAATCCAAGAGTTCTTCAGCCAAGCCTTCCACACCATCATCAAATTCCTGGGCGAGGGCTTGCCAGCGCTCTTGGCTCCAAATTTCAATACGATCATTCATGCCAATAATTTGGCAGTCTTTTTTTAAGGCAGCAAAAGTAATGAGGGTCTGGGGAATATTAACCCGTCCTTGCTTATCAATGGCCACTAAGGCCGCGGCAGAATAGAAAAAGCGCAGGTAGAAACGCGCTTCCTTTTTCGCGAGGGGCAAAGCCTTTAAGCGAGCCTCAGCCGCTTCCCAAGCGGGCCGGGAATAGCCAGTAATACAGCCATCCAAGCCGCGGGTTAATACAAATTCAGTTCCCAGCCCATCACGAAATTTGGCCGGAACAATCAGCCGACCTTTTTGATCTAAGCTATGCGCATATTCGCCAATGAGCATGGGACACCTCCTTTTCCCCCATTTAATGTCTATTCTACCATATCCCCCCACTATCCTCCACACCTTCCCACGAAGAAAAAATAAAAAAGCCACCCATTAAGGTGACTTTAAAAAATATTTTGAAGCGCCTTATTTAAGCACTTGCACTAACCGCCTGATCACGAGGGCATAATAGCCAACGAAGGTTAAAATAAAGGTAAAATTAGATAAATAACGGCCAAAAATGGGCCATTGCAAGTCGCCGCCCTTGCGGAAGCGGATCGCCAAAAGGCTCAAGCCAATAATACTGATGAGTAAGCCCACATAAGGCAAGGCGGAGTAACCCAAGATCCATAAAGACAAGTAATGCAGGCAGGCCCAAAGAATGGGATGGATCACATCGACCACGGCCAAATGCATGTGTTTATTGACTTTCAGATACGGATGACCGTAGCGATTGACCAGTAAAATACTGGCGACCGGTAAGATATAGAGCAGTAATTCAAACCAAGAAAATTTTATCATACGAGCCTCCCCTGCCATTAAGCCATGCCAGCTTCATGCAAAAAAAAGCCAGCATTAACTGGCTTTTTCCTATTCAGCATCACTCTCGTCACCCATCACATTTTGGCCATTGTAGTAGCCACATGCGGGGCAAACGTGATGTGCTTTACGAAGTTCACCACAATTAGGGCATTCGTTCATGCCTGGAACTTCTAATTTAAAATGCGTACGACGTTTACGTTTTCTTGCTTTGGAAGTTTTTCTCTTTGGAACTGCCATGCTTACACCTCCTAGACTTAGACTTTATTCTTCATCCTCATCATCTTGGATAAGTAAAGTTTTTAGTTTTGCCATTCGGGGATCAATTTGCTCTTCAACATCAGCCTGCTCCTGCTCCCACATCTCTTCGGTCAACACTTGCCAATCATCGCCGGCTGGCAATTCATTCGTCCTAGCCTCTTTTGGGCTTAGACGTTGGACCGGTTTATTTAAGATAATTTGGTCGACAATTGCAGGCCGTAAATCGAGTTCATCACCTTCAAGGCTGAGATGCAAAGTTTCCTTTTCATCAACGAACTCATCCGCTCGTGTTAATAAATAGCGTTCATTTAACGAACAGGCAATGTCAACCCAGACCGGCTCTAGTGACCGAGTCGAGGGCAATTGTAGGGCAGTTGTGATTTGGCACTGCACAAGGATGGAATCGTACTCGTAAAGGAGCACACCTTCGAGCTTGACAGGATGTGCGGCCAAAATTTCTTCATCACGCTGCTTTAAGTTATCTTCCAAATCGATGGTTTGCAGAAGGACGATAGGCTCCTCGGCCATACTCTTCAGTTCATGCAAGGACCATTTCATTTTCTATCACCTTTAGCAAATTTTTCTCCTGAAGCAACAACAGAAATTATATCGTGTTCCCTGACTTTTGTCAATCATCTTTCTTGTTTTTGCGAGCTTTTGCCCTAAGTTTCCGACTTTTCTGCCTTGGAAAAATAAGGGATACGGCCCACCAATTGGGAGGTGGCGCGGGGCGCTAGGAATTCTTCATATAAACGCTCCGCTTGAACCACTGCTGGCCAGCGCTCACTTTCCGACCGTTGCCAGCGACTGATCACTGGCAAAGCCTGCCGCTGCCGCAAATACTTGCGGCCACGTGGTGAGGCCCCCAGCAATAAAAATGGTGGCTTTTCTTGTTCTAATTGCCTCATGTCCCGATCTTTTCGCTGGAGGAAAAGTTGTAATAAAGTCCGCTCGAGTCGACTTTTTGGCCAATTTTTGTTTCGCACGGCTTGGATAAAGGCTTCATAAGACGTTTCGGCTTGGGCTTTTTCCTGCAGGCGGTAGGCGATGCCGCCCTCAAATAAATAAGTCTGGGCCAATTCTCTCGGCGTTTGACTCAGCAGCACATAACGCAAGTAGGGATAGGCCTTTTTTAAACTCGCCCCGGTATTTTGCGTTTTTAACTGGTGTAGGGTTTTTTTGGGGACATAAGGAGCCAGGGTTGACCAAGGGGCTGCTTGGCGAATTTCCTTTCGCAACCAACTGCCAGAGGCAAAGCCGTCACGGCCACCCTGAGTGCGATGACTGGCCTTAAAACGCGGGATGGGATAATAGGGCCAAGCAAGGCCCTGCTCTTCCGCAGCCAAAACATAGCGGAAAGCCAAGAGATTGTTACTTTTCTGGGCAAAATCCAACTCAAGGCCCGCTAAGTCAGCTTCCTGCTGGCAAAGTTCTTGGTAAAAAGCAAAACGAGCTTCGGCATAACTTTGGTAGGGCCTCCCTTTCTGCCAAGCCCGCCAAGCCTTATTGACAAACGCTTGGTGCTGGCTAAGCCAGCGGGCAAATTGAATATATGAAGTGAACGTGGCCGCCTCCGTACCAAAAGCTAAGCCCTGCACCCCTAACTGGTGTAAGAGGGAAACACTCCCCCAGGCAAAGCGATTAGCCGGCTGGGTCGCCCACCAAACAGGTAATTCAAACACTAAATCACAGCCAAAATCAATGGCCACCTCGGCCCGCGCCCATTTGTCTAAAATCGCCGGCTCGCCTCTTTGCGTGAAGTTACCACTCATGACGGCCACCAAAATGTCCGCCTGACTAGCTCGCCGGGCCTCCTTAAGAAAATAGGCATGGCCATGATGAAAAGGATGCCATTCACTCACCAGGCCTAAAGCTTTCATTCCCCTGCCCCTAACTTAGCCAGGGATTAACATTGACAAGTGGGGCCTCATGCCATAATTTTTCCAGCTGATAAGTTTCTCTTTCTTTAGCTAAGAATAAATGCACAATGACATCATAGCAATCCAAGAGCACCCAGTGGCCCTCACCTTTACCCTCTTCATTTTTTAGGGCAAAACCTGCTTTTTCCACAGTTTCGGTAATGGCATCAGCCACAGCTTGGAGTTGCCGTTCGTTTTGGGCCGTCATGATAACGAAATAGTCAGCCAAGGCCGACAATTCTTGGACATTCAAGGCGACAATATCGCTTGCTAAACGATCATCACCCGCGCGAACAATACATTCTAATAAAGCTTCACTCTGATTATTTTTTGCGGTCATTCCTGTTCCTTTCTTTACTAAACCAAGCATTATAGGTTTTAAATGTTTGGGGATGAATTTCTTTTTCCTGATCGAGCAAAAATTTGAGACTGGCCTTCAATTTATAGCCAACCGCTTCATCTAAAGAGCGCCTAGCGGCCTCACGAGCAGCGTGAACTTCCGGAAAATTCCGGCTGGGCTCAATAAAATCAGCCACAAAAAGAATTTTCCCCAAGGGTGTGAATTTTTCAGTGCCTAGGGTATGCCACCAAACTGCTCCCTTAATTTCAGGGTCGGTGAGGCCCCACGCCAACTCGGCGAGTAAAACTGCCAAGGGCCCATGCCAAAAAGCGCTAGGCTGACTTTCCCAAGCCGGATCATAGGCGGGATGAGCGCGAAAAGAATAGAGTTTTTCTCTAGGCATTTCCTTCGCATAATCATGCAGAAGGGCTGCCGTACGGGCCGCTACCACGGAGTAACCTTCCCTCTCGGCGAGGCGAACACTCACTTCCTCAACCCCTAAAATATGTTTAAAGCGCGCGGAGCTAACCTGGGCTTCTAGTTTTTTCAAGAATTCCTTCCGACTTAAAGTCAGGCATAAATCAGTCAAGGTAGAGCCCCTCCTCCTTAATATACTGGCGCACGGCTTCAGGCACTTGGTAGCGAATGGAGCGACCGGCTTGCACTTGCTGACGGATAGCCGTAGAACTGATTTCAATTTGCGGGGTATCCACCATCATCACAGGGTAGGGGGTCTGAACCTGGTAGCCGGGACGTTTGGCCCCTACAAATTGCACTAATTGCATTAAATCATCAATCCGATACCAGTGAGGCAGGTCATTCACCATGTCCCCCCCAATAATAAAATAGTAGGCCGTATCCGGATGCAAGGTCGTCAAAATATCCATCGTTTCATAAGTATAGCTCGTCCCCTGCCGTTCAAGTTCCAGTGTCTCCAGCAAAAAATGGTCGTCATCAGCCAAAGCTAGCTCCAGCATTTTTAGCCGATGCTTGGCTGCTAATTGTGGCTTAGCCTCGCTATGAGGCGACTGGTAAGTCGGCATAAAGGCGACTTCATCCAGGCCCAATTTATCAAGCACCTGTTCGGCTAAAAGCAAATGTCCCCAATGAATCGGGTTAAAGGCGCCACCTAAAAGGCCTACGCGCCGTTTTTTATCGGTAGCGACCTTTAATGTTTCCGTCGTCGTGACCGCTTGTCCCTTCATGCCTATCCCTCTTTTAGTTGCTTGGTGATTTTTTGGTTCTTCTGATCTTCGGCTGGCATATAGAGGACAATGGTATGGCCAATGACCTGCACCGGAGCCATCGGCGAATTTGCCCGCAGCTCAATAGCTAACTCCTCGGCCGTAGCCTCACAATTATTTAAAACACTGACTTTGATCAGTTCTTGGCGGTTGCAAGCTTTGTAGAGTGAATCTAAAACGGCCTCCGTCAAGCCTTGCTTCCCAATCTGTGCCACGGGTTTTAAGGGATGGGCCATTTTTCTCAACATTTTAAGTTTACGATTATTGAGTTTCACCATTTAAATCATCCTTTTTCTCAATGTGACATTAACATTTTCCGGAGTATCTAAGCTGATCACGGCTGGGCCTTTGACACTGATCCAGCCCA
Source organism: Aerococcus sp. BD502 (assembly GCF_057919555.1). Taxonomy (NCBI): domain Bacteria; kingdom Bacillati; phylum Bacillota; class Bacilli; order Lactobacillales; family Aerococcaceae; genus Aerococcus; species Aerococcus sp. BD502. The sequence continues at coordinate 1,467,599 of NZ_CP147972.1, read as the reverse complement.
AGCCGGCCAGCACCACATCTTGATTTCCGGTGAGTTTCCACTCGCGGTGCTTCATTTTAACCCCAGCCTTAGGGACAAGCGGCAGCAAGTCATTGGCGTGTTGCTGGTAAAATTCTGACGCGCCCACCGTTTTCCGGCGATGCAAGTAAACCTCTTCACTCATGTAGAAGGTAAAGCTATTCTCCTCCCCATGGAGGTAGTCCATTTGGGCTAGGCCATCGATAAAAATCGTCTGCCCCACAGCTAATTGATAGGTTTTTGGTTTTAGACGTTTTTTAACTTCTAAAGCCGAGAGCACCTCATCTGAAACCACAGCTAACATGCTGCCCGCCTTCAACAGACCCGGAGTATCAACCAAGCGCCCCCCATTCGCCAAGGGAAATTCCAAGAGGTCTAAGGTCGTGCCGGGAAAATAGCTCGTGGTAAGGATTTCCTGGCCCAAGCCAGCAGACTGGAGCATTTGGTTCAGCAAGGTTGATTTGCCGACATTGGTCGTTCCGACCACATAAACATCCTGGCCCTTGCGGTAGTGCTCTAATTTTTCCTGAAGTTTCGCTAAGCCTTCCCCTTGCTTGGCACTCACCAGGCACAAGTCCAGCGGCCGTAAGCCCTCTGCTTCCGCCTCCTCGATTAAGCGTTGCTTCAAGCGTTCGCGTTTCACGTCTGCAGGCAAGAGGTCCACCTTATTGACGGCCACCAGCAAGGGCTTATCCCCCACAAAGCGCCCTAAACTTCCTAAGAGGCTTTGGCTCAAGTCGAAGAGATCCACGACCAGTAAAATTAAAGCCCGCTTTTTGCTAATCCCTGTTAAGATATCCCGAAAGTCTGCGGCTGTCACTTGAACTTTTTGATGTTCATTGTAGTGGCGCATGCGAAAGCAGCGTTGGCAGTAAATGTCATCCTCATCCACATTCCGCTTTGCTAGGGCTTGAGGGGGAATAAAGCCCGCCCCTTCTGGGTTTTCGGTTTGAATGGCCGCCCCACAGCCGATGCAAATTAAATCTTCCTCTAATTTAGTCAAGTTGATCCCTCCAGTCCCAATGTAATTTTTCCCTTGCACAATATTCTAAAAATAATTTCTCCAGTCGGCGATTCACACGCGTCCATTTCCCATCCGAAGCCACCACGGGCTTCACTAAAATACTTCTCAGGCCAAAGCGACTCGCCCCTAAAATATCCGTAAAGAGCTGGTCGCCCACCAAAACGGCTTCTTCTTTCTTGCAAGCAAGTTTTTCAAGCGCCTGCCGGTAGCCTTTGCGGCGCGGCTTATAGGCAGGTGCCAGGTAATGAACACCTAGCTGCTCGGCAATATGACGCACGCGCGCGCCATTATTATTGGAAAGAATTAAAACTTCAATATCATGGTCGGCTAAAGCTTGCGCCCAATTGTGGAGGGAAGCCGGGACAACTTCTGAATTCCAAGGAATTAAGGTATTGTCCAAATCTGTTAAGACAGCTTTGATCCCATGTTTTTTGGCCTCCGCAGGTGTAATTTGAAGTACACTCTCCAAAAGCCAAGTCGGCCATAATTTCTTCAACCAGGGGTGCATCCTACCCCTCCTTCCCAAATAGCGAACACGTCCTAAGTTTTGCCTAGCTAGGGTCTGACGCTTTGCTTTTCTTCGCCATTTTTTCATCATATTCCGTTAAAATTTCCTCTGCAAAAACTTTATCCCCAGGGAAAGGCTCATAGACCTCACCCCGTTTAATCGTCGCTTCGTCGCCCTTGCCAGCTAAAATCACCACACTGGGTTCTGGACTCTCGACCGCTTCCTTAACCGCAGCTTTGACAGCTTCTTCTCGGTCCTCAATAATCGTGGCCTGCTTGCCTTGTTTTTTGACTATGGCCTGCATTAAGCCCAGAACTTCCTTAGGATCTGCAGTCCCCATGTCTTCCTCAGTAAGAATCAGGCGGTCGGCATAGCGGCTAGCAACTTCCGGCAGGTCATAGCGGCGGTTAAAGCCTTTTTCCCCCGGCGCACCGAAAACAATCGTCAGCCGTCGGTGCGGGTACATGTCCTGCAGCGCTTGGAAAAGAGTTTCATAACTTAAACGGTTATGGGCAATATCAACAATGACTTCGACCTTCCCATCCTGGCTGGCCAACTCAACCATCCGACCCGGCACGGTGACCTTAGCTAAAGCCTTCTTCGCAACCGCCAAGGAAAGCCCATAATAGCCACTAATCGCCAACGCCATTAAGGCATTTTGCACGTTAAAATAACCTGGCATGGCCAAAGTTAAGGACGCCTCACCGGTAGGCGTATGCACCGTAAAATGCTGGCCGGCTTCATCGACATATAATTTATCAGCATAATAAGTCGCTTTAGGATCTTCTAAACTGATGGTCACGATTTTCTCAACAGAAGCACTGGCTTTTGCGGCGCCTAGGACTTCCTCCCAATGCGCCATGTCTTGATTCAGGACAGCGACTTGGGCTTGATCAAAAATTTTCAACTTGCTTTTTAAGTAATCGGCAAAATCAGGGTGTTCGCCCGGACCAATATGATCTTCTTCAATATTCGTAAAGCCAGCGACCTCAAAACCCAGGCCCCAAACTCGCTCATATTTCAAAGCTTGGCTAGACACTTCCATCGTTAAGTAATCTTCCCCAGCCTGGTAGGCTTTAGCTAAATGCTGATAGAGGGGGATAGCTTCTGGTGTGGTAAGGGCCGACTCCCCCCTCTCCAGCCCATCAAAATAAGTATTCGAGGCCAGATAGGCGGTAGGCTTGCCTAGGGCGGCATCTAAAATAGCCCGCAGGTAATGGGTCACGGTTGTCTTACCTTTCGTCCCCGTCAGTCCGATCAAGTGGAGTTTTTGGTCCGGCTGCCCGTAAAAGCAAGCGGCCATGGCGGCCATAGCGAGGCGAATATCTTGAACTTGAATTCTGGGTAGGTTTACTTCGGGATAAATTTCCTCGCTCACATACGCTAAGGCCCCTGCCTGTTTGGCCTCGCTTAAATACTTCGCTTGGAAATGCTGACCTTTACAAAAAAACAGCGTTCCCGCTTCCACTTCTCTCGAATCATAAGTTAAATGTTCAATATTTAAATCTGCGGGTGCCTGCGTTTCATATGGCGTCACCCCAGTTAAGGATGCGGTTAATTCCGTGAGCTTCATCCCTTCCCTACCTCTCTACATATAAAATATTCTTCATTCCAACGGCATTGAAAACAAAAGAGTCGCCTAAACGACTCCCTTGAAACTATTGAAGTAGTTCAAAAATTTCAATAGCCACAACATCAATATCATCAAAAGGAAAACTCTCATCAATGGTATTGTCATGCAGTTCGAAGCTTTCATTCTCGCGATTGTAGCGCACTAAACAACGTTCTTCGCCAGCAACTTCGAAGCGACGCACTTCAATTTTTGAGTCATCGGTCGTCATCGCCTCTAAACGTTCAATAATGGCTTTTAATTGGGAAGACTTCATGGATATGCACTCCTTTATCGATATGCTGAATTGACTGCTATAGCTATCCTACCCTTTTCGACTTAAGCTTGTAAAGCTTAACGTTCAGTTCTTCCTATTTTAACAAAAGACTACCATAATAAAAAGCCGAGGCTTCCTGCCCCGGCAGCTCCTAGGCGTTAAGCCGATAAGCCTTCATTCACCATGGTTTCCTTAATGGCCGCCATGGCTTCATCCTCATCGTCGCCTTCCACAGTAATGGTCACATCTGACCCCTTACTGACACCCAGGGACATCACACCCATAATTGATTTCAAGTTGACCGCCTTATCATTATAGATTAATTCAATTTCAGACTGAAATTTGCTAGCGGTTTGTACTAAGAGCGTGGCGGGACGAGCATGAATGCCGGTGTCTGCCGTTACATGAAAATCTGCTTTTTGCATTTCCTAATCTCCTTTTTCCTAATCAGCCCTTGCTGTTAATCCAGTCGTAGTTTTGACTATTACTCCTTAATCATACCGACAAAAGCGCATTTATGCAAACATTTTCTTGCATAATTCCACGAATTAGAGGCTTTTCATTGGCGGTCTGATCAGCTTGTTAAAAAACTTCATTTATTTTCGTAAAAAGCTTGAAAGTCAGTAAAGGTCAATGTACAATAGAAGCATAGTCAATATTAGTCAAACAAAAAAGGAGTGATCTTATGCTATGTCAACGTTGTAAGCAGCGCGATGCTGTGATTCATATGTATGCCAACGTGAATGGCAAACGGCAAGCGATCAATCTCTGTGAGAATTGCTACCGTGAAATCACTAATGAACAAAATAATAATTTCGATCAATTTGCATTTAATTCTGGTTTAGGTAACCTCGATCAAATTTTCCGGCAATTGCAAAATCGCCAGCAAGGCAGTCAACCCCAAGCTGGGGGTGGCGATGGCCAAGGTGGCTTTGGCGGAAGGAAAGGTCAAGGGGGCGGCTTATTGGACCAATTCGGGACCGACATGACCCAGTTGGCCCAAGATAATGTTTTTGACCCCATTGTGGGCCGCGATGACGAGATCCAACGCGTCATTGAAATTCTTAACCGGCGGAACAAAAATAACCCTGTTTTAATTGGGGAACCCGGGGTCGGGAAGACGGCTGTCGTCGAGGGTCTGGCTCAAAAAATTATTGAGCAAACCGTACCCGAAAAACTCCAACACAAACGGGTTATCAGCCTTGACGTGTCCTCCCTCGTGCAAGGGACAGGTGTCCGTGGGCAATTCGAAGAAAAAATGCAGCAACTCATTGAAGAAGTCACTAATGATGAAAATATCATTCTCTTCATTGATGAGATCCACGAAATCGTCGGCGCTGGTTCGGCAGAAGGCTCACTTGATGCAGGGAACATCTTAAAACCGGCCCTCGCCCGCGGGGAATTACAACTTGTGGGGGCAACCACACTCAATGAATTCCGTCAAATTGAAAAAGACGGCGCCCTAGCCCGCCGCTTGCAGCCTGTTTTTGTCGATGAACCCACTGTCGAGGAGACCTTAGCGATCATTGAAGGAATTGCGGATAAATATGCCCAATACCACAATGTCAAATATACGCCGGAAGCTCTGGAAGCGACCGTCCGCCTCTCCGACCGCTATATTACGGACCGGCAATTGCCCGACAAGGCGATTGACCTGCTCGACGAATCTGGGTCGAAGAAAAACTTAACCCTGTCCTTCGTTGATAAGAAATCCCTCGAAGAGAAAGTTCAGCAATTGGAAGACTTGAAGGTCATGGCCACCGAAGCTGAAGACTATGAAAAAGCAGCCTACTACCGTGACCAATTGAATAAATACCAAAAAATGCTTGACGAGGACAAGCAAGTCCCCGAAGAACGGCCAGTGGTTAACCTTGCTGATATCCAACATATCATTGAGCAAAAAACGGGTATTCCAGTCACCGAATTGCAAGAAAAAGAACAAAATAACTTGAAAAACTTGGACCAAGCCCTCAAAAGTCGGGTTATTGGTCAAGATGAAGCCGTTGATGTGATTAGTCGTGCCATTCGGCGCAATCGGGTCGGCTTTAGCAAAGGGTCCCGCCCTATCGGCAGCTTCCTCTTTGTCGGTCCGACCGGTGTCGGGAAAACCGAACTCGCTCGGCAATTAGCCCGTGAACTGTTTGGGGATCAAGAAGCTATGGTACGCTTCGATATGAGTGAGTACATGGAAAAACACACGGTCAGTAAATTGATCGGTTCCCCTCCAGGCTACGTCGGCTATGAAGAAGCGGGCCGCTTAACGGAGCAAGTTCGGCGCCGGCCCTACTCTCTCATCCTGCTCGATGAAGTGGAGAAGGCCCACCCCGATGTCTTGAACATTTTCCTGCAAATTATGGAAGATGGCCGTCTCACCGACTCCCAAGGTCGCACGGTCTCCTTCAAGGACAGCCTCATTATCATGACGTCCAATGCTGGTAGCGGTGGTGTGGAATCCAGTGTCGGCTTTGGTGCCAGCCAGCAAGGAAAAACGAAGTCCATTATCGATAAATTAGATAAATTCTTCAAGCCAGAATTCCTCAACCGCTTCGATGCGATCGTTGAATTCGAACCGCTCACCAAAGAAGAGCTCATGGTCATCACGAGACTCATGCTCAAAGAAATTAATGATCTCATCGCGGGGCAAAATATCCATATTGCTGTGAGTGATGCGGTAATTGAAAAACTGGTGGAAATTGGCTACAATCCTAAGCTCGGGGCCAGGCCTTTACGTCGAGTCATTCAAGAGCAAATTGAAGACCAAGTGGCCGACGCCTTCCTAAACGAGCCGGAACTTGAAGACGTCCACTTTGATGTGAGCGATGGGCAAATAAAAATTGCTGCTACCACCGTCCATAATGAAGAAGCCAAGAAAACCGAAGAATAAGAAAAATAGCGCAAAAGCTCGGTGAAGCTTTTGCGCTTTTTTGCTGCCTTAAATGAGACTGGTGAGTTGAACATCAGGATGGTGTTCTTGAAACCAGCGTAAGGCAAAATCATTTTCAAACAAGAAGACCGGCTTAGCAAAGCGATCCTTGCAGAGGAGATTACGCTTTGAGGACCAATCCGTATTCAATTCATCTGGGTCTACCCAACGAGCCGTCTTTTTACCCAAGGGCGTCATATTCACTTCCGCATGGTATTCTTTCAGGAGGCGGTGCTCAAAAACCTCAAACTGCAATTGACCCACGGCACCAATAATATACTCGCCGGTAAACCAAGTCCGGTAGAGCTGAATGGCTCCTTCTTGTACTAATTGCTGCATGCCCTTATGGAAGGATTTCTGCTTCATCACATTCTTCGGGGCCACTTGCATAAAAAGCTCCGGCGTAAACTGTGGCAGCGGTGGGTATTCGATAGTATCCTTGCCTGTGTACAGGGAATCCCCGATCTGGAAATTTCCCGTATCATACAAGCCGATAATATCACCAGCTACGGCCGCGGCCACCTTTTCCCGGTCATCCGCCACAAAGCGGGTGGTGTTATTCAAGCGCAGGGGCTTCCCTGTCCTGGCTAACTTCACTTCTAAGCCCTCATGGAAGGAGCCAGAACAAAGCCGTAAGAAGGCAATCCGATCCCGGTGACGGGGGTCCATATTGGCTTGAATTTTAAAAATAAAACCCGAAAAATCCTCATTGTTAGGAGCGATCGCCTGGCCATCGACCGTTTCCTGGGCGGTGGGTGCGGGCGCAAAGTCCACAAAGGCCTTCAAAAAGGCCTCCACGCCAAAGCCCGTTAGAGCCGAGCCAAAGAAAACGGGCGTTAGCTCCCCAGACGCCACCTTTTCCCGGTCAAAAGGCACGCCGGCCTCCTGAACTAATTCCACATTCAGCATGGCATCCTCATAAAACAGGGAATTGGCCACCGGATGATGCGCCGCCTCTGCCAAGCTAATGCGCTCTTCGGTGTAGTGATCGGGGTTCAATTCAATTTCTTCCTCAGGCAAAGCGACTAAGCCGGCCAAATTTTTCCCCATGCCAATCGGCCAATTCATAGGGCAGCCATCAATACCCAAAATATCTTCCAATTCTTGCAGCAAATCGAGCGGCTCACGGCCATCACGGTCGAGTTTATTCATGAAGGTAAAAATTGGAATCCCCCGCATGCGGCAAACTTTAAAGAGTTTTTTCGTTTGCGGCTCAATCCCGCGGCTGGAATCAATCACCATCACCGCACTGTCAACGGCCATTAACGTCCGGTAGGTATCCTCGGAAAAATCCTCGTGGCCTGGGGTATCGACAATATTAATTTTAAAGCCATCAAACTCCACCTCGAGCACGGAACTGGTGACCGAAATGCCCCGTTGCTTTTCAATTTCCATCCAGTCGGATTTCGCAAATTGCCCACTCTTTTTGCCCTTGACTGTTCCAGCTTGGCGAATGGCGCCCGAGTAAAGCAATAATTGTTCTGTGATCGTCGTCTTACCAGCATCCGGGTGGGAAATAATCGCAAAAGTCCGCCGCCGGTCGACCTCATTTTTTATGCTCATGATGTCCTCCTATGTTACACTTAAAAAAAATCAAAAGAAAGGTTGTGACGTATGAAAATTAAACGAACCACTGATACCGACTCCAAAATCTACCACGATGGCCTAGACATTCGCATGGAAGTTTTTGTCGAGGAGCAAGGGGTTCCCGAAGCTTCAGAAATCGATGCCCAAGAAGAGGAATGCCTCTATCTCGTCGGTTACGAAGGTAATATCCCTGTGGCTTGTGGCCGGCTCTGGTTCGCTAAGGAAGAGGAAGGCGTCCTCCAAAGAGTCGCCGTCAGAAAAGCCTACCGCAAACGCGGTTATGGGCAGGCTATGATTGAACATTTACTCCAGGCCGCCAAGGAACAAGGCCACATCACAGTCCGCCTTCACGCCCAGTTACCTGCTATTCCCCTCTATGAACGCCTAGGTTTTAAAACCCAAGGCCCCATTTTTGAGGAAGCAGGACTGGCTCACCAGCTCATGGTGCAAAGCTTTTAAAGCCTGATCATGGCTGCAAATACAAATTATTCCCCCACGCCCAGGCGTGGGTTTTCTTCTAGCGGGCTTGGGCCTTTTGCCCTGCGGCCAGGAAGTTTTTTAAATCAGCAGGCAAGGGAGCCTTTAAGCTTAAGGTGTCGCCCGTCAGGGGATGGGTAAATTTTAGCTTGGCACAGTGCAAGGCTTGCCGGCCAAGCCAAGGCGAGGGGGGACCCCCATACAAGTCATCCGCGATTAAAGGCGCGCCAGCATGGCTAAAATGCACGCGAATTTGGTGCGTCCGGCCTGTATGCAGCCAAACATCATAGGCCATATACAAAGGCGTCTCTTCCCGTAAGGCATAAGAAGTAATCGCTCGTTTCCCCGTTTCACTCACACAGCGCTCAATGATTGACCCCGGTTTTCTGGCAATGGGTGCCGCAATTTGCCCAGTCTTGGCCGCTAAGGAGACTTTAGTTAAGGCCAAGTAGCGTTTTTCAATGGCCTGATGCGTCACCACATGGTCAATCAGACTATGGGCATAGCGGTGCTTGGCAAATAGCATGGCCCCACTCGTGTCGCGGTCCAGGCGCGTCACCACATGAATAACTTGGTTGTCATAGCCTTGCTCCATGTAATAGGCTTTCAGCATATTCGCTAAGGAACCCTGGGGATTGTAGGATGAGGGGAGCGAGGTATAGCCAGCTGGTTTATTCACAACAATATAATGCTCATCTTCAAATAAGATATCCAAGGGGTAGGAAATCGGCAAAATATCCGGCTGCTTGCCTTCTGGCGGCAGAACAACCGTCACCTCGTCCCCCACGGCTAATTGGTAGTTCACCGGGGTTAATTGGCCATTCACTAAAATTTTGCCCTTATGAAATTTTAGCTGGGCTAATAGCCGACGCGAGACCCCTTGCTGTTTGAGAAATTTCTTCAGCAACAAAGGGTATTCCGCAGTCCAATGCAGTTTAAGCATCGTCCACCTCCCAGGTATCCGCAATAAAGCTGTCACGCACCCGCCGCCAAAAAGGTATATGCCGGTAATTGGCGAAATGCATGCGTGCCTTAGCTATTTGAAACGTGATCGCATCCCAGTCGCCTAAAGGCTCGTGCAGGTGATCCACAAATAGATGTGTGCCAGAACGCTCATGCTTCTTAAAACGCACCGTCAATTCCTCCTCAGGGGACAAGAGGATAGAGCTTGCTAGGGAGCGATAGACTCGGTTGTTGATCGAAGCAATTTCCGTTAGCTGCATACTATTTAAAGAGGGATGAACCACCGCCCCACCGAGCGATTTATTGAGGCCGGTAGAACCAGTGGGCGTCGCAATACTTAGTCCATCGCCCTTGAACAGTTCAAAAAATTGGCCCTGGAGGTAAATTTCACACGTCATCGTTCCCTCTAAACGCCGCAAGCTACTCTCGTTGAGGGCTAATTCTTGGTGCTCGATGTGCCCCCCCCGATAGCAAGCCACGTGCAGTAAGGGGTAACTCACACTCTCGCCGGCATCTTGCTTGATCATTTGCACTAAGGTTGGCCATTCATCGGCCTGCCAATCGGCATAAAAACCCAAGTGTCCCGTATGCACGCCCACAAAGCGCAAGTCATTAAGCAAGGCCTGGTAGCGATGGAAAGCATGCAGCATGGTCCCATCGCCACCAATACTAATGACGAGCTCTGGCTTCTCTTCGGTGAAAGTAAAAGCCTCCTGGCCCAACGCCTGGCGCATTTTTTCTTCCAGCTCTTTTGAAATATTAGATTGCTTCGTCTGAAAGGCGATTCTCACTGGCCAATAACCTCCTTAAACTCTAATAACTCATCTATTGTAGCACAAGGACCTTCTTTTCCTCAAAAGTATCCGTTACCAATGCGCAATGTTTTACTTTCCCGAGCGGCTTGCTATAATTAAATTGTAGGGAGCTTCGGAAAGCCTGAAAAAGGAGAAGCGTTAGCCCAAGCTCCAAAACTCGTGGTCACCAAGGCATGACCTCGCCCTGTAGACCCAAGCCAGAGTTCATGCTAAGATATAAGAGGTCTTTGACCTCATGCGATGGGCACCAGGACTAAGTGACCCTTAGGAATCAGCCGGTCGCTATTTGCCATGCCCAAATCTAATAACTAACCCATGTTAGTCGTACGGAGAGGAGTGAGTCCGATGAAGCCAGAAAACAAGCAGCCGCAACACCGAACTGTTTTAGCGGCCGAAAAAGAATGCTTCTACGAGGGTTTTCTCTTTGTCAATCCAATCTGTAGTCGGTCATATCATTGTGAGCAGGAAGTTTTTCGTTTCATGCAAGAAACCGATAAACGCTTCTACCTGCGCGTCATTGCCGTGACAAATTTAGGACTCTGCCAGAAATTCTTTACCCATATGCTGGGACCTAAAATGACCCTCGCTGAGAAAAACAAGCTCTACCAAGCCGTGCAAGCCATTGCCATGGGCTATAAAGCTGCGCTCTTGCAAGGGAAAAAATGTGGCCGCGAATACTTGTTAGCCATGCAGAAATACTTTGGCGAAGAAAAGCAGCCCTACAGCAAGGAAGCCATGGCCCAGCAATTAGAGCATTTAAAAATGGACACGGAAATATTCTGGGAAGACATTGCCTCGGGAGAAGCCAAGGCTTCGCTCGCCCAAGATATGCATTTGGCTAATCAAATGGAAATTACGTGTACTCCTTCCCTGGTCTTATTCAATAATATTAATTGCCAGTATGGCATTAAAATTGATGGTGGCCTGACCACGGAAGAATTAGAGCGCGTGATCGCCCGGACGGAAAAAAGCCACCAACGCCATTATCCGACCCTCACCAGCACAGGGCAAAAAACGAAGCAAGGAAAAACGCTCAGTAAGCATCATGGCAGCATTAAACCCTTCCAATTGCAAAATTAAATGCGGCCATAAGAAAACCGTATGAGATCATGTTTATCAGTCATGATGTCATACGGTTTTTTCTTAGGCTCTTTTATTGTTCTTCATGAAGCAAGTCTTGGAATTCTTTGAGGCGGCGTTTAAATTGCGCCATCGTTTTTTCCAAATACGTGGTATTGGTCATATCAACACCAGCCCGCTTCATGACGTCAATTGGATAGGCACTTGAACCAGAGGCAAGGTAATTCAGGTAGGCTTGTACCTTCTCCTCTTCACCAGTTAGAATCCGTTCTGCCAGCATCGTCGCAGCCGAGAAGCCGGTCGAATACTGGTAAACATAGTAATTATAGTAAAAATGCGGAATACGTGACCATTCATAGGCAATTTCATCATCGTAAACGAGGTCATCCCCGTAGTATTTAGCATTCAAATCGAAATACGTTTGATTCAAGAAATCTGCACTGAGGGTCGTTCCCTTCGCATCCGCTTCGTGAATGATATGTTCAAACTCAGCAAATTGCGTTTGACGGAAAATCGTGCCTTTGAAACCATCCAAGTACTTGTTCAGGATGTAAATTTGCGCCGCTGGATCCTTGATGGTTTTTAAGAGGTAATCGGTCAGCAAGTTCTCGTTTGTGGTCGAAGCAATCTCTGCCACAAAAATCGAGTAATCCCCGTAAAGGTAAGGCTGGTGCTTCCGGGTGTAGTAGGAGTGCATGCTGTGGCCCAGTTCATGGACGAGCGTATACAAATCTCCCAGGGAGTCCTGCCAATTGAGGAGAATGTAAGGTTTTGAATCATAGGCACCCGAAGAATAAGCACCCGAGCGCTTGCCTTTATTTTCGTAAACATCAATCCAAGACTCTGCAAAAGCCTTCTTCAAGTCATTAATGTAAGTATCCCCTAAAGGACTGAGCGCTTCTAAGACCACTTCCTTGGCTTCTTCAAAAGTATAGCGAAGGGGCGCTTCACCCGCAATAGGCGTGTATAAGTCATACATATGCAGTTCATCTAAGCCCAGGCGTTCCTTCCGCGTGGCGAGATACTCTTGGAAGCTAGGCAAGTATTCGTGCACGACGTACAGTAAGCTATCGTATACTTCCTCAGGAATATGATTTGTCGCTAAGGCTTGGGCCCGCGCACTCTTAAAGCCACGTAATTTCGCCGTGTAATTGTGGCCTTTAATGTTATTTCTCATCGTAGAGGCTAGCGTATGATTAACGCCCTTGAAGCCCTTGTACATATTCATGAAGGCTTCCTTCCGCACCTCACGATCCGTGCTCTCTAACAGCACCCCATAAGTCCCGTGGGTTAAGGAAATTTCCTTGCCATCCTCCCCCTTAACAGGGTCAAAGGTCAAGTCCGCATTGTTCAACATGCTGAATGTTTCTTCGGAAGCATCGAAAATTTCGCCCGCTCCTGCTAAAACGGCTTCGACCTCAGGGCTTAAAACATGGGGCTTCCGTTCCAGTAATTGCTCGAAATAATGGCCGTAATGCTCATCCTGAGCCAAGGCTTTTAAGTCCGCTTCCGAACAGGTCAATAACTCGGGATCAAACCAGGCCAATTTCTCGTTAGTCTCTGCAAAAAGCCCACTGGCCTTCCCATATAATTCCAAGTACCGGCTGTTACCTGTATCTTGGTCTTGCTTCAAATGGGCATAGACAATGATCATTTCCAAGTCCCGGTAAACCGCAAGGATCGCCTCCAAAGCTTTAATAATCGTCTCCTTGCCTTCTTTTAACCGGCCTTTGTAAGTTAGCGCTTCGTCCACTTTCTTAGGCAAAGCTTCCATTAATTCATAGCAAGCCTCGTCAGAAGGAAACATCGTGGTAAGATCCCATTGGGTTTCCTTGGGCATTTCCTCTCTGGCTTTGGCTTCTTTAATTTCTGCCATGTTACCAACTCCTTTTCTACATGACTATTCTACCACAAATATAGCGTTTGCAGTAGAGCTAAGTCTAATTTTCATAAGTCCAAAGGGCGTTTAGGCAAGCCTTCTGCTGGGACGGTGGGCAGAGGAGCCCAGGCCTTGGCGTCAGGTAGGCCGCTAAGCTTGAAGGGGCCTTTTCACCTTGCTCTTTTAAGAGAAGCACATAGGCCAGGGCCACCCAGAGTGGCTCTTCATAGAGCAGGAGCGCGCGTTTTTCTAATAATAAAGGGGTGGGAAATTGCTGGAGCGGGTAAGAGGCCTCATAGCAATGCTTGAGCAAGCGATTTTCAGCCTGGTTCGGCCGCAAGCGCAGGCGTGATAATAGCCGCTCTCGCGCCTGCCTAGTCAATGCAGGGACTAGGGGCTTGACCGGTGCTTGATGAGTAGCCGGCCAAGTTAGCCGGCAGGCTTGGCCTTTTTGCTTAGCAGAAAAGTAATGCAAGTAATTGGGAAGGCTTAAGGACAAGCGCTTTTCGACTGCGCCAAATGGATCCAACTGCCAAAGTTCCACCCGCCTGGCAGCTGCTTCATAATAAGGCAGGAAAAAGCCAATTTCTGGCTGGTAAGAAAGAAAAGGCGCCAGCCGATTCAAACGCTGGCTCTTATAAGCGAGGGGCGAAGCTTTCTGTGCTAACAGCCAAAGCACAGCCCCGCCGGCCTTTTGATGATCCGCCTCGCGTTTTCTAACGTCAGGCCACGCTAAATAGGAATACTGGAGCTCAATCGCCAAATAGCCCTCCTCCATAGGCACATAGACATCAGCTCGCCGCTCACCAACACCAGCGCCCACCACCACCTCACAAGCTGCTGGGTAGCCTGTTTCCCTTAACGCCCCGCAAATACTCGCCTTGCTTTTCTGGTGCCAAGCACTTTCTCGGGGATCGACTTTGCTTTCCACCCCATGGCGAAAATAAGGTCGCGCCCCACTCCGCTTCACCCAGAGCACTTCTTTCTGACAACGTGGGCAGTAGTAAACGTCCGCGTAAGCCTCCTGACGGGTTAAATGGCTCGCATAAATCAATTCTCCAGCTTTATTTTTAGCATAATGCACAAATATCTCCCCCTTAAAAGGTTATAGGGGAAGACGGCTGATGTTCACGAAAAAAACCTGGGCTCACCCAGGTTTTTTTCTTATCATTCTTATAAATGGTAATCAAAGCCCACTGCGGCTTCCATTTTAGCGAGCGTTTTTTCGGCTTCTGCCTGAGCGGCTTCTGCTCCCGCCCGTAAAATATCATCTAACTCGGAACTGTTAACTAATTTTTCATAGCGAGCCTGCATCGGACTCAAGAATTCTGCCACACATTCCGCCAAGTCCCCTTTTAAGTCACCATAAGAAGCATTGGCGTAAGCCGCGGCGACTTCCTTGGAACTTTGCCCGTTAAGGGTCGCGTAAATATCAATTAAATTACTGATCCCTGGCTTCTTCTCGGGATCATAGTAAATTTCACGCTCGGAATCAGTCACCGCCGACTTAATTTTCTTCATCGCCTGCTTGGGCGTATCCAGAAGCGAAATATAGGCCTTCGCATTTTGATCAGACTTACTCATTTTACGGGTCGGATCTTGCAAGCTCATCACCCGTCCGCCTTGTTTAGGATGGTAGTGTTCGGGCTTCGTTAGAAGTTTCTCCTTCTTCCCAAAACGCTTGTTGAAACGGTCCACAAAATTGCGGGTCAATTCCAGGTGTTGCTTTTGATCCTCACCGACAGGCACCAAATTAGCCTGGTAAAGGACAATATCTGCCACCATCAAAGGAGGATACGTCAATAAGCCTGCCATGACCGATTCTTGCTTTTGGGCTTTATCCTTGTATTGCGTCATCCGCTCCAGTTCGCCTAGGGGGGTGAGGCATTGGATCAACCAAGCCGCCTCCGTGTGGGCCGGCACGTCACTTTGCACAAAGATCGTTGCTTTCTCAGGGTTTAAGCCCAAAGCCAAATACAAGGCTGCCAGACGCCGCGTATTTTCCCGTAAGGCTGCCGGCTCTTGAGGCACCGTAATGGCGTGTTCATTGGCTACACAATAGAAGGCCTCGTATTCGTCTTGAAAATTAACAAATTGTCTTAGCGCACCTACGTAGTTCCCAATGGTTGGAATGCCGCTCGGTTGTACGCCAGAAAATATTCTTTCCATTATTTAACCCCCAAATCAAATCGTTTCTTCTATTGTAGCATGCTTTCCCTTTCTGCACAGCTTGCTTTTTCTAACAGCATTTTTACGTAAATTTTACTTACAATACATAAGTTTTATTTGGAAAAAGCCTTTATTTATTATTTCAAAACTGATATAATAGGGTTGTACGATGTTATGGCGCCTTTTAGAGGAGAGATGAATAATGGTTAAATTATTTACATCACCAAGTTGTACCTCATGCCGTAAAGCGCGTGCATGGTTAGAAGAACAAGAAATTCCTTTTACTGAAAGAAACATTTTCTCTGACCCACTCGACACCAACGAAATCAAAGAAATTCTACGTATGACCGAAAACGGAACGGAAGAAATTATCTCCACCCGTTCCAAAGCCTTCCAAGAATTGGATGTTGATTTAAACACTGTCGGGCTGAATGAACTTTTTAGCTTAATTCAAGAAAATCCTGGGCTCATGCGCCGGCCTATTATTATGGATGACAAACGACTACAAGTCGGTTATAACGAAGATGAAATTCGTCGTTTCCTGCCACGCGAAGTCCGGCAATTCGAATTACATCAAGCTTTAATCAAGATGGGCTAAAAACGGAGAGTGCTTAGGCACTCTTTTTTTATTGATTTACTATTTACCTGAACTTTAGTACACTGAAGGGTAGATAGTGAGGTGAGTATTATGGAAATGGAATATTTAAATGAACATACCATGCGCGTCTTCATTGGCACGGAAGATTTGAAGGATCGCGGCATTACCTTCAGCGATATGGTGGGGGACCAGGAAGCAGTCGAGAATTTTTTCCTGAACATTTTAGAGGAAGTTGATGTTTCCAATAAATTTCAAAATTCAGATGCCATTACCTTTCAAGTTTTACCCAAAAAAGACGGCATCGATCTCTACATTAGTAAGGCCAATGATAACATCGCCGCAATCACCGAAGAGAGAGCCGCCTTTCAAAATTTGATGGACACCGTCGACCACATGCTCGAAGATGAGGAAGAATTGGAAGACGAATTGCAGAGCCAGATCAATGAATTGGACGAAGGCGCTGTTTTTTCCTTCCCAAAAGTTGATGATTTACTTAATCTAGCGGCTGATTTCGATTCGTCCGCCCTCAAATCTAGCCTCTACTACCATGATGAGGCCTATGTCCTGCTGGTTGAATTAACGGATCCCAAATTCAGCGCCGAAGAAAAAACTGACCTGCTCTACCAACTCGCCGAATATGGTCATTTTGAGCCCCAGCGCGCCGGTTTTTACCGTGAATACGCCAAGCCTCTCCTAGGCAAAGATGCCTTAGCCTTTTTAAAACAACATTTTTACGCATAAAAACACCCAGCCCCGGCCGAATCGGCAGGAAGCTGGGTGCTTTATTATTTTCTAGTAGATTAAGTCAACCAATTCATCCACGGTAATATTACCGAAGTATTTATTGATGTCGACTTTGCTGAACGTTTCGCGCAAGCCTTCTTCCGTATAGTCACTCCCCCGTAAGAGATCTTCCACATCGGAAATTTCTCCCATGCCGAAGAAGTCCCCGTAAATGGTAATGTCTCGAATTTTACCCTTGGAAATGTCAAATTGGAATTCAATTTGGCCAGCAGGCGTACGGGCTTCCCGAATCAATTCATAATCTGGGTCCTTACCGAAGTTCCAGTCATCATTGCCCGTGTATTTATCACGGAAGGCAAAGATATTTTCCCAGTCTTCGTCGGTCAGTTTATATTCCTTAACATCCTTCACATCATCCACGTTAAAGATATTCTTCAAAAGAATTTCGCGGAATTGGTGAATGGAAATGCTTTGATATTGTTCAGAAAGGAATGGACGAATATTGGTGACCCGGCTGCGAATGGATTTGATCCCTTTCGAAGATAATTTTTCCTTCTTCGGTTTCAAAACATTCATCGTTTCCTGGATATCCACGTCAAACATCAACGTCCCATGAGCCGTCATCCGACCATTGTGGGTGTACATGGCATTTCCGGAGAATTTCTTATCATCAATCACTAAGTCATTCCGGCCTTTCAAACGGGCACCTTCAACCCCCATCCGGTGCAAGGCATCGATCACAGGGTCCGTAAACCGCTTGAAGTTACGGAAGGAGTCACCGTCATCTTCGGTAATAAAGCAGAAGCAAATGTTACCAAGGTCGTGGTAAACCGCCCCACCACCCGAGAAGCGCCGCACCACATGGACGCCATGTTCACGGACATAAGGCCCATTGATTTCTGCCCGGGTATTTTGGTTCTTACCAATAATGATGGATGGCTCATTAATGTAAAATAGAAGAATGGGCTCGTCCAATTTTTTCTCATTGAGCAAGTAATACTCAATCGCAAGGTTTAACCGCGGATCGTAAATTTCCTCTCCTTGGTATTCATTTTTAACGTAATACACGCTATCCCTCTTTCTTCAAACCCTAGGAATATTAAACTGACTAATAAACGCTGTTAGTAGTCACAGCTTTATTATACCCCTTCTGGCAAGGATTGTAAACAAAACTTGTGCGGTGTTTGGGTACAATTATTGTACACAAAAATAGAGCGGCCTAGCGACTCTTTTTTATTAATGCTCGATCCGTTTCACATACCAATCTGCAATGGACTGGGAAATAAAGACGAGGATCAAAATAATTAAGGTTGAGACGAGAGTGACGTCGGTTTGATAGCGGTTATAGCCCCGGGTAATAGCTAAATTACCCAAGCCTCCGCCCCCAACAGTACCGGCCATGGCTGTTAAGGCAATCACGTTAATAATGGAAAGGGCTGAAACCCGAATGATGCTTGGCAGGGCTTCCTTTAGGTAAACTTGGCTGGTAATTTGCCAAGTGGATAAGCCCATGGCCTGGGCCGCTTCAATAATACCGGGGCTCACTTCCACCAAGGCATTCTGCACTTGCCGAGCATAGAAAGGCACGGTCGCTGCCACCATGGGCACAACCACCGCCGTGGTCCCGATGGAGGTGCCCACAATAAAACGAGTCACCTTAACCAAAATAGCAATCATAATCACAAAGGGAATGGAACGGAAAATATTAACAATTTTATCCAAAACCCCATAAAGGGTATGGTTTTCCTTCAGCCCCCCTGGCATAGTCAAAACCAAAATCACGCCTAAAATAATCCCCAGGGTAAAGCCCACCACGCAGGTTAAAACCGTCATGTAAATGGTCTCTAAAGTGGCATCAAAGAAAGCATCAGGAATTTGGATAACATTCTCAAAAAAATCTGCTAGAAAATTCATTACTGAACCTCCTCAGGTAGCTCGTATTCCTTCCAGTTGATCTCTGTTTCATCCATGTATTTTAAGGCCGCTGCCAATTCTTCTTCCGGACCAGAAATTTTCAAAAAGAAAATGCCCGTCGGCCGGTCTTGTAGGACTTCCATGTAGGCATATAAAATACTGGGCAGGATATCAAAATCCCGTGCCAATTGGGCTACCAAGGGGGTCGCCGTATTTTGGCTGGAGAAATTGACCCGAATGAGGCGGTCAGTGGGCTGAATGCCTAAAATATCGGCATGTTTTAAAATACGCTGGATCCCTTTTTCAACGGGACTGGCCGATTCAATAAAAGATTGGGTGAGTTTTTCTTTGGGGTTGGTAAAAATTTCAAAGATACTCCCCTGCTCGACCACATAGCCCGAATCCATAACCGCTACCCGATCGCAAATCTCCTTAATCACACTCATTTCATGGGTGATGATGACCACCGTAAGGGACAATTCCTCATTCAATTTCTTGAGGAGGGCTAAAATCGCTTCTGTCGTTTTGGGGTCCAAGGCACTCGTGGCCTCGTCGCAGAGTAAAACATCCGGATTGTTGGCTAGGGCCCGCGCAATAGCGACCCGTTGCTTTTGCCCCCCGGAAAGTTGTGACGGATAGGCATCCGCCCGGTCGGCTAGGCCCACCAGCTCCAGCAATTCCTTCACCTTGGCATCCTTTTCTTCGGCGGTGCGCTCACTCCCTAACATCGCAAAGCGAATATTACCCGCCACCGTCCGCGCATTCATTAAATTAAAATGCTGGAAAATCATGCCAATTTTCCGCCGGGCCTGGCTTAAGGCAGCCTGATCTAAGGTATTCATTTGTAAATCATTCACATAAACTTGCCCATTAGTAGGCTTCTGCAACATATTTATGGTTCTCACCAGCGTACTTTTGCCCGCACCAGAATAGCCAATCACACCAAAAATTTCGCCGTCATTGATTGTCATATTAACATCAGAAACGGCTTTGACCTGGCCTCCAGGCGTATCAAAAGTAACGCCCACATCCTCTAAACGAATCATACGACCATCCTTTCCATATCTCCTCTTACAATATAGCAGGCCTAGGATAATACTGCCACTTTCCTGTTTAGGATGCTAGCTTTTTTCCCATTTTTGGTGTAAAAATTCGTGGCCCAAGCCAATGATTAAGCCCAAACCCGCCGGTAGCAGCCAACCAAAGCCCTGGCTAAAGCCCGGCAGTGAGTTCTCCAGCACCTTAATCGTTTGCGGCAGAAGGTCAATGGGCAAGGCCTCAAGGAAGTCAAAAACCGCCGCCATAAAAGTTAAAGCCGTCACCCAGCCCTCCAAACGCCGCCACTTTTGAATATTGGGCCATAAGGAAAGCAAAATTAAAACAATGCACAAGGGATAAAGGAAAAGTAAAAGCGGCATCGTCCACTTTAGTAAACTCTCTAAGCCAAGATTAGCAAAGAAAAAAGACAGGAGGCTAAGCAAGGCGAGCCACTGGTGAAAATGCAGACGTTGGGGGTAAAGTTCTGCCAAGGTTTCAGCCCCTGCGGCTAAGAGGCCCACAGCGGTTTTGAGGCAGGCGAGAAACATAACCAAAAAAACTAAAAAGACGCCCCCACCACCAAAATGCTGTAAAACTAAGGCTGACATTATTGCTCCACCATTTTCACCCCTGGGCAATTGCCCCAAGCTCAAGACCCCCAATAGTGTTAAGCTCAAATATAAAATAGCCATCAAGCTCACCGTCAGTACCCCACTCTTTAAAGTCCCTAAGGCCACTTGCCGAGGCTCCTTGATATGCAGCTGGTGCAAGGCACGAATCACCAAGACACCGAAGGCCAAGCCCGCGGGGGCATCGAGAGTTTGGTAGCCGGCCAAGAGTCCTGGCAAGAAGCCTGACGCCTGAAAAGCTCCCGCAGGTTGTAATTGTGTGGCGGTGGGCCAAGGTGTTCGGCTAAAGACGACCACCAGAATAAGCCCTAATAAGCCTAGGAAAATGGGATTAAGCAGGCCGCCAATTCGTTCGAGCAAGCCTTGGGGCCGGCGGGCTAGCCCATAAGCACAAGCAAAAAAAGCGGCCGAATAGGCCAGTAGTTGGCCTGGGCTTGGCTGTAAGCGAGAAAAACCCACCGCAAAGGAAACGGTCGCTAAGCGCGGAATAGCGACCAAGGGACCGATCGTTAGGTAAAGTAAGGTCACCAAGAAATAGCCATAAGGCCGATTCACCCTTTTCGCGAGGAGAAATAAATGCGGGCTTTGCGCCTGGCCCAAGGCTAAAACAGCTAAAAGGGAGAGTCCAACAGCGGTCAAAATAAAGCCCAAACTGGCCGGCAACCAGTGGCTAGCGGCTTCCTGGCCCATTTGAATCGGAAAAATAATATTCCCCGCACCAAAAAACAAGCCAAATAACATGGAAGCGACCGTCAAGGCCCCTCGCCACGTGAGAGAATGTGTACGTTTCATAAGCTCCTCCTGTAAATAATAATATAATGAGATTTTTCTCATATTACCACAATAGAAGCCTAAAAGCTATTCCTTTTTGTTCATATGAAAAAAAGCATAAAAAAAGAGAGCCAAGCTCCCTTTAAGATTTCGTTTGCTTTTCAGGCTGCTCATTCGCATAGAGATGGTAGCCGCCTAAAACATAAAGCCAGTATTTTAAGAATTCCTGCTGGCCAAATTTTTTAACCGGCAGGCCCGCCTCCTGCCAGGTCACCAAACGACCGTTTCTTTTGTGGTAGGCCGCGACATAGTGCAAAGTAAAATGATATTTTTGATTGACACGTTCAAAAACCAGGCGGGTGCGGCGCATGTGGTAGTCCGAAGACACCACTAAGGCAGATTTAAAACCTTTAGCCTTCATCAGCGCCAGGCTATTCCGGGCATTTTCATAGGTACTCGTGGCATAGGCTTCATTAATAATTTGCTCACGCTGGATGCCATTTTTCTCATAGTAGGTGGCATTAATATGATCGAGTGGCGAAACGATAAACTGATGGCTTCGATTGTAGCCCGCCTGATCCAATAAACTGGCCTTACGGGCACGTTCCTCGGTAATCATACCCTCAGGGACGACGATGACATCGGCTTTTTCCGGCTTCTCATCGACAATTAAATTATCCATAATTAAAAAATAAGACAAGCCGAATAATAAGATACCACCAAGAAGAATGCCAAGTCCCCACCAAAGAAATTTCATCAAAGCCTCCAAATTGCTAACCACTCCCTAAGAACGTCCCGAACGCATCATCGAAATAATTAAAACGATGGCTAGTAAGCCAGAAATCACAAAAAAAGCAATCCCAAAAATACTGATTGATGTGGAACTGGAATTAATGATAATCAAGGCACTCGTTAAAATCAAGGCGGCTAAAATAACGGCCATGATGATGCGGTTGATCATGCGGTTAATATCTCCCCAGCGCGCCACTAAGTCCTCCATACGGAAGCGAATGGAAAAGCGCCCCGCATTCATATTATCTAATAGTTCCGTTAATTGCCCGGGTAAACGAGCTGACTGCAAGCCAGCGCGCAAAAGCTGCCGGCGCAAGTGCAAGTCCTTCAAAACCTCTTCCCAAGTATCCCGATTCTCATGCAGCATGTAATGCTTTAAAATCGCTGGTAAATTAATATTGGGATCCAAGTCCGACAATAGCCCTTCTAATGTGATTAAGGCCTTGCCTAGCATGCTGTATTCGCTCCGAATAATTAACTGATGCCGCCGGGTCACATGCATCAAATCGATCATCGCTTCACTGATATCCACTTCCTCCAGCGAGCGGTGAATATAGGCAGAAAAAAGCCATTTGATATCGTGGTAGAGGGCCACTTGGTCCACGCCCCAGGGGTGGCTGGTCATCAGTAAAACAAGTTCCATAATTTCGTCAATATCTTCCATGTAGATGGCCTGCATCAGTTTCCTTAGGCGGGTTTGCGTGCCTGGGGTAAATTCACCTACGATGCCAAAATCCAACCAGCAGATTTTCCCGTCACTAATTAAAATATTCCCCGGATGCGGGTCAGCGTGGTAGAAGCCATCTTCAAAAATCTGCGTAAACATACTGAGAGCTATTTTTTCAGCCACTTCAGTGAGTTGGTAGCCAGCCGCCTGCAAATCAGCATATTGATTGGCCGAAACTCCCGCCACATAACTTTGCACCATAATTTTCTTCCCGAGGTAAGCTTGGTAAACTTCAGGCGCGATGATGCTCGTCCGCTCTTCATTTAAGCTCTTAAATTTCATAATATTAGCCGCTTCTACCCGGAAATCAAGCTCCTGCTTGGCTGAACGCTCTACTTCCTTTAACACTTGCAAGGGATCGAGGAAGATTTCCCGCCAGGCCTTGGGCAAAAGCTCTAAAATGCGCATGAAAATATGAATATCACGCAATAATTCCTGGTCCACTTCGGGGCGTTGGACTTTTAAGATCACTTCTTCCCCACTCTGCAGCTGGCCACGATGTACCTGGGCAATAGAGGCACAGGCCAGGGGCTCTTCCTCCACCCAAGCGAAAACATCAACCAACCGCTCTCCAAAACTTGCCAAAAATATGTCCTCAACAAAGGAGAATTCAAAAGGAGGAACCTGACTTTGTAATTTCTCAAGTTCCTCAATATATTCTGTCGCCAATAAGTCACGACGTGTCGAAAGAATTTGGCCAATTTTCACAAAACTGGGGCCTAATTCTTCAAAAGCCAAGCGCAAATTCACGGCATCTTTTTCAATATCTTGATGATTCAACTGCGTGCGGTAAAAATGGCCAAAGCCGTAGGAAGTGAGCACGCTCACTATTTCTAAAAATCTTTCGCGACTTGACCGCATTAAAATCGACCCACTTCTGTCTTAACGATTAGCTTTCATTTCCGTCACTTGAGCTTCCAACTCAGCCACCCGCTCTTCCAAGGCTTTTACATCATCAATATAGGCTACTTTTTGCTCGGTTAGGAGGGTTTTTAATTCCTCACCGGACAAATTTTGCCCTTGGCCGAACTGACTGACCCGTTGCTTTAAGTCTTGGCTCAGGGAGCGACCTTCCTCGACAGTAATCCGTCCGCGTTTCACGAGTTCTTTAATAGTGGCTTCCGCTTTGTCATATGTTAAAACGGCACCGCCAATGGCAGCTAAAAACAATTGTTTGATTTCATCCATTTTTGCCAGCTCCTTTTGACATTGACTTCTGTGTTGCCATTATTATAGCACGCGAAAGCCTGAATTGAAATTTAAGACACCCTTGATCCAAAAACACAGGTCCTGAAATTAGCTCGATCCTGGGAGGTTTCTTCTTGTAAAAAATATTAGACATTCCTTAAGAGTCATGATATAACATGATTAGGTCAAACGACTTACTTAGGGAAATAGAAAGGCAGGCTATCATGCTTGAAACAATCAAAATCAATAATGAAGTGATTGAATTGCTACAATTCCTCTGGCAGACGGTTGCCCAAGGGAGTAAGGTCACGGAAGACTATTTAGTGGATATTTTAGATAAACCCGCCATGGATGTGGTTTATACCGACGACTTCACCAAACAGTCCGCGCAAACGGCCCTCTCTGCTGTCGTCAACAAAGAACCCTTAAACAATGCTTCAAAAAAAGACGAAGAGTTTTTCCAATTTAACTTCTTCAATGCCGACGACCCAGGCAACTGCGAAATGCTCTTACCGGTTGTTAAGCAATTAAATGTGGATGAACTCAAAGAAGAATTCAGCGGTGATACCGCCTTTACTGATGTGAAAATTAATTTCGTGGGTGCCTATGACCAAAGCTACTGGATCAATGATAATGTGCTCACCTTAAACTTCTTCAAATTAGGGGTGGATTGGTCAGATATGGACAATGTCCTTCTCGACGGTACCCCGCTTAAAACCTACATCAAAGAACGCCTCCAAGAAATGCTAGAAAAATAAAAGAGCCAGCAACCGCTGGCCCTAAACCCCAGGGCGCAAGTTCTGGGCTTTTTTATTTAATTTTTAGGGGTCCACCTTAAGTTTTCGTCGTCGGGGTGAGAATGCCTTCTTTTACCATATCAGCAAGGAGAAATTCAATTTCTCGCTTAAAAGCTGCCATGGCTTCATTTTTATAAATATTAACGGCCTTTAAGCCTTTTTCATTGGTAACTTGCATTTTAAGGCCCGCCAAGTCACCCGCCACCAAAACCTTAAAGCGCACAGAACGTGGCTCTCTAAAATCCGGTTGGACGCGGCGGTCAAACTCAAAATTGCCGGCCTTCGTCATTTGGAAGCTATAATCCCGCAAGGTATAAGCTTTGCAAGCTTCGTTCACTTGGTAGTAGTCATCACTGCCGGGCAAATGAGCCGATTGGGGAAATGCCATCGTTAATTCTCCTTTTTCTGTAATTTTTCTTGTAAATCCACCATCACCGTGAGCAGGTGATCCAATTCTTCCTTTGTTGTTTGGGGGCCAAAGGAAATCCTCAAGCTTTCCCTAAGCCGCGGACTATCCTCGCCATACATAGCCAACAGAACACGACTCGGCTTAATACTACCGGCGTTGCATGCCGATCCGGCTGAGAGATAGATGTCATGCAAGTCCATTTGAATGAGGACTTGATCATTGGGGTGATTGGGCCAATAGACATTGAGAATATTAGCTAATTCAGGCTTTTGTGGGCCATTGATTTTTAAATGGAGGCCCCGCTCTTTGGCCTGCGTGAGGAAGTATTCGCGCAGGGCCACGTTTTCACTCTCTTCTTCACTGAGCTGGTCTTCCTTCAAGCGCACCGCCTCGTCTAAACCAGCAATGAGAGGCCAACTTTCCGTACTAGCACGGCGGCCATTTTCCTGGCCACCACCCGGTAGGAAGGAAGTGAAGTTTTCCTTGCTGTTTCGATAATAGAGGAAGCCGATCCCCTTCGGCCCAAAAATTTTATGAGCGGAGAGAGCCATGGCATCGATATGCATAGCTTCCACATCAATCGGAATCTTCATATAAGTTTGGACGGTGTCCGTATGAAAGAAAATATCTTGTTCTGCACAAATTTGGCCAATTTCCTCAATAGGTTGTAGGGAACCCACCTCATTATTTCCATGCATCAGGGAGATGAGAATGGTGTCTGGGCGAATGGCCGCCTTTAATTCTGACAAGGAAATATGGCCCGTTTCATCATAAGTGAGTTGCGTGACGTCATAGCCTTCCGCTGCTAATTTCTCCATCGTTTTATGAACACTCGAATGTTCAGCCACTGACGTAATAATATGCTTGCCCTTCGAATTCAATCGTTTGACTGTCGATAAAATGGCCGTATCATTGGCTTCTGTTCCAGAGCTGGTAAAGGTAATATCTTGGGGTTTGGCATTGAGGGTACGCGCAATATGTTCACGTGCAGCTTCAATTTTACTTTTCACTGCTTTCCCAATGCGGTAAGTGCTCGAAGGATTTCCAAAGTCATGCGCAAAGGCTTCAGCCAATGCATCTTGCACTTCAGGAGCAACAGGAGTAGTCGCAGCGTAATCGAGGTAAATTCCTTTCATTTTATTATCCTTTCCATGAACTTAAATTGGGATGCTTAGGGAATAAAGCTTTCAGTAAATACTTAGTGAGACGCACACCTGACCCTTGGGCAGGGAAGATGTGCATCATCATCATTGGATTATAATTGGCCTCTATGAAGGCATAATTATCAGCTTGGGCAGGCTCTTTAGCATTGGGGATCAATAGATCAATACCCGTCACCTGAACTTCCAATGCTGCAGCCATTTCTTCTGCTAGTTTAAGGTAAGAAGGATCGATAGTCTCAGTAACGGCAATGGATTCTCCTCCCGTACTAATATTGGAGTTCTCACGGAGGTAAACGGTCTGACCCGCCGCCGGCACACTATTGAAGGTGAAGCCTTGATCAGCTAGCGTCAAAGCCTCTGCTTCACCGCATTGAATTTTCTCTAAAGGTGTTCGGTGATCTTCGCCCCGCTTAGGATCTTTATTTTTGGCGGCAACTAATTCTTGAATAGTCTGCTCACCATCCCCTTCGACGTTAGCCGGCACGCGTTTTAATACCGCCAAGGTCTTACCTTGAAGGACAAAGAAGCGGTATTCTTCGCCAGGCACAAAGTCCTCCAAGAGAACCGTATCATCATGGCGGAAAGCTTCTTTTAGGGCACGGTTCAAGGTTTCTTCATCTTGGCCATGGGGAAAAGCGGCAATGCCTAAGCCCATATTGGTTGATTTTGGCTTAACCACTAGCGGCCGGTCCACAAAATGCAGGATATCCTTTTGGGCTGCCGCTAAGCTCTGGTAGGACACACTACTGGGCACCGTAAAGCCAGCTTCCTCAACGATCTCCTTAGCCACTTCCTTATTTCCCATAACATCATAGGAAATCATAGAGTCTAAGCGCGTGATATTGCCTAAATGAATAATCTCCTGCTGGCTGTCATAGGTGAGACGAATTAATTGCTCTTGCCGGTCCAAAAGATCAATATGGAAGCCTTGCTGAATGGCATCAAAAAGAAGAATTTGTGTCGATAATTCCATATCCTTAAAGCCTTCCAACTGATAAGGTTTTGCCCATAGCTTTTGGCGATTTTCTAAGGCGCGATCACGGCCTAGCCGAAGCCAGGAAGCAATATCCGGCGTCTCTTTTAGAACTTGGCCAGCTGGAGTTTTCTTTGGATCCAGTAGGCGAGCACGCATCTCCTGTAAAATCGGCCGGAGTAATTCCTCTTCCCCAATGGCTACCATCATGTCTTCCATCTCGTCAATAATGCCCAAACCTTCATCTTGGTAGGCGGTCACTTCTAAGGTTGGCTCTTCGGCGACCTCAGTCTTCCGCTCGTTCCCCAGACGCACGCCAGCCATATCCGTATCCTTCCCAGACCAAAGCAAATACAAAATGAAATACTTCATGAAAGTAATGTCCGTTTCACTCAGGCCATAAGGGGCAAAAGGCTGGATATCTAAGAGGCGAAATTCCAAATACTGAATGCCCTGGTCGATTAATTCCCGTGCCTTACCGGCTCCCCGCAAACGCACATTGGAGTAAAATTCCTTCTCGGCAATAAGGCGCCCACTTTGCACGTTAGCCTCCAATTCCGCCACATAATCCTCTAAATTATCATATGTATAGGTGACGTCAGGATGATTCACATAGCCAAAGCGGGAGTTTCGTATACTGCGAACGGGATAGGGGAAAGGCTCCTCATTGGCCTCAAAAAAACTCGGGTCGGCCAAGGGGGTTGCCCCAAACAGGTAGACGATGAGCCACTGGTAGCGGAGGAAATTCCTCGCCAAACGCAGGTAGAAATCCGAAGTATAACTCACCAAATCGGGGAAGTCATGCTCTTGATGCTTGTAAATTTCTTCGATAAAAACTGGTGAAATTTGCATATTATAGTGAATGCCGCTCACCATCTGCAACTTTTTCCCATAAGCTTTTACCAGATATTCCCGGTAAGCAATGGCTTCGGGGCGGTCTAATTGCGCCACATGAATATCGTCATCACCGGGCAATTGCGGCGGCATACTGTAAGGCCAAAATGCCTCCCCCTCCGGCAGGGAACGAATAGCGACATCATGGATCGCCCCTAACCAATCTAAGACTTCCCTAGCCGTATAGACCGGCGGGGTTACCAATTCCATTTGCGTATCCGCAAAATCCCGTTGAATATATTGGTTATGACTACTGCCATCCACCGTGGTCGGGTGCGGCGTTTTAGCTAGGTGTCCATCTTCGGTAATGCGATGGCCTTCACGTTCGATACCAATTGAGGTATGCTTGAAGGTAGGCAAGAGCTTAGGGCACTTCGCTAAGCAATTTTTAATTTCTCTCATTGATATACTCCCATCTAATAAGTAGAAATCCGACACTACTTATTTTAGTACTAAGCATGTCTATTCTATCACGATCCAACAATTTTCTCATGTTAAACGATACTTTAGGAGGTTATGATGACACAAACTGAACCTTTAGCCTATCGCATGCGGCCTCGTACTATTGAAGAAGTCGTCGGCCAAGAGCATCTCCTGGGCAAGGGAGAAATCCTCTACCGTATGGTCAAAAGTAAACGCCTCTTCTCCATGATCCTCTATGGACCACCGGGCATTGGAAAAACTAGTATTGCCCATGCCCTATCCGGTTCGACGGGCATTCCTTTACGGCAATTGAACGCCGCCACGGATAGTAAAAAAGACCTAACTGCGGTGGTCGAAGAGGCCAAATTTAGTGGCCAGTTGCTGCTTTTACTCGATGAAATTCACCGTCTTGACAAGCCCAAGCAAGATTTTCTCTTGCCGCATTTAGAAAAAGGCCAGCTCATTTTACTTGGCGCGACCACGGAAAACCCTTATATTGCCATCAACCCTGCCATTCGGAGTCGCACGCAAATTTTTGCCTTAAAACCCCTACAAGAAAAAGATATTCTCCAAGGGCTCAACCTAGCCCTCACTGACAAAGAACGCGGCCTCGGTGACTTGCCCATTCAAATGAGTGAAGACGCTCAGCATTTTCTAGCCCAAAAATGTCAGGGGGACTTGCGTACTGCCTTGAATGCCCTGGAATTAGCTGCCCTCTCTACGGAGGCAAATGGCGAAAAACAAATTGTGATCGATATCAAAACCATTGAAACTTGCCTCAAGCAAAAAGCCCTCGTCCATGATAATGATGGAGATGCTCATTACAATGTCATTTCCGCCTTCCAAAAAAGTATTCGTGGCAGTGACGTCGATGCTGCCTTGCTCTATGCTGCCCAATTGATTGAGGCAGGCGATCTGCCGGTCTTAATTCGGCGCTTATTAGTCACAGCCTATGAAGATGTAGGTTTGGCTAATCCGGAAGCTGTCAGCCGGACGACACAAGCTGTGACGGCAGCGGAAAAAATTGGCCTGCCTGAAGCGCGTATTCCACTCGCCACAGCCATTATCGACTTAGCCCTCTCCCCCAAATCCAATTCCAGTATCCAAAGCATTGACAATGCTTTAAAAATCGTGCGCCAAGGGAAAAGTGGCCAAGTTCCTGAGCATCTGCGAGACGCCCACTACAGTGGTGCCAAAAAACTGGGCCATGGCATCGGCTACCAAAATCCGCATCAAAATGCGAAGCACTGGGTCCGTCAAGATTACTTGCCTGAAACCCTTCGTAATGAGCACTTTTATGAACCTTGTTTCACCGGCAAATACGAGGCCGCTTTAAACCATTACCGCCAAGAGAGAGAAAAATAAAATCGCTAGTCCTCACCACAAAGATAAGCTTATTCTTTTCGATCGCTCATTGTTTTGTTATAATATACCCAAGTATTTTTAAAGGAGGAAGAAACCATGAGTGATCGACGCGCTTTCTGGCGTTTTGTGGTCTACAGTTTGATCGGGCTCATGATGTTTTTTGTCCCGATCACGATCGGTGGGCAAACGACTATCCCGATTGACCACTTGCTAACGCTAATTCATCAAATCCCTTATTTCAATCAAGTCTACCCTTTACTATTAGTTTTTGTGGGAATCTTTTTACCCTTCACGACCGGCAGTTTCAAAGAATCTTGGCTAAATAAGTTCTTTGCCTTTTTAAACCTTTTTGCGGTGCCTTTTGTGCTCTTTGGTATTTTCAATTTTGGACCGCCTGCCCTACTTGAAGAGAATATGATTCCCTTTATTTTAAACAAGGTCGTCCTTTCCGTTTGTACCATTGTCCCCGTGGGTTCCATTTTCCTTGCCTTCATGGTGTCCTATGGTCTGATGGAATTTGTTGGCGTCTTCATGCGCCCGGTCATGAAGCCAATCTTCAAAACCCCCGGCCGCTCGGCGATTGATGCGGTAGCCTCTTTTGTTGGTTCCTATTCCCTAGCTCTCCTCATTACCAACCGGGTTTATGAGGAGGGAAAATATACGGATAAGGAAGCCTGCATCATCGCGACCGGTTTTTCCACCGTCTCAGCGACTTTTATGATTGTGGCTGCTAAGGCGTTGGGCTTCTTTGAGACCCACTGGCTCCTCTATTTCTTCATCACCCTAATTATTACCTTCCTCGTCACCGCCATTACCACCCGGATTCCACCGCTCTCTACCAAGGCGGATACCTACTACCAAAACCAAGCCGGTGATGTGGAGGAAGACGTGCCCACCGATAAGCTGAAGGTGGCGACACAAATCGCGATTGAAAAAGCCAAAGCGGCTCCTGATCTGTGGACAAATATTAAGGATAATTTAAAAGACGGGCTCCTCCTCGCCTTAAAAATGGCCCCTTCTCTCATGTCCATTGGGGTATTGGGTTTAATTCTGGCGAAATACACGCCTATTTTTGACTATTTAGGCTATATTTTCCTCCCCTTTACCTGGGTCGCCGGCCTCAAAGAACCCCTCCTCGCTGGCCAAGGCCTCTCCATGAGTATTGCGGAAATGTTTTTACCCGTAGTCCCTGTGACAGCAGCCAGTTTTGTCACCCGCTTCACGGTTGGCATTGTGATTATTTCTGAAATTCTTTTCTTCAGTGCCTCCATCCCATGCATGATGGCGACTAATATTCCCTTAAGTATTAAGGATTATGTGGTCATCTGGTTTGAACGAGTTGCGATTAGTATCCTGATTGCTGGGCCGGTTTGCTATCTTTTATTCAGTGTGTTGGGAATTTAATATCGGCAAACGTTTGCACCTCCGGAAGAAATGTGCTATATTATAGGTAAGAACTCTGAAGTGTTCGTGCATTACATTTAATGTGTTGACCGAACAAATTTTACTATCTAGGGACCCATGAACTTCAGTGGAAGTCAAGCCCCAGCACGGGGAAGGCAGAAGCTGAATAGTGGGGCCCACCTGCACTTAAATGAGCGGGTTCAATACAGATAGTAACACGGCACATATCGGAGTTCTTTTTTCTTAACTCATCATTAAAAGCCTTTCATTAGTATGAATTTAGGCTTCTTGTTATAATGATAAAAAGGAGTGAGGGAAATGTATCAAGAATATCATCGCATTCTAGCCCCTATTGACGGTTCTGAAGAAGCAGAACTAGCCTTTAAAAAGGCGGTACATGTCGCCAAACGGAACCAGGCCAAGTTAATTATCACTCATGTCATTGATACCCGGGCTCTACAAACCATGAACGGGCCGGATAATCACTACGATGATGAATTAGTCCAGCAAGCCAAACGCGTACTCGGTGAATACGAAAATTATGCAAGCCAAGTGGGCTTAAAGGATGTTGAGACGGTGATTGATTACGGCTCCCCCAAAGTCCAAATTGCCAAGGAACTAGCGGAAAAATATCACATTGATCTGATCATGGTCGGAGCCACGGGCTTGAATGCCGTGGAACGCTTATTCATTGGTTCTGTTTCAGAATATGTCATTCGGAATTCCCCTTGTGATGTCTTAGTGGTTCGAACTGATCTTGACAACCAATGCTATGGAGAAAAAAAAGACGAAAAGAAATAGAAAACACACAAAAAAGCCAGCTCCCGCTGGCTTTTTTATATGTCAAGCGTATATTATTTAATATCGCCGAGTTCAACGGTGTCTCTAACGATCATCAATTCTTCATCCGTAGGAATCGCATAGACAGCAATGGAAGAATCTTCGGTAGAAATCTTCGCTTCTTTGCGCGTATCATTCTTCTCATGATCAATTTTCACGCCTGCCCAGTCGAAAGCCTCCATGACCCCTTGGCGGAATTCCTTGGAGTTTTCACCGACACCGGCCGTGAAGACAATGGCATCGGCGCCACCTAAAACGGCGAGGTATTGGCCGACATATTTAATGACCCGATCATAGTAAATTTCAAGGGCCACTTTAGCATTTTCATCCCCATTGGCTTCAGCTTCTTCCACGTCACGCATATCAGAAGAGATGCCGGAGAGGCCGAGTAAACCAGATTCATTATTTAAGATATGAATCATTTCGCTCATGGATAAGCCTTCCTTGTCCATGATGTATTGTAATAGGGAAGGATCCACATCACCAGACCGAGTCCCCATCGTTACCCCCGCTAGAGGCGTGAAGCCCATGGACGTGTCCACTGATTTACCGTGATCAACAGCGGTAATGGAGGCCCCGTTCCCAATGTGGCAAGTGATAATTTTTAAATCTTCAAAAGGCTTGCCCATCAGTTCTGCGGCACGCATAGCGACATATTTATGGGAAGTGCCGTGCGCCCCATAACGGCGAGCTTGGTGTTTTTCATAGTATTTAAGCGGTACGGAGTAGAGGTATGCTTTTTTTGGCATGGAGGTGTGGAAAGAAGTATCAAAAACGCCGACAGTTGGCTTCCCAGGTAAAACTTTTTGGAAGGCCCGGATCACTTTGGCCTCGGCAGGATTGTGCAGAGGAGCAAATTCGGCAAGTTTTTCCACCATCTGAATATCGTCTTCATTGAGCAAGGTGCTGTCCTTGAAGTGTTCACCGCCTGCCACAATCCGGTGGCCGGAACCGGCAATTTCATCGAAGGATTCAATAATTTTTAATTCCTTCAATTTGTCAAGCAAGTGACTGGTGGCCACTTCATGGTCGGGGATGTCTAGGGTTTCTTGAACTTTTTCACCCTGGTATTTAATGGTAATCACACCATTATCAATCCCAATACGTTCGACCAAGCCGGAAGCAATGACTGTTTCTTCAGGAACTTCATAGATTGAGAATTTCAAGCTTGATGAACCTGCATTAATCGCAAATACTTTTGACATCTTTCTCTCCTTTTAATTTTCATAAAATACTTGTACAGCTTTATTATACCATGTCTTCGGCCCAGGTGCTAAAGCTCTTGGCAAAATCTGCCATGCCTTGGGCGTCTTGTAGTTCCGGAATATCACCGGTTAGAATCGGCTTGGCTTGCTGGGCCTGTGCACCCTGCTTTTGGAGCAGTAGCAGGCTCTTTTGATAGTCCCAAGCCTGGAACAAATTACCAGGAAGCGCCATAATCGCCTGCAAGTAAGCTTCTTTCTTGATGAAATCTAAGAGAATTTCGTGATGAGGACCATTGAAAAGCTGGCTGGGGATAATGAATAAGGCCAAGCCACCCGGTTTCAGATAATGTAAGGCTTGTTCAATTAATAAATAATGAGCAAAAGGCAAGCCAGTCGGGGTCTCAAAGCAAGCCGTTTTAAATTTTTGGGCTCCCTCTTTATTCGGATAATAGCCGATGGGTAAATCAGCGACGACCCCATCCACCGGTTCAAGGAGTAAAGGGTTCAGGACATCGCCAAAAAACAGCTCCAGCGGCGCACCAATCAAGCGACTGGTTTGCTCAGTTAAGCCTAAAAGTAATTCATCACTATCATAGCCCACCGCGCGGACAGGGATAGCAGCTTCTTTTAGAGTGTCCTGCACCGTAAGGAGTAAATTCCCCATTCCCACCACCGGGTCAAACAAATGAAAGTTCTCAAGGCCTTGCTTTTGCGCCAACGTATTGAGCATAAAACCCACTAAAACGGCGACCGCAGTAGGCGTCATTTGCATATTGACTGGTAAGTGAGCGTCACGCTGGCCTTCCAAAAGTAGCAAGCGAATCGCTTCCCAGCGCTCTCTGGGCGGGGCCTCTTCCCAGGCTAGCTTAGAATAAATATGAGTTAATTGTTCTCTGGTTTTGGCGTCAGGCTGGCCATCGCGCACTAAAATTTCCTGATTGGCTAGGTTTTGTAAATTCTCATAAGACGCTTCAAAGAAAGTAATCCCCAAAGCCTGACTGAGGGCTAAATTAGCTTCCTTCAGATGAGTATAGCAATGTTCCATTGTTTTCGGGTCCAAACTGACCTCCTTTTAGACATGCAAAAAAAGCAAGAATAAATCTTGCTTTTTTTAACTTAAGCTTCAACTGGATAAACAGAAACTTGTTTTTTACGTTTGCCTTTACGTTCAAAGCGAACGATGCCATCGATTTTCGCGAATAAGGTGTCATCTCCACCACGGCCCACGTTCATCCCAGGATGAATGTGCGTACCGCGTTGACGGTAGAGAATGGAGCCGCCGCTAACGAATTGGCCGTCCGCCCGCTTAGCACCTAAACGTTTTGCTTGGGAGTCACGGCCGTTAGCTGTCGAACCGCCGCCCTTTTTCGTTGCGAAAAATTGCAAATTTAATTTAAGCATTGCGCTACCTCCTAATTAGTATATTTTATTTGAGCACGAGTTCAACTTGTACAAAATCAGGATTTAAAGCTGCCACATCATCACGCATAGCCAGGAAAGTATGCCAAAACAAAGTTTGAATGACTTCCTCATCGTCTTGCGCTAAATCATCCGCTAAATGAAGCCAGAGATAACCCGCTTCTTCATCGGTTTTTACCGCAGGAACGATCCCCGTCATGCGCTCAATATTATTCACCAGCGCAAAAGATAAAATGGACATCGCTGCGCAAATGATATCTTCGCCAGCTTGGCCAGCTTCAGCATGGCCCTTCATTTCTAAAGCCACAAAGCGATCGGCTTTTTTATCCCTTGTAAATTGAACCTTTAACATATTAAGCTTTGATGCTTTCGATCGTCACTTTCGTGTAAGGTTGACGATGACCTTGTTTACGGTGGTAGCCTTTTTTAGGTTTGTATTTCATGACGTGGAGCTTTTTAGCTCGGCCTTGCTTTTCAACCTTCGCCGTAACTTTGGCACCATCCACTAATGGAGCGCCAACTTTAACTGATTCGCCACCAACAAAAACGACTTCGTCAAATTCAACCGTTTCGCCAGTTTCCTGAGCAAGTTTTTCAATGTAGAGGGTTTGCCCTTCTTCTACTTTGTATTGCTTGCCACCTGTTTTAATAATTGCGTACATGTCACGCACCTCCTTATTTCAC
Source organism: Aerococcus sp. BD502 (assembly GCF_057919555.1). Classification (NCBI taxonomy): domain Bacteria; kingdom Bacillati; phylum Bacillota; class Bacilli; order Lactobacillales; family Aerococcaceae; genus Aerococcus; species Aerococcus sp. BD502. The sequence goes on along the minus strand of NZ_CP147972.1, from coordinate 1,432,293 downwards.
TTAGACTCGCCATGTGAAGTGGACTAGGTCACTTAAACTTCACGATGTGCGGTTGCAGTTCTGGTGCTTACAGAAATACAACACTGCTATTATACTGATTTAACGGCCGCTTGTCAATCTTCAATAGCATTTTTTACCCCTAAGCCCCCGCTAGCCAATTATTAAAGCGACGAATGAAGCCGTTCAATACAAAGGCCACCAGCATATTGAAAATCAAGGAGGGCAGTAAATTCTGCCAGAAGAAGAGAGCCCCACTTTGACCTGCTAGGCCCAGTAAATTGTAGATCAGAAATACTAAACTGCTATACAAGCCGTAGAGGACCAGGGCTAAAAACCATCGATTAAAGAAATTGAATCGCAAAGGCTTAAAGAGATTTTGAATGATAAAAACAAGGAAAGGGAATAAAAACAGGCAAAGTCCAAAAAGTCTAGAGTAGTAGATATCATATAAGAAGCCAAAAAATAAGGCTAACAGGTAGAGTTGTCCTAGGTGCTGGCGGTCGGCAGCTAAGAAAAATAGGGCCAGCAAGAAGATCGCCGGCGTAATTTCATATTGGGCGCCCCCCAAAGCATAGAATAAAAGTAATTCCATACTGCCATCCAGTAGAAAGCAAAAGAGTAAGAGCAAGAGCAGGGTCCACCAAGCTTTTCTGGGCCTAAGCATTGTTTTGATCGGCATCCGCTTCGCCCTCCTCGAAGTCATCGTCTTCCGTTTTAGCCTTGCCAGCCGTCGCATCATCCTCTTCATGCTCTTGGTAGGTGCTCGTCTGGAGCACCACCAAAACATGGCGGATATCATCAAAGTTGCCGGCTGCTTTAACCCGCACCGTTTGAGACAGGCCAAATTCATCGGGCTTGGCGGAGACGACTTTACCAATAATTAAGCCTTCGGGAGAGACGCCGCCCAAACCACTCGTGACGACCTGCCGGCCTTTCTTAATCTCGAAATCCTTGGAAACTTGCGTCAGTAATAATTCACCCGTGCGCTTGTCATAACTTTTAATAATACCATGGACAATCGCATCATCTAACTGGACATTAGCAGCCACCTCAACATTATTTTCCATGGCGGCTGTCAGCAATTCGACTTTAGAACTGGTCGGGCTAGCTTCCACCACCCGGCCAATTAAACCATTACCGGCTAAAACAGACATGCCCGGCTTCAAACCATGCCGACTGCCCAAGTTAATGATTAAGTAATCATTCCAATAATCTGGTGAGCGACTAATCACCGAGCCGGCTAGCACCTTTTTACCATGTAGGGTTGGTTTCATATCCAGCAAATTGGACATTTCACGATTATCAGCTTTCAAAATTTGATTTTGTGCCTTGAGTTCTTGAAGGGAGCCGATTTGCTTCTTCAGACGCATATTTTCCTCATAAGTATTTTGTAACATACCGACAGAATCTGTAAAGTTCATCAGCATATTACCCGGCTGGGAAATGACACGCGCAAACATACTCGTAAAATCATTAATCCAAGTCACCGGTGTCAACGTTTTTGCCGGGCCAAAAGCAGAATAGCAAACCAGACTCAATGAAGTGATCAAGCCCAACAACAATATAATCAGTTTTCGCTTTTCAAAAAACTTCCTCAATAGAACCCTTCCCTTCCTCAATAGCCGCTATACTAAGAACTATTATATAATAGCTTATTCCATCCTTCAACGAGCAAATGCGGCAAGGAAAACTCCACCATCTTAATTTAAGTAAAATAAAAAGAAGGCTAAAAGGTAGCCTTCTTCCTGATGACCCGTACGGGAATCGAACCCGTGATACCGCCGTGAAAGGGCGATGTCTTAACCGCTTGACCAACGGGCCAAAATGGAGAATAAGGGATTCGAACCCTTGCGCGGGGTAAACCGCCTAACGATTTAGCAAACCGTCCTCTTCAGCCTCTTGAGTAATTCTCCAATTTATAATAATGGGCCTGAGTGGACTCGAACCACCGACCTCACCCTTATCAGGGGTGCGCTCTAACCAGCTGAGCTACAGGCCCTTAATTTCTATAAAAAGCGGGTGACGAGAATCGAACTCGCGACAACAGCTTGGAAGGCTGTGGTTTTACCACTAAACTACACCCGCAATGTAACGGTCCCGACGGGAATTGAACCCGCGATCTCCTGCGTGACAGGCAGGCGTGATAACCCCTACACCACGGGACCAATAAATTGCGGAGGCAGGATTCGAACCTGCGACCTCCGGGTTATGAGCCCGACGAGCTGCCAGCTGCTCTACTCCGCGATAATAATATTATAAGCCAAAAATTAAATGAACAAAACTAAACGTTTCA
>NZ_CP147972.1:1370000-1425000 GCF_057919555.1 Aerococcus sp. BD502 | reverse complement strand
TGACGTCATCCCCGCCTTCCTCCGGTTTGTCACCGGCAGTCTCGTTAGAGTGCCCAACTAAATGCTGGCAACTAACAATAAGGGTTGCGCTCGTTACGGGACTTAACCCAACATCTCACGACACGAGCTGACGACAACCATGCACCACCTGTCACTCTGCCCCCGAAGGGGACCACTAATCTCTTAGTGTAACAGAGGATGTCAAGACTTGGTAAGGTTCTTCGCGTTGCCTCGAATTAAACCACATGCTCCACCGCTTGTGCGGGTCCCCGTCAATTCCTTTGAGTTTCAGCCTTGCGGCCGTACTCCCCAGGCGGAGTGCTTAATGCGTTAACGGCGGCACTGAAGGGCGGAAACCCTCCAACACCTAGCACTCATCGTTTACGGCGTGGACTACCAGGGTATCTAATCCTGTTTGCTCCCCACGCTTTCGAGCCTCAGTGTCAGTTACAGACCAGAAAATCGCCTTCGCCACTGGTGTTCTTCCATATATCTACGCATTTCACTACTACACATGGAGTTCCATTTTCCTCTTCTGCACTCAAGTTCCTCAGTTTCCAATGACCTTCCACGGTTAAGCCGTGGGCTTTCACATCAGACTTAAGAAACCACCTGCGCTCCCTTTACGCCCAATAAATCCGGACAACGCTTGCCACCTACGTATTACCGCGGCTGCTGGCACGTAGTTAGCCGTGGCTTTCTGGTAAGATACCGTCAAGACGATAGCAGTGACTCTATCGTTTGTTCTTCTCTTACAACAGAGTTTTACGATCCGAAGACCTTCTTCACTCACGCGGCATTGCTCCGTCAGGCTTGCGCCCATTGCGGAAGATTCCCTACTGCTGCCTCCCGTAGGAGTCTGGGCCGTGTCTCAGTCCCAGTGTGGCCGATTACCCTCTCAGGTCGGCTATGCATCATCGCCTTGGTGAGCTTTTATCCCACCAACTAGCTAATGCACCGCAAGGCCAGCGATAAGTGACAGCAGAGCCGTCTTTCAACTTGAAGTCAGGTGACTTCAAGTGTTATGGGGTATTAGCACCCGTTTCCGGATGTTGTCCCCCGCTTATCGGTAGGTTCCTTACGTGTTACTCACCCGTCCGCCGCTAACGTCCGGGGTGCAAGCACCCCTTCAGTTCGCTCGACTTGCATGTATTAGGCATGCCGCCAGCGTTCGTCCTGAGCCAGGATCAAACTCTCATGAAAGAAAGATTTTGATCAGCTCAAAATTTACTGACAGTTTTTTGTCTTGTCTAGACTTGAATTGTTGGGATTTGCCTCAAGCAAATTCCCTACACATTTGGTTCGTCTCTTTGTTCAGTTTTCAAAGGTCACATCTCGTCGCTCTCACGATGCGACTTATTAAGTATATAATACATGATAAGACTCTGTCAAGTCTTTTCTAGTATTTTTTGTGATTCATCATTGGGCGAGTGGCCCGTCTGAATCAACACATTTGATTATACTTAGCTTTCACCCAAAGGTCAACACTTTTTTAAATGTTTTTTACAAAAAAGTGTTTTTATCTTTTTAGGATCATGTTCCTACTACTATATAAGAAGATCGGACAAGGCAATAAAAAATCTAGGTAGTTGCAGATGCTTAACTACCTAGACTGTCATTTTTCACTATTCCTAAGAATAGCGCTTGGCTTGGAGAAAAATGTACCGACAAGGTTTAAGTGACTTGCGGCTAGGGTCCGTCGCCCTAATCAAAACTCTTCGCTTGGTTGGACTCAAACCGTATCCAATATATTTTTCCCTAATCCTATGATAGCCCGTTTACTAATTTTTTACAAGCCTATTTTTAAGAATTATTTTTAAGCTGTAAGCGTTGAGTTTTTCCCTTTTTATGGTATACTTTCATTATAGAAATTTTATTTCTATTTTAGCGAACAACTTACCCTTTGCTTAGGTAAAGGGCGATGTATGGAGAGAAAGGATGTTAGTATGTCAAGTAAACATTTACAAGAATTCCTTGAAAGCAATTTGCAAGAACTCAAGGATCATGGTCTCTACAACGAGATTGATACTATTGAAGGTCCTAACGGTCCAGTGATTACTATTAATGGTAAAGACTTAATTAACATGTCTTCCAACAACTACCTCGGTTTCGCCAATAACGAACGCTTGAAGAAAGCCGCTATTGACGCTACTGAAAAATATGGTGTTGGTGCCGGTGCCGTTCGGACGATCAATGGAACTCAAGACATTCATAACCGTCTCGAAGAACGTATCGCAAAATTCAAACATACTGAAGCTGCTATTGCCTTCCAATCAGGCTTTAACTGTAACATGGGAGCTATTTCTGCTGTTATGGGCAAGAAAGACGCTATCCTTTCCGATGAATTGAACCACGCTTCAATCATTGATGGTTGCCGCCTCTCCCGGGCCAAAATTATTCGCGTAAAACACCAAGACATGGATGACCTCCGTGCCAAAGCTAAAGAAGCTGTTGAAAGTGGCGAATACGAAAAAATCATGTACATCACCGATGGGGTCTTCTCCATGGATGGTGACGTCGCCAAATTACCAGAAATCGTCGACATTTGTGAAGAATTCGATATTATGACTTACGTCGATGACGCTCACGGTTCTGGGGTTATGGGTCACGGCGCCGGTACGGTTAAACACTTCGGCTTAGAAGACCGGATTGACTTCCAAATCGGTACCCTATCTAAAGCAATTGGGGTTGTTGGTGGTTACGTTGCTGGGACGAAGAATCTCATCGACTGGCTTAAAGTTCGCGGCCGTCCATTCCTCTTCTCCACGTCGCTTACCCCTTCCGCTGCTGCGGCTTGTATCGAAGCTTTCGATTTGATGACCGAATCTGATGAATATGTCGATACGCTTTGGGAAAATGGGGACTACCTCAAGAAAGGCTTGAAAGAGCTTGGCTTTAACATTGGCCACTCCGAAACCCCTATTACCCCATGTATCATTGGGGATGAAAAACTGACCCAAGAATTCTCCACTAAATTAATCGAAAACGGTGTGTATGCTAAATCCATCGTCTTCCCAACGGTTCCACGGGGTACTGGCCGCGTTCGTAACATGCCTACCGCTGCCCACACCAAGGAACAATTGGACGAAGTTCTTAAGATTTACGAAAAAGTTGGCAAGGAATTAGAAGTAATCTAAACGCTAATGAGCTTTTAGGAGGATTTTTATGGAAAAGATTTTAATTACCGGTGCCCTCGGTCAAATCGGGACGGACTTAACAGCTAAACTGCGCGAAAAATACGGCAAAGACAATGTCATCGCAACGGACCTAAGAGAAGATCCTGAATCAGCAGTTTGCACCGACGGAAAATTTGAAACCTTGGACGTTATGGACAAGGAAAAAATGCTCCGTATCGCCAAAGAAAACCAAGTGGATACCCTAATTCACATGGCTGCCCTACTTTCTGCCGTTGCTGAAGAAAAACCAGGCATGGCTTGGGACTTGAACATGGGGGGCTTGGTTAACGCTTTGGAAGTTGCCAGAGAACTTGATTTACTCTTCTTCACCCCAAGTTCCATTGGGGCATTCGGTCCGGACACCCCTAAAGACAATACACCACAAAATACTTTGATGCGTCCAACAACCATGTATGGCGTAACCAAGGTATCGGGTGAATTGCTCTGCCTTTACTACCATAAAAAATTTGGCGTAGATACCCGAAGCGTACGCTTCCCCGGCTTAATCAGCTACACTGCTCTTCCTGGGGGCGGCACGACCGACTACGCTGTTGATATCTTCTACAAAGCCTTAGAAGACAAGAAATATGCTTCCTTCATTGACAAAGGCACCTACATGGACATGATGTACATGCCTGATGCCATTCAATTAGTGATCGATCTCTTGGAAGCTCCTGAAGAAAACCTCAAAAACCGTATTGCTTACAACGTTTCGGCGATGAGCTTCGAACCCGAAGAAATCGCTGCTGAAATTAAAAAGCATATCCCAGAATTTGAAATGACCTACGATGTGGACCCTGTTCGCCAAGGCATTGCCGAATCCTGGCCTAACTCACTCGATGTCTCCAAGGCTAAAGAAGAATGGAACTTCTCCCCTCAATACGACCTCGAGAAGATGACTGCTGATATGTTAGAAAAACTCAGCGCCAAAATGAAATAAGCAAACTAATAAGCAAAAAAGGCCTCTGAAATTTCAGATGGCCTTTTTTATTTTTCATAACGAAGCATATTGTATATCCAGGTGCCCTGGTCGGAATGATTGCTATAGGTATGGCGTTGATTGCCGGAAAAACGAACTCCTTCACCCTTCGTGATTTCAAAGTCTCCTTCATCAAGCGTCAAGGTAAAATAACCCTCAATGACAAAGACATACTCCCAAACGCCCTCGCCATGACTCTCAAATTCCTTCGTCATGTGCGGCTCGATATAAATGGTTGACAATTCCATTGAGGAATCCATATCATAATCAAAAAGCATTTGGTACTTGAAATCGCCCTTATAATACGGCTTACTCCCGCGCGACACCTGCACCGTTTTTATCTGCGGCTGCAGCAATGCCTTAAAGGAAATATGAATGCCGGTACAAATCTTATAGAGAATATTAATAGTCGGGCTTTTAGTGCCCCGTTCAATCTCTGACAGCATACTTTTACTCACCTGCGACATCCGACTCACCTCTTCCAGGGAAAGATGCCGGGTTTGCCGGATATGACGTAAATTGCGACCAATGCGCTTGTTCATATCCAGACTATTTTCACGCTGATGCTCGGCCAGCCCTGCTTGTTTCTTAGCCATAAAACACCTCCTTGTTTTTAAGCATAGTCTTATTTTATAAAAGAATCGTCAAAGATGCAAAAATAGGAAGGCAGGCCCGCTACCTTCCTGCTTTGACGTGATGGACTAAGCTTTAGAAGCCTAGTTTTTAATTTTAGTCTGGTAAATTTGATCGACAAAAAAACCCCAAGCGCATGATCACCGGAAATATTAGCCGCCGTTTCAAAGCTATCTTGGGTAATGTACAAGGAAATCATCCCTTGCTGTATAGCAACCGACGTCATGCCTACCATCAACAAGAAAGGCAAGGCCGACATCATCGTGCCAGCTGGACCCCCCGGTGCAGTCACTATGACAACATCATGCATCATAATGAAACCCGGCACGCTGGTAAAGCCCTGCGGTTCTCATACATCAAAAGCAAGGTAAGGGAGCAGGAGACGACGGTAATCATGGAGCCCGTTAAGTGAATCGTTGCACACAGGGGAATGACGACATTTCGAATCACTTTAGACACGCCATTTTCCTTGGCGACTTCCACATTAACCGGAATCGTCGCTGCTGAGGATTGCGTACCGACTACAATAAGGTAAGCCTTCTGCTTGGCGATTGATTAAATGACGAGGATTTTTGCCACTATAGAGATTAAAGACCATAAAGATCAAGCCAATATCGATAAAATGCAGCAGCAAGACAAGCAAAAATACCTTCCAGAAGACCAACAGAAGTGCAAAGACCGCGCCCGTAAACTCGTATTGGAAAATGACCAAAAATATCAAGGGGCAAGAAAGGAATAATGATCAGATTTAAAACTTGGACAATAATATCACCAAAATAACAATAGCCCCTTTGCGTACCCATAAGCTGCTGAAATCGCCTCTTGAGCACAAAAAAGGTGATGAAATGCTTCACCACCTTTGCTATTCCATTCTCTAAGCTGGGGCAAATACCCAAACTTTATGGCTTCGTTTTAATTTTAGATTGGTAAATTTTATCCACGAAAACAGCAATGGCATTATCACCAGAAATGTTGGCAGCCGTCCCAAAGCTGTCTTGGGTAATATACAAGGAAATCATCAATTGCTGCATGGCTTCGGATGTAATTCCCACCATCGGCAAGAATGGCAAGGCGGACATAATTGCCCCCCCTGGAGCCCCGGGCGCAGCCACCATGGCAATCCCAAGCATCATAATAAAGCCAAGAATCATCGTAAAGCTATGCGGCATATCATACATTAAAAGCAATGTCACGGAGCAACTGGTGATCGTAATCATCGAACCGGCTAAGTGAATCGTCGCACAGAGGGGGATAACGAAATTCCGAATATCTTTTGAGACACCATTCTCACGTGCCACATCGACGTTCACTGGAATCGTTGCGGCTGAAGATTGCGTCCCAACCGCGGTCATGTAGCCCCGAGCTTGGTGCTTGATTAAATCCCAAGGGTTTTTCCCACCATAGATGCCCATGACCACAAACATGAGGCCAATGTAAACGAAGTGGAGAATTAAGACGACAAGGAAAACCTTCCAGAAAACCGATAACACGGCAAAGACGGAGCCCGTGTAGCTCATATTCGCAAAGTTCCCGAAGATATAGAAAGGCAGTAAAGGAATAATAATTAAGTTCAACACTTGGACAATGATATCCCCAAAGTCGGAGAAGCCTTCATACAAAACTTCCCCTTTGCCTTTAGAACGTAGCCAAGAGATGCCAAGGCCCATCATAAAGGCAAAGACAATGGCACCGGTCACGTCGAAGAAAGGCTCCAATGGGATAGTAAAGAATGCCTCTAAACCATCCCCCGCATCACTGATCGTCTTCACCAGGTCACTGGTGATGAACATAGGGAAAAGATTAATAGCGACTAAGTAAGCAAAGCAGCCGGCAATAATTGTGGACACATAAGATGTTAAGGCCGTGATACCGAGCAGTTTACCCGCACCTTCCGTTAAATCGGCAATCCCTTTGACCACAAAACCTAAAATCATGAAAGGAATAATAAAGTTCAAGAAAGCACTGAATAAGGACGAGAACGTCACAAAAATGCGCAGCACCCCCGCAGGAATAAAGGATAATTGACCTGCAATCACCCCTAAAACAATCGCAATAATCAGGCGGGGGACCAAGCCCAGGCCTTTCTTTTTCTTTTCTTCCGACATATTAAACCTCCTAAATATACACCATTTGGTCTGTCCACTATAATATACCAATTAACGCTTACAAATACAAGACGCCTGCCCAAAATGGTTCATTTTTAGGTTGTTTTTCGAATTCTGCCTTAAAAAGAAACAATAATTGTTTAAAAATAGCTAATTTAGCTTAAATTATTCTTTTAATGCATATATAAATGCTTATTTGTACAAAATATTGTTTATTTTTTCACAAATGCTTTTTCCACTTAAGTGAACAATTCTGCATATGAAAAAACCCAAGTCCAAAGACTCGGGTAGCATATTTCCTTATTTTAAGGCTGCTTTGGCTTGGTCACAGACGGCGGTGAAGCCTTCTGGATCATTGACGGCCAAGTCAGCAAGCATTTTACGGTTAATATCAATCTCAGCTTGTTTTAAGCCATTGATCAATTTGCTGTAGCTCAAACCATTCAAGCGAGCTGCGGCATTGATCCGGGTAATCCACAAGCGACGGAATTGACGTTTCTTTTGACGACGGTCACGATAAGCGTAGTTATGTGACTTCATCACTTGTTGCTTGGCTGTTTTGTAAAGTTTAGATTTTGCTCCAAAATAGCCTTTTGCTAATTTTAAATATTTTTTACGACGTTTACGTGTAACGGTTCCACCTTTAACTCGTGCCATTCAAAATTCCTCCTTTGTGCGATCTATTTGTAGGTATCAAGCATTTGCTGGATACGTTTTTGATCGGTCTTGTGTACCATAGCAGGTTGCTTGTGTTGACGACGTTGTTTTTTCGTCTTGCCATGGAAACGGTGAGAACGTTCAGAATGGCTGCGTTTAAACTTTCCAGACGCAGTACGTTTGAAACGTTTAACTGATGCACGGTGTGTTTTTTGTTTAGGCATAGTGATATCCTCCCATTTTTTGTTTTTAGTTTAGTCATCTTGACTAGGGGCCAGCATAAGTTGCATGGAGCGCCCTTCCATTTTTGGCTTTTGGGTCACGCTTGCCACATCGGCCATGTCCTTAGCAAAGCGTTCCAAAACCTCACGACCCAAGTCTTTGTGCGTAATAGCCCGGCCCTTAAAACGAATGGACACGCGCAATTTATTGCCCTTGTCGATGATGTTTTTAGCTTGACGCAATTTCGTTTCGAAATCATGGTCATCGATCGCTGGGCTTAAGCGAATTTCTTGGGTTTTAATGGTTTTTTGATTTTTACGCTGTTCACGCGCCTTCCGCTGTTGTTGGTAGCGGAATTTACCATAATCTAAGATGCGGGCAACTGGTGGCTTAGCTCCAGGTGAAACTAAGACCAAATCCAAATTAAATTTCTCCGCAGCTTTTAAGGCGTCTTCCTTCGATAAGACCCCTAATTGTTCGCCGTCAGGGCTAATGACGCGCATTTCCTTAGCTCTGATTGAGCGATTAACAATGTTATCATGCTCTCTTGCGATAATTATCCCCTCCATATAAACCAAGTAACAGCAATTTGGAGAATAAGGCAGCAAAAAACGGCGAGTCACCCCGCCGTTCCCAAGCACACCAAAAACAGTGGCTTCAATAGATTCAACCCGAGGACTCAAGCGTCAACTCAGGTGAGAAACGGCTGGTTTCTGCTTCTTTTCTCACGCTGTATAGTCTACCAGTCTAAGCCCTCGCTGTCAAGTCAAAATCTGATTTCATTCAGGTCAATGCTTAAATATCGAGCTTTAAGTCACCAAATTTAATCCAATTTATTTTCCGCATACCCTCACTAACGACCCAAGTAATGACCGCAGGTAGGAGGAAGCAGAGAACTAAAATCTTCAGTAAAATACTCCCTAAAGGCTCCCCTTGGCTAATCATATCCGAGTAAATCCCCAAAGGTGTGACAAAGCCTGAGGTACCGGTTCCACTGGCAGCAGCTAAGCAGGTAACCTTCATCACGGTTGTCGATAAGGCTCCCACGACCGCTGCAGCTATAGCGGGTGGCAGAAGGACAAGGGGATTGCGAATAATATTAGCAACCTGAATCATGGGTGAGCCTGGAATTTGAGCCCAGATTCCTTTCATGCCATTCTCCCGGTAACTCATTACCCCAAAGCCCACACAAACCGCACAGCAGCCGACTGCTGTCGCTCCCGTGGCTATGCCAGAGAGGTGAATCATGATGACAATGGCGGTGGAACTGGTCGGCATCACTAAAAGGATAGCCATGATAACAGCAACGATCATGCCCATAAAGAGCGGCTGAAGTTCCGTCGCATGTATGATCAGCTGGCCAATGCCCCGCATAAATTGGTCAATGGGCCCACCAACCCAATACCCTACAAGAGAACCCGTCAGCATAGTCACAATGGGCGTCAAAACGACATCAACACTTGTTTCACCAGCAATGGCTTTACCAAATTCCGCACCGACAACGGCGGCGATAAAGGCACCCACGGGCCCACCCAAAGCGGAGCCAATCATCCCATTAATAATGGAGCCATAAATGACTAATTTGGGGGCCTGCAAGCTCATAGCGACCGCAACAGCAATCCCGGCCCCACCTAATTCGACGGCTTTCGGGCCTAAAACATCCGTAAGAAAACTGATGCCTGCCTGCTCACCAATCGTTCTTAAAATCACTCCCGTAATGAGCGTGGCAAATAAACCCATGGCCATCGCCCCCATCGCATCGATTAGGTAGCGCTCAAAACTAATTTCAATGTTTTTCCGTTTGAGAAATGCTTTCATTCGAACCTCCCCTTTCTTCTCCCTCCAGCTTAGCAGAGTTTCTATTCAATAGAAATAGCCAAAGTGCCAGTCTTAAGCCGGCACCTTAGCCTCTCTTCACAAGCCGCTAGTTTCCCAAGAGGGAATTTTAGCGTATAGTAGTGTGGAGGTGATGCACATGACACATCGTTGCTCCTGGGTCGGAACCGATCCATTATTAAAAACTTACCACGATGATATTTGGGGCCGCCCTGTCCAAGACCCTGAAAAACTTTTCCAAGCCCTCTCCTTAGAAATCTTCCAAGCCGGCCTCAGTTGGCGAACCATTTTAGGGCGCGTAGGAGCTTTAAATTGCGCTTATGAAAATTTCAATATTGCAGCCGTTGCCCAATTCCCCCAACAGAAACTCACTCGTCTAGCTAAAGATCCCCAACTTATCCGCCATCCAAAAAAAGTTCTAGCTATCCACAATAATGCTCAAAAAGTCTTGGCACATTGGCCAGAGACCACAGCCTTTGCTGCTTATTTGTGGACTTTTGCCTTGCCCCAAACGGCCAGCCCAAAAGATAAACAGCAGCAGGCCAGACTAGCCGAAAAAAGCCTCAAGCGTCGCGGCTTCCGTTTCCTCGGCCCGACGATTTTGACCTCTTTTTTTGAAGCGGTGGGTATTTTTCCAGCCCACGAGCCGACTTGTGACTGGGCAAAATAAAAGCGCCCTAGCGGACGCTTTTTTAATTTACTTGTAGGCTTTGATATCAGCCAGCACTTTTTCCACAAAATCAGTGATCGCGACAGTTTCCATTTTTTTACTTCCGTAGCGGCGAACGGTGACAGTGTCTTCCGCAATTTCCTTGTCGCCAAAGACGAGTTGGTAGGGAATCTTATGGGTTTGAGCTTCACGAATCTTGTAACCCATTTTCTCATTACGGTCGTCAACACGCACGCGTAAGCCTTTTGCTTTCAATTGCTGTTGAATGTCATAGACATAATCCGCGTGAGCTTCTTCATTAACAGGAATTAAAACGGCCTGTGTGGGGGCTAGCCAAGTTGGGAAGGCACCTTTATACTCTTCAATTAACCAGGCCACAAAACGCTCCATGGTGCCGACGACCCCGCGGTGAATCACCACTGGCCGGTGGGTATTTTGCCCGTCCTCACCCACATAAGTGAGATCGAAGCGTTCCGGCAAGAGGAAGTCTAATTGGACGGTAGACATGGTCTCTTCATTGCCGAGGGCGGTTTTAAATTGCACGTCCAATTTAGGACCATAGAAAGCCGCTTCCCCTTCGGCTTCGTAGTAGTCTAGGCCTAAGTCATCCATCGCTTCCTTCAACATGCGCTGGGCATTGTCCCACATCTCATCGTCGTCAAAGTATTTTTCCTTGTCTTCTGGGTCACGGTAACTCAAACGGTAGCGGTAATTCGTGATGTTGAAGTCCCGGTAGACCTCCTGAATCAATTCCAAGACACGCGTGAACTCTTCCTTAATCTGATCGGGACGTACGAAAATATGAGCGTCATTAAGGGTCATTTCACGAACACGCTGTAAGCCACCCAAGGCACCTGATTTTTCATAACGATGCATCATGCCTAATTCAGCCAAGCGAATCGGTAATTCCCGGTAGGAGTGAATATCCCGTTTGTACACTTCCATGTGGTGGGGACAGTTCATGGGCCGTAAAACAAATTGCTCACCATCACCAAAATCCATCGGTGGGAACATGTCATCTTGGTAATGCTCCCAGTGGCCCGATTTCTTATACAAATCCACATTCGCCATGATCGGCGTGTAGACGTGCTCGTAACCGAGGGCAATTTCCTTGTCGACAATATAGCGTTCCAATAGCCGGCGAATAGTCGCGCCATTGGGGAGCCAGAAAGGCAGACCCTGGCCCACTTCAGGCGTGACCATGAAAAGGTCCAATTCCTTGCCTAAGCGGCGATGGTCTCTTTCTTTAGCTTCCGCTCGCATTTTAAGTTCTGTTTTCAGGGCTTTTTCATCGAAGAAAGCTGTCCCGTATACCCGCTGCATCATGGCGCGGTCAGAATCCCCCCGCCAGTAAGCACCGGCTAGACTTAAAAGTTTGAAATGTTTAATGTAGCCTGTGGAAGGCACGTGCCCGCCCCGGCAAAGGTCAAAGAATTCTCCTTGGCTGTAAACCGTAATGGGTTCATCAGCGGGTAGATCTTGAATTAATTCTTGCTTATAGGGATCGTTTTTGAAGAGTTCTAAGGCTTCTTCGCGCGTGACGACCCGACCCTTGATCGGGAAGTCCTCCTTGACAATTTTCTTCATTTCTTCTTCAATGCGCGGCAAGTCCTCGTCTCGAATCTGTGGGCCATCGGGATTGTCCGTATCGTAGTAGAAACCCCGTTCAATAGCCGGCCCAACCCCAAAGCACATGTTTGGGAATAGACGACGAATCGCTTGCGCCAGCAAGTGGGCCGCCGAGTGCCGTAAAATGGCTAAAGCCTCTTCGGGGGACTGTTTGGGGTCAATCAGTTCGATTTTCCCCCCTTTCTTAATGCCTTCGTCCAAGCCAAACAATTGGCCGTCCAAGCGATAGGCTAAGACCCGTTTCGCCAAACTATTACTGATGCCCTTGGCCACTTCCCGGCCAGTCACACCAGGCTCATAGGTTTTTTTAGCCCCATCAGGAAAAATTAGTTCCATCCTATCCACCTCATTTTTAAAAATCCTTAAGTTAAACAGCTAGAAAAGAAAAAGTCCCTATCGGCTACAGCCAATAGGGACGACTTTGCGTGTTTCCACCCTGATTCAATACAAGCATTGCATTCTCATTGCTGCGATATCGGCACAGGCCGGCTTGGTTACCCAAGCCTTCTCCAAGAGTGGTCCGCTCCTTATTTTGCAGATTTTCCACCAAAGCCTCTGTCTCTAGGTCAAAATAAGGTTAAGTCTCTTTTCAGCGAAGTTTGTTTATAATATTATTGAAGCATGTTTCCACCAAAAATGCAAATAATAATAAAAAAAGGTTAGTGTCAAGCAATGCTCGGTCAATCATAAAGAACTCTATCTCGTATCTAATTATTCAAAAGTCACTTCGTTTTTGTGCTAAAGGACGCTGCGTTGAAAAGCAGTGGCACCGGCTTACGCTTCATAGAAGCTTACGCCTGACCGTCCTATTCTGGCTCTATGTCGTTGGATAGGCCTCGCTACGCTCACCCTATCGGCACTCCGAGAGCCAGATATACGGACGGCCTGCTAACACTGCTAACGCAGGTCTTTAGCACGCACTCCGTGTCTTTTGGCGAAGCAGCTAACAAAATGTATGGTATAATTTCCCGACCATACTGCTTGACACTTCACTTGGAATCGTGCCCTGATGGGCACCACAAGAACTTTGTTGCGGCCTGTGACATAGTATTGCCCTAACAATCTCTGGATATTCGGGTATAAATGGG
Source organism: Aerococcus sp. BD502 (assembly GCF_057919555.1). Classification (NCBI taxonomy): domain Bacteria; kingdom Bacillati; phylum Bacillota; class Bacilli; order Lactobacillales; family Aerococcaceae; genus Aerococcus; species Aerococcus sp. BD502. Next base: position 1,412,005 of record NZ_CP147972.1, on the reverse strand, counting down.
CTTGTATTAGCTTCAATATCTGATCGAACAGCTTCTTCAAAACAATGATTAGATTGAGCGGTGATAATGGCAGCCATTGCTGCTGCGCCTTGACGGGTCCAATTTCGTCCTTGCTTTTTCATGCGATAAGTATAAAGCCGATGGCCTGCTTCACAAACGCCACCGGAAAAATGGTTTGGTAAGCCTCGCTGCTCTGCTGGTTTAATGAGTAACCAATTCCTTTGAAGATAAGCTCTTAGAGCTTCAATTTCAGCCAAAAACTCCTGATGATGGTGCCAGCGACTTTCACAGGTCTCCAAAGTAACTTGAACTCCTTCGAAATCATAAGCCTTCACTTTTTTAATGACCAATTGACGTATTTTATGATCAAAAAATAGGCGCGTTCTGATTTTTTGAATGACATGAAATTTATCGCAGAAATGTTCATGCCGAAGGCATACCCCAATCATCTCGTTAAAATCTTCCTCCGTATAACCACTGCCACCATCCGAATTAGAAATCACAATCGTTTGATGTAAATCATAGTAGGAGTTAAGAAATCGGCTAACTTTTTCTCGAAGGGCTGCACTAGATTGAACAGAAGAAAAATAATGAGCTTGAATAAGTTGATGCCGCGAAGTGGATCGATCGACGCCTTCATAGAGAGTCACACGGTGTAGTTGAAGATGTTTTGTCCTTTTCCCTTTTTTCTTCTTCTTAGTGATTAAAAACCCATCCCCTTCAATGTACAGAAAAGGAACGGATCGTTTTTGAGAGTAAGCCAGTTCCTTCTCTTCTGCTTTTTTATTCTCAAAGCTTAAAATTTTTTGCCCAATTTCTTGAACAATATGATGTGCGGTCTGATGCGAAATACTAAAAGGCATTAAAGCATTGAAGGCTTCTGCAGTCGCACGAAAAGTTTGCTTCGTACAAAGCTGGGCAATTTTTTCTTTGACCTGAGAAGAAAGATGACTTCTTGCTTCTAGTCCTAAACACAAATCTAGGGGAAGAAAGCTAGAGTGACCTTCTTTTTTCATCCGACAGCGTCTGAAAGTGACGGCTCCAAACATAAAACATAGTGTTCGTGGTTCATAGCGAGCAATTTTCCAGCCTTCGGCTTGGTATCTTTGAATTAATTGCTGATCAAGTTGAGTAAAGGTCGCTGCAAGACATTCACAGCAAAAATTGCTTAATATCGGATAAACAAGATCTTCAAAGTCACCTAAAGATGAGCAATTTTCCGTCTTTTTTAGAATATCTGTGATAATATCATTCATGAGGACATCTTCTTTCTTTTTATTGTTCAACTTAAAGATAGATGTCCTTTTTTTTATTTTTCAAGTCTTACCGAGCATAATTTTACACTAAGTAAAAAAAGAAAAAAAGCTCCTAGGTAAAACCTAGAAGCTTGGTAGTTATTATTGGACGCGGGAGCCGTCAGTGTATTCACCGGATTGGTTGGCACGACGACGTTCTTCGGCAGCGCGACGTTCTTCTTCGTGTTGTTTTCTTTCGAATTCAGCACGGCTTACAACGTCGTTAACGTTCATGTTGACTTCAACAACTTTTAAACCTGTCATTTTTTGGACATTATCAGAAATTTGTTTGATGGCTTTTTCAAAAGCGGCAGGAATGTTTTTGCCGTATTCACCAACAACTTCTAAGTCGAGAGCCACTTCTTTTTGACCAACTTCAGCGTTAACACCTTTTGTGTCGTCTTCGCCTGTACCAGAGAAGAAGCCTTTCAAACCAGATGTTAAACCACCTTTAAGTTCGAGAATACCTTCGATTCCTTGTACAGAGTAGTTCGCAATTTTTTCGAGAACACGATTTTCAAAGGAAAGACGGTTCTCGTGTTGTACATGTTGTTGTTCAACATTTTTTTGTTCTGCCATTATCATCAACCTCCAAATTATTGATTAAGTTAATCATACCTGAAATTTAGAAAATTACAACTCATATCTCCCGTTATTTTTGGTCAATATAAGTACCGGCCCAATAGCCGAGTCCAGCGAGGATCATAATAAAAATCGCCTTACCTACACTCGTGTACGTTGCCAGTAAGATAAAACTTAAAGCCAAAGTAAGGCAGAGAATTCGGTAGCGATAAGGCTGCCAAGATTTGGGTGGTCGTCTCATCTTATTCCCTCCTTTAACGAACACGTGGTGCATTGCTATTGTGATCATCATGAATAGATTTCAGATGAACATTAATGCTTTTTGGCGAGGCGGCTAAGACACGCTCAACAGCTGTACTTGCCTTCTCTTGTAATTGCTGACTCAATTCATTTTGCTCAGTCTCTTCATCACACACCACATGCAAGTCAACGACAGTTTGTTCCGGTTGACGGCCGAGCTTAACGCTCGCTTGCGGTGCTTTCGCTCCTTCAACTTCACGGCAAGCGGCATTGATATCATTTTCCACCACCGAACGATCGACCGTAATCTCTCCGTTTTCAGTCGTTAAGCGCAGTTTTTTTGCCTTTGATTGGGCAAAGCAACTGTATAAAAAGAAAATAAATGCCAAGCAGGCCAACAAGCCAAGAATTACAGCAACCACCATGCTCACATCCCGATTCTGAAGAACATACTTCAGCACAAAAGGCGAAAGCCTTGGAACGGGATACAAGGTAGCCATCGCAATAACGAGAGCCGCTAGTGCGAGCAAGGCTGCAATTGCTTGGAGAAATTTTCGAAAACCAGGCATAGAAATTCCTCCCAACTTTTAATAATCTATAGACAAAGCATAGCCTTAAAAATTTTGATATGCAACTGATTAAACTCAGACAAAGGTAAATAATTTAGAAAGCTAGGAATGGCGACGATTTCGACCCGTTAAGGCCACAGGTTTAGCTAGCATATGGATCCGCTCCATAATGCGACTGGCCTTCACGGGTTCAATGGCCTGTGAGCCGGAGCGGGCCAGATGCTTTTCCAATTCCTCCAGGGTGAAATTAGAAGTAAACAAGGTCGGTAATTCCTCATTCATCCGGTATTGCAAAATAACCCCTAAAATGTCATCACGGACCCAGGCACTATTACTCTCTGCGCCAATATCATCCAGCATCAAAACAGGGGTTTTTTGGATGGCAGTTAAATCCTCCAAGGGGTCATCTTGGCCAATAGCTTGCTTTCTAAGGGCGACATATTGGGGGTAGTGAATCAGCGTGCTCTCATAGCCGGCTTTGGCCAAGTCGTTAGCGATTGCTCCCAGCAAATAAGTTTTTCCCACACCAAAAGGCCCATGAATATAGAGGCCTTGGTGGAAGCGGTGCGGTTCCTTTCGGAAGCCCTCCGCAAAATCAAAAGCCGCCGTTGCTGCCTCTTCTCGGCCTTCTTCAGCTAAGTCGAAGCGGCTAAATTCCGCCTTTTTCAAGGTTTTGGGTAGGGCAATTAATTGAATACGCCGCGCTTTAGCCCGTTCTTCTTGCTGACGCAACATTTTTTCTGTCGGTACATAGGTGACATCAATGTAATTGATATTCATGACTAGTTCAGGATAGTAGCCGGGAAATTTCTCATTTTGCTTCCCTTGAGCTCGGTCCTTTTCCTGGACAAATTCATAAAGTTTGGACAAGCTGCGCTCGACCACTTTGCTATCGGCCGTAAGCTCTTTTTGGGCTAGGAAGTCTCTGACATCCGAATCCGCGAGGACTTTTTCTTTAATACTTTTAAGCTCTTGATTCAAGTGCCCCCGGTCCAGCATATTTTGCATCGCTTCTCCTACATTTCTCATTCTTCCTCTCCCTCCCTTTCTCGTGCCTTAATGCGCTCAATGAGCGAGTGGCGTGCTTGCTCTTGGCTCGCCCTATCGGAAACTTCTCTTCGCGACTGGCCATTTTTTTGCTCTTTTTTTGCTTTAATGAGCCAGTCAGGTTGCGTTTCTTCATAAACATAGCGTTTTTTATAGCGTTCCGCTTGCTCCTTTTGCTGCTTTGTTTTTTGGTCTTGGCGGTTTTTAATATACAAAAAAGCCTCTAGGGAATTTTTCAGGCCCTGCTGCTGCCAATCATCGGCCAAGCGTTGGAGAAAGCCCCAATTTAAGGTTGAATTATCCAATTCAATTAAATAGTAGTAAATCATGGCATTATATAGACTCTCCGGCAAATGAAAGCGCGTCAATAAATCCGTGAGTAGCTTTCGCTCCTTGGGGAGGACTTGACCTTGACGCTGGCGTTTAATGCTAGTGAGAAATTCATCGGGCGCATAATTTTCACAGGCGGCCACGACTTGGCTAGCTGCTTGGGGTAAACCAGCTTCAGCCAAAGCGGCCTCAATTTGGTCAGTCTTAGTCTCTTCAGGTGCTATGGGAGAACTTTGCCTTCTGCTTGAACGTGTAGCTTCCGCATACTCCTGGGCTCGGCGTTTGAGCATGTCGGCATCCAGCTTTTTCTGGTGGAAATCATAGGCATCAAAACACAAGCGAAATAGCTCTGTCTCATCATAGCCGTAAAGCTTGTGCAGGGTTAGCACGAGATCTTGCAAGCTGCCAGTGAGTGCTTGCTGGGGAAGCAAGCTATCTTGGAACAAAGCTTTGAAGTAGGACCAAGAAAAAGTACGGGGACCCGAACTAGTAGTCAATGGCGGCCGGCCTTGGTTGGAATGCAGTAAGTGCTGACTCGCCGCTTCTTCCAGATGTTCGCTGGGCAAGCGGTAAACATCTTGGAAACTTAAAGTTTCTTCTTCCCAAGCTATGTTTTTCAAATGCTCAGGCCAGATATGGGAAAAGCGTGCCTCTAAGCGCTCATAAGTTTGCTGGCCCAGGCGGTCAAGGAGTAGAGTTGAAAGCAAACTATCCCGGAAAAAGCGTTCTGGGCGTAAGGGCGCATAAAGGTCATAGCGGTAAGCGAGTTGCTGGCCTGCCTCTTGTTGCCGGAAGACCCGTAAAAGCCCTAGGGCCTCAAGACGCGTCCTGGCCTCATAGTATATCTCTTTACTGATCACCAAACGTTCCAGAATATCCCGGTGCCTAGTTTCCAAAGACAAATGGCTTTCAACTTCCACCAAACTGAGTAAGGCCTGGTAGAGGGCATAGCCACTGGCATGGATTAAAGGTTGGTACAAGTAAGCCAAGACTTCCTGATCCAAGGCCTCTACCCATTCACGCTGGACGACAATAAAACTCGTTTGACTGTCCAAAGTTTGCCAGCCACGCTCCATAATCTCCTCCTAATTCTTGTCATCTAAATCTAAATTCGTTTGCCCATCGGCTTGATTTTACTGCAAATTTTTCAGACGTTCAATTTCATGCAGAAAAACGGTGGGGTCCTCGAAACGGCGGTAAACACTGGCATAGCGAATATAGGCGACATCGTCAATTTTAATCAATTTATCCATGACCATTTCACCGATATCTAAGGCCTTCACTTCTGTTTGACCTTGCTCTCTTAAGGTCGTTTCAATGTCAGAAACCACCCGCTCCAACGTCTCCAAGGCAATCGGCCGTTTTTCACAAGAGCGAATCAAGCCGCGCAGTAATTTCTCCCGGGAGAACTCCTGACGGTTGCCATTGCGCTTAATCACCAGTAAGGGTGACTGTTCCACCCGCTCAAAAGTCGTAAAACGGTAATCACATTGAGGGCACATCCGCCGCCGCCGAATGACTCGCCCTTCTTCTGTGGGGCGCGAGTCGACCACTTTGGTATTCGAATAATGGCATTTTGGACATTGCATCAATCCCCACTCACCTTCCGTTATTATTGGGATATCTTCTTCAGTACGCTAGCTTAATTATAGCATAGCTCGCCTTTATTCTGGCCAGTCTTCATAACCATTGAAGAGAATCCAAGCTTCGATTTGCCGTCTTAAATAGGCTTCATCTTCATTATTATCAATGACGATATCGGCCCACTCAACCTTCCGTTCAATATTAATTTGAGAGAAAATTCGCTCCAAAGCTTCCTTTCTCGCTAAATGATCCCGTGCCATGAGGCGCTCTAATTGAAAAGTTTCCCGCGTGTACACCACCATAACCTGGTCCACCAAACCCTGTAAATTTTTCTCATAGAGCAAGGGGATATCCATCACCACTAAGGACGGGTGATTGACTTTCGCTAAAGTGCGCTCCTTAATGAGCCATTGGCGGAGCAGAGGCTGCATGAGCTGATCTAACTGCTTGCGAGCTTTTTCGTGTCTGAAAATAAGCGCAGCTAATTTTTCCCGATTCAAACAGCCATTTTCAAACAGAAACTCTTCCCCAAAAATCGTTCGTATTTTATCCAAGGCGGGGCTAGGAGGCTCCACCAAGCGTCGAGCCCCTTCATCTGCCGAAATAACGGGGAAGCCTTTTTCCTGAAAAACACGTGCTGCACTGGATTTTCCGGTCGCTATCGAACCTGTTAGCCCTAATATGAGTGTCATGTTCTCCTCCTTGTGCTCCTAGATCATGGGTTTTTGGCAATGGGGGCAAAAGGTTGTCCCGCGCCCCGCTATTTTTTCCTTCACCAAGGGGCTTTTGCAAACGAGGCAAGGCTCACCAGCCCGACCGTAAACCTGCAACTGATGCTGGTATTGCCCGGCTCGTCCAAAGGAATTCGCATAAGTCCGAACGGTCGTCCCGCCTGCTTTTATTGCCGCTTTTAAAACACTTTGGATATGTTTGAGCAAAACTGCCACCTGGCTATCCCTTAAGGCCCGCGCTGGCGTAGCCGGATGCAAGCCAGTTTGGAAAAGAATTTCATCCGCATAAATATTACCGATGCCTGCGAGGACATGCTGGTCCAAGAGAACAGCTTTAATGTTTCGGCTTGTTTTCTGAAATTCCGTCTTTAAATAAGGCACTGTCAGAGCTTCTGGCTCCGGCCCCAAGCCTAAGGCCAAAACTTCTGCATCAGTTTCTTCCCTGGGGAAGGCTTTGAGCCGGCCAAATTTACGCACATCCCGATAGAGTAATTTTAAATCGTCATCTAAAGAGAAGCGCAAATGCGTATAAGCATCTTCGTCAGTTTCAGCGGCCACAAGCAGGAATTTACCTTCCATGCGCAAGTGAGCCAGCCAAGCCCAATGCGTCCAGTAAAAAATTAAATACTTCCCGCGGCGGTCGACTTCTTCTAATTTTTCTCCCACCATCAACTCTTTAAAACGTTCAAGTGCCGGTTTTTCAATAATTGGTGGCCAGCCGACCCAGACCTTCTGCACCTGATGGCCCCGGGCATAGGTGTTGAGGCCGCGCCGTACATTTTCAACTTCAGGTAATTCGGGCATGCGTCCCCTCCTTTCTTTTAATCGGCATCGTACCAGGTCGAACCATGCTTCGTTTCTACGGTCAGAGGGACGGTTAAGTCGACCGCTTCAGCCATCACTTGGGGCACGAGTTCTTCCAGGCGAGCAATTTCTTCGGCGGGGGCTTCAAAAATTAATTCATCATGCACTTGCAAGAGCAAGCGGGCCTGTAAATTTTCTTGTTTAAGGACTTCCGCCATCTTCACCATGGCCAGCTTAATAATATCAGCAGCGGTTCCTTGGATGGGTGTATTCATCGCCGTTCTCTCAGCAAAACGCCGGCGGTTAAAATTCTTGGCCTTGATATCTGGTAAGTAGCGCCGGCGATGGAATAAGGTCTCTACATAACCCGCCTCGCGGGCTTCTTCAACAATTGCCGTCATATATTTTTTTACTCCCGGGAAACTCTCGAAGTAACTATCGATAAAGTCCTGGGCTTTTGGCCGGCTAATCCCTAAGTTTTGACTCAAACCATAATCACTAATGCCATAAACAATGCCAAAGTTCACGGCCTTCGCACTCCGGCGTTCATTAGCCCCGACTTCAGCAGGTTCGATGCCAAAAACGCGGCTGGCCGTCGCCCGGTGTATATCCTTGCCCGCCTTAAAGGCTTCCTGCAAATGCTTGTCTCCAGAGATATGGGCCAACACCCGTAACTCGATTTGGGAGTAGTCTGAGCTATAAATTTCATAGCCTGGCTGGCTGGGGACAAAGGCTTGGCGAATTTGCCGGCCTTCTGGGGTTCGGATCGGAATGTTTTGCAGGTTAGGGTCCTTCGAACTCAAGCGCCCCGTCGTGGTTAGGGTTTGGGTGAAACGCGTATGAATCTTACCATCGGCTAAAATATAATCCTGCAAGCCTTCAATATAAGTCGACTGCAATTTAGCTAATTGCCGGTAGGTCAGTAGGTATTCGATAATTGGTGCCTGCCCGGCTAATTTTTCTAATTCTGCCTGGGCCGTTGAATAGCGGCCGCTCTTCGTTTTCTTGCCCCCAGGCAGGCCCAGCTCTTCAAACAAAACATCACTCAATTGCTGGGTGGAATTGACATTAAATTCATGACCGGCTTCTTGGTGAATGGCAGCAATTAATTCATCAAGTTTGGCCTGCAATTTTTCCTGCATGGCACTGAGGCAAGCCCGGTCCACCTGCACCCCAGCTTCCTCCATACCTGCTAAGACAAAGGCCAGCGGCAATTCCATCTTGGCATACAAGTCGTGCATATCTTGCTGCTTAAGTTCTTCCAAAATGGGCTCGCGAAGGTTTAAAATCGCCTGGCATTTCCTAGCCAAATGCTCAAGAAGCTCCGCATCTTCTGGCAATTGCTGTTTCTTTCCTTTGCCGTAGATCGTTTCATCATAGGCTAAGGCCTGCTGCTTAAATTCCCGGGCAACTTCAGTTAAGTCATCGGCATAGTCACGCGCGTGCAGTAAGTAAGCCCCAATTAAAATATCATCCGAAACCCCAGCTAAGGTTAAGCCTTGCCGGACAAGGAGAATAATAAGCCGCTTCACATCAAAAACGATTTTCTCCTGGCTGTCATCGGCCAGCCAGGCTTTGACACTAGGGCTTTCCCAGGCCAGGTCTGGTTCAGCCACGAGACAAGCCTCCTCGCTCGCAAAGGCCACCGCTAAGGGCTCCGCCACATGGTAATTGGCCTCAAAACTCTCAATGAAGAATGTCTTCACTACTTCTTCCTCAAAGAAAGCTTTTAAATCCGCTTCGTCTTCGGCCCTTTTGACATGAACGGGAGGCCGGTCCTCCATCTCGGGATCCTGAATATCGTGCTCTTCTAGCAAATTTGTGGTAAATTGCTCAAAATCCATCTCCTTATAAAAAGACAGGAGAGCTTCCACATCACTGCCCTCATAAGTGGTGTCGGCTAATTGAACCTTTACCGGGACGGACGTATCAATCGTCGCTAATTTTTTAGACAGGAAGGCCTGTTCTTTCTCCTTCCGCAAATTTTCCTGGCGTTTCTTCCCAGAAATATCAGCAAGATGCTCATATACCCCTTCCATACTGCCGTATTCATGGAGCAATTTCAGAGCCGTTTTTTCACCAATACCCGTAACACCGGGATAATTATCGGAGGAATCTCCCATTAGACCTTTCATATCAATGATTTGCTGGGGGCTGAGACCCAGTTCTTCCTCGATTCTCGCAGGGGTATAACTCTCCAAATGGGTCACCCCACGGCGGGTAATATCCACGCGAACCTGCTCGCCGGCTAATTGAATCAAGTCACGGTCCCCGGAAATAATCACCACTTCATAGCCGGCTTCGGCGCCTAAGCGAGCAAAGGTCCCGATAATATCATCAGCTTCATAATTGGCTAATTCCGTATGGCAAACCCCAAAAGCATCCAAGAGCACATTAAAATAAGGCATCTGCTCGCGGAATTCGTCCGGAGCACTCTGCCGGCCGCCCTTGTAATCGGCATACAACTCCGTACGGAAAGTAGTTCGTGAAGCATCCCAAGCCACTAGGGCGTGGGTCGGTGCTTCCTGCTCCAATACTTTTTGAAACATTAAATGAAAGGCATACAAGGCATTGGTATGTAAGCCTTCAGAATTTGTAAAACGCTCAATATCTCGAAAAGCATAAAAAGCCCGAAAGGCTAAGGAGCTGCCATCAAATAATAGAATTTTTTTCTTCATGGAAATTATATTCTCCTTCAAATACTAGCTCTCACTAGACCATAAAATTGGGGCATGAGCTTAGAAAAAATCACTGCTCCCTATTCTTACAGTTTAGCAAAGGCTGGCATTGAAAACAAAAACGAGCAAAAAAAGAGCCCGAAAGCTCTTTTTAAAGTTCTAGATTTGCTTATAGTGAAGGCGATGGAAGTCTTCTTCCTTCATAATGTTTTCAACACGCACCGTGATGTCCGCATCCCCATAGCCAGTTTTTTCGCGCAGGGCTTTTTGCACATTACTAATAATTTTTTCATATATTTGGGGAATATTTTCCCCATAGGCTACCACAATACCAATAGTCATGGTTAAACCACGGGTGGGCGTGCCCTGAACGTCAACACCAGACGTCATTTCCTCTTCTGAAATTTTCTTGTCCAGCTTCACCTCATCATACTGGGTGCCGCTCACTTCACGTTGTTTTTCTAGGGCTTTTTGCACCATTTCAGCTTCAGCTTCCTGGAAGGCAGAGCCGCGGGTCGCAAGCACCCCTTGAACCTCTAAGGCAGCTTTGGCAGCGAGGCTTTCCAATTCTTTAGGCGATAAATCTGTTGACATCTGCTTGGCTTCTACCATTGGCTTCACTCCTTATCGAGCTTTAGGCCGGCCTTTGCCAGAAATTTAGTCATCCAAAGATGACGGGTAAAGGCGGACATCAGCTTTCTCTTCTTCTGGTAATGCTTGCTTTAACTGTAACACAGTTTTGGAAAAGCCGGGCACTAGACGCTCAGGAAGAATATCCGCTAAGGGAAAGAGCACAAAAGCGCGCTCCTGCATGCGGGGGTGGGGGACGGTTAGCCGTTCGGTCTGATAGTGTTCCTGGCTATAGAGAATGATGTCTAAATCAATCGTCCGCGGCCCATTTTTAATGGTGCGTTTCCGGTGCAAGGCTTTCTCAATGGCCTGGCAGGCACTGAGCAAATCATTAGCCGGTAATAAGGTTTCGACTTCTACCACCATATTTAAGAAATCGGCTTGGTCGGCGTAGCCTTTTGGGACGGTTTCATAAATAGGAGAGCTTTGGCTTACTTCAACGCCCGCAACACGACGCAAATGGGCCAAGGCGTCCCTTAAATATTCTTCTCGAGGTTCAATGTTACTGCCCAAAGCAATAACGGCCGACTGCCGTGTTTTACGCATCCTTATCCTCCCCTAAGACGTCAGCTCGCTCTCGATTCAACTCGACAGCCACCTGGTCGTAGTGGCCAGGGATCGGCGGATCGGGTTTAATGACTTCGAGCTGCATGCTTTCTACGAGCGGCTGGCTTTTGAAAATTTCTTGGACGATACGACTGGCTAAAGCTTCGATCAAGGCAAAGCGCTCCTCTAAAACCACGGCTTGAATTGTCTCATAAACTTCCCCATAGTGAACCGTGTCCTTGACTTCATCACTCTCTCCGGCAGCTTTGAGATCGACTCCTAAATGCACATTAACTAGGAAACGCTGGCCGAGTTTTGCCTCCTCGGGGAAGACCCCGTGGTAGGCATAAAACTCTAGGCCTTCTAGATGAATAAAATCTTTTGCCATAAATTAGGACCGAATCATATCGAAGACTTCTTTACGCAATTCCTTATCTGTTTGGAAGCAACCCAGAGAGCACTTCGTGACGGTCTTCGCCCCTTCCTTATGCACACCCCGGATAGACATGCACATATGTTCCGCTTCCAGCACCACGAAGACGCCTTCCACCGGCAGATTATTAGCAATCGTATTCGCGACATCATTCGTAATACGCTCTTGCAATTGCAATTTCAAGCTAATATCTTCTAAAATGCGCGCTAATTTGCTCAAACCCACCACTTTATGATCTTTGGGGATATAGGCAATATGCCCTTTGCCGTAAAAAGGTAGCATGTGGTGTTCACACATGGAGTGGAAAGGAATATCTTTCACGAGCACAAACTCACTATCTGGCGCAGTAAACTGCTTCGCCATATGCTTAGCCGGCTCGCGGCGGTAACCATCGAGTAATTCCTCATACATACGAGCGACGCGTGCTGGTGTTTCAACCAGGCCTTCACGATCTGGATCTTCGCCAACCCCAATGAGTATTTCTCGTACGGCTTTTTCAATTTTTTCCTTATTCACTACGACCACCCTTTAACTGTTTAATAATCAATTCACGCATCAAACCAACATAATAGAAGGAGCCAAAGATCGTAATCATGCTGTCTTCAGCCGAATTTTGCTCCGCTTGAAGAGCGAGATCTAAGGCCTCCTGGTAGGTCGACGCTTCCGTAATTGTACCATATGATTTTTGGCTATAACGAACAATCTGCTTACGCAAATCTTCAGCACTCCAAGCTCGATCGGAATCGGAGCGCACGGTTATTATAGTATCGAAAACCGGCGCAATCTCGGCCACAATATGTTCCGTATCCTTATCCGCTAAGAGCCCCATAATCCCAATGCGACGCTTGTCCTTAAAATAGCGCAGCAAGCTGTCTTTTAAGCCGGTAATGCCATCTAAATTGTGGGAGCCATCGATAATAATATCAGGCTTCGTATGAATCCACTCAAAGCGAGCCGGCCAAGTCACCGTTGCGAGGCCTTCCTTAACTGCTGCTTGGCTAATATCATAACCCTGCTTTTGCAGTTGGGCAATAACTTCTAAGGCTACCGTCGCATTCCAAATTTGGTGCTCCTCTAAAAAGTTTAAGGTATACGTTTCACCGCGGTAAGTGAAGGTTTGCTTGGGCGCCACGTCCAAGTCATAAGACAAGGCGTCAAAATCAGGATAAATGAGCGGCGCCTCACAAGCGGCCGCCTTCTCCTCAAAGACTGGGAAGACGGTCTCATCTTGGCCAGGGTAGGCCACCACGGGGCGATGAGCTTTAATGATTTCAGCCTTTTCCCCCGCAATTTCCGCTAGGGTATGACCTAAAATATCCTCATGGTCCATGGCAATTTTCATAATAACCGATACCAAAGGCTGTTTGACTAAATTGGTGGCATCAATCCGACCCCCCATGCCGACTTCAAGCACGATTAGGTCAACGTCTCGCTTAGCAAAAATCAGCCAAGCCATGGCGGTATACATTTCGAATTCAGTAAACACCAAATCGGTGCCTGCGACCGCTTCACGAATTTCCTGGGCCGCCCAGAGGAGCTCCTCATCACTCACCTCGACCCCATCCACCAGCATGCGGTCATTGAACGTCATAATGGATGGTGAGGTGTAGAGGCCAACCGAATAGCCAGCTTCCTGGAGAATGGTTGCCAGCATTTTACACGTTGACCCCTTGCCATTGGTCCCCGCCACATGAATCGTGGGCAGTTTATTTTCCGGATGGTCAAACAAAGCCATCAATTGGTCAATGGTTTCTAAGCCTAAACGCATAACACCCTTATCCTTTAGAGGAAGGAGGGCTTGTAGTGTTTCATATTCCACTTTTTTACCTCTTCATTATTTATTTTTTGCTATTTCTTCTTGGAAAGCCTCCGCATCCCGAGCCGCTGCTTGGACACCGAGCCGCCAGAAATCAGGCTGGGTTAAGTCCACGCCCAAATGCTTCTTGGCCAAGTCTTCCACACTCATGGCTCCTGTGTCTTCCAGCAAGGCAATATAGCGCTCTTCAAAGGTGGACATGTCTTTCGTTAGAGTTTGGTAAATGCCCATACTGAAAAGATAGCCAAACGTATAAGGGAAATTATAGAAAGGCACATCATCAATGAAGAAGTGCAATTTACTGCACCAGAAATGCGGATGGTAAGTATCCAAAGCGCCGCCAAACGCTTCTTTTTGGGCGGCTTCCATCAGCTCGTTCAAACGACTCTCGCTGACAAAACCTTGGGCTTGCTCCTCATAGAAGGACTTCTCAAAGAGAAAACGCGCGTGAATGTCCATAAACATGGCCACCGGATTCTCTAATTTTCCGCTTAAAAGCTGCAAGTGTTCCTTCGCGGATTCACTGGCCGCTAAGCTCGCATTAGCCACGACCGTTTCCGCAAAGGTACTGGCCGTTTCGGCCACATTCATCGCATAGCCTCGCTGCCACCATGGCCGGCTCTCCCTAAGCATTTCCGTATGGAAGGCATGGCCTAATTCGTGGGCCAGCGTACTAACATCGGAAGCCGAGCCCGTGAAGGTCATAAAGACCCGCGACTCCCCATTTTGTAAGCTGCTCGAATTGTAAGCCCCCGGCCGCTTCCCTGGCCGGTCTTTGGCTTCTACCCAGCCGCTTTTAATCGCGTGCTCAGCAAAGGCCCCCATTTTCGGACTGACTTCACGGAAGTGCGTAATCACAAATTCGCAAGCCTCATCCCACGTATATGTTTTACCAGCCTGATCCGGGAATGTCAATGGGGCCTCGAAATCCTGCCAGCCCAATTCCTCTAAACCTTGAAAGTCCTGCTTGGCACGCAGGTATTTCACAAAGGCTTCCTTGCCTTCGTCCACAGCTTGCCACATGGCTTCTAGCGTCGCTTTTTGCATGCGGCTCATTTCCAAAGGCTCACTCAAAAAGTCCTCATAGCCATGCGCTTTTTGCACGGTGCGCCGGTAGCCTGCCAAGTGATTTAAGATATCTTGGAAGACTTGCCCTTCCTCACTGAAGGCTTTTTCCCAAGCGATAAAGAAGCGGTCCCGCATCTTTGGATCTTCATCCGATTGGAAACGGTTTAAAACTTGGCCCACGGAAAATTCCTGTTCTTCACCGTCAATTTCTACCGGAATCGTCATATTGCTGTTGACGGTATCGTAAATATTGGACCAAGCTGCCAGGCCATCCGGCTTCAATTTCGTTAACAAATCTTCTGTTTCTGGCGCTAATAGACGTTGGGCTTTTTGCCGCATTTCTTCCAAATTAAAAGCCAAAGTATGCAATTTTTCCGACTTTTCAAGGATTTCCGTCCAAGTGCCTTCTGGAATTTCGCCCAATTGCCGGTAGAAATTAAGCAAGGCCAATTCGTACGGCTCCACCAGGCGCGTAAGTTGACTTCTCACTAAAACTGGGGCTTCATCGCGCACATTCACATCGGCACACATTTGATTATACGTAAATAATTCCGAAAGCAAAGGCTCATAATGCTCAATACCTTGCACCAAGGCCTCCAGTTCCTGGCCAACTTCCTGGCTCTTTGCGGAAAAATCCGCCAAAGCTTGGGCTAATTTCTGCCCTTCATCCGCGGCTTTTTGAATTAAGGCTTGGAAGGCTTCTCCTTCGACACCGCCTGGATACATTGCCTCTAAATCCCAAGTATTTGGATAAGTCATGTCCATCCTCCTCAAAAACTAAAACAACAAGCGCTCTTTTAACAAGCGTCGAACCACTGGTCTTAGCACCAACATAAAACCGATATTCCCTAAGGCATGCAAGGTATCAAAAGGCAAGCCATTCAGGTAATAGGGCCAGAACGGCGTCTTCAACCCAAACAAGAAAAGCATTAGCAGGGAGATAATAAAACCATATAAATACCCGGCTAAGCCCGCCCAAAGGACCTCCAACCAGGGCCAACGCTGGGTGAAAAACCGCTCGAGAAAACCAGTGATTAAAACGATCAATGCATAAGACAAGATTTGCGCCACAGTCCACAAGCCAAAGCCGAGTAAAATATTACTGAGCAGCATAATTAATAAAGCTACCAGTATCCCATTCCCTAAGCCAAATAGTGGTGTCGCTAGGATTATCATCACGGTAACCGGCTGCACATTGGGCAGGCCACTGCAGAGCACGCGACCCACAATGGCCGTCGCCGACCACAGACTTAAAATACTCAAGCGATGCACTAAGGGCAAAGCCTTGAACCGCTCCTGGCCGTCTTGCCATCGGTCAATTTCCATGCCCACCTCCTCAATGCCATTATACTGAACAACTGTTTATTATGCACGGTTTAAAAAAGATTTTCGATGTCTTCGATATTTTTCAAAATAATGTTTAAGGTGCCGTCCGGCTGATTGATAATTTCGACCGCGTCTTTTTCATGGAAAAGCTCTAGAGGTACTAGCAATTCAATCCCATTGCCTAGTTTTAATTTTTGCCGATTCATTCGTGCCGACAACATCGTTTTAGGGGCAGGACTTTCTTCGGGCATGCCTAAATTAGCTGTTTCTTCTAAGTAGCTAGCTTGCTTGGCTGGCTCTTCGGGAAAGAAAGCCTGGGCCAGACGGGGGTGATTAATCACTTCATCCGCCATCACAGCGTCCACGGTTTCCTCCTTCGCTCGCGCTAAGACTTCATAGGCGTCTTCATTGAAACTCTGGGCTGTTTTTTTGACCGCTTTTTTGACGGCATTGAGCTGGTCTTTGACCGCGGGTTGCAGGGGCAGCTTCAGAAAAGCTTCACTGAAATAAAACTCCCGCTCACCCGTTTCTTCCATGAGATGCTTCTTCTCCAAAACAAAGCATTCTCGCGTCGGCAGGCAATAGAGAAAGCACTCATCGAGGGCCTGCTTGCCCTTGGGAAGGATACTATGGTGCAGCAGTAATTCATTCACCAAGCCCTCTTCCTTTTGCTGGACGTGGTGGGTCATTTGCTCCTGGTGGTTCAGTTTGAAGCAAGCCACAAAGGGCATATCCCAAAGCAGTAATTTCACCCACAGTAAATCAGCCGGCGGAATATCTGGATTATGGCGGACGAGGGCAAACAGTTGACTGGACATGGCCTGGGACGTGGCTAGGAAATTTTCGCCAAGCTCTAGGGCTTTTTGATGGAAGTCCGCCTCCTCAGCCAACCGGCATTGCTTCTGCTGGGGACTGCTCAGGCACTTTTCCACTTTGGCTTTAATATAGTCAAAAATATACTCCTCCTGTAAATCGAGCCCCGCCACCGAATAGACCGGCTCATTTAAATGAGGATCAAAAATATGTAAAATAGCAGCTTGAATGCGCAAAATAAACCACCTTTCTTGAGGGTTTTTAGTCTCCGTTAAAGACCCATTATGCTAAACTAGCAGCAGGAGGGATAAAATGAATCCAACAAATGTACTCCATTTCTGGTTTGATGAACTTGAGCCTAAACAGCACTTCATGAAAGATAAGCAACTAGACGACGAGATTAAGCGCCGTTTTCTTTCCTTGCACAAAGCGATCATGGCCGGTGAGACGGCGGAATGGCGTGAGCATCTCGATGGCCGCCGGGCTGAAATTATTGTCCTGGATCAGTTTTCTAGAAACATGTTTCGCGGGGAAGGAAAGGCCTTTGCCTCGGATCCCCTAGCTCTTGCCCTAGCCCAAGAATGCTTGCGCCAATGCGACACGAGCGGCTTGAGCGCTGAGGAATACAGCTTCATTATCATGCCTTTCATGCATGCTGAATCCATGAAAATTCAAAAACAAGCCCTGGAATTATTCGACCAGCCAGGCCTGGAGCGCTCCTTAAAATTTGCGCAAGCCCATGCAGATATTATTGAGAAATTTGGTCGTTTCCCCCACCGCAATAAAGCCCTGGGCCGTGAATCGACACCGGCGGAAATTGAATTCATGAAAACTCATGACGGCTTCTAGGAAGCCCACAACAAGAAGAACCCCAAAAGTTAGCAAAGCGCTAGCTCTTGGGGTTTTTAAGTGACCAATGGCCTATAGCTTCTCTTCTAAAGCTTCCTTGTATTTGGGTACATCCCCCGCTCCCATGAAGAGCATAACAGCGTCTTGATGAGCTTTTAATGTTTCAATGTCTTTAAGATGCAGGTGCGCTTTAGGAACCGTGAGCTGGTCCAGTAAATCATCCGCACTCACTTGATGGTTGTCTTGCTCGCGGGCCGAAGAGAAAATATCACAGACATAGACCCTATCGGCTTGATTGAGAGCTTTGGCAAAATCATCCAACAAGGCTAAGGTTCTAGAATAGGTATGGGGTTGGAAAATAGCAAACACTGGCTTTTTGGGGAAGCGCTGGCGGGCAGCCGCAATGGTAGCTTCAATTTCCTTCGGATGGTGGGCATAGTCATCAACCAGGGTATAGCCAGCTTTTTCCGTGATGTTAAAGCGGCGCTTGACCCCTTTAAAACTAGCCAGAGCTTCGGCGACACTGGCTGCTTCAAAGTTTTCCAAAGCACAAAAGCCAATGACGGCCAGGGCATTTAAGATATTGTG
The DNA here is from genome assembly GCF_057919555.1 of Aerococcus sp. BD502. Classification (NCBI taxonomy): domain Bacteria; kingdom Bacillati; phylum Bacillota; class Bacilli; order Lactobacillales; family Aerococcaceae; genus Aerococcus; species Aerococcus sp. BD502. The sequence continues at coordinate 1,394,076 of NZ_CP147972.1, read as the reverse complement.
ATCGCCACAAGCATGAATCTGGAAGTGGCCGTAAAATTCGCCATGCACTAAAACATCAAATTGAGCGCCTGCTGCGGACCGTTCAATATGGATAGCTTGGATCTCATCGTCATCTTGAAAGCCGTAATAAAGCATGTTGTTGAGATCTTGGAATTTCGCCAAGTACGGGTCCCCACTATAAAGGAGGCCTTGAGCCTTTACCTGCCTAGCGAACTTCCGGTTGGCTTCATAGACTTGGTCGATGGAAGCATAGTAATCTGGATGGTCAAAATCAATATTCAAAAAAATAGCATAAGTAGGCTCATAGGCCAAAAAGTGCGCCCGGTATTCATCAGCTTCCAAAGCAAAATATTCGGCTCCCGGTTCGCCATGACCGGTGCCGTCGCCAATGAGGTAATTCGTAGGGCCTTGAGCCTTCAAGACATGGCTCAAAAGGCCGGTCGTACTGGTTTTCCCGTGTGAACCAGTCACCGCCACACTCGTGTAATTTTTAAGCAAGGCGCCTAAAAATTGATGGTAGCGGGCCATGGGCAGGCCTAATTTCCGCGCAGCAACAGCTTCTGGATGGTCATCGGGGAAGGCATTGCCTAAAATAACTTCCCAGCCCGGCTCCAGATTGGCCGGCGAAAAAGATAAGATCGGAATACCCGCTGACCTGAGGCCGTCCTCAGTGAAAAAATATTTTTCCACGTCCGAGCCACGCACCTCATGCCCCATCCCATGCAAGAGCAAGGCCAAGGCACTCATGCCTGAGCCCTTAATGCCAATAAAATAAAAACGTTTCTTCTCTGTCATTTTTGACTCCATTCCAAAATTCCCTAGTCCTTAGCCTGCTGACTCCCTTGGTCGCCACGTGGGGACTGGGCTTTTTTTTGTACATTTTTCGCTTGCTGGGCGAGTAAACTGGGCACATAGGACCGGCGGAAAGGCCGGCGATGCTGGAAAGCTTGAAACATGGCTAAGTCTTCCCGAATTTTTTCATATTTCTGCTGTTTTTTCTGCAAATGGCGGGCCTTGGTAGCTCCGCTGCCTGCCCCTTCTCCCGCGGCACCTTGATCCGAATCGGCTTCCCCGCTTGCCAAGTCTGCGTTTTTTCATAGTAGGCCGGTTGACGCCGCCGCTCAGGCTTCAAGTACGCTTTTTGGGTGAGGAGACGGCGCCCCTGCCGGCTTAAATAATTGGGAAAAGGCGGGGGTGCTTGGGGTCCGTCCGCCTTGGGAGTATCCTTTTGGCCTTCATGTCGGTAGAAAGGGACAGAGTTTTTGGACCAAGTGTGTTGGTGCTGCTTATTGGTCATCACTAACCCTCCCCTAGTCTTATTCGTCCTCGCCGCTCACAAAGGAAACAGAAGTTAATTGATTAAAAGGCGTGCCGACTTCGATATTGGCCTTAACTTCGGCAATGCCCTTGATACGATGCTCGGGATCTAAGCCTAATTCATATTGGGAGCAGAGCATGCCCTTGCTCTTTACGCCCCGTAGTTCGCCCGGCCAAATAACGAGGCCATCGGGCATAACAGCTCCTGGCAGGGCCACGACCACTTTCATGCCGGCCCTAACATTCGCCGCACCACAAACAATTTGCGCTGTTTTTCCGGGCGCATATTCGGTTTCTGTAATGGATAAGTGGTCGGAATTTTCGTGGGGCACGCAAGTTTTCACCTCGCCCACGACGAGGCGGGAATCAGTATTCAATTCAATCGTCTCAAAGCCTTGCTCATACAAGCGTTGATTGAGAGTATCTAATTGACTTTGACTCAATTCCACTTGCCCTTGGCCCTCCAGACTGATTTCCTTAGAAACATCATGGAAATTATAGCCCATCGTTTCATCAGTGTCTCGGTTATAGAGGCGCGTAATCCCCGCCATCGTCTCCCAAGCCAACTGCTTTTTATCCAATTCGCCACGCGTTAGCATTAAAACATCGCCAACGCCTTTAGGATTATAGATCCCAATCCACATTCGATAACTTCCTTTCACCACATGCTCTCTTAAATATTGCCTAAATAAACTGCACCTATTGTATCATAATTCCTAACAATCCTTAAAGCGATGCTCATAAAATTAACGATTCCTTTAGTCTCCCTATGGGTCTAGCTTCACCGAAGTTCTATCAAGGCCACTCATAAGACAAGGCGCTAAAAATATGATATACTGGCCAAAAATGAGGGAGGTTTGCTCATGTTCCTAAAAAACTCATCAACCGACAAAAGAAAAGCTTATGCCTTAGCCGGCAGCCTCTTCCTATGCGGCCTAGCCTTAGGAGGAAGCGTCGCTGCTTTAGCTTTAGATGCCTGGTTGACTAACCAAGCCGTCACGGGCCAGGATGTTTTGGCCCAAGTCAAAGAAGAATTTGAGAAAAAAGGCCCGATTGAAGGCTCTTGGGTGGAGATGAATCCACGGTCAACCCAGCGTTTTGGCCAGGAACAACTGGTGATCTTTGGCGGCATTTCCCGCAAGGAAGACGGCCACCTGGTTCAATACGAATTTATCGCCGACGCCAAGAGCGGCAACATTATTAGCCTCGCACCTCTAACTTAAATTTGAGCCCCCAGCGGGCTTTTTTTATGCCTATTTTTCCGGAAAATGGGCGCGTAATTTATAAATGGGCTGGCCTTTTGCCATAAATTTCTCTTCGTACTCGGTTTTGACTTCTTCCTGGGCACTCGCCTCTTCGGCATGCAAGTCGAGCTGGACGTCTTCAAAATAAAGGCCCGCATTAGCCCACGTCATGAGCGTATATTCAAAAAGCGAGCGATTATCCGTCTTAAATTGCAAAACACCTTTGGGCTTTAGAATCCGTTGGTAGACTGCTAAGAAACGCGGATGAGTCAGTCGCCTTTTCGCGTGCCGGCGTTTTGGCCAAGGATCCGAAAAATTCAAATAAATGGTGGCAATACTTTGGGGAGCAAAAAATTGGTCCACATCTTGCCCATTCGACCACAAGAGGCGCAGATTAGGGAGGGCTTCGTCTTCCGCTAGGATTTTCTTCAAGGCCATCACTAATACATCACTTTGCAAGTCGAGACCAATGAAGTTGGTTTTGGGCTGGCGCTTGGCCATCTCAACAATAAATTGCCCCTTGCCTGTGCCGATTTCTAAGGCCAAGTCCTGGTCATTATTAAAAACCTCCGCCCAACGGCCTCGGTAAGTTTCCGGCTCCCCAATAACGATATCTTCATGTTCCTCTAGCATGGGAATGGCCCAAGGTTTATGTTTGACGCGCATGGTCCACCTCTCTTTCTAATAAAAAGAACGCCCGTTGAATAACGAGCCTAAGTCACCGAATGAAATGATCGGTATTGGTAAATGATTTTTAACTTTTGAAAATGAGCTTGGAGAGCCTCTTCCTCACGCGCTTCCCAAGCTTGGTTAATGGAAAACAGCAAGGTCAGTATCGCGTACCAAATCAGGCGCTGGTAGCTTTGGGGTTCAATCGCTAAGGGATAAGCCCTAAGCCAATCTGTCCAAGCCGCTAGGGGGATATAGTGCACGAGTAATTGGCCAATGTCTAAATAGGGATCTGCCAATTGGCAATTATCCCAGTCAACCAAGTACAAACGCCCATCATCCGCCAAGTAGAAATTCTCCGCACACAAGTCCCCATGGCTCACGGTGAGCGGAGCCGCCTGCAAAGCCTCCTGCTCTTCTTCTAAATAAGCTAAAGCTTCTATCACCAGCGTTTCCGACCCTAAAGTGGGCGCCAAAGCCGTCTGCAATTGGGCTAATAAGCGCGGCGCACGGTAGCGTTCGCCCCCAATCTTCTCTAGCATGGCCCGCAGGTAATTGGATTCTTGGTAATGCCTGATTAAGGCTTGAACTTGTGGCTGGCGGACTTCTTCATCCTCTAGCGTGCGCCCCGGCAGCCATTCTTGGGCGGAATAAGTTGAACCATCACTTGTGCGCTTGGACTAAACTAAACGTGGGGTCAGCCCTTCCGTCGATAAGGCAGCCAGAAAAGGAGAAGAATTCCGCTTCAAAAAGACTCGCTCCTGCTTGTGCTGGCCCATAAAAGCTTGGCCACTATCGCCGCCTGCCGGATGCAGGATCCAATCTTTGTCGAATGTTTGCTTCATCTTCCACTCCCCCCTATTGCCTTACAATGTCATTGTAAAGAGCATTTTTTAATCGTCAATCAAGTTTCCTTACTGAGTAATGCGCCCAAATGATTTATTTCAAGCGCCAGTACCATGGAAGATAAATTTTAATAAAAAATCCGACAAAAAGCAAATCACACACACCAGCTAGAAGGCCCCAAAACCAAGCCCCACGTAGAATGAAGACGATTAAAAAAATGAACATCTGCAAGCCCAAGGGACGCCATAGAAAATGGCGGAAAGCTCGGGGACGGTCTTTTTCTTCGAGTGGAGCGCTGAGAATTAAGGGATGCTGGCGATAAAGTTTTCCCAAAGGCAAAAGCTGCACTTGGCTCAAAAAAGTAAACACAATTAAAACCAGTAAAGCCAAGAGACCAAGGGGCAAAAGAGCTAACAGAACAACTCCAAGCAAAGTCAAACGAAGCCAAAGCAGCACGTATTCCGGCCCCCGCCAAAAGTGCCGGGAGAAGAGATAGGCCAAGGCTTCAGGTTTTTGCTCAGCCCGTATCAGGAAGACATCAAAAATTTTCCGGCGCTTGCTGGGGGTTTTTTGCTGGGGCAGATCGATAAAAATAGCCAGGAAACGCCGCAAACGATCTTCAGCTTCCTCCTCTCGGTCAAGAACCCTTAAGAAAGCAAAACGACGCGCAGAAAAAACAGGCCGGTAGTAAAGTAGGCTCAATATAGTGAATAGTAGTAAAGCCCCCAGCCCCCACATAGGCCCGTAAGCGAGAAAAAGTGCTAAGAGGAAAAAAGCCAAGAAAAATGAAAGTAAGCCGGTGTGCTTCCTTTTAAATGGCCAAGTCAAGGCAGCCCATTCACTGAGCAAGCTTAGCGCTTTTAAACTGAGCATGCAAAAAAGTAAGAGGAAAAAGCCTAAGCCTGAAACAGCAAAGACGCGATTCAAAAAGGGCCAGCTCGCCAAGCCAAACAAGAAAAGCACAAGGCTCGGGAGGACTAGGCTTTGGCAATAAGCGGCTTGGAAGTATTTCTGCCAGTAAGGTTCCAAGGGCGTTAGGTAGTGAATATCCGCCCCTGTAAAATAGGTGCGCAAGTGGCCAAATTGTAATAAGCCTGCCCCCAAAGCGGACCACAAGAGGAGTAAAGCCACACTCGGCTCAGGCTTTTGGGCCAACCAGCCGGCGTAATAGTAAACCAAGGCCCCTAAAATAAACAAGAGGGCAATCAGCAAATGATCATTCATGATGTATTTGAGATGCCGGAGGAGCCAATGCCACTCACGCTGCCGTCTTTTTTTAAATAGCGCCTTGAAGTCCATTAGGCCTCCCTCCTTGCCCGTTCCAAGTATAAATCAGCCAAGGATAAGCCTGGTGCCTGGAGCTGGTCTTGCAAGTCCGCCAAAGTTCCATAGGCTTCAACTTCTCCCGCTGACAAGAAGGCAAAACGGTCACAATAAGCTTCCGCATTCGCTAAAATGTGCGTCGATAATAGAATGGCACTGCCGGCCGCTTTCTTTTCCGCTAATAAGTCAATAAAATCAGCTGTCGCTAAGGGATCCAAGCCTAGGAAAGGCTCATCTATCACATACAAAGGCACGTCCACCATCAAAGCAGATACCAGCATCACCTTCTGCTTCATTCCCTTAGAAAAATGCACGGGCAGCCAATCCAAACGATCTTCCAAGCGGAAAAGCTTCAATAGCGGCTCACTTTTTGCCCGAGCTTCTTCCAAAGACATCTGATAGGCCAAGGCGACAAATTCCAAATGCTCAGCCAAGGTCAATTCCTCATATAAGACAGGTAACTCCGGAATATACGTAAATTGCTGGCGGTAGGCGAGGGGATCCGTTTCGAGATTAGTAGCGTTCACTAAAATTTCCCCTTGCTGGGGTTTCAGTAAGCCCGTCACGTGCTTGATGACCGTACTTTTGCCGGCCCCATTCAAGCCAATCAGCCCTAAAATCTCCCCAGGCTGGACTTCCAGATTAATATCATGGATCACGGGCACCTGGCCGTAACCTCCCGTTAAATGTTTAATTTGTAAACTCATCGTAAACCTCCTCCATGCCCACTGGGCTCTAAAAATATCATACCATGATCTCGCCGTCTGAGCTTCATGGAAATAAAAAACTTACCAGTAAATAAAATTTGCCAAGGCTTTGCGAACTTAACGAGCAGACTTTGCGCTTGCGTTACTGAAGTTTTTATCATATATCCCAATAACGGGCTGCTCTGTGATTGAGTTCGCGCCTGCTGGTTGAGCTTCGCCTTCTTATTTTTGTGCTCTTGTTAATTTATGCTAAAATGAAGGCAAAAGATAGAAAGAGTTGATGACCATGGATGACTGTGTATTCTGTAAAATTGCCAACAAAGAAATCCCTTCCCACATTGTCTATGAAGATGAACATTTAATGGCTTTTCTAGATTTGACGCAAGTCACTAAAGGCCACACTTTGCTGATTCCAAAGAAACATATTCCGGATATTTTTGCCTATGATGACGAAGATGCCCAAGAAATTTTCAAGGTCCTGCCTCGTTTGGCACGCGCACTGGACAAGGCTTTCCCGGATATGAAAGGCTTGAATATTCTAAACAATAACCGCGAAGCTGCCTACCAAAGTGTCTTCCACACGCATATTCACCTCATCCCACGCTACAGCCGTGATGATGACGACTTCAAATTGCACTTCCCTGAAAATGTTAGTGAACCTGATCATGAGAAAATGGCTCAGGTCAAAGAACAAATTGCCCAAGCTATCAAGGAGACCAAATAATGAATTCATTTCTCAAAGGCCTAGTCCTCGGCAGCCTGGCTGGCGCTGGCTATGCCCTCTTAAACACGCCACGGCCCGGCCGAGAAAATCGTGAGCTTGTCAAACACTACTTAAAAGACGTCAGTGCTTCCATGAAGACCATGCAGGCAAGCCTAATCGACACGGAAAAAGCAGTCAGTGACCTGGCTAACCAAGGCATGAAAACAGCCCAGGTTTTTAAGGTGGATATGCAGAAAGCCATGGACGACTTCCAGCATGAAACAGCCCCACACTACAACCGCATGCAGGAAAAATTAGCCGCCATGGATGAGCATCTGAACGATGCCAAAGTCCGTATTGCGCGCCAGGAAAAAGACTAAAATACTCTAAAAATATTCATTTTCTGGCCCTGAAGGCCTTGTCTTGTGTTATATTAAAGCATGACACTAAAGGACAAGGAGAGTCAAGATGAAAACTAGTCAATTTTTACGTCGCTCCCTACTCGTATTGAGTGCCGGCATTGCTCTTGCAGCTTGCCAGCCCACCAATAAGAATGGCGACAAAATTGTAGCCAAAGGTGACGGCATTGAAATTACCGACAATGAACTTTACAAGGAATTGAAGGAAAGTGCCGGCAAGGCTGGGGTTCAGCAACTTGTATTTGAAAAAATCTTCGAGGCTGAACTCGGCAAAGATAAAGTCAAAAAATTGGAAGATGAGGTCGAAACAGATACAGCGACCCTCATGGCCCAATATGGTGGCCCAGAGAAATTCCTCCAAGTGGCCAACCAAAGCGGCTACCACACCGTGGACGAATACAAAAAAGCCGTTCGCTACTACAAATTAATGAGCGAAACTTTGATGAAAAACATTGATATCAAAGACGATGATGTCCATGTCGCTTACGATGCTTACCAAGCACCACGCGAGCTTTCCCATATTTTAGTGGACAAGGAAGACGAAGCGAAAGACTTGATTAAGCAATTGGACCAAGGCGCTGACTTTGCCAGCCTAGCCAAAAAGCATTCCAAAGATAAGGCTTCTGCAAAAAAAGGTGGCTCGTTGGGAGAAGTCCCCAAAGGGAAAATGGTAGCCGAATTTGAGGAGGCTGCTTTCAAATTAAAGGAAGGGGAATACTCTAAGAAACCGGTCAAATCACAATTTGGCTATCACATTATTAAAGTTGATAAGATCAAAGAAAAAGGCTCCTTCGATGAGGAGAAAGACCAATTGACCCGCCAATTGAAGCAAGAAAAACTAGGTAATGGCCAGCAAATTCAAGCCATGATGATGGATATCTTGAAACGCTACAAAGTGAAAGTGACCGACAAGGAATTGGAGGGCGCTTTGGATAACTTCCTCTTCAACAATCAGCAAAGCCAAAAAAACCAAGCCCTGCCAAGCGGCCAAGGTCAAGAGGCTGGTAGCGAGGAAAAAGCGGACCAAGAAAAGGACGCCAAAGAAAAACCTCAGGAAAAAACAACTGACGAAGAAAAATAAGCATTTAAAAAAACCGTAACGCTAAAATGTTCTCAGCGCTACGGTTTTTTCTTAATTTAAATGCTCATAACTTTTCTCTTCATTGGGTTTGAAATGCTCGAAGTAGGCTAGAATACGGTCGAGGTCATCCGAAAAGCATACGGCCTCATAATCTTCCCGACTGAGGAAGCCTTCTTGGACCATTTTTTGGAAGAAAACGGCTAAGGGTTCATAGTAATTTCTGGCATTGTAGAAGGCACAGGGCAAGTCACTCTGGCCTACGCGCAGCCAGGAAATGGCCTCACTGATCTCTTCCAAGGTACCCACGCCGCCCGGCAAGGCCAAGCAAGCGTCCCCTAGGCTTAGCATGCGCGCCTTTCTCTGGGCCATGGTATCCACGTATTCTAATTCTGTCAGATGGTCGTGCGCAAGTTCCCGCGTGGCCATAAAATGCGGCAGGACCCCATGCACCTCGCCCCCAGCTTCCAGGCAAGCATCCGCTACGGCTCCCATTAAGCCCGTTCCGCCACCCCCATAGACCATGTCATGGCCTGCTTTGGCAATGCCGGTCCCGACAGCTTGGGCAACTTCCTTGTAAAAAGAATCAAAGCCGGTATTGGCTCCACAATAGACAATAACTTTCATTTGACGCCCTCCTTTACTGCTGGCATTTAGGCCGGTAGAATTCCCGCCCGCCCATGCCGACGAGCCGGGTCGTAAATTCTCCGGGTTCGGTCGCTTCCAAGGCCGTGCGCATCATCTGCATGGACGCATCGAAGTCGTCCAAGCGGTGTAAAACTTCAGCCTCCATGAGTCTCGGCACCACCGGACTTCCGTACTCCAGCTTCCCGTGATGGCTTAAAACCATATGCTTTAAGAGCACAATTTCCTCATCGGTTTGGTCAAAGCCTAATTCCTCGCAAGCCACCGCGAGCATCTCCGACACAATACTAATGTGCCCGAGCAAATTCCCCACGGTCGTATATTCGGCACTTAAGGGATCCGATAATTCTACTGTTTTTCCCAGATCGTGGAGAATAATGGCCCCGTAAAGCAAGCTCATATCCAAGCCCGGATACAGGCGGCTAACGGCTTCGGCTAGGCGAAGCATGGTCACCGTATGAAAGCCTAAGCCGCCCAAATAAGCGTGGTGCAAGCGTTTGGCAGCGGGAAATTGGTAGAAATCATCCCCCACCTTAGCGAGTAAATGCCGAACCAATTTTTCAATTTTGGGCCGGCTAATGACTTGCAAGGCGGCCTCAATATCCAAGGCAATATCATCGGCGGACAAAGGCGCTGCCTGGGCATAAAGTGTAGGATCCGTAGGCTCGCCCTCCTCCGCCAGGCGAATATCGTGAATTCGAAATTGCGGTTGTTTATTAAATAATTCGCGTTTGCCGTAGAGGTAGACCACCCGTCCAGCTTGAAAAGCTCTGATATCTTGGCTGGTTACCCCCCAAAGCTTAGCTTCTAGCAGTCCAGACTTATCTTGGAGGGTAAAGGACAGGTAGTCCTTTCCGTTTCGGTCTTTTCGAACTTCAGAATTTTTCAGTAAAGCATAGGTATAGAAGTTTTCATCCATGGGGGCATCAAATAAGGCAAGCGTGTCCATACAAATTTTGCTCCTTTATGCGTTGAATCGATAGCGATTGACCTCATCTAAGTCCCTAAAACCAGCCTCATCAACCGTTAGTAGGATAATTTGCTGGTCTTGGGCCATCTTAGTGAGGAAATGATAAACCAAGCGACGCGTCTCGGCATCCAAGTGGGCAAAGGCCTCATCAATAATAATAGGCAATTTATTACGCTGCATTTGCGCTTCTAAGAAGGCAAAGCGCATGGCCAGATAGAGTAAGACCCGTTCACCGCGGGAAAGTTGCCGGACCGTGAAGTCTTTTTCCCCTGCGACTTGGACGTACAATTTCCCCTCTTCAAAGCGCAATTGCCCCAAGCGACCAGCGGAAAGCTGAGTGAGTAGGTCATTGGCTTGGTTTAAAACGCGCCCTAAGATGTCACTATCCTCGGCATAAGTCGCCTTTTCCAAAGCTTTAGCCGCCAATTGATGGGCCAGCCAGTCCACACCGAGGTCATACACTTTCGCAGCTTGCTCCGCAAAGGCCTGCTCTTCCTCTTGAACGAGGCCACTTTGGCGAATGCGGGTAAGCTGGGCGTCCAAATCCGCCAGCTCGGCAACCAAGCTTTCGATCGCTCCCTCTAAATCATGCAACTCCGCGTGTACTTGCTCTAATTGCTCATCCACACTCACATCGCGGTCATGCAAGGCTTCCACGTCCGGATTAATATTTTCGGCCAGCTGGTCAAATTCTGCCTTTTTAGCCAGCATTTCTTCTTCCTGGGCCAAGGCTGGTGCCACCTCTGCCAGGGACGCAAATTGGTATTTTTCCAGTAAGGCGTCTTGCTTTTCCTTGAGTGCTTGGTAATGGGTGCGCAGGCGTTTTGTGGCTTCGGCTTGGCGTTCGCGCTCGCGCTCCTCATATTGCCAGGCGGTGCCGGCATCCCGAATGCGGTAGTAGTCGTCTTCAAATTGGGCCATGACTTCCGTTAGCCCAGCTCCTTTTAGGCCGGCTGCTTCTTGGTAAGCTTTCCAAGCATTGGCATAGGTTAACTGCTCACCAGCCAAACCGGTTTGCTGGAGGGCTTGTTCAATGTCCGCCTCAAGAGCCCGGATATAAGCAGCATAGTCCTCCTCCAACCACACCAGCGGTTCGATATAAGAACTCCCGCCCCGTTCTTGGACAAGGTTTTCCAAGTCTTTCATAAATTGAGCGGATTCCTGCTGCAATTTTTCTAACTGCTCGTTTTGCAAGTCAATGCGGCGGGAAATTTCGGCCTGCTCGCTCTCAATGTCCCTTAGGTCCAGGGAATAAGCTTGCATTTCTTCCTTCACCACTCGTTTACTATAAGCACTCTGGGCAAAGCCAATGACGGCAAAAACAAGGCCCAAGCCTAAGGATGCAAAGCCACTGCCCATGAGAAAAGCCCGGTGGACTAGGACGTAGTAAACCCCAAGAAGCAAGAGGCCAATAATAAACAAGGTGACCCCAAATGTTCTCAGCCAGCTGCTGGTTCGTTCGCTGACGGTCGCTTTGAAGTCATGGAATTTGCTTTCGACATCTTGATGCTCATCTTGGAGATCTTGGTTATCGGCCAGCAATTTTTCCAAATCACTTTTGGTGTTTTCATAGAAAATCCGCCGATTATCCAATTCCGCTTTCTTTTGCTGCCAGTGTTCCCGCTCCTCATCGCTTAAGTCGCGCGGCAACTCACTGACCTTTTCCGCCCCTAGTGCTTTTAGGAGGCGTTTCATATCATAGCGTTTTTCGGCTAAATAAGTTTGCAGATTTTCATCTTGATTGAGCTTGTCCCGGTAGGCTTTCGCTTCTTTGAGCATGCCGCCCGTTTCTCCGGAATGATCATACAACCAGTGGTCTGCCTGACTGCGTTTTGGCTCCTCGGTGGGACTGGGCTCTTCTCCACTACCGATAACGAGAAAATCTTCCTTAGCTTCCACATCAGGGCCGAGTTCCTCTTCCAAATGTTCAATTTCCCGCGTCAACGCCTGCCACTGATCCTTAAAGTTAGCCGGTAAATTTCTAAAATTATAGCGGGCCAATTCAAAGCCTAATTGCTGCTTTTTCTCGACAATATCGGTGTTTTGATTGGCCACTTGCAGGCGAATCTCCTGACTGCGGAGGTTTTTCTCTTCTTTTCGCCATTCTTCCAAACGCTCTTCTAAACGTTCTTTGTCCTTGGCCAAATCATAGTAGACTTCCTCGTGGCCCTTCGCCCGATTCAGGCGATTTTGCTCCTCATCCAAGGCGGCTAACGCCTGATTCAAAGGCGGGCGCTGCCCTTGCGGCCGGTATATTTCATCTGCTTGGGCCTCTAATTCTGGAGCGATTTCCCCGAGGACATGCTGGCCACTCGCCCCCGTGCTCAGCAGGGTTTTGGTATAGGCTTCTTCATCCGACCAGGTCACATCGAGTAAATCCCCTTCGTCAAAGCCAAAGTAATTCAGGTATTCCTGCTTGGTCAAACCAGAGAACAGCGGCGCAAAGTCCCGCACTTCTTCCTTGGGCTCCTGTCCAATCTGCCAGGCACATTGCTGGGTGCTGCCTTGGCGGGTCCGCTCCAACATTACGTCCCCATAGAGGGTCTCACTCAAATACAAGCGGCCTCCAAAAGTGACATGGGCATTGGTATCATACTGGCGCTGACCCTTCCGACGCATGTCTGGAAAGCCAAACATGACACTTAAAATAAAGCTTTTCAGGGTGGATTTCCCTGAGCCATTCCGCCCAATGAAGGCATTGAAACCATCTTCGAGGAAAAAGCTCTGTTCAATCCATTTACCATAGCTAAAAATTTCAATTTTATTAATCTTCATTGCAGTCTATCCTCTCTAAGCCTCATGCTGAAGCTTTTGGGTGGCAAGTAAGGCCTCGGCACGTTTCAAGGCGTCCGCCTTAAAGTCCGCCCGGTTGAGATCCTGGGCAATCAGCCGCTGCCATTCCGCTTGTTCCATTAGGGGCTTGGCCACCGCGTTAAAAACTTCCTCTTCAGCCAAAGTCCTAAAAGCGGCACTGATTGCCTTGGAGAAGTCGGGACTGAGGGTCCAAGTGAAATCTTCGGCCAATTCCAAGCTGAGGCGGAGGAAGTAAACCTCTTGGCGCCTATAAGCCGCTTGATTATTTAAGCTCCATTGCAATTGTTCCAGCAAGGATTCATGGTAATTGTCCCACCAGTAGAGGCTCTCTTCATCCCCTGAACAGGTGAACACTAATTCAACCACCGTGTTGATATTTTCATTTTTGGCCCGCATCACTTCCACATGCAAGGCCTCTTCCACTGCTTGCCGCAAATCCTCTAAGCTGCGGAGCTTGGGCAGCCCTTGTTTTTTCTTCCGGAATTGCCAGTCGGTCGTTTCAAAAAATTCCGCTTGGGCCACCTGGTGTTTTTCCAAGGTCACCAAGTAGGCCCCCTTCGGACCGGCTTCCTTAAATTTGCTGCCCTGAATATTGCCTGGATAAAGCATGGGTGGCTCCTCATTTAAACTTTGCCGGGCATGGATATGGCCCAAAGCCCAGTAGTCGTAATTCAAGGCCCGTAAATGACTCACTTCAAAGGGAGCGTAATGCTCGCTATTACCAAAGCGAGTGGGTGCCCCGTGCAGGAGGCCGATGTGGTAATCATATTCCTGGTAGCGGCTTGGATACTGCTGGCTCATATCCTCATCAACCCAGCGTTTCCCATAGCTAAAGCCCGTCACGGCGACGGTTTCCCCTGCTTGGGTCGTCACCTTCAAGGAAGATACCCGCTCTCCAAACACATGCACATTTTTCGGCAGGGCGAGACGATTTTTATCGCTGGCTAAGAAATCGTGGTTGCCATAAGTGACGAGCACTTCAATATGAGCCTCTGCCAAACGTTCCATCCCCGCCTTAAAGGCAAATTGGGCTTTCAAGGAAGGTGGGCTTTGGTCATAAATATCACCCACAATGACCATAAAATCAACTTTTTCATTAATGGCCGTCGTAATCAAGTTATCAAAACTCTCATAAGTCGCCGAAGCTAGTTTGTCATGCAGGGCTTCATCCTGGCCATAAATTTGCTTAAAGGGCTGATCTAAATGTAAGTCAGCTGTATGTATAAATCGAACCATTGCTGTCTCCTTCTCTTCCCCTTTTTATTAGGTGTTCGTTCTTTCAGTTTATCATAACTCTAAGCGAGCTCCTAGGCCGACTTATAAAAGGTTAGTGTCAAGCAATGCTCGGTCAATCATAAAGAACTCTATCTCGTATCTAATTATTCAAAAGTCACTTCGTTTTTGTGCTAAAGGACGCTGCGTTGAAAAGCAGTGGCACCGGCTTACGCTTCATAGAAGCTTACGCCTGACCGTCCTATTCTGGCTCTATGTCGTTGGATAGGCCTCGCTACGCTCACCCTATCGGCACTCCGAGAGCCAGATATACGGACGGCCTACTAACACTGCTAATAAGGAAGTGGGACCAGAACAGCAGTCGGAATCACTGGAAGAAAATGTGAAGACATGCAGAGCATGTCCAACATTTTCTGAAGTGGATGTCCAGACTGCCTGGTCGAACTGAACTGGCAGGTCTTTAGCACGCACTCCGTGTCTTTTGGCGAAGCAGCTAACAAAATGTATGGTATAATTTCCCGACCATACTGCTTGACACTTCACTTGGAATCGTGCCCTGATGGGCACCACAAGAACTTTGTTGCGGCCTGTGACATAGTATTGCCCTAACAATCCCTGGATATTCGGGTATAAATGGGCTTGTATTAGCTTCAATATCTGATCGAACAGCTTCTTCAAAACAATGATTAGATTGAGCGGTGATAATGGCAGCCATTGCTGCTGCGCCTTGACGGGTCCAATTTCGTCCTTGCTTTTTCATGCGATAAGTATAAAGCCGATGGCCTGCTTCACAAACGCCACCGGAAAAATGGTTTGGTAAGCCTCGCTGCTCTGCTGGTTTAATGAGTAACCAATTCCTTTGAAGATAAGCTCTTAGAGCTTCAATTTCAGCCAAAAACTCCTGATGATGGTGCCAGCGACTTTCACAGGTCTCCAAAGTAACTTGAACTCCTTCGAAATCATAAGCCTTCACTTTTTTAATGACCAATTGACGTATTTTATGATCAAAAAATAGGCGCGTTCTGATTTTTTGAATGACATGAAATTTATCGCAGAAATGTTCATGCCGAAGGCATACCCCAATCATCTCGTTAAAATCTTCCTCCGTATAACCACTGCCACCATCCGAATTAGAAATCACAATCGTTTGATGTAAATCATAGTAGGAGTTAAGAAATCGGCTAACTTTTTCTCGAAGGGCTGCACTAGATTGAACAGAAGAAAAATAATGAGCTTGAATAAGTTGATGCCGCGAAGTGGATCGATCGACGCCTTCATAGAGAGTCACACGGTGTAGTTGAAGATGTTTTGTCCTTTTCCCTTTTTTCTTCTTCTTAGTGATTAAAACCCCATCCCCTTCAATGTACAGAAAAGGAACGGATCGTTTTTGAGAGTAAGCCAGTTCCTTCTCTTCTGCTTTTTTATTCTCAAAGCTTAAAATTTTTTGCCCAATTTCTTGAACAATATGATGTGCGGTCTGATGCGAAATACTAAAAGGCATTAAAGCATTGAAGGCTTCTGCAGTCGCACGAAAAGTTTGCTTCGTACAAAGCTGGGCAATTTTTTCTTTGACCTGAGAAGAAAGATGACTTCTTGCTTCTAGTCCTAAACACAAATCTAGGGGAAGAAAGCTAGAGTGACCTTCTTTTTTCATCCGACAGCGTCTAAAAGTGACGGCACCAAACATAAAACATAGTGTGCGTGGTTCATAGCGAGCAATTTTCCAGCCTTCGGCTTGGTATCTTTGAATTAATTGCTGATCAAGTTGAGTGAAAACCGCTGCAAGACATTCACAGCAAAAATTGCTTAATATCGGATAAACAAGATCTTCAAAGTCACCTAAAGATGAGCAATTTTCCGTCTTTTTTAGAATATCTGTGATAATATCATTCATGAGGACATCTTCTTTCTTTTTATTGTTCAACTTAAAGATAGATGTCCTTTTTTTATTTTTCAAGTCTTACCGAGCATAATTTTACACTAAGTTATAAAAGAAAGAGCCTGAGGTATGCCTCAAGCTCCAGGTCAGCCAAATTACTTAGCTGCTTTTTGGTAGATGTCAACAATCGGTTGGGTGACCACTTTATTAATTTCATCTACCACTTGATTTAATTCTTGTTCTGCTTGGAGTAAGCCTTTGATGGTCTCATTTTCGTCCATAATTTTTTGTAATTCTTGGGCACGTTTGATTTCATCTTCGGAAACTTCTTGGCCTTGCTGGGCTTTCGTTTGAACCGACATTTGAATGTCACGGAATTCTTGGTAAAGTTTCAAAGCTTCCTCATCAGCAATCACAGCGTCCATGGCTGCTGCCAATTTGTGGTAAGCGTCATGATCTCTGAGGTCACGTTCCAATTGATTAATGGTGTCATAAATATTATTAGCCATAAATTCACTCCTTTTTAGTCTTCTTAAAATATAACATGCTAAGCCCCTGGGCGCAAAGATGAGCCTCGCTAGCGAATTTTCTCCCACCAGGCTTTGACACCGTCGATGGCCTGCTCCCAAAGGCTTGGCCCGTTATCTTCTGCATGTTCACTGACTTGGCCAAAATCACTGCCGCCAGGAGCTTCCCAGCCGCCTGCTTGGTAGCGTGCTGAGGCCGGTTCTAAAGTAAAGGGCGTGTTGGGAGTTTGGGGGAGGATACTGGCCATGATTTGGTAAAAATTCTGCCCGGAGCGAACGGGAGAGTCACTCCACAGGTAATGCCCCTCATCGGTATGGTCAAAGCCATACCAGGAAGAGATCACAAAGTCGGGCGTATAGGCCACGTACCATTCATCATTGGTCCCGCGCCCTTCCCGACTTAATTCCACGGTCCCTGTTTTCCCCGCCAATTGATAGCCGGCCGGTTCCATCCCAGCCCCGGTGCCCCCCTCATTGTAGACATCGAGGAGCATGCTGCTCATTTCACGGGCAATTTTAGCATTGGTCACCCCTTGACGCTGGGCTTTCACTTGGTCCACCACGACTTTACCGTCGGAAGCCACAATGCGGCGGATAAATTGCGGCTGGGCCCGCTGGCCATCATTAACAAAGGTGGTATAAGCACTCGCCAATTGCAAAGGAGATGCTCCTGTCGTCAGCCCACCCAGAGCCGTTGACAAGGTTAAATCCTTATCGCTAAAAGGAATGCCAAAAGCCTTCAGTTTATCCATCGCGTTGTTAATGCCCACCTGATCCATTAGCCAAACGGCTGTCGTATTTTTACTCTGGGCCAAAGCCTGCCAGAGGGGCAGTTTGCCTACTGTTTGGTGGTCATGATTTTCCGGACGGTAGTCATTGGGCGCATAGCTTTTCACTTTGTCCATCACGATATCGTCATAGTGGAAGCCCGCCTCCAAGGCCGGCGTATAGGCCACCAGGGGCTTTAAAGTTGAGCCAGGCTGGCGTTTCATCTGCGTGGCCCGGTTAAAGCCGCGGAAACTGTGGCCACTATTCCCTCCCACCACCGCCATGACGCCTCCTTGGTATGGGTCCATCATCACACTGGCACTCTGCGCCGTGTCCCCGCTTGGCCCAATCGGGAAGAGGTTCGGCTGGCTGTAAATCGACTGCAGGGTATTTTGATAGGCCTGATTTAAATTCGTTTCAATCCGGTAGCCGCCCTTCATAATATCATCTTCTGATAGGCCATATTTTTGAATGGCTTCTTCAATGACGGCATCGAAGTAATAAGGATACTGGTAAGAGTCGGTGGTGACGGGGAAATTATTCACCGGCACCGGCAAGGCCATCGCTGCTTCTGCATCAGCTTGGGAGAGGACATGATTATTTTCGAGTAAGGTGAGCACCGTGTCCCGCCGATTTTTAGTGGCTTCCACATCATCAACAGGATTATAGAGACTCGGCCCCTTTAAGGCCCCAGCAATAATCGCGGCTTGACCGTAACCCACTTGGCTAGCGGACTGGCCAAAGTACTTCTGGCAAGCGTCTTCCACCCCATACACCCCATTACCAAAATAGGAGTGGTTCAGATACATTTCTAAAATTTTATCCTTCGTATAATGCTTCTCCACCTCGAGAGCGAGCATCAATTCCTTAAATTTACGCAGCAGGGTCTGCTCATTCGTTAAAAAAGAGTTCTTCACCAATTGCTGGGTCAAGGTAGAGCCCCCGCCGACCACCTTAAAACCATGCGTCACGTAACCCACTGCAGCCCGGCCCATGCCGATTAAATCAAAACCCGGGTGCTGGTAGAAACGCTTGTCTTCCGTGGTGACGACAGCATCCTTAAGGGCTTGGGAGATCTGATCCCCCTTCACATAAGTCCCATGCTCACTGGATAATTTCCCCGCTAATTGCCCTTCGGCATCATAAACTTCCGTTTGCACTTGCAGGCGCTGCTCTAAATTTCCCACCAAGGTGGTTTTGGCATTGATGTATAAATAAGTTTCAAAAATAAGGGCCACACTTAAAAGCAATAAAAGCAAAATCTTGGTCAGGCGGTAGCGATGCCAGAAGGCCTTCAAGCCCGCCTGCCAGCCCAACTCATTGCCCAAACGGCTGGCTGTCCTTCTATTTTGCTCATTCATTGTCATCGCTCCTTACCAATTTAGACTTCACCCATTGTGCCACGTTTAAAAAATCAAAACAAGCGACTAAAGGCCTAGGAGGTAATTTTTCCTAAATTTAAGGAAAAGCCTGGCCTAGCCTTTTAATTTATCATGGGCATAGCGGTGCGTTTTTTCTAGGCCGGGGAAACATTGCTGGCGCAATACTTCATAGATCACTAAGGCAGCGCAATTGCTGAGATTTAAAGCCCGCACATGCGTATCATCCATAGGAATTCGTAAGCAAGCTTCGCGATGGGCCTGCATGAAAGCTTCGGGTAGGCCGGTGGTTTCCTTGCCAAACATGAGGTAAATATCTTCCCTAATCGCCTGGTAGTCCACTTCGGAATAAACACGTTCGGCAAATTTACTGATGAGAAATAAAGGGCCCGGCCCCTTAGCCTCTAGAAAAGCTTCCAAGCTGGGGTGGAGGGTAATCGCCACCTCTGACCAGTAGTCCAAGCCGGCCCGGCGTAAATGCTTGTCGTCAATGGAAAAACCCAAAGGCTCAATCAGATGCAAGTGGGTATCCGTGGCCGCACAAGTGCGGGCGATATTTCCCGTATTAGGGGGAATTTCAGGTTGGTACAACACAATATGATTTGTCATTTTACTTCCTTCTTCTTTTTCTCTTGGGTCTTTTTTTCTGCAAACGTTCCAGAGCTTTTTGAAATTCTAAAACCGTCTCAGAATCCGGTTCATCCTGTCCTTCTTCCTTCTCTAATTGCCCACTAACGGCCTCTTCTAAGGCCTCATTTTGATAGCGCTCAATTAGACTTAGCGCATAGGCGGCTGTTCCGCGGATTACGGGACGCGGATCTTCTTCCATTAATCGAATGAGTAGAGGCATGGCGGTGCGATCCCGGTAATTCGCCAGCGCTAAAATCGCATTCCGCTGCAAGGGCTTCTTCCCCCGCCAGGCCCCAGCGAGGGAGCCAAATTTCTCCCGAAACTCCCGATTCGACATGGTCAGCATGGGCTGTAGTTCCGGTTCCACCTGCTCCCGGCTCGGCTCTAAGGCCGGATGGTAGTGACTGTCAATCCCTTGGTTATAAGGGCAAACTTGCTGGCAAATATCACAGCCATATAATTGCGTCCCCACCAAGCGCCGGTATTTTTCCGGGATATAGCCCTTGGTTTGCGTCAGATAACTCAAGCAGACTTGGGCATTCATCCGCCCATCGCCTAAGAGCGCTCCAGTCGGGCAGAAATCGATACAGCGAGTACAATCCCCACAGCCATCCGGCAGGCGTTCATCCGGGGGAAAAGGTAGATTCGTAATAATTTCCCCTAAATAAACATAAGAACCGAACTCTTCCGTAATAATGAGGCCATTTTTCCCACGAAAGCCCACGCCGGCTCGTTCGGCTACTGCCACATCGCCCAAAGCCCCCGTATCCACCATGGTGAGAGCTTCCAAATCGGCATAGCGTTCCGTTAAACGCTCGACCAGTTTCTTGGCGTAACGGTGCAAAACACTGTGGTAGTCCTCCCCCCAGCTCGCCCGTGCAAATTGCCCGCGCCGTTCCCCAACTTCATGGTCACGCTCATAGAGGGGCTTGGCCGGATAAGCAATCGCAAAGGAAATAATTGACGAAGCTTCCGCTAAATGCTCGCTAGGGGAGAGACGTTCTTTGATATTGTGGTGTTCAAAGCCACTCGTCTGCCCCAAGTCCTCGGCCTCACGGAGCCGCTCTTCAATATAAGTAAAAGCCTCGGCGGTCGTAAAGCCCACCACATCCATGCCCACGACCTCTTGGGCCAAGGTTCTCACGGCTTCTTTTTCTACTTGCCAGTCCATCATAACCTCCCCCTTTATCATAGCAAAACTCACCCCAGCCTTTAATTTTCCTGGCTGTTCCCTTTTCCCTCCCTGTTGTGCTATGATGATGTTAACTTATCAGAAAGGGTTGGAACCGTGTCAGTATTAAAAGACCGTATTCTTAGTGAAGGTAAAGTATTTCCCAATAATGTTCTTAAAGTCGACTCCTTCCTCAATCATCAAATTGATCCTAAATTGATGACGGAATTAGCCGATGCTTTCTACCAACAATTCAAAGACGATGGCGTCACCAAAGTGATGACTGTGGAAGCTTCTGGCATTGCGCCCGCTATTTTGGCCGCCTATAAATTAGGGGTCCCCATGCTCTTTGCCAAGAAGCAGCAACCCAGTAGCATGGCCAAAAAAGAATTTCTCCATGCCATGGTTCACTCCTACACCAAAAATATCGACAGCCGCGTGATCGTCAGCAAAAAATACCTCAAGCCGAGCGATCGGATTTTAATCATCGATGACTTCCTCGCCAATGGGGAAGCTGCCATGGGCCTCATTAATCTCGTTGAACAAGCCGAAGCCACCGTGGTGGGTGTCGGTATTTGCGTAGAAAAAGCCTTCCAGCCCGGCCGCCAGCGCCTCGAAGATTATGGAGTGCGCGTCTACTCCGAAGCCCGCATCAAAGCCTTAGACAATGAGGAAGTGACCTTCCTCGAGGGCCATTAAATATCAGTCGCCTTATTTTAGAGTAAAGAAAGCCGTAAGCCAGCTCCCCAACGGAAAACTGGCTTACGGTTTTTTAACTTGTGCCTTTTAATTAACGAGGTTTTCTGGCTTGCCATTAATGAAGGCTTCCGTATTTTTGAAGGCAATTTCCGCCCGCATTTGCATGGCTTCATCGGTAAGGAAGCCAATATGAGGCGTTAGTAGCGTGTTTTTCGCCTCTAAGAGCGGGTAGTCATTAGGCAAGGGCGGTTCCATATCGAACACATCAATGCCCGCGCCCGCAATTTCTTCCTCATTAAGGGCCTTGGCAAGCGCATCATTATCGACCACGCCACCCCGAGCCAGATTCAGGAGAATAGCTGAATTTTTCATCTTCTTAAGACTAGCTGTATCAATTAAATGCTTTGTTTCCTCGGTCATTGGCAAGTGTAAGGACACAATGTCACTTTCCCCAAGCAAGGTATCCAAGTCGACATAGGTCATGCCCATTTCCTTGGCTTCGTCCTTTTTTGAACGGTTGTAGCCTAACAGTTTCACTCCAAAGGCTTTGAACAATTGGGCTGTTCTCAAACCAATCGTCCCAGTTCCCACGATACCCACTGTTTTTCCGTGAATTTCGGGGCCTTGCAGGGGAGCCTCAAAAGCCTCGCCTTGGTGGACAGCTTTTTCATTTTCGGAAAGCTTACGGTAGAGCCCTAAAGCCAAACCCACCGCGAGTTCAGCGACCGCTGTGGTGGCATAGCCGCTCGCATTGCAAACTTTAATGCCCTTTTCCTTAGCCACATCCATGCCCACATGGTCAAAGCCCGTAAAGGCAACATTGACCAATTTAGCATCGGGCAAATCCTTGAGCACTTCACCGGGCAGGGGATTATTGGCAATCATAATGATCTGGGCCCCTTCAGCCCGCTTGCGCAATTCATCTGGATCCGTGGTTTTTTCCTCATAGTAGACAAATTCATGGCCAGCATCATGTAAAGGCTGGCTTAATTCCTTAATTTTTTCCTTGCTGACACGCAAAGGTTCCATGAGTACGATTTTCATTTTATCACGCCTCCTACTTCATTATAAACAGAAGCGACTGATTTTTAAAGCAATAACAAAAGGGAGAGGTCTCCCCTCCCTTTTAATTGAATACAACGACTGGCATGCCCACATAAACTAAACTGTACACGGTCGGCATGAGGTTTGGCGGTATATTAATGCAGCCGTTAGAGCCATGCTGATGGTACCAATTGCCACCGTAAACAGGCTGCCACGGCGAATCATGCAGGCCCTGACCAGCATAATCAAAGGCCGCCCAATAATTCACCTTTGTTTCATAATCTTTCTTAATTTTCGGGTCGTACGCCCGTAAAATTGAAGGACTTTCCATGTTGTTAATCACGTAAGCTCCCGGCGTCGTTGGTGTAAGATCGTGCCCGCTCACAATATCACATTGGAACTGCTGGACACCAGCAATATAGATAAACATTTTCTGCTGAAGCATATCGACTTCCACATAAGTGTTGCCAAAGAAACTATCCCCATACCCTTGACCAGCAATTTCCGGTTCAAGCGTTTGATCCTTACCTGCCAGGACGGCTTTGGCCAATGCGGGGGCCGCCACTTCGCGATTAATGTACCAGCCATAAGTTCCCGGCTGCACTTTTACCGTGCCAGACAGGGTGCTCTTGAATTCATGCGTAGTGAGGAGGCCAGAAATTTTTTGATTTAATTCTTGAAGGTAAGCATTCACCTGCTCCTCGTCGACCTCCAAATCCCCCTTATCATTGAGGGAAAGCCAAGCACTACGTTCTTCCTTAGGGACTTCGTAGTCCTGACCATTGACCTTTAATTTCAGATCCGCATTTTTAATTTTTTCAATATGAGCCATTTCTTCCTTAATTTTCGGATCATTTTCCGTCAAAGTTGGCTGCAAGTAGTATTTCTCTACCGAAATTTCATCTTCACCTTCATTCAAGGCCGTCTCAATACCTTGACTCAGCAGACGAGTCGATACTTGCTTACCAATTTTAGAAGCTTTAATTTTAAAGCTCCCCGCCTCGTGCACTAACCGCGCATTCTCTGGCGCCTGGCGCTGGCTATTATCAATCCCAAGCTCTGCAAGCAATTGGCTCATCTTATCCGCATCCAAAGCCCCTTTAAACAAAGGCTCCGTCACCGGACTTTCATAAACATAAGCCAAGGGCCAAAGCCAAGCTTGCTGATGGCTTAGCACATGGCCTAAGACCGGCTTGGGTTGAATGGTGAGATCCAAATCCTTCATCGCCACTTGGCCAAGAGTTTCTTGACCTTCCACAAAGCTTAATTGCTGGTGGGTTAAGTGATCTTCAACAACTTGACTGGCCGCGTCCAAAGGCAATTTACCAATGTCTTGGCCACTCACAGTCGTCTGCGGTAGGAAGTGATCCTTGTAATAATAAACTCCTCGGCCATATAATAATAAAATGGCTATAATAATAACACTAAATATACTGACCACAACCCAGGGCATGGCCCGACGCTTGTTCTTCATTCTTTCCCCCTGTAAAATAGATATAGCAACGGCATGAGTAAGGAAGGAGGCTCTATGAAACTACCTAAAAAAGCAAAAAGCTTCACCCACTTGGCCTTGGCACTCGTCACCAGTTCCTTGATCGCAATTTTGGGCCTGGGAATTCTAAAAACCCAACCCCGTCTGCTCGTACGCTGGCTGACTTATGGGCTATTTGCCTTGAGCCTATTTCTTATCGGGATTACTTTTTACTATTTCCAGCAACAGGATTAACCTCGACGCTGGCTTTTTTCATATTCATTGAGTGTCATACCGTCATGCGTATTGATAAAACGCGTCCGGCTTTCTTCCCGATAGGAGCTCATTTTTTGGTTAAATAATTCTGCACTGGTGGGTGGCGCCCAGGATACCGCATTCGCTCCGGCTTCAATCACCCCGCGAATGGATTCCTCTGTACGCCCGCCTGTGGCAATAATTGGGACATTAGGATAGCGCTGGCGAATCCAGGCTACGACATCCTTCGTTTGTTTGCCACTGGCCACATTCAAAATATCCACA
>NZ_CP147972.1:1022500-1365000 GCF_057919555.1 Aerococcus sp. BD502 | reverse complement strand
TCAGGGGTGCGCTCTAACCAGCTGAGCTACAGGCCCGTTAATGGGCAATAGTCAAGCGACCTCTCAAAACTAAACAAAGAGCGTTCCGGTGTATTCCGATTTTTTTATATCCTTAGAAAGGAGGTGATCCAGCCGCACCTTCCGATACGGCTACCTTGTTACGACTTCACCCCAATCATCTGTCCCACCTTCGGCGGCTGGCTCCAAAAGGTTACCCCACCGACTTCGGGTGTTACAAACTCTCGTGGTGTGACGGGCGGTGTGTACAAGACCCGGGAACGTATTCACCGCGGCGTGCTGATCCGCGATTACTAGCGATTCCGACTTCATGCAGGCGAGTTGCAGCCTGCAATCCGAACTGAGAATGGCTTTCAGGGATTCGCTGGCTCTTGCGAGTTCGCAGCCCGTTGTACCATCCATTGTAGCACGTGTGTAGCCCAAGTCATAAGGGGCATGATGATTTGACGTCATCCCCGCCTTCCTCCGGTTTGTCACCGGCAGTCTCGTTAGAGTGCCCAACTAAATGCTGGCAACTAACAATAAGGGTTGCGCTCGTTACGGGACTTAACCCAACATCTCACGACACGAGCTGACGACAACCATGCACCACCTGTCACTCTGCCCCCGAAGGGGACCCACTAATCTCTTAGTGTAACAGAGGATGTCAAGACTTGGTAAGGTTCTTCGCGTTGCCTCGAATTAAACCACATGCTCCACCGCTTGTGCGGGTCCCCGTCAATTCCTTTGAGTTTCAGCCTTGCGGCCGTACTCCCCAGGCGGAGTGCTTAATGCGTTAACGGCGGCACTGAAGGGCGGAAACCCTCCAACACCTAGCACTCATCGTTTACGGCGTGGACTACCAGGGTATCTAATCCTGTTTGCTCCCCACGCTTTCGAGCCTCAGTGTCAGTTACAGACCAGAAAATCGCCTTCGCCACTGGTGTTCTTCCATATATCTACGCATTTCACTACTACACATGGAGTTCCATTTTCCTCTTCTGCACTCAAGTTCCTCAGTTTCCAATGACCTTCCACGGTTAAGCCGTGGGCTTTCACATCAGACTTAAGAAACCACCTGCGCTCCCTTTACGCCCAATAAATCCGGACAACGCTTGCCACCTACGTATTACCGCGGCTGCTGGCACGTAGTTAGCCGTGGCTTTCTGGTAAGATACCGTCAAGACGATAGCAGTGACTCTATCGTTTGTTCTTCTCTTACAACAGAGTTTTACGATCCGAAGACCTTCTTCACTCACGCGGCATTGCTCCGTCAGGCTTGCGCCCATTGCGGAAGATTCCCTACTGCTGCCTCCCGTAGGAGTCTGGGCCGTGTCTCAGTCCCAGTGTGGCCGATTACCCTCTCAGGTCGGCTATGCATCATCGCCTTGGTGAGCTTTTATCCCACCAACTAGCTAATGCACCGCAAGGCCAGCGATAAGTGACAGCAAAGCCGTCTTTCAACCTGAAGTCAGGTGACTTCAAGTATTATGGGGTATTAGCACCCGTTTCCGGATGTTGTCCCCCGCTTATCGGTAGGTTCCTTACGTGTTACTCACCCGTCCGCCGCTAACGTCCGGGGTGCAAGCACCCCTTCAGTTCGCTCGACTTGCATGTATTAGGCATGCCGCCAGCGTTCGTCCTGAGCCAGGATCAAACTCTCATGAAAGAAAGATTTTGATCAGCTCAAAATTTACTGACAGTTTTTTGTCTTGTCTAGACTTGAATTGTTGGGATTTGCCTCAAGCAAATTCCCTACACATTTGGTTCGTCTCTTTGTTCAGTTTTCAAAGGTCACATCTCGTCGCTCTCACGACGCGACTATTTTATAATAGCCTACATCAGGAATAAAGTCAAGCGGTTTTATAAAAATTATTTTATCCATTTTTTAAGTTCCGCTCTCTTAGCGACAAATATTATCTTAGCAAATAGTTTGGTAAGTTGTCAACTCTTTTTTGCAAAGTTTTTTGAATTCAGAGATCCCAAAAAATTGAGCTGCGAGTATATTAATAGTAGGAAGCCATTCGTCTAAGGGAAAATTTCTACTTTGCCTGTTGTTTTTCCAAGCAAAGCGGGCAAAGGCCGTAGAATTCGATTTGATGCCCATCGACTCGGTAGCCCGTTCGCTCAGCGGCAAAATTTTCTAGGCTCGTGAGCATGGGATAATCCAAGTCCATAATGCGGCCGCATCCTCGGCAAATCACATGATAGTGCTTGTTCAGCTCAAAATCGTAATGGCTAGCTCCCCCGCCAGATTTAAGCTCTTTAACGACATTTAATTTCACCAGCAAGCGCAAGTTATTGTAAACCGTAGCTAAACTCAGACTATCGAAATCATCAAGCAAATCGTCATAAATGTCTTCGGCACTGGGATGGCGATCGCTGCAAATCAAATATTTAATGATCGCCCGCCTTTGTGGGGTAAAGCGCACGTGATGCTGAGCTAAACTATCTAAAGTATCCTGATACTTTTGTTGTTGATCAGTGTTTAGTTGCATGTCAAGCCTCCTCTCTTTAGCTTCTATACATAGTCCACCTCTTATTGTAGCGATCTTTTTTAAAAAAAGAAAGTTAAAAAGCTTCTAGAGGCTTGTGTTATAACTTTTAGAAAGGTATTTTTCATGCTAATCTTAGAGTAAACAATTGAAAAAGGAGTTATAACAATATGAAACTGGGGGCAAGAACAATCAAAACCGGCTTTGGGGTCGCCCTAGCCATTATCATTGCAAATCTCCTGCCGGGTATTGATCCAACCATGCCGGCCTTTACGGTAGTGCTTGCTATGCAGCAATCCGTCGGAAAAACTTGGTCCACAGTCTTAGAGCGTATTATTGCTGCCATCCTGGGTGGCGTCATGGCGATGGCCATGTATTATTTTTTCGGCAATAACGCCATGATTGTCGGCCTAGCGGTCATCTTGTTTATTTTAGTCTTAAACTTTCTTCATTTAACCGATGTGATCCCGCTTGCTACCATCGCAGTGGTGATCATTATGCTAGCACCCTATGATGGCTTTAATGGCCAGGAATTAGTCCAGCACGCCGCGGTAATGCGGGTGGTAGAAAGTATTTTAGGTGTCTTTATTGCTTTTGTCATCAACACCTTCATTTTCCCGCCCAAATATGACGCTGTTCTCTATGATGACATTAATACGACCAACACCGAAGTCCTTATCCGCTTGCGGGCTATTTTAAGGAAGAATGGTGAATACTCAACACTTAATTCCGATATTAGTTGGATGAGGAAACGCTTCGCCCATACGGAATATCTCTTCGACCTTATGCGTGATGAATACTTGTGGTGGCGAATTAAGGGAATTACGGAGTTCAAACGAAAACTGGTTATTTTTCGCAGCTTCCAAAAAGCGCTCTACCAATCCACCCGTCTTCTCCGCATTTTACATGAACATACTTATATCATTTTTGAAATTCCCGATCCCCTGCGCCTGCAAATACGCGAGCGTATTGAAACCTTATGCGCAGCCCACGAGCAAATTTTTCTTAAATTTGATGGCCGCATTTCCCCCGATGAAGTTAATTTCTTCAAATCTTCCGCCGACTACCGGCAGGAATTAATGGAAAATATTTTCAAAGAAGCCCATCTCTCCGGTGAGCAAGTGGATCGCTCTGAACTGGAGCGAAGTAACGCCCTCATCCTCATTGCGAGTGCCATCATTCGCTACGAGGATGCCTTAGTCCATTTGAATATGCTGGTTAGAAGCTACCATAAATACCACGGGGAGGATGAATTCCGTGCTGACAGCCTAACCGGCCGCGAACAGCGTTCCTAAAAAAAGCTCAGAAGTCTTCACCTTCTGAGCTTTTCGGCTTTAGCCTGCTATTCATTTCCTAATTTCCACCTGGAGGCGTGCCCTGGCCAACGCCATGATTTCCTCCTTGATTAACCGGAGGATTTTGGGGTTCTGGAGCCGGCTGCGGGGCGGGTTGTTGGGGCATTGGGTTGGGCGAGGGCGTCTGCTGTTGGGCCGCTTCCTCCCGGCGGCGTGCCTCTTCTGCTTCTTTTTGCCGCTTCTCTTCGGCAGCTCGAGAAGCTTCAATTTCGGCTTGACGTTGGGCAGCCGCTGCCGCTGCGGCTTCTTCTTCCTTCGCTGCCTCAATACTTTCTGCCTTAGCTTTTAAAGCCGCTAAGTCATCCGTCTTCCCCCGATAGCCACGGCGTGTATCAATTTTATTTTCCTTAAGAGCTTTAACTAAGATATTTTGTAGGGCTTCATTGCCTTTTTCAGTGAGGACATTCTCTTCTGCCTGATAGAAATCGTCTAGACTCTCCTTTTCAACCTGTGCTTGGAAGTCACGCTCTAAGCCCAAGGTGGTTAGGCCGGCTTCACCGAGTGCTTCATTTAAGCGACTGGTATAGGAGAGAGCCATCTCATCGGTGCTTAACACCGGCATGACGGTGAAGAGAATAAGGGTATCCGGATTCGCCTCCCGCAGGCGGGCATAAAGTAATTGATATTCCCGCACCGTATTTTCCAGAGTTTTGCCCTCACTATACCAAGGCCAGGCGTTGACAGGCACCATCAGCACATGGGGCTTTTTCTCCGCCACTACCTCAGGGAGGTTTTCACTCCAGTCCGCCCAGGCACTTTCACTATAATCAATCGTTTCTGTCATTTCTAAGGGCAGCCCCTTCGCCAGCTGCGCCATGGCCCCAGTCAGCAGTTCACGTTGGATCGCCGTCGTCTGCACGCCCATCACTTTGGGCTTTTCACCCATAGCTTTGACATATTTCAAATAATCTAACACGGTTGCCGACTGGCGTGATGCTTCAAAAGCCTTCACATCAAAATCTTCAGTCAGCTTCTCATCCTGATCTTTCTTGGACTGGGCTTCTAGCTCAGTGGGTTCATCTTGGGCGAGATGTTTTTCTTCACGTCCCTTTCCGATGACATAGCTCGTCGCCACGATCGCCAAGCCCACCACAATCGCTGCTAAGATCGTGATGAGTGTTTTTCTCTGTGAGCGGTTCATTGTAACACTCCCATCTTTTAAGTCTCATCTTATTGTACCATAAAAGCCGGCTCGTCTTCTGTTTGAATATTAAGTTTAAGGAAAACAAGTGACTTTAGAAGAGTCGTCAGTGTTGCCGTAAGCTCAGTCAGGGAAGTAATATTTTAACCTGCCAGCTGCCAGCATTCAACTTACCTTTTACCAAGCTCCTATGTTATACTGGAGAAGCATTGTTTTGAATACACTGGGCAGAAAGTAGGAATTTTGATGCGAGAACCACGTGAAGGTGAATTTATCGCGGTCAAAAGCTACAAGCACGACGGCAGTCTGCACCGAGTCTGGCATGATTGTATGGTACTGAAGACAAGCGACCAAAGTCTGATCGCCTGCAATGACCATACGCTCGTTACCGAAGCCAATGATAGGCGTTGGGTAACCCATGAGCCGGCCTTACTCTACTTCCACAAGAAGTACTGGTTTAATATCGTCACAATGATCCGTCAGCGCGGTACATCCTATTACTGCAATCTAGCCACGCCTTACCTTCTGGACGAAGAAGGGCTGAAATATATTGACTATGATTTAGACATTAAGATCTTCCCAAATGGGGAGAAAAGATTATTGGATGTGGACGAGTACCTCGAGCATGGCGCTAAGATGGGCTACCCTTACGATATCGACTATATTGTCACCAGCTACCTCTATGAATTGGACCGCTGGATTCGTGAAGGTATAGGTCCCTTCAGTGCGGCCTATGTCGATTTATGGTATGAACGTTACTGCCAATTAACCCAAAGGCAATATCGGAAACGGCGCCGCAAACATTAAAAATTAATTAATGGTAGGTAACTTTTGACCCGAATGTATTCATACAAAAACTGGTCTAATACCAGCCAAGCAGCCAACGAAAGGCTGCTTTTTTCTTTACCCCTCTTTTTGAGGCAAGAGGGACCAGATTTTTTCCTGTAAGGCAGACGTCGCATATTTTTTTAGGTTAGTGGGCGCCACCCAAACAGCGGGACCCATGGCAGTGTCTAGCTCCTCCTTTTTGACCTGGGTTTTAGCGTAGTAGACACGCACGTGCCAGCGCCGGTGGGAAAACTGGTGGACAACTTCACCCAGCACTTGTGGATGCTCCGTATCTAAAAGCTCATAAGTCGCTTCCGCCTCTTGAACCAGCAGGCTATCTTCATTTTCTTCATCCTCCTCAAACAAGGGGCCCAGATCTTCGTAAGCTTTCTCCTGCTCATTGAAGAGGGGGACGAGCCACATATGCCGTAACAAGCCCGTCTGTTCGCGCTTCTGCAGGAGAAATTCACCGGCCTCATTTTCTAGGATCAGGGCTTCTAAGTAGCGGTCTTGGACTTTGACTTTTTTCTTCTTAACCGGATATTGTAGGGTCGTCCCCGTTAAAATTGCAAGATTAAAGTCCCGGACCGGATTTTTATCAGGCTCTGGGGCCTTAGCGCGCTCGTAACTGCTGCCCAAATCCATAATCGCTTGATTGAAGTCTCCAGGACGCTCAGGAGCAATTAAATAATCCCCCACTGCTTGGAAAACTCGCCGGGCCGGACTGGAACTGATATCCACATTAATCATCAACAGGCGGGAGAAAACGCGCATGGCATTGCCGTCAATGGCTGCCCGCGGCTCTTGAAAAACCATGGAGCTAATAGCAGCCGCCGTGTAGGGGCCAATCCCCTTTAACTTCAGCATGTCAGCATACTTTTCTGGAAAATGACCGTTAAAATCCGCCATCACTTGCTTGGCGGCGGCTTGCAGATTGCGGGCTCTAGAATAATAGCCCAAGCCTTCCCAAGCTTTGAACACTTCTTCTTCGGGAGCTGCTGCTAAAGCTTTAATGCTGGGAAACTGGGCCATAAAATTTTGATAGTAAGGAATCACCGTTTGCACCTGCGTTTGCTGAAGCATAATTTCTGATACCCAGCTACGATAAACTGTGCGCTTCGTCCGCCAGGGCAAGCGGCGGCCGGCTCGGTCATACCAGGCCAAAAGTGTCTTCCTAAACTGCGCATTGGTCCTTGGGCCCCAAAGCCTGACCCCCGCTATTTCAGGCCCTAAGTCAGTAATCGCCCCTTGGCCCAGCCAAGCCTTTAAATTTACATCTTGGTATTTAGTCTTCGTCAAAAAATTCCTCCTCGCTTAACTGCTCTGTGGGGTAGCCCTTCTGGTAAAGGGCACTTTTAATTTTATAATAGCGTTCCTTAGGCGGCAGACGGCGGTGCCGGCGCTTCAATTTGGCTAATTCCTTCGCTAAGGCCGCTTGTTCCAAATCCTCATCGGCATATTCCCGGCTAATCACTTGGACCACTTCCTGGCTGAGACCGCTCGGATAGCCCTTGCCTAAGAGATGCTGGATGGCCCGATTTTGAGCCTCTCGTTGGGAGCGACGCTTACGATCCTTCTTAAATTTTTTAGTGGCCAGGGTATAGGCATTCTCCCGCATCACATTCGGATCATACACCTGTAAGGCCGCCTCCATATCAGCCTTGGACAAGCCCTTCCTTTGCAAGTACTTTCTAATCTCCCGCGGCCCTTTCCGATTTAGGCGCATGGCTGTCCGGGTATAGCTCTCCCCATAATTTAAATCGTCTAAGAGGGCGAGGCCTTTTAACTTATTGATAACGTCAGCAATTTGCTCCTCACTATAAGCTTCCCGCGCCAAACGCTGACGCACTTCCTCTTCAGAACGCAATTGACTATTCAAATAGCGCAAGGCGAGGGCATAAGCACTTTGGAAGCCCTCCGCCTCCTTAAGTGCTTCGAGTTCCTTGGGGGAGAGCTCCTGGCCCTTAGCCAAGGCGAATTTCACCAGAACATTTTCACTCACGCCTAAGGCAAAAACATCGTCAACGTAAATATTAAAGCGATCCTGCCGGCGCTTCTGGACTTCAATCTTCGTGATTTTCCCACCCGCCAGCCTTTCCTTTTGGGGTCCCTGCCCTGAGCTTTGTATTGCGCTGGACTGCTTCTTTGCTTTTTTCTGAGCCTTAAGACGCGTTGCTTTCTGGACTAAATTTTCCTCCTCAGCAGGCAACCGCCGCATGCGGGCCGATTTTTTAGGCTGGTTGCCAATATCTTGTAAACGTATGGGTTTTTTTCCCATGGAATCCCTCACTTCCTTAGGCTCATTTTACATGACTTCCCCCAACTAAAAAAGCCTAGGCCCAAGCACTAGGCTTTTCTCTTATGACTTCTCCGTCAGGTCAATGGTCAATTCGGCACCGGCTGCTTCCACAATTTCCAGCAAAGTGGCTAAGCTAATGTTCTGCTGGGCAGATTCAATACGGGAAATATAACTTTGCCGGCGCCCACAAAGTCTCGCCAGTTCCGCTTGAGATAATTGCCGCTGGTGGCGAAGTTTTTTAACAATTGTGGCCGCTAGTTTTTTGGCATCGCGCCCGCCAAGTTCTTGGTAAGTTGCTGTTATTTTTGCCATGGTAAATTAACCTTTTCTCGCTAAACTCCAGTCTAATTCCGGTCCCTTGGGCACGATTCCAGTCGGGTTAATCGTGGGATGGCTGCCATAGTAGTGGCGCTTAATGTGGGAGAAATTGACTGTCTCTTTGACCCCAGGCACATGGTAGAGCCGCCGCGTATATTCCCATAGGTTGGGGTAGCTGGTTAGGGAACGAAGGTTGCACTTAAAGTGGCCAAAGTAAACCGAATCGAAACGCACCAACGTCGTAAAGAGACGCCAGTCGGCCTCTGTTTGCTGCTCCCCTACCAGGTAATCGCGCTGGGCCAAGTGCTCTTCCAATTGATCTAAGGCTTTAAAAACCTTAGTCACTTCTTCATCATAAACCGCTTGCTTCGTGGCAAAACCGGTCTTATAGACGCCATTATTGATGTTAGGATAAACAAAAGCATTCATCTCATCAATCTCCGCCCGGAGTTCTTCGGGGTAGTAGTCGCCTGGCTTAGCGCCCACCTCATCGAAGGCAGCATTAAACATGCGCATAATTTCCGAGCTTTCGTTACTGACGATGGTGTCTTTTTTCTTATCGTAGAGAACAGGCACGGTCACGCGGCCGGTAAATTTGGGGTTCACATGCGTGTAAACTTCATAGAGATAGGCGGCGTTTAGGATAGGATCGGGAATAACGCCCTCACCTTCTGCAAACGTCCAACCGTGCTCGCCCATGTGCGGGTGGACCACCGAAATTGAGATCATGTCCTCTAAGCCCTTCAAGGACCGCATGATGAGCGTCCGGCAAGCCCAAGGGCAGGCATAGCTCACATAGAGATGGTAGCGGCCAGCTTCCGCCTGAAAGCCACCGACACCGCTGGGGCCAGGGGAGCCATCAGGGGTCACCCAATTGCGAAAACTTGACTCTTGACGTTCAAAATGTCCCCCCGTTTTTTCGGTATCATACCATTGATCGACCCACTGGCCAGCAACCAATAAACCCATCCTATCGCCTCCTTAAGAATTTCTAATTCGTAATATCATCTCTAGTATAACGAAGCTTCCGCCCCGAAACAAACAAAAGCCGTCCAGACATGCTATACTATTTTGTGGATAAAATTTCAGAAAGGAGACCCTATGACCAACTATTCTCGTTTAAAGGGGATCGCCTGCATCCTCTTATCTGCCCTCGGTTTTGCCCTGATGAATTTATCGATTCCTCTCTCAGGGGACTTGCCGACAGTGCAGAAAATGTTTTTTCGTAACTTAGTTGCAATTGGTATTGCCTTATTCACCCTTTGGGAAAGCAAGAAAAAAACTCCCCACACTAAAATTAAAAATGTGCCTTGGCGCATATTATTTCTACGTAGCATCTTAGGGACTTTAGGAATGGGGCTGAACTTCTACACCTTAGATCGCTTGCTCCTCGCCGACGCCTCGGTGTTAAACAAATTAGCGCCTTTTGCCACGCTTATTTTCTCCGCCGTATTCTTGAAGGAAAAAATGGCTCGCCCCCATCTCTATGCCCTGGCTTTGGCCTTCCTAGGGGTGCTACTCATCAGTAAGCCCACGGGAGCAGCCGCTAGCCTCTTCCCCTATCTCACCGGCGTGGTCGGTGGCTTATGTGCAGGTGGTGCTTATACCACGGTCCGTTACTTAAATCAACTCGGGGTCGAGCCCAGCTTGACGGTGCTTTTCTTCTCCGCTTTTTCCTGCCTGGCTTGCGTGCCCTTTATGTTATTTACCTACACCCCTATGCCCCTAAGAAGCCTATTGATGCTCTTAGGAACGGGTTTAGCAGCCAGTGTGGGACAATTTGGCGTTACTTACGCCTACCGCTTTGCCCCAGCCAGCGAAATTTCCATTTTTGACTACAGCAGTATCATTTTTAGCGGACTTTTAGGTTTTATCTTCCTCCAGCAAGTGCCGGATGGCGGCAGTTTTTTGGGCTACCTGTTCATTTTCCTAGGGGCCGTTTTAACCTTCCTCTATAACCGCCGGCAAGCCAGGCGAGCTCGCCAGGAAGAGGTTTAGCATGACCTTAAAGAAAACCTTCCAAAGTAAATATGAAAAACTGCTAGGCCAAGAGGCGACCGCCTTCTTCCAAAGCCTGACAGGCGACGCCCAGCAGGCCTACCGCGCTAACCCCAGCAAGCCCCAAAGTGCAATGCTTAGAGAAGAACTCGAACATGCCGCGGCTATCCCAGGGGTGCCCCAAGCTTATTATGGGTCGATCTCCGGCCATTGCCCCGCCCACCAAGCAGGTTACTTGTACAGCCAGGAGCCCAGCGCCATGCTGCCAGTGCTGGCTTTGGACCCAAAGCCCGATGACTGCGTTTTAGATCTCTGTGCCGCACCAGGCAGTAAGGCGACGCAAATCGCTAGTGTTTTGGGCACGGGGGAGGGGCTCTTGGTCGCTAATGAACCGGTCCCCAAGCGGGCCAAAATTCTGGCCGAAAATTTAGAGCGCTGGGGGAGCGCCAACAGTATCGTGACGGAGGCCAAGCCGGACGCCTTAGCCCCACATTTCCCCGCTTACTTCGACAAAATTCTCGTCGATGCCCCTTGTTCTGGGGAGGGTATGTTACGAAAGCATCCCCACGCCATGGCGGAATGGACCGCCCAAACGCCCCGTCATTGTGCCGACCGCCAAAAAACCATTTTACAAGCAGCCCTCCAGATGCTAAAGCCTGGGGGCCAATTGGTCTACTCCACCTGTACCTTTGCCCCTGAGGAAAATGAAGAAATCATCAGCTGGCTCTTGGAAAATTTTCCCCTGACTTTAGAAGCCGTTGACCTCCCCGGCACTCGGCCCGCCCAAACGGCCTGGGGCTTAGGACCCGACTTGACGAAAGCTCGCCGCGTCTGGCCCATGGATGGTTTTGGCGAAGGGCATTTTATTGCCAAGCTAACCCTAAATGAAGCCTTAGCTACGCTTCAACCGAGCCGTAAAAAAGGCAAAAAGAAAAAGCGGCCCCGCTCCCATCAAGGCCTAGATCCCAAACAACAAAAGGACTGGCAAAGTTTTCTGGCCGCTTGGCCGCTTGCTTTTGAGCTGGCCCGCTATCAACTCCGCGCTTTTGGCCAACATCTCTGGGCCCTGGACCCGCGTTTGCCAGCCTTAGATGCCTTACGCCTGCACAAAAACGGCCTCCACCTCGGTGCCTTCCGCAAAAATCGTTTTGAGCCCAGCTTCGCCTTAAGCTTGGCCGTTAAAAATACCGACACCCTCCCGCAAATCGAGCTGACCCCGAGCGACTGGCAGGCCTACGTGGCAGGGGAAACCTTCCCCCACCCGGGCCACCAAGGCTTCATCTTGCTAAATTTTAAGGGCCTCATCGTCGGTCTTGGCAAGCAGGTACAAGGCACCGTGAAAAATTACTATCCCAAAGGCCTGCGCTTTAAAACCGAGACGCCTAAACATTTAGTATTCTAATACAATAAAAAAAGCCGCCCCGAGGGGACGGCTTTTTGTGATTTTTAAATGAAGAGTGGTGCACCTGGCCCTAAAGGCAAGCCCAGCAAGTACCAGGCAGCGAGTAGCAGGGTCCAGAATATGAGGAAGGCGATAGAGTAAGGCAGCATCATGGAAACTAAAGTACCCAAGCCACTGTCCTCATCGTAGTCCTGCATGAAGACCAAAATCATCGCAAAGTAACTCATCAACGGTGAAATGATATTGGTGGACGAGTCGGCGACCCGGTAAGCCATTTGTGTCAACTCTGGCGACATGGCTAATTGGTAGAACATCGGCACGAAAATTGGCGCCATGATGGCCCACTTGGCTGAAGCTGAACCGATAAAGAGATTCACGAAGGCCGCCAAGAGAATGAAAGCAATAATCAATGGTAAGCCGGTCAGGCCGACTTTTTCCAAGAGATTGACCCCACCACTCGCTAATAGCAAGCCAATATTTGTATAAGAGAAATAGGCAATCAGCTGAGCAGCAAAGAAGGCAAGCACAATAAAGGATGCCATGGAGCGCATGGAACCCGCCATCGCTTCAACAAAGTCGCCAGAGGATTTGATGGCTTTAGTGGTGACCCCATAAACAATCCCCGGAATACTGAACATGAGGAAGAGATAGAAAATCAAGCCCCCATTGAGGAAAGCTTCCAAGGAATACTTCCCAGTATCAGGATCAATTGTTTTGAAGAGACCCCAATCCGGGATCATCATCAAAGCTGAAATAATCAAAAGAATGACGAGGGTAATGCCCGCATTTCTTAAGCCCCGATGCTCAACTTCGGTGAGGGGTTGATCGTCTTTCTTCAAAGCACCGGTATAGGTCCCTAAGTGGGGTTCAACAATTTTCAAGGACACCCAAGTGCCCACAAGCGTTAAGATGACGGTCGAAGCCACGAGGAAATACCAGTTCCCCGTCACGGACACCGTGTAATCCATGCCCACACTCTCTAAGGCTGCATTCGTAATCCCCGAAAGCAAGGCATCGGTTGGCCCAAAAATTAAATTGGCCGAGAAACCCCCGGACACCCCAGCAAAGGCAGCGGCTAAACCAGCCAAGGGATGACGACCCGCTCCGGCAAAAACGAGAGCCCCGAGCGGTACCACCACGACATAGCCCGCATCACTTGCAATGTTTGAAATAATCCCGGCGAGAACCACCACAGCTGTGAGTAAGGCATTCGGCACGCGGGTAATCAATTTTTTCAAAGCCGCCGCAATCAAACCGGTTCCTTCAGCGACCCCCACCCCGAGGATGGTGACCAACACGTTCCCTAAAGGTGCAAAGCCGGTAAAGTTCTCAACGGCACTATCAAAAATGTAGCGTAAGCCATCGCCATCTAACAAGGACACCGCCTGCACGGTGACTTCCTCATTGGCCTTGGCGTCAAAATAAGTCGCACTCACGCCCAAACTATGCAAAATTGCTGAAATCACCGCAATAATGACTGCTAAAATGATAAAAATAATTACTGGATGGGGCAATCGGTTACCAACGCGCTCTACCCAGTCCAGGAACTTCTGCAATGTACTTTTTTGCGTTCGTTCCATGCAACAACCTCCTTATAAATTTAAATTAAAATTTTAGACGTAAATCAATCTTAACAAAAATTCCAGCGAAAATAAAACCATTTTTTGTTCATATTGGCAAGAAAGCCTTGACAGATAGCGCTAAACCCCAAGTCAGAAAAGGCTTCTTATTTTTTTGAAAATATGACTTAGCCTGCCATTTTTTGCCTAAAGCAAAATAATTACGATTTAGGCTTGCCAAAATAACAAGCATCAGTTATGATTTGTTTAGGCCAGCCTAAAGCGCGCTTTATTTTTTAACTGGATATTTAGGCACAGCTAATTTATCTTGCTTTAAGCAAAATGCCAAGGAGGAATAAAATGAAACATAAAATAAAAGCTTTCCTTGTCCTACTACTGGGAGCGAGCCTGCTCTTCGCCTGTGGCCAAGGGAAGTCCAACGAAAAAACAGCCAACACGGCTGAAAAAACATCCGATAAGTCCCGTGTCGTCGTCACGACCTCTTTCTTAAGTGACATGGTCAAAAATCTAGCCGGCGATAAGGTTGATGTCGACATGATTATCCCCGCTGGTGAAGACCCTCACCTCTACGAAGCCAAGCCTCAGGATCTGGAAAAGATCAAGCAGGCTGATCTCTTAATTTACCACGGCTTGCATTTTGAAGGGAAAATGGTGGATGTGCTCGAAAGTAAAGGCAAGGCCGTCACTGCTGATTTCAAGGAGGATGAGATCGGCGAGATGGATGAGGACGGCGACACGGTAGTTGACCCGCACTTCTGGTTCGATATCGACCTCTACAAGAAAGCGACCCAGGCTTGTGCCAAGTACTTAGAAGAATTACTACCAAATGATACCGAAACGATTGAGAAAAATGCTGAAAGCTATCTGGCTAAATTAGACGAATTGGATCAGGAAAACCGTGAGGCTTTAAATAGTATTCCCAAAGACCAACGCTATTTGATTACGCCCCACGACGCCTTCAACTATTTCTCCAGGCGCTATGACATGCCCGTCAAAGCACCCCAAGGTGTCAGCACCGATTCCGAAGTTGCTAACAAAGACGTCGATGATACCGTGAACTTCATCGTCGAACACAAAATCAAAGCTATTTTTGCTGAGTCCACCACCGATCCTGCCCGCATGCAGAAGCTCCAGGAAGCCTGCCAAGCGAAAGGCCATAGCGTGGAAGTGGTGCACGGCGATGGCAAGGAATTATTCTCCGACTCCTTAGCGCCCCAGGGCGAAGCCGGTGACACCTATCTTGATATGTACCGGCATAATGTGAAATTGATGACAGAATATCTGAAATAAGCACCAGGCAAGAGGTTGGCTTTTAGCCAGCCTTTTGCCCTTTATAGAAATGAGGATTTTATGCCCAACGAACCCAGTTTAATTCATGTAGAAGATTTAACCATGGCCTATCAAGACAAGCCGGTCTTATGGGATATTGACGTGGATATTCCTAAAAATTCCCGTACAGCCATTATTGGACCCAATGGCGCCGGAAAATCAACTCTCATCAAAGGCATCCTCGGCCTCCAACCCATTTTTTCCGGGCAAATCACCGTCTTAGGGCGACCTTTTAAGGAAGTTTACCGGCAAGTTGCCTATATTCCGCAAACCTCCAGCGTCAATTGGGATTTCCCTACAACCGTGGAGGATGTCGTATTGATGGGTCGCTACGTCCACTTGGGCTGGCTCAAACGGCCGAAAGCCCAAGACAAAGAACTCGCCCAAGCTGCCCTAGAACGTATCGGCCTAGCGGATTTCAGGCACCGGCAAATTTCCCAGCTTTCGGGCGGCCAGCGGCAACGGGTTTTTATCGCCCGTGCGATTGCCCAGCATGCTAATATTTACTTTATGGATGAACCCTTAGCCGGGGTGGACAAGAAAACCGAACAAATCATCATCGATTTCCTCGCTGAAGCACAAAATGAAGGGAAGACCTCCATCGTTGTTCATCACGATCTCAATACTTTAGAGGATTATTTTGACTATGTTGTCATTTTAAACAAAAAATTCATCGCCCAAGGTCCCGTATGTGAAGTGTTCACTGAGGACAACTTGATCGAAGCACAGATGCTGGCAGCACGACATCGAGGTGGGCGTTATGCTTAACTTTGATATTTTAGGCAGCTATTCCTTCCAACTGATTGCCATAGCGACTTTCCTACTCGCCAGCGCTGCTGGTGTGGTAGGCACCGTCAACGTTCTAAAGGGGCAAGCTTTGATTGGGGATGCGATTGGCCATGCCACTTACCCCGGCATCATTTTAGCCTTCATTGTGTTCATGTCCCGCGAGCCCTTGCTGCTACTCTTAGGGGCTGCCTTTGTGGGGGTTTTGGCCTTCTTGTGTATTCAAGTGATCGACCACCACTCCAGCCTGCCCCTAGATGCCGCCTTAGCCATCACCTTATCCAGCTTTTTTGGCCTCGGCATGGTTTTAAAAACCTTCATCCAAGGCCATGATAAGTTTGTCAAAGCCTCTCAGGCCGGCCTAAAAACTTATATTTTCGGCCAAGCCTCTTACATTATGGAAGATGATCTCAAAATCATTTTAGGGGTTGCCCTCGCTGTTCTCGTCCTTTTTGCCCTCTTCTATAAGGAAATTAAAGTTTTTGTTTTTGATGATACCTATGCCAAAACACTGGGCTACCGCACAAGCTTCCTGCAAGCCGTCATCATGCTCATGAGTATGGGAATCATCACCATAGGCTTAAAGCTGGTGGGCACGATCCTGATCGCTTCCTTACTCATTGCTCCGCCCCTCACGGCCCTGCAATGGAGCCACCACTTCGCCCACGTCCTCGCCTTAAGCGCCTTAGTGGGGGGCTGCTCTGCGATCATTGGCACCTATTTCTCCACCGCCTATAATGGGGTCAGCACTGGGCCAGCGATTATTATTGTTATGAGCCTGGCGGCCTTTGCCTCGATGTTGTTTGGCCCCCATGGCGTGCTCAAGCAACTGCTAGAAAGGAGGCGGTAGCATGACTTGGTGGGAAACGCTTCAGTATGTCCTCCAGAGTGACCACGAAGTCCTCGGTGTGCTCATCATTACCGCTGTGACTTGCGGATTAATCGGCAGCTTTTTAGTGTTACGGCGGCTTGCCATGATTGCAGACGCCATTTCACACTCGGTTTTACTCGGCCTCGTTCTCGCTTATTTCCTGACCAAAGACGTGGCCTCACCCTGGTTGACCATCGGGGCGGCTATTTTTGGCCTCATCACCGTTTGGAGTACCGAGACCTTGCCGCGCTCAGGGCTGGTGAAGGGAAACGATGCTATCGGACTGGTCTATCCTTTCTTCTTCGCCATTGCGGTCATTCTCCTGACCCGTTACGGGCAGAATGTACACTTGGATGCCGACTGTGTTTTAATGGGAGAAGTCATTTTAACCCCTCTCAATCGGGTCAGTTTCTTAGGCTTGAGCTTGCCCAAGGCGATGCTCGAAATGCTCGTCCTACTCATCATCAATTCCGCCTTCATCGCCCTGCTCTATAAGGAATTGAAGGCCAATACCTTTGACGCAGAATTTGCTAAATTAGCCGGTTTTTCTGGCGCTTTCCTGTTTTACGGGCTGATGACCCTCACTTCCTTCACAACGGTC
Organism: Aerococcus sp. BD502; assembly: GCF_057919555.1. Classification (NCBI taxonomy): domain Bacteria; kingdom Bacillati; phylum Bacillota; class Bacilli; order Lactobacillales; family Aerococcaceae; genus Aerococcus; species Aerococcus sp. BD502. The sequence goes on along the minus strand of NZ_CP147972.1, from coordinate 1,348,000 downwards.
GTGGCTTTTGACGCCGTGGGAGCCATCCTGGTCATCTCCTTCCTCATCGCCCCCGGCGCCGCTGCAAATCTCATCAGTAAAACCCTTGGCCAAATGCTCTTCAACACAGTGTTGTATGCTATTTTAAATTCCTGCCTCGGTTATTTTTTAGCCCTGCACTGGAATGTCTCTATGGCAGGCATGACCGCCACGGTGGCCGGCCTCACCTTCTTGGCCACACTTTTCTGCCATCGCCAAGGTGTCCTAACGCAATACCTTAGCCGCCGACGCAAGCGCCGGGAATTTAAGGAAGCCCTAGTCCTCCTTCATATCGCCCACCACAGTAACGCGGACGAGGCCAAGGAAGAACTAGGCACAAGAAGCATCCACCAGCACCTACAATGGCAAAAAGAAAAACTGCAGCCGCTCTTAGAGAAACTGCTCTCAAAGAAGGAGATCATGATCCAGCAGGAGGATCACACCTACCAGCTCACTCCCAGTGGTTTAATTCGGCTCGACCAGTTGAAGAAAAAGTATCAAATCAATTAAGCCCCCAGCATAAAACCAGCGCCCTTTTTGAGTGCTGGTTTTTAATATCGAAAGCCTAGCTTTTTAGGTTGATCATCGCTAAGATAGCTATGGAGATTATTCAATAGATGAGGGGATAAAATGCGAAAGGAAAATATTGCAATTATTGGCATGGGCATTAGCGGTTGTGCCGTTCTAGCCGCCTATGCAACGAGCAAAACGCCACACCAAATTACCTGCCTAGCGCCCGAAGAGAGCTTCGGCTACGGCTTACCCTTTGCTCCAGACAGTGAGGAAGCCTTAATGAACACCCGCTCCATTGACTTGAGCGCCTACCCTAATCGGCCTAGCCACTACGCCACCTGGTTAGAAGAGAAGCTCGGTGACGTGCCCGCTTATACGAGCCGGCCTCTATTCGGCCGTTACCTGCGCGAGCAAGCTTTCCATTTATTAAAAATTTCAAAAGCCCAATGGGTGAAAGCCAAGGTAACCGGCTTTCATTTCGACCATCCAACAGCCACCTATCAGTGCACCTGGGTCAAAAACGGCATAAAACAAGTGGGTATTTTTGACCGAGTTCACCTCTGCACCGGTGAGGTGCCCCACCTGGATCCTTACCAGCTCGTAGGTTCCCCTCAATACTTAAGCCAACCCTATCCCCTAAAAACTTGGCCAAAAGAAATTACAGCCAGCAGTCGCTTGGCCATCATTGGCACCAGTCTTTCGGCAATTGACGCCATTAAATATGCCGCCAAGGTCCGCCAAGTGGAACAGATTACCGCCTTTTCCCGCGGGGGATATTTTCCCATTCTAGGACAAGATGACGCCCAAGCTGATGTTACTTTTAAATTTCTAACCCCAGCGCACTTCGACAGCTTGCTGGCCGCCCATCAGGGGCACTTGCCCCATACCGCTTTAAACGAAGCCCTTCTGGCCGAGTGTACACATTGTGCCTTGAATATCAATAAGCTGCGAAAAAGTGTCCTGCAAGCTGGCCTCCGTCCCAAAGCATCCCCCAAGGCGCTTCGCCAAGACCTTCTCACCTTCGAAGCAATCGCCACCCAGATGACGCGCCTCCTCAACCATTATTGGCCTTTTTGCTACCGTAAGGATCGAGAAGCCTTCCAAGCGAAATACCAGCGGCTGTTCGACTTGGTGAAAGGCAAGCAGCCCCAAACTTCAGTAGACTGCCTGCTCCAAGCCCAGGAAGATGGGCAATTAACCCTAAGCACTGCAGTCGCCGCCATCGAGCAGTCACCGCAAGCCGATACCTTCCAACTCAAAAATACAGCCGGTGCGGTCTTGCAGGAGGTCGATTGGGTCATTAATGCGACCGGTTGGGACTTTTCTTTTGAAAATTTAGGAGCTAACGAGCCTTTATTGGCCGCCTTATTCAACCAGCATCTTGCCCAAGTCGATCCAGCTGGGGGCTTAAGCATCTATGCCCCCACCCAAGAAATCATTTCGCCAGTGTATGGCCGCCTGCCCCGCTGCCATGCCCATGGCAATTTGGTGAGCGGTGCCCTCTACCAGACCAATTCTATCGGCGGCATCCAATTACTTGCCCAAAAAGTCATTCAACATACTAAACCTTAAAAAAGAAGCTGCCCAGCACTCCACCAGGCAGCTTTCTTCAATTATAGATCAAGGCCCATCTCCAATTGTAAGGCGCGAAAAACATCGTCCACCGGTTCCTCGAGGAAGAAATCAATCGCTAAGGGCTCAATATCGACTGGCTCCAGGTTAATGACTACCAGATGGTCGCCTTGGAAGTTTTGCAGTAGGCGCTTCGCAACGGGGGTCGACAAACTCGTCCCCGCTAAAATCAATAAGTCACTGGCCTTGAGCACATAGGCCGCTTCTTCCATGTCAGATTTAGGAATATCATCGCCAAAGTAGACCACCGTGGGGCGGACAATTCCCTGGCATATGTCACAGCGCGGAATCCCTGCCGCATCCTTCTTAACCTCAGCGGTCTCATAATGGCGGTGGCAGTCGAGGCAGTAGGATTCATGTTCATTCCCATGCAACTCCAACACATAGCGCTGGCCCGCCGCCTGATGCAAGCCGTCAATATTTTGTGTGATGACGCGAATATCATGGCCTTCCTGCTCAAGGTGGGCTAACAATTTATGGGTCGTGGCCGGTTTGGCATTTGTACTGAGCACCGGATTATCGCGAAAAAAGCCCGCCGGATCCGTGCGCAGGCGTTTGCTGTGCCCGTATTCTAAGGGGCTAACCCCCTTTTCCTCCAGCTCCGTCCAACGACCAAAGCGTGAGCGGTAATCGCGAATACCACTCGCTACCGAGGTTCCAGCTCCACCATAAAAACAGGTGACGGAACTGTTTAACAGCCACTCGCTCAATTGCTTAATTTCTATCTGCATGCCGACCACCTTCCCTTGTGGCTAGGATAGCAGTATTGACTTCATTTGACAAAAGAAAGGCTTGCCCGTAAACTGTACTATATCAGTTGCTTTTGATGAGGCCTTCGATGAAAACTCCTATGAAAATGGTCGACAAGGGGACACCTTTCGCCTATAATGAAAAAGAATATGGAAGAAACAAGGAGGGATGCTATGTCCTTTACGAGTTTGCGTGATTTGATTAACACAGCAAGCGAACAGCAAATCCCCATTTATCAAGTCATGCTAGAAAACGAGTCGGAGCTGCAAAAAAAGCCCATCGATGAGTTAAAAGAACAAATGCGCGAGCAAATTGATGTCATGATCGAATCCGTCCGCCAAGGAACCACCGAGGAAGTGCTCTCTAAAACCGGTATTACCGGTGGGGACGGCCATCGCCTCTATGAATACTGCAAAAAACATGCCAGTGAAACCCTCGTCGATGCCTTCACCTTATCAACCGCCGCCAATGCCATGGCGGTGAATGAAGTCAATGCCAGCATGGGGCGGATCGTCGCCACACCGACAGCGGGCTCCGCTGGAATCTTGCCAGCTGTATTAACACACATGTACGATACGGGTGACTATACGAAAGAACAGCTCGTCAATGTCGCCTTCACCTCATCAGCGCTCGGCCTCACGATTGCTAACCAAGCCTCGATTTCTGGAGCGGCGGGCGGCTGCCAGGCAGAAATTGGTTCGGCGACAGCGATGGCAGCCGGTGCTCTCGTAGAATTGCGCGGCGGCACACCCGAGCAAGTCGGCAACGCCTTGGGCCTGGCTCTCAAGAACTCCTTAGGCTTGGTCTGTGACCCCGTCGCCGGCTTAGTGGAAGTGCCTTGCATTGTTCGCAACGGCATGCACGCTATCACCGCCCTCGTCGCGGCTGACATGGCTCTGGCGGGCGTTCGCAGCGTCATTCCTCCCGATGAAGTGATCGGTGCCATGTACGATATCGGTAATGAAATGCCCGAATCCTTGCGGGAAACAGGCATTGGTGGCTTAGCCGGCACCCCCACCGGGCAAAGTATTAAGGAACAGGTCTTTGGCGCCCATGGCCAACTGGAGCTCAACTCCTCAGCCACCTACCAAAGCGCTTATGAAATTATCGGCCCGGTCATGGTCGGCCCTTCCAGCTCACACACAGCCGGCGCCGTCCGCATCGGAAACCTAGCCCGGCAACTCTTAGGCGAAGAACCCGAAGAAGTGGTCTTCAGTTTGATGAATTCCTTTGCGGAAACTTACCTCGGCCACGGCACCGACGTCGCTTTGATTTCTGGTGTCCTCGGCTTTAATACTTTTGACCCCGAAATTGCTGATGCCCGAAAATTAGCCAAGGACCATGATTTAAAATACCACTTCCTGCAATCTAATATTGGCAACTACCATCCCAACACCGTCCTCGTCGACCTCTGGGGGCCCAATAAATATGTGACGGTGATTGCCAGCTCCATCGGTGGGGGGAAAATTGAAGTTCAGCGCCTCGAAGAATATGACATTAAATTTACGGCTGTTCGGCCCACGCTCATTTTATATTACTCGGATGCCGTTGGCTTGATTTCCCGCCTCACCAAATACCTATCCGAGCATAATATTAATATTTCCTACATGGTGAATGAACGCAAGAAAATTAATGGCCCGGCCATCTTGGTGGTGGAAATTGACACCCCCCTCAACAAAAGCCAGCTCGACCAAATTCGCACTGATTTTCCCTTCATCGATGAAATGCAATATGTCCAAGTCACCTAAGCAAAAGGGGCTGGGAAAAAACTCAGTCTCAGAATATAAAAAACGCATCAATTTATTTCGAAAATAAATTGATGCGTTTTGATATTTTATAAAGACAAAGCGAGTTCCAAGCCTTATAATAAAAGGTAAGCAAACCGAAGGAGGAACTCGCTTTGTATCAAAATTATACCACAATGGAAACAGCTTTAACACTAAAATTAGATTTTACGATTCCTGAGGACCATGAAGCTCGGCTGATCAGCCGATTTGTCGACTCGATTCCTACGGAAATTATTCTGGAAGACACTTCTCATACGGGACGTCCTGCTTTTCATCCAGCAATGCTATTAAAGATGTGTTTATTTGCCTATAGTCGATCAACGTTTTCAGGTCGAAAAATTGAACGAATGAATGAAGAATCTATTCCGATGAAATGGCTAACGGGCGATACCCCAGTTTGCTACAAGACGATCAATAACTTTCGTTCAAGCGAACATGCCTCGAACTTGATCAAGTATGCTTTTATCCTTTTCACCATGCTGCTGAGGGACAATGGTTTAATCCACCCAGAGGCTTTATTTATCGATGGGACAAAAATTCAAGCGGATGCGAACATCTATAGTTTTACTTGGCGAAGAGCGATTGAACGCTATGAAGCGAAGCTCAATGAAAATGTTTCGAGTTTATATGAGGAACTTATTCAAACGAATGTCGATATCGCCTTGACCGAAGAAGAATTAACGACTTCTGATGGGATTGAAAAAATTATTGCGTGTCTTGATGAAGCAATCGAAGAGGTTGAAAGCAAAATTGAAAATGAGACGACCATTCCTAAAGGAGGTTCTCGACACAAGCGACGTCGTCGCACGCTTAAAAAGCACCGGAATCGATGTATGAAGGATTTCTTACCCCGAAAACAGAAATACGAGGAAGCAAACGCACGATTTAATGGCAGAAACAGTTTTTCAAAAACGGACCCCGATGCCACCTTTATGTGTATGAAAGAAGATCCCATGAAAAATCGGGAGTTAAAGCCTGGCTATAATCTCCAAGTTGCTTCAAGTCATCAATATATTATTGACTTTGATATTTTCCCGAACCCTACCGATACGCGCACCCTCATTCCGTTTTTAAAAACAATCCCAACGCTTGATCTGTTCCAATATATTGTTGCGGATGCGGGTTATGGGAGTGAAGAGAATTATATGGCGATTATCGATGACTTTGAGAAAGTCCCTTTGATTCCTTACGGAATGTATCATAAAGAACAAAGTAAAAAATATCGAAACCAATCCAAGCATCGTGAGAACTGGCACTATCATGCGGCTGAAGATTCCTATACGGATTTAGATGGCGTTCATTTTAGTTTTTCATATTATCGTACGCGAAAAGATAAAAAAGGTTTCCAAAGACAGTTTAAAGTCTATCAAGCCGATACTGAACAAATGGATGAGCGTTTAAATGAGCTTGCGAAAACTCCGACAGGACGTCAGCGCCAGACGGCGGTCAATCTTAATTGGGAATATTTTAAGCACCAAGCAAAAGAGAATTTAGAAAGCACACCTGGAAAAGAAATCTATGCGCAACGTAAAATTGACATAGAGACCGTTTTCGGACGGATGAAAGGTGTCTTTGGTATGCGCAGAACACATGTGAGAGGCAAACAAAGCGTGTATAATGATATCGGAATGATGCTGATGAGCATGAATTTAACGAAATTAGCCCTTAAAGCTCGGCGAAGAGCAGAAGCTCTTCGTAATCATTTCTCTAAAAGTAAAAAATGCACTGAAGGAATCCAAATATGGATAACTTCAATGCATTTTTTATTATTTAGGGCGACTTATTTCCCAGCCCCTTTATTATTCAGAATTATTTGGGGGCCGCTTCGTCCTCGGGCAAGTTAATATTGAAGGTATCCCCGTGCTCAATATCACCGTACTGATAGCCACGCTTGAACCAAGCCATCCGCTGCTTGGCCGTTCCGTGGGTGAAGGAATCAGGCACCACACGGCCGGTCATCTCTTCCTGGATCGTGTCATCCCCGACCGCCGCAGCCGCTGTTAGAGCCTCCTCCAGATCTCCCGACTCCAGCAGGCCTTCCTCTTCGGCATAGCGCGCCCAAACACCCGCTAAGTAGTCCGCTTGTAATTCCAGACGCACTGATAGAGCATTTTGCTTGCTTTTAGAAGCTCCTTGCCGGTATTTTTCGTAGGTTGTCATCATCCCGATTTGGTTTTGCACATGGTGGCCCACCTCATGGGCTAAGACATAGGCCATGGCAAAGTCTCCCGGGGCGTGAAATTGCTCCTGCAACTCCCGATAGAAACTCAAGTCCAAGTAAATCTTCTGGTCCGGCGGGCAGTAAAAAGGCCCACTCTGCGCCTGGCCTAGACCGCAACCCGACGTTTGAATCAAATCCTGGTAGTAAACTAAAGTCGGCTCCTGGTAACTCTGGCCAGCTTCCGACTTTAATTGAGCCGCCCAGAAATCTTCCGTACTCCCTAACACAGCCGCCATAAAGTCCGCTTCCTGGTCCGTTGGCCGCACCTGGCTACCGGGCTTCTGTGCTTGCGTTTGGGTCGTCTGGGGCTCTTGGCCTTGGCCGGAATTAAAAATATCACCAAAGAAATTCCCCCCTCCAAACAGCATGAGGGCAATAACCACAATGATTAACCACTTCGGCCCGCGCAAAAGGAGCAAAAGCAGGCCAAGCGGATTGCCCCCACCCATCCGATTAAAACCACCACCTGTACGCTGGCCGCGCCGGTCATCCACATTTTGACTCCGCCTCAGATCATCCCATTTCATTTCTAAACCCCCCTAACGTTCTATTTATTGTAGCATAGAAAAGGCTAAAAAGCGGCTGAACAGATTGGCTGCCGCCCCGAGCCTTAGTGTAAAATTATGCTCGGTAAGACTTGAAAAATAAAAAAAGGACATCTATCTTTAAGTTGAACAATAAAAAGAAAGAAGATGTCCTCATGAATGATATTATCACAGATATTCTAAAAAAGACGGAAAAATGCTCATCTTTAGGTGATTTTGAAGATCTTGTTTATCCGATATAAAGAATTTTTGCTGTGAATGTCTTGCAGCGGTTTTCACTCAACTTGATCAGCAATTAATTCAAAGATACCAAGCCGAAGGCTGGAAAATTGCTCGCTATGAACCACGCACACTATGTTTTATGTTTGGTGCCGTCACTTTTAGACGCTGTCGGATGAAAAAAGAAGGTCACTCTAGCTTTCTTCCCCTAGATTTGTGTTTAGGCCTAGAAGCAAGAAGTCATCTTTCTTCTCAGGTCAAAGAAAAAATTGCCCAGCTTTGTACGAAGCAAACTTTTCGTGCGACTGCAGAAGCCTTCAATGCTTTAATGTCTTTTAGTATTTCGCATCAGACCGCACATCATATTGTTCAAGAAATTGGGCAAAAAATTTTAAGCTTTGAGAATAAAAAAGCAGAAGAGAAGGAACTGGCTTACTCTCAAAAACGATCCGTTCCTTTTCTGTACATTGAAGGGGATGGGGTTTTAATCACTAAGAAGAAGAAAAAAGGGAAAAGGACAAAACATCTTCAACTACACCGTGTGCTCTCTATGAAGGCGTCGATCGATCCACTTCGCGGCATCAACTTATTCAAGCTCATTATTTTTCTTCTGTTCAATCTAGTGCAGCCCTTCGAGAAAAAGTTAGCCGATTTCTTAACTCCTACTATGATTTACATCAAACGATTGTGATTTCTAATTCGGATGGTGGCAGTGGTTATACGGAGGAAGATTTTAACGAGATGATTGGGGTATGCCTTCGGCATGAACATTTCTGCGATAAATTTCATGTCATTCAAAAAATCAGAACGCGCCTATTTTTTGATCATAAAATACGTCAATTGGTCATTAAAAAAGTGAAGGCTTATGATTTCGAAGGAGTTCAAGTTACTTTGGAGACCTGTGAAAGTCGCTGGCACCATCATCAGGAGTTTTTGGCTGAAATTGAAGCTCTAAGAGCTTATCTTCAACGTAATTGGTTACTCATTAAACCAGCAGAGCAGCGAGGCTTACCGAACCATTTTTCCGGTGGCGTTTGTGAAGCAGGCCATCGGCTTTATACTTATCGCATGAAAAAGCAAGGACGAAATTGGACCCGTCAAGACGCAGCAGCAATGGCTGCCATTATCACCGCTCAATCTAATCATTGTTTTGAAGAAGCTGTTCGATCAGATATTGAAGCTAATACAAGCCCATTTATACCCGAATATCCAGGGATTGTTAGGGCAATACTATGTCACAGGCCGCAACAAAGTTCTTGTGGTGCCCATCAGGGCACGATTCCAAGTGAAGTGTCAAGCAGTATGGTCGGGAAATTATACCATACATTTTGTTAGCTGCTTCGCCAAAAGACACGGAGTGCGTGCTAAAGACCTGCGTTAGCAGTGTTAGCAGGCCGTCCGTATATCTGGCTCTCGGAGTGCCGATAGGGTGAGCGTAGCGAGGCCTATCCAACGACATAGAGCCAGAATAGGACGGTCAGGCGTAAGCTTCTATGAAGCGTAAGCCGGTGCCACTGCTTTTCAACGCAGCGTCCTTTAGCACAAAAACGAAGTGACTTTTGAATAATTAGATACGAGATAGAGTTCTTTATGATTGACCGAGCATTGCTTGACACTAACCCTCGATGCCTATCAATAGCCGTTACGCGCTGCTTATGTTAGGCTAAAAATACAGGAGGCGATAATATGGCAAAAATTGCCGCTTTAGTGACGGATTTGTTTGAAGACAGTGAATACCTTTCCCCGAAGGCAGCCCTGGAGGACGCCGGCCATGAGGTAGTGCCCATTAGTTTTAAAACAGGCACGATTCATGGCAAGAGCGAGAATTCCGCTGTGGAGATTGAACATGCGGCTAAGGGTACGGAGCCGGCAGAATTCGATGCGCTCCTCATTCCTGGTGGCTACTCGCCCGACAAATTACGGAGCCACGAATGCGTGCTGAACTTCGCCAGGCACTTTGCCTGCCAGGAAAAACCCATCTTCACCATCTGCCACGGGCCACAACTCTTGGTCAATGCGGAAGTTTTACAAGGAAAAAACATCACCGCTGTTAAAAATGTGGCCATTGATGTGAAGAATGCGGGTGCCAATTACTTTGATGAAGAAGTCGTTATCGACCGCTCCGGTCTGATTTCCAGTCGGACGCCGGATGACTTACCTGCCTTCAACCAAGCGATTGTGCAAGCCCTGGAAAAATAAGCCCAATAAAGAGACCTGGTGTCCATGAGATACCGGGTCTCTTTTTATCTAATGATCGCCCAGTACTTCCGCAGGCACTCCCACGGCGGTTTTATGGGCGGGAATATCAGTTAAGACGACGGCACCGGCACCGACCTTCACGTGATCGCCTAATGTGACATTGCCTAAAACCATCGCCTCAGCGCCGATAAACACATGGTCGCCCAAGGTGGGATGGCGCTTCTCCCCCGGCCGACCGGACATGCCGCCTAGGGTCACCCCGTGGAAAATCTGGACATAGTCCCCAATCACGGCGGTTTCCCCAATCACCACGCCCATGCCATGGTCAATCATGGGGGCGCGGCCAATCTTGGCGCCTGGGTGAATTTCAATGCCCGTTAAGCGCCGCGCTCGGTTGGCTAGCCAATAGGCGCGAAAGAGCTGGCCTTTTTGATAGTGGCGATGGGCCAAACGGTGGTAGAGCAGGGCCTTCACGCCCGGATTAAACCAGAAAGCCTGCCAGCGACTGTGGCAAGCCGGATCGCGGTCAACAACGGCCTGCGTTAATTCTTGGATTTCTTGCCACATGCTGATCCCTGCCTTCTAGTCGAGTAAGGGCGTGGATAAGTAACGTTCGCCGGTATCCGGTAAAATCACCACGACCCGCTCTGCTGGCGTTAATTTTTCAGCGACTTCCAAGGCGGCCTTGTAATTGGCCCCTGCGGAAATTCCGACAAAAATGCCGGCTTCCTGGCCTAATTTCTTGGCATAAGTAAAAGCGTCCTCATCCGCCACATCGACCACCTCATCCACCAGCTCAGCTTGGTAAATATCAGGAACAAAGTTCGCCCCTAGCCCTTGAATCTTGTGGCTGCCGGCCTCGCCCGTCGTTAGAACTGGGGAAGCAGCGGGTTGGACAGCGACCGTCTTCACGTCCGGTAATTTTTCCTTCAAAACAGAGCTGACACCGGTGATCGTGCCGCCAGTGCCCACGCCGGCCACAAAGGCTTGGAAGTTGCCGTCCGTTTGCTCAATAATTTCCGGTGCGGTGGTTTCCTGGTGGGCATGCACGTTGGCGGGATTGCCGAATTGGTCGGCATAGAAGTAACCTTTCTCGTTGGCCAGGGACTTCGCCTTGTCCACTGCCCCTTTCATCCCTTCTGCTCCGGGAGTTAGCACCAGTTTTGCCCCGTAAGCTTTCATCAGCTTCTGCCTTTCCACGGACATCGTTTCGGGCATGACGATCACCACCTGGTAGCCCTTGGCCGTCCCTAACATGGACAAGGCAATGCCCGTGTTGCCGCTCGTCCCTTCAATAATGGTGCCACCTGGCTTTAAAGTGCCCGCTTTTTCTGCTTCTTGAATAATATATTTAGCAGCGCGGTCCTTGACACTGCCGCCGGGATTGCGACTTTCTAATTTACCGTAAATCGTGGCGCCTTGGTCTGGACTGGGTAATTTTACCAAAGGCGTATGTCCAATGGCTTCTGCAATGTTTGCATGTAACATGTTATCCCTCCCGAATTCAAAGTGTTCGTCTATCATGTCACACCCGCAAACGAAGTGCAAGCATTTCCCCTTCGAAATAAAAAAGAGCCCCCAGGAGGGAGCTCTGAGAAACTGAACTAGAGTAAGTCACGTTCCTTCAAACGCATGTCATCCTGCATCTCTCGCACATGGCGGCACAGGAGAATTAAGGCGATAATGTTAGGCACGACCATGAGGGAGTTCGCTAAGTCGGCTAAGTTCCAAACCAAGGTCACTTCTTGCAAGGAACCGAAGATAACACAGAGAATGACCAAAGCGCGGTAAGGCAAGAGCCCTTTCCGGCCAAACATAAAGCGAATATTGGTTTCCCCGAAGTAATACCAGCCAACAATCGTCGTGAAGGCGAAGAAGCAGAGGCAGGTGGCTAAAGTCGCCGAGCCAAATTGCCCGAAGGCGGTACTAAAGGCATGCTGGGTCACTAAGGCCCCATCCTTACCCGAGTTTTGCGCGCCCGTCACCAGAATAATCAGAGCGGTCGCCGAGCAAACAATAATCGTATCGATAAACACTCCCACCATGGCGGTGTAACCTTGAAGAACTGGGTGTTTCACGTTAGCTGTGGCGTGGGCATGCGGTGTCGAACCCATCCCGGCTTCGTTGGAGAAGAGTCCGCGGCCGACCCCTTTACTGATGGCTTGACGAACAGTAATCCCCAAAGCCCCACCCAAGGCCGCCTGCGGATTAAAGGCGGAACGAATGATCAAACTGATCGCGGGGATAATTTGATCATGGAACATGAACAAGGTAATAATGGAAAGAATCACATACAAGACGGCCATAAAGGGCACGACCATTTGCGCGAAACGTGCAATCCTTGTAATGCCCCCGATGAAAATTAAGCCCGCAAAGAAAGCAATCACTAAACCGATGAATAGCGGTTGAATGCCCGTTGCTTCGGCCACGGAAACTGAAATGGAATTTGATTGTACCATGATACCAATGAAACCTAAGGCAATGACAATCAGAATAGCAAAGGCATGAGAGAGAAATTTGGAAAGTCCGGGAAATCTCTTGCCCAAACCATTTTTAATATAGTAAGCCGGTCCCCCTACCCAGTTGCCTTCATCATCGCGCTCTCTAAATTTTTGCGCGAGAATGGCTTCCGCAAAAATGGTAGACATCCCGAGAATCGCCGCTAGCCACATCCAGAAAATGGCCCCGGGCCCGCCCGCAATAATAGCGGTGGCAACCCCAGCAACGTTCCCTGTCCCGACTTGCGCTGCAATGGCCACGGCCAAAGCCTGGAACGAGGAGACGCCCCCTTCACTGTCTTTCTCAAACATACCGCCGAAGACTTGCTTAAAAGCTAAACCTAATTTACGGAATTGCACGCCCCTCGTGTAGAACGTATAGAAAATCCCACACCCTAGGAGGGCAATCAGCAAAATATTGTCACTTAATATACTGTTAAACTTCACGACCATACTATTTAGATCCATTGTTGTCCATCTCCTATCTCGAATCTATGGTCACCGCCTCAAAACAGACATTCCATCCCTCCTTCAGCCTCTTAAAGTTAAGTGACACCGGTTCCAATATTTTTGTAACCGTTAACACTTACTAAGTCTATTATACCCTTTTTCTTAAAAAATGCAATAGCTTACATTAACTTCCATTAAAACTTTACAAACCCTTCCAAAAAAAAGCCCAAAAAACGAGTCTCGCCCCGCTTTTTGGGTAGGAATGAACAAATTTGTTCTATAGGGAGAATTCCAAGGCAATCGGCGTATGATCTTGGCGTTCACCGGAATCGACCATGCGAGAGACCTGCACTTCGCCAGCAATGCGGTTGCTGGTCAGCCAGTAGTCAATCCGCCAGCCGGAATTATTAATTTTGCTGGTCTTAGCGCGCTGATTCCACCAGGTATACTGCCCTTCGATCGGCCCATGCAGGTGGCGGAAGGTATCCGTGAAGCCAGCGTCTAAGAGATTTGTAAAACCTTCGCGCTCTTCATCCGTAAAGCCGGCACTACCGCGATTGCTTTTCGGATTGGCCAAGTCAATCGCCTCATGGGCCACATTGAAATCCCCACAAGCGAAAAGAGGTTTTTGCTGGTCCAATTTTGCCAGATAGTCCCGATAGCGGGCGTCCCACTCTTGGCGTTGGGGCAGGCGTTTCAATTCCCCTCCGGCATTGGGAGTATAGACCTGCGTGAGGTAGAAGTCGGAAAATTCCAAGGTCAAAAGCCGCCCTTCCTGATCCATGGTATCGGGGGCTTTGAGGTTGGGCCTATCCACCTCATAGGACAAACCCTTCTTCACCATGAACATCGTCCCTGCATAAGATTTCCGCGCAGGCGGCTCAGCACAACGAAAATGCAGGTCGTAGTCAGGAAAATGCTCTGCCAACAATTGCAGATGCTTCTTCGAGGGGCCCTTAGCAGGCAACTTCGTTTCTTGTAGGCCAATCACCTCGGCGTCTTCTTGCTTTAACGTGTCTAACACCGCCCGTGACATGACGGCCCGCCTTGAATCACTCGTCAGCGCCGCATTGAGGGAATCAATATTCCAGGAAATAAATTTCATTGTCTCGCTCCTTCTTATCGCATTTCTATTCCATCATAGCATAGGCTTACGGCAAGGAAAAACAAAGGCAAGCAAAAAATGCCCTCCCAGGCTTGACAAAAACTGTATGGCATGTATAATACAATTAAAGTGTATCACGCAATTAATACAGAAGGAGGTGGGCAATGGCTTTTGATCAACGACTACCCATTTACACGCAATTGGAAACCAACCTCAAAAAAGATATGGTGAGTGGCCGCTATGAATTGGGGGAACCCCTGCCGTCACGGCGTGAACTCGCCCAACAATTTAAAGTCAACCCAAACACGGTCCAGCGCGCCCTCAAAAACCTCACCGAAGAAGGCCTGATCACAACCATTCCCCAGGTGGGGTCAAGTGTGACCAGTGACCCGACCGTACTCGCTAAGCTCAAACGCTCGCTAATGCAAGAAGCACTCACCACCTTTATCGACGAGATGAAAACCATGCAGTTTAGTGATCAAGAAATTCTTACTGCCTTACAAGCCAAGCTCCAAGATAGAAAGGATGAACCCAATGCTTGAAGTTAAAGCACTAAATCAACGCTATGGCAAAAAGCAAGTCCTCAATAATGTCTCCTTCACTATTGAAGCCGGTGAGATTACCGGCTTGATCGGGGTGAATGGTACTGGGAAAACGACCCTCATGAAATGCATCATGAACCTCACCCCCAAGCAAAGCGGGGAGATTCTCCTCGACGGGAAGCCTGTGACCCAGAAAGAGATGGAACGATTGATTTTTGTTCCGGATGAAATTTCCGTATTAAAAAATATGACGGTCGGCGAAAGTCTGGACTACATGGCCACCTACTACCAGCGTTATAATCCGGAACGGGCTAGTGATTTGTTGACCTTCTTCAATTTAGATCCTGATGCCCCCATTCATACCTTCTCCAAGGGGAATATCGCAAAAATTAACCTCCTGATGAGCCTGGCGATCGATAGCGATTACCTGCTCCTCGATGAGCCCTTTTCCGGCATTGATATTTTTACCCGTGAGGAGATGCGCAATGTTTTTAGCTCGGATTTGCTCCAAGGCAAGGGCGTCCTTATTTCCACCCATGATATTGAAGAAATTGATACCTTCCTCGACCATGTGTTGATTATGGAAGAGGGAGAAATTGTTCGTGACTTTTACGCTGAAGAGGCTCGCCTAGAAGGGCTGAGCGTTATCGATGTCCTCCGGGAGGTGCATGGAAAATGAAAAAATTTTGGCATTTAACCCAAGACGAATGCCAGCGCAATGCTGGACTTTTGGGACTCTTACTAGCCTTACAAATCGGCTTGCAGGTGATCGGCTGGGTACAGCGCTACTTGCGTTTTCGCAGTAGCCCCGACCAATTTGCCCTCGGCCTCGACCAGCTGTTTGATACCAGTATCGTCTATAATATTACGGTTGCGATCATCGTGGCTACCCTGCTAGGCTTTTGCGTCTATACCTGGGTCCGGGAATGGCGTTTCGAAGGGCGACTCATCTACCGACTCATGCTCCTGCCTGGTTCACGGATGAGTGTCGTTTGGGCCAAGCTTGCCGCCATTTTCCTCATGATCATGGCCATCCTTACCGTTCAGGTGCTCTTGATCATCTTGGCCGCTTGGCTTTTTAACCTGATCCTAGCTCCCTACCACATTGCCCTCTACCCCTGGTATTATTTCTTCAGTAATGCCCAAGCGAGCACGCCGCTCCTCTTCCCAGCGTCACCCGTGAGTTTTTTCCTCACCTACTTTATGGGGAGTAGCGTGATTCTGGCCTTATTCTTCGGGAGCTTATATTACTTAAATCGGCGCCAGCTCTGGCAGCTAGTGCCCGCCAGCCTACCCGTGGTGGTAGTGGTCAGTGCCTACCTCTATCTCATCCTCTCCCTACGCATTAACAGTCATCTACTGGGCAGGGAACTGATGGCCTTATGCTTTCTTGCGACACTCTTCTTCCTCCTCGTGCTGACCTTACTCATTCGCCGTGAAGTGTACCAACGTCTAAGTCTTTGAGGTGATTACTATGACGAAGAAATTACTCACTAGCCTACTCATAACCTGTCCTTTTCTACTGTTATTCCTAATTTTTGGCGTTCCCTGCCTTATGGGCGAACGCCTGGAGACCACCCAGGAAAGCGGGCAAATTGATACCCAGCGCTTAGAGCCTAGCCAAATTGAGCTCCTCACTGCTGACGCTAAAAATGACCGGGTAGAAAGTTCCTTCACACTTTCCTACCCGCCGACGTCCCTCCTGCCTTACAACAAAGGTAACAGTGTGCTTGAGGAGGAGACGCAAGTAACACGCTTGCTGCGCGAATATCCCTGGTCGGAGCGCAAAAAAATCCCCCACGATATCATGTCGGACGTCACGCCTATCAATGCGCGTTTTCGGCTCCTGCATAATATCGATCAAGACTTCTCCACACTTTATGATGAAGGTGAAGAAAACGAAAAACGCCCCTCCAGGCTCCAGCTTTTTCTCCTGGATGACGAGGAGAAAAGGATCCAACCTTTGGAAGCTATTACCAAAAACTTGGCCTACACCTCGAACGTTTTGGGGGCGATCCTGGAAGGCCAGCAGCTCACCATTTTTCGGGCAGAGGAGCACACCCTCTGTGCCTACACCATTGATCTCCGGTCGGGCCAGGCCAGTGCCGGTAAAAAAATCAAGTCCTTCCCCGAAGACTTGGACCTTACCTCACTACCGTATCAATATTTCCATGAGCCCATCTTCATCGCCCGGCAGTATCAGGATAAGGATGACACCCTACCCACCTGCTACCGAATCACCGACGCTTCCGGACGATTAGAGGAGGTCTCCTATAAGGGTTTTGAAAATCGAGCCGGCGATGCCTTAGTCAGTGGCCTGCTCTCGACCCGTGACCACCTCTATTTTGTGGATTACCCCCTCCCAAAAGCTGGTCCAGCTGACGACGACCCCGAAGTAAAGGCGAAGGGGGGGCCTGCCAAGGTCTACCAATATGATTTTAAAAAGAATCAGTTTGTCCCCTACCTGGAAAGTAAGGCCCAGCCCCAGGACACCAGCTGGTACACTACGCCTGAGCAATTGATCTGCTATGAGAAAACGGCTCAAGATAAGCTGCAAGTGAGCGCCTATGATGGGCAAAAAACGGCCGCCTGCGGGCAGAGAACCCTAGAACTCCGTCCCCACCATGGCAGCCAAATCATGGACTTCTACCCCGTCGATTCCTTTTAAGCGCAGTGGAAGCTTCAAAAGCAATGAAGATATTGAAAGCACTAGCCTGCCCCAGCCATTGGGCTCAGTTTCCCCCTGTTATTCAACGGCCTGTTGCCGCGCTCGTAGCGGCAGCAGGCTTTTTGATTTTTTGAGCAAGCAGCAACAGCAGCTAGCCTTTTTCGCAACAGGAAGCCCTGCTAGCCGACCTTAAGCCACAAAAAGTCCCCTGAAAAGGGGCTAGTGTCCAATTCAGGGGGTAAAAAAATGAGCTCAGTGCGTTTTTTTACTTAGGATAGGTATACGGCTCTAATCTCCGGGTATTAATCTGCCCGCGGGTCACCCAGAAGGTCGGCCGCCCACGGTAAGTCCCCCGCTTGGCCAGGGCAGCGCCACAATGTGGGCAGGTCAATTCGCCTGCCGATGCCCAGACATTCTCCTCCGCCGCAATCACCCGGGGCAGTTGAATTTTAGTTAAACCCCCGTTGCCCCCTTTCTGATAGTGGAGCACGGGGGTTTTGCAATGGGCACAGCTCACCTCGAGAACATGAGTGTTGCTCTGCGCCTTAATTCTCGTATTTCGATAGCGCATCCTCATCCTCCTGACTGCTGTAGCGTGTTTTCAGTATCGCATGGCTCAAGCCTAATAGAGCCACAGCCGTTTCATCCAGTTCGCCCAGAAGATCAAAAATCGTATCTTCTGATAAGATCCCGTGCGGAAAAGCTGGCACACAAGCATGGCTATCCACCGCCAACTTGTCGACGGCATAGTCCCCGTAATAGTACTGCAGTAAAGCCCTCAAGCTCTGCTCTTCCGCCTGCATGGCCGCTGCCGCCGTGCATAAGGCTTCCTGCTTCGCCCGTAAGCGATCGTAGACCGCTTGCATCTCATAAATTCGCTCTAAACGCTCGTCCATCTCCTCACCCCTTTCTCTCATTCTAGCATGCTGCTGACCATAAGAAAAGGGGCTGGGAAATAAGTCGCCCTAAATAATAAAAAATGCATTGAAGTTATCCATATTTGGATTCCTTCAGTGCATTTTTTACTTTTAGAGAAATGATTACGAAGAGCTTCTGCTCTTCGCCGAGCTTTAAGGGCTAATTTCGTTAAATTCATGCTCATCAGCATCATTCCGATATCATTATACACGCTTTGTTTGCCTCTCACATGTGTTCTGCGCATACCAAAGACACCTTTCATCCGTCCGAAAACGGTCTCTATGTCAATTTTACGTTGCGCATAGATTTCTTTTCCAGGTGTGCTTTCTAAATTCTCTTTTGCTTGGTGCTTAAAATATTCCCAATTAAGATTGACCGCCGTCTGGCGCTGACGTCCTGTCGGAGTTTTCGCAAGCTCATTTAAACGCTCATCCATTTGTTCAGTATCGGCTTGATAGACTTTAAACTGTCTTTGGAAACCTTTTTTATCTTTTCGCGTACGATAATATGAAAAACTAAAATGAACGCCATCTAAATCCGTATAGGAATCTTCAGCCGCATGATAGTGCCAGTTCTCACGATGCTTGGATTGGTTTCGATATTTTTTACTTTGTTCTTTATGATACATTCCGTAAGGAATCAAAGGGACTTTCTCAAAGTCATCGATAATCGCCATATAATTCTCTTCACTCCCATAACCCGCATCCGCAACAATATATTGGAACAGATCAAGCGTTGGGATTGTTTTTAAAAACGGAATGAGGGTGCGCGTATCGGTAGGGTTCGGGAAAATATCAAAGTCAATAATATATTGATGACTTGAAGCAACTTGGAGATTATAGCCAGGCTTTAACTCCCGATTTTTCATGGGATCTTCTTTCATACACATAAAGGTGGCATCGGGGTCCGTTTTTGAAAAACTGTTTCTGCCATTAAATCGTGCGTTTGCTTCCTCGTATTTCTGTTTTCGGGGTAAGAAATCCTTCATACATCGATTCCGGTGCTTTTTAAGCGTGCGACGACGTCGCTTGTGTCGAGAACCTCCTTTAGGAATGGTCGTCTCATTTTCAATTTTGCTTTCAACCTCTTCGATTGCTTCATCAAGACACGCAATAATTTTTTCAATCCCATCAGAAGTCGTTAATTCTTCTTCGGTCAAGGCGATATCGACATTCGTTTGAATAAGTTCCTCATATAAACTCGAAACATTTTCATTGAGCTTCGCTTCATAGCGTTCAATCGCTCTTCGCCAAGTAAAACTATAGATGTTCGCATCCGCTTGAATTTTTGTCCCATCGATAAATAAAGCCTCTGGGTGGATTAAACCATTGTCCCTCAGCAGCATGGTGAAAAGGATAAAAGCATACTTGATCAAGTTCGAGGCATGTTCGCTTGAACGAAAGTTATTGATTGTCTTGTAGCAAACTGGGGTATCGCCCGTTAGCCATTTCATCGGAATAGATTCTTCATTCATTCGTTCAATTTTTCGACCTGAAAACGTTGATCGACTATAGGCAAATAAACACATCTTTAATAGCATTGCTGGATGAAAAGCAGGACGTCCCGTATGAGAAGTGTCTTCCAGAATAATTTCCGTAGGAATCGAGTCGACAAATCGGCTGATCAGCCGAGCTTCATGGTCCTCAGGAATCGTAAAATCTAATTTTAGTGTTAAAGCTGTTTCCATTGTGGTATAATTTTGATACAAAGCGAGTTCCTCCTTCGGTTTGCTTACCTTTTATTATAAGGCTTGGAACTCGCTTTGTCTTTATAAAATATCAAAACGCATCAATTTATTTTCGAAATAAATTGATGCGTTTTTTATATTCTGAGACTGAGTTTTTTCCCAGCCCCTTCATCAACCAGAAGATGGTCAAATTTATTGACGTTTGCGGAAGGCGAAGCCTGCACCAAGCGTGGTCAACGCTAAGCCGAGAGCCGCAGAGCCGAGGGAAGCTACTGCCCCTGTTTGTGGCAATTTCTTCGCTGCTTCCTTCTTGCCTTTCTTCGCTTCTTCCTTCTTACCGGTCTTCACTTCTTCTTGCTTGCCAGGTTTCTTGTCACCCTTCTTAGCAAGTAATTCCTTCACTTTATCCCAATCGATCAATTCTAGCCAGTCTTTCGCTGGTTTTTCGCTTTCTTGGCCACCTGTGCCTGGTTTTTCACCTTCGTTACCTTGGCCAGGTTTTTCGCTTTCTTCGCCACCTGTGCCCGGTTTTTGGCCTTCGTCACCCTTGCCAAGAAGGTCTTCGAGTTTATCCCAATCAATGAGATCGTTCCAGTCTTTGCCTGGTTTGTTTGGTGTTTCTTCTCCACTACCTTCACCAGGTTCTTGGCCTTCGCCTTTATCAGGGAAGAGAATGTCTTCTAGGTCTGGGACATTGCCGAGGTCAATCTCTGTATCCGTGATCGGCTTGTTGCCCTCAGGATCTTCATCCTTAATTGGAGGATTAATGGTAGATTCATCTTCACCTTCGCCAGGTTTTTGGCCTTCCTCGCCCTTGCCAAGAAGGTCTTCGAGTTTATCCCAATCAATAAGATCGTTCCAGTCCTTGCCTGGTTTTTCACCTGGTTTTTGATTATTTTCGACTAAGTCTTTGATACCGTCCCAATCGAAAATGCCGTCCCAGTCTTTACCTGGTTTTTCACCTTTATTGATCAGGTCTTTCAGGCCTTCCCAATTGATGAGTTCGTCCCAAGCTTTATCGTCCTGATCTTTAAGACCTTCCCAGTTAATGAGATCATCCCATGGATCTTTCTCGTCGGAGTCTCCCTCTTCACCTTCGCCGGGTTTGTCGGTTTCTCCGTCGCCTTCTCCGGGTGTAAGAGAGTCTAATACTTCTTGTACTTCCTCAACTGTTTCCGCTTTTTCAACAGCTAATTCTTTTTCAAGACGTTCTTCTAACGTAATGTAGCCTAAATCATAATCTTCTTCTAGCTCAGCGAAAGCCGCTTTCTTAGCCTTGTCTAAGTCAGACTCATCTGGAGTTTCAGATGCTTTTTCTTCGACAACAACGTTGACAGTAACAGTCTTAGTTGAGCCATCACCAAAGGTCACAAGCACTTTAACCGGGAACGCGCCAGTTTTTGTAACATCTGGTAATTCAGCCCCTTCGGCTAAGGCTACAGTGTACCACTTGTCTTCTTCCTTAGCACGTGTCTCAGCGGCACTGGCTTCCTTACGTTCGAGACCTTCAACAACTACAGCATCCAGAATATCTTGTTCAGTGACCTTATCATCTACAGTGATGGTAATATCCTTAATGGTCACTTCATATTCTTCAGCCATTGTCTTGTCGTTTTCTTTTTCAATGACCGTAACCGGAATAGTCACTGTTATTGTTGAATCATCTGAGAAGGTTAATTTAACTTCAATCTCGTGTTGACCAGCTTTTTCTTCACCCGTTAAATTCTTTGTGATTTCTAGGCTGTCAACAGCTGAAGCCCACTCGTCATCAGTCATGCCAACGGGTTGACCAAGAAGCATTTTAGCTTCTTCTACAGCAACCGTTTCGCCTTCTTGTTTTTCTAGCGGACGAATTTGAATCTTATCGCCAAATTTGTCAGCAATTGTTTCAGTTTCCTCTGGCTCTTCAGGTTCTTCTGCAAGTCCTGGGAAAGCTTCATCTAATTTTTCAAGAGCGGATCCTAATGCTTCAATATCATTAGAATTAATAGCAATTAATTTTTTAGCCTTTTCAAGCGCATTATATTGATCAAGTGTTACTTTTTCTTTTTTATCAGCCTTTTCAATGAGAGGCTTAATATTTTTCTTTAATTCATTGATCTGATCAATTTCAGCTTTCTTATCATCATACAACTGAGCTAATTTGCTATTTGCTCCACGAAGCTCCTCTAGCGTCACATCTTCTTTTTCAAGAAGTTTTTCTGCATCTGCTTTCGCGTTGTGAAGATCAATAGACATTAGGCTAAGTTCGTCAACTTTATTGATCGTATCTGTTAATGTTGCTTTAGCATCATCGAGCTCGATAATGTCATAGTTATCAATAGCTTCTTTAAGTTTGTCATTGGTAGTGACAACATCATGAAGCGTTAAATCCTCAATATCTTTTTCAAGAAGTTCTTCAGCCGCAGAAACATCAATTAATTTATAGTTTTCCTTGATATCAGCGACTGTGGCCTTTAATTCTTCAACTGCTTCTTTTAGGTTTTCAAGATTAGCGTCTTCTTCAAGCTTTTCCTTATATGCATCTTCATCATATGCAGCTAGGAAATTATTGTGAGCTTCATTAACCTCTTCAGGTTTCAAAGACTGACTATCTTTCTTCAAGATATCCTTCGCCTCATCTAATGCATTATGAGCGTCGAGAGTCATCTTAGGGCTTTCTGCATCAATTTGATCAACTAGTGCCTGAAGTTTTGCCTTAGCTTTTTCTACTTCCTGAAGGTTCTTATTAAGCTCTTCATTTTTATCAAGCTGTTCTTTCAGGTTAGCATTAGCTTCATTAATCTCATCTAAAGTAACTTCTTCTTTTTCAAGAAGCTTGATGGCAGCACTTTTAGAGTGCTGTAAGCCGATAGTTACATTTTCTTGGGCCTTGACTTGATCAATTAATTTTTGAAGGTCAGCCTTAGCTGAGTCAAGTACAAGTTCGTCATAATTCTCAATGTTTTCTTGAAGCTTATCATTAGTATTGACTAAATCAAATAGTGTAGCTTTTTTATCATCTAAAATCGCTTTTGCTTCTGTAACATCAATAAGTGGGTAGTTTTCTTCTATATCAGAAACCGTTGCTGCTAATTCTTCACGAGCTTTTTCAGGTGACTTGATTTCTTCTTCACCTTCGCCTGGCTTGTCGGTGTCTTCATCAGTTGCCCCAGCAATTGCAGCATTTACACGTTTTTCAATAGCACTGAGTTCAGCTTCAGTTTCAGCTTCGCTTACCTCTTGAAGAAGTGCAGCGGAGTCTTCTAATTTATCAGCATTCTCTTTGATTAGAGTGCTAATACGATCTTTTTCAGAATTTAAAGTACCAGTTTCCTCAGATTCATTACCTTCAATGGGTTCAGTTTGAGAACCATCTTGGTCTGAACTATCATTATTACTTGGGTCAGTAGTCTCAGAATCAGGGTTACCATCTTCAGCAGCTTGCGCAACAGCAGCATCGCTGGCAAATAATACACCCAAAGCCGCAGTGGTCGCTAAACCACTCATTAATAACTTTTTCAAATTGGCCATAGCTTTATTTTCCTCCTTATAAATTATCTTTCCATCATTCATGAAAAACTCTATAATATGTTGCCTGACAACAATTACTTAAGAGCATCCCTCCCAAAAAATTGTAAACCGCTTTCACTTAAGCTTCTGTAGTTCACGTAACTATCTATACTCTACCGAACATTATAAAAATGTCAAGTATTCTTCGCTATTTCTTCATATTTTATATTGTAACTATTTGATTACAAGAATAACATCGTCCCTAAGCCTTTGTAATCAGCTTTTGAACATGTTAATGCATTGTCAATTAGAAGAAAAAACACTTTTATAAGCCCTATATCCCTTACAATAAGTAACACCTCCACAATTGTCAAGTGAATATTTACACAAATTTAATTAATCAAAAATATTTGTATAAAATGGTGCTTTTGCTCGTTTTCCTCTGAATTTTAATACAATATGGTATTCAACAAATTTAAAATAGCTAGCCAAAGCAAAGTTTGACTAGCTACTTTAATATTGAGGACTTATTGACGCTTGCGGAAGGCGAAGCCAGCACCAAGCGTGGTCAACGCTAAGCCGAGAGCAGCAGTGCCTAAGGAAGCTACTGCCCCTGTTTGTGGCAATTTCTTCGCTGCTTCCTTCTTACCAGTCTTCGCCTCTTCTTGGTTGCCAGGTTTCTTGATCGCCTGTCCCTGGTTTTTGGCATTCATTCCCTTGGCCAAGTTTTTGACCTTCCTCGCCCTTACCAAGAAGCTCTTCGAGTTTATCCCAAGCAATGAGATCGTTCCAGTCTTTACCCGGTTTGTTTGGTGTTTCTTCTCCACTGCCTTCACCAGGTTTTTGGCCTTCGCCATTATCAGGGAAGAGAATTTCTTCCAAGTCACCCACATTAACAAGGTCAATTTCAGTTCCCGTGATTGGTTTGTTACCAGAAGGATCAACGTCTTCTACTGGAGGTTAATCGTAGAGGCATCACCTCTAGCGTGTTCAGCTAATAGGAAACCCTTTAGTGCCTGAACGTCGGCAATAGTTTTAGCCCCATTTATCTTATTGAGCAAGTAATCACTTAATCCTGTACCATTGAAATTAGCGGATTGTTCATATTCATACAATTATCCAGTAGGTTATTTTCATGTTTCTAAGCGTATAACGTCCATAAGAGTTCGCTTAAAAATCAATTTCTATACCGATGATTGAACCATTTAAATTGAAGATTTGAAAATCAGGTGGATAACTGTCTATTGCTGAAAGCTGGTTTATGAGATAATCACTCCTACAAAAAACAGCATTCCCACTTTGAACGTCTGAATCAATAGTTCAAGTGAGCTTTGCGTTCATCGCTAATAGCCCGTTGGTAGATATAATCAAACGGATTCTCTATAGTTAGTGTCTGAAAAGAAAATGGTTTTATAGTAATTCACCTCCTTTCTTGCCATAAATAAGAGTGAGCCTTAGCTCTTTTCCTCCTTCGAACTAAGACCCGACCCACCCGACTCGAGTTGGCTTTCCATTGCACTAGGAGTAATAAAAGATTAATAAACTTCAAATAAAAAACACACGGTAGACTGTATGCTCTACTTATGTACTTTTTATAAGAGTTTTTATCGACTACAAAAATAAAATTTTTGACCTTATCCCCCCAAAGACTTCTCTTAAAATACATTAATAAGTTTTGGATAAAAGAAAACGACGGCCTTTAAACCGTCGTTTAGTCAATGGAATATTAACTTAAGTGTCTTGGTTATTGAAAACCTATATTTTTTATCTTTTTAGCAAAATCCAAAAGGATACCAAAACGATAGCAAGCAATGCGAGTAGAACCAGTGTATTAAAGACATTTAAAAAATAGAGGATAAACAAAATAAGCATGAGACAGCTCGTTATTGTCTTTAATAAGAGTTTACTTTTGTTTTTCTTCATTATTGCCACCTTATATTACTGACTGCTGGGAAGACCATGCTCATTCCAGGAAGTAATTTACCAATACCAGCGGTAATGTAGTTATAGTCAAAGACTATTCCACCAGGACACAATGCTGCAGCGACTCCAAGTGTAGACAAAATTTTTGATACTACAGGTTCAGGAATCCAAATTCCTCCAATCAATGCACCAGCACCAATAACATTAATTGTTGTTTTTGATAGGTAAATCCTTGCACCCCACCAATGGAAAGCAGTTTTGTGACTCCTTCATTGAAGCGTGCTGCTAACGATCCAGTTGTTCCTTCATCTTCTGGTGAAACCACAAAAACTTCTCCGCTTGTAAAATCTGCCCTGGCAATATTAGAATTTGTTACTGCAAGGCATTTATTCAGAAGTTCATAATCTGGCTGCCCAAGAGCGTTTTTAGCTCCTGCCTTGGCTAAGAATTGATTGGCTTCATCATCATATGTAACCCATTCGTTGAAGGTATTTATCTGTTCATGGCTTAAGGTCGGAGTTGCTTTCAGTGTGTTTTATTTTTCGGCAGCAAATGCACTAACAGTTGAAGAAAATATCATCATTGCGGCTAACATAAATGCTATCAATGAGCGTAAGTATTTTTTCATGTTTTAACCTCTTCTTTAGCAAAATCTATAGTCTTGTGTCAAATGCCTACAATATTTTAAACGCTATTGAGTATTCAAACTTAAGGTATTTCCTTGTGGCACTCAGCTGCTCTTCATGATAATCCACCATGACTGCTCCAATCAATCGATTATGATGAAACATAATGAAGAAAAATACGAATATTTCTTTTTATTCGCCGAATTTTTTGCTTCCATCTTCCAAGACGATAAGTGCTTTTTAGTCGGTTATGACCTTGTCCAGCACCAGTATATTGAAAGGTATCTTCGAAGCCGTTACCTAAGAGCTCACACGTTTTTTATCGTGCACAACTCCTCTTAGGCCTGCTGGGCGGCGGCTTGGAGGGGGCAGGTCGTTAATTCGCCGCCGCAGCTAGAACCGAAGCCTGCGGTACAGCCGTAGCAATATTCACGGAAGACAATTTCCCGCTGTTCAAGGCCATTTTCGACGAGATCAAAAATGGTTTCCCCCGACTTGATCGGTGTATTGGTCATTTGGTGGAAGTCACAATCATAAATTTTTCCGTCATAGCCCACCGACACTTGCGAGCGGCACATGACATTCGGAACGGTCACCGGGTTAAAATTGTCCTCCAGCAGTTGCATGTAGCCATCGAAGTAATCCATCTCATTGAGGAAGTCCTCAAAATAGCCGAGCGGTAAATTGGTTATGGTGTAAAGCTCGGTAAATTCGATGCCATAGGGTTCAAAATGAGCGCGATAATCTTCTGCTAGCGCATTTTGTTCGGGCGGCAAGGTGGCTCCCAGTGGGTTATGAACGAGATTCAAAGGTCGATCAGGGTCGATGCCATAGCCCATGTCATTTAATTCCTTCAGGGTTTTCATGATTTTCTTGAACACCCCGCTGCCGCGCACTTTGTCCACGTTATCAGCCGTATAGCAAGGCATGGAGATAAAAATAGTGACCGGGTATTTTTTGTAGAAGGCCCGCATCTTCTTGTTCAAAAAGGTCCCATTCGTGCGCACGATCACCTCATCCACGAGGGGAAAGGCCCGCTCGGCAATATAGGTGAAGCGGGGATGCATGGTCGGTTCACCGCCCGTAATATCAAATGTTTTAATTTTTGGATTTAAGCGGGCAAGATCCAAGCAGGCATCCATGGTGCGCTGATCCATCATTTCATTATGGGAATCCCGCATGACATGGCAATGCCGGCAACGTAAATTACAAATTTTTCCAATATTCACTTGTAGGGTTGAGATGGTGTCCGTCACTTGAAATTCTTTGGGGACACGGTCTTTAAATTTCATGGCTATCCTCTCCTCACTCCAGCGTTAATGCCTACTTCTTCCCACTTACCATAAGTAACAAAACTTGTTTTGTCAAGGTTTATCGCTCTTTTTCCACAAAAAAACGCACCCGTCTCAACGAGTGCGTTTACTCTTTTAAAAGCGATATTTTAGGGGCAGGCCTTCGGTGGGTTCTTCGGGCTGAGGTAGATTTTCCAGCACCGTACTAAAATCCTCTGCTAGCTCATAGCGGGGTGAGACATTCACGGACGCCACGATTTTTAAGCGGCGTAATTTCCGAATGGTTTCACTGACATCCTCCTTATTCACATAGAGAATGGCATATTTTTGCTGGTGGGAAATATAGTGCACAAAGCCATAACGCTGGAGTTGCCGTGTTTTTTTGGTATGGCGTAAAGTTAGCACTAATTCCCGGCGTTCTTGCTTTTCCATGGCAACACCCCCTAACTTTCTTCAATCACGAGGAGCAGATCGCCACTTTCGACTTGCTGGCCGGGGCTGACTTCTACCGCGGCTACCCGTCCCTTGACTGGTGTTTTAATCGTCGTTTCCATTTTCATCGCTTCGCTGACAAGGACGACATCCCCCGCTGCGACCTCATCACCCACTTCCACCTTCACACTAACGATACTGCCGGGCATGGTGGCACCAATATGGCCACGGTTATTCTTATCGGCCTTCAAGCTTTTGGCTTCATGGCTTTCCGCCTTTTGATCCACGATCTTGATTTCTCGGCGCTGGCCGTTCAAGTCGAAGTTCACAAGACGTTCTCCGCGCGCATTCGGATCGCCAATGAAGTTCAAGGTAATGAGGAGGACTTTCCCCTTTTGAATTTCCACGGCGATGGATTCATGGGGAGCCATGCCATAGAAGAAGGTGGGCGTGTTGATAAATTGGACGTCACTGAAGATATTGGTTTTCTCCAAGTAGTCCAAGTAAACTTTCGGATACATGAGGTAGGAGAGCACATCACGAGTGCCCGCCGTGATATCAGCTGCTTCCTCGAGTTCCTCTTGCACGGCCTCAAAATCAACCGGTGGCAGGAGTTCGCCTGGCCGCTTCGTCGTGTAGTCGGCGCCTTTAAGGATAATATCACGGACCTCAGGTGGGAAGCCGCCAACGGGTTGGCCGAGCTCGCCCTTCACAAAGCTAATAACGGAATCAGGAAAATCAATCTCCCGCCCTTTTTCATAGAAGTCGGCAATCGTTAAGTCATTTTGCACCATGAAGAGCGTCATGTCACCCACGACCTTGGAGGAGGGCGTCACTTTGATGACGTCGCCGAAGAGAAGGTTCACTTCATGGTACATGCGCTTAATGTCCTCCCAGCGGTCATCCAGTCCGACCCCTAAGGCCTGCTGCTGGAGGTTGGTGTACTGGCCACCGGGCATTTCGGTCAGGTAAATTTCAGTCTCTGGTGCCTTTAAGCCGCTCGTGAAAGCCTCGTAGTAGGGGCGGATTCCGGACCAGTAATGATTCATTTTTTGGACGTTCCGGATATTGATATTGGGGCAACGCTCCGTTTGCTCCATGGCATAGTAGAGGCTGGACATGCTGGGCTGGCTCGTGAGGGAACTGAAGGCTGAAGTGGCCACATCCACAATATCCACTCCGGCACGCGCTGCTTCTAAGTAGGTGGCAATCGCATTCCCGGCCGTATCATGGGTGTGCAGGTGAATGGGGACGTCGACGGCTGCCTTCAATTCGGAAATCAAGGCATAGGCACCCTGGGGCTTCAGTAAGCCGGCCATGTCCTTCACCGCAATGATATCCGCCCCCAAGTCGACGAGGTGCTTGGCCAAATCCGTGTAATATTTCAAATCATATTTCCGCCGGTTGGGGTCAAGCACATCGCCCGTATAGCACATGGCAGCTTCCGCAATTTTCCCTGTTTCCTTCACAAACTGCAGGGGCTTTTCAATTTGCTTGGGCCAGTTCAAACTGTCAAACACGCGGAAAATATCAATGCCAGAACGGGCGGCCTCTTCAATAAAAGCCCTCAGAACATTATCCGGATAAGCCTTGTAGCCCACGCCGTTCGCCCCACGGAAGAGCATCTGCAACAGGGTATTCGGCATAGCTTGGCGCAGTTGATCCAGCCGGTCCCAGGGATCTTCGGTTAAGAAACGGTAGGCCGCATCAAAAGTCGCCCCACCCCAAACTTCCATGGAGAAGAGCTCGGGCGTGGCCACTTCCACCTTTTTCGCGGCTTTAACCATATCCTTCGTGCGCATGCGAGTCGCCATCAAGCTCTGGTGGGCATCGCGCATGGTCGTGTCCGTCAGGAGGAGTTCCGGCTGGCTTCGGATATAGTCCTTAACAGCAGAGACGCCCTCGGTATCCAAAATATTTTTCGCCGTCCGCTTTTTAGGACGTGGTTCGAGATCCGTCGGCATTTCGGCCTTGGTGAAGTAAGGCTTGGGCTTTTGCTCGAGTCCTGGAAAACCATTGATCGTCGTTTCTGCTAGATAGCGAAGCACTTTATTCCCGCGGTCCTGGTAGCGACGTTTAGGAAATTCAAATAATTCCGGACTGTCGTCAATAAAACGCGTGGTCGCTTGGCCAGATTGGAAAACCGGATGGTGAATCACATTACTGAGGAAAGGAATATTATGCTTTATCCCGCGAATACGATATTCACGCAGGGCCCGCTTCATTTTCGCAACGGTTTCCTCAAAAGTCATGGCATGGGCAATTAATTTTGTCACCATGGAATCATAATAAGGGGAAACCTCCGCATTTTGATAGCCGTTCCCGGCGTCGAGGCGTAAGCCGAAGCCGCCTGGCGAACGGTAAGTGTTAATCACACCCGTATCGGGCAGGAAATGATTGGAGGGATCTTCGGTCGTAATGCGGCATTGGATGGCATAGCCCATGAGTGGCAGATCCGCCTGCTTCGGCAAGCCAATCTCCGCCAAAGTCTCACCGCCAGCAATACGGAGCTGGGCTTTGACAATATCGACGCCGGTAATTTCTTCAGAAATGGTGTGCTCCACTTGGACTCGGGGGTTGACTTCAATAAAGTAGAAGTCCTGGCCATCGAGGAGAAATTCCACCGTGCCCGCGTTCTCATAGCCGACTTCCTTCATTAAGCGCACGGCTTCCTGGCACAATTTCTTCCGTACCGCCATGTCGAGGCCTACCGTTGGGGCGACTTCCACGACTTTTTGGTGGCGGCGTTGGACAGAACAGTCCCGCTCCCAGAGGTGCATGACGTGGCCAGCTTGGTCCCCTAAGATTTGCACTTCGATGTGCTTGGGATTTTCGATGTATTTTTCCACGTACATTTCTCCCGCCCCAAAGGCTTTTTGGGCTTCACTTTGGGCGGTGGTGAATTGCTCTTCAATTTCCGCTTGGGAACGAATGACCCGCATGCCACGGCCTCCACCCCCGAGCGCTGCTTTCACAATAATGGGATAGCCATATTTCTTAGCAAAAGCTTCAACGTCCTCTAGGGAATCGACCGGTCCTGGCGTACCTGGAATCTCCTGCACGCCACTGCGTCGTGCTGCCTCCTTGGCCTTAATTTTATCGCCAAACATTTCTAGCGTTTTGGTTTTCGGACCAACAAAAATGAGGCCTTCTTCCCGACAACGGCGCGCAAAGGTAATGTTTTCGGAGAGGAAGCCATAGCCGGGGTGAATGGCGTCGGCCCCGGTATCCTTAGCCAGCTGGATGATCCCTTCAATATCTAAGTAAGCCTCCACCGGCTGCTTCCCTTGGCCAACCATGTAGGATTCATCTGCCTTAAAGCGATGGACGGAGTGCTCATCCTCTTTGGCGTAGATGGCGACCGTCTCCATGCCGAGCTCATAGCAAGCTCGGAAGATGCGAATAGCAATTTCGCCACGATTAGCAACTAGAACTTTTTTAATGGCCACAAACATCATCCTTTCACAATGGGTATCCTGTTACTCTGTTGGTTCCTGAACGACTCGTAATTTATTGTCATGCCGAATGGTGGACAGGCAGAGGCCGATGAAAATCGCCGTTGTAAAGACCGAGGAGCCCCCGTAAGAAATCATCGGAAAGGTGACCCCCGTAATCGGCAATAGGCCAGTAATCCCCCCGAGATTGACTACCATTTGTACCAGTAAGTAGCTGGCTGTGCCATATAAAAGCAATTGGTGGTAAGTTTTTTGCATGGTTAAACCCCGCATGAGGAGGTGGCCAATGAGGTAGATGTAAATACCTAAAATGATCAGCAAGCCAAAATAGCCCAGCTCCTCGCCCACGATCGCCATGATAAAATCGTTATGCGGTTCGGGCAGGTAGCCCTTTTTTAAAATACTATTCCCCAAGCCGCGCCCCAACCAGCCGCCCGAATAGAGGGCATAGTAGGACGTGACCTGCTGCAAGCCGGCACCCTGGGCCGTCCTAAAAGGATCGACAAAGGTCAATAAGCGCTCGGTTTGGTAGTGGCTGGGAGAAATATTGAAATGATTGAGCACTTTGACTAAGAGCACCAAAGCCCCGTAACCCAATAAGCCCATGCCGCTAAGCCAGTAGGCAATTTTATTGGGAATTCCAGAAGCTAAGAGCATCAGTAAGGCGATCCCCAAGAGTAAGGCCATGCCCCCAATATCTGGTAAGAAAAAAGCAAGGCCGAGCCAGCTCGCCAGAACGAGGAAAATGCCCTTATGCGCAAGAACCCCTGGCCACAGTCCCTCTACCGGCAATTGGGCCTCCATCTGACTGAGCGTCCCCGCCAGCAACAATACCAAGGCAGGCTTCGCAAATTCAATGGGCTGCAAGGTAAAGGAACCAATCACAATCCAGCCTTTGGCACCATTAATTTCAGCGCCAAAAAACAGCACATAGATTAAGGCAGCCGTTATGCCAGCTATCAGCGCCCATCTCGCTGGGGGGCGCTTCAAACAGTTAATATTAAGCCGATAAACAACGAGAATAATAGCGAAAGCCCCAAGCGTAAAGAGAGCCTGCTTAAGCCCGTAGCTCCAAACCGGCAACTGCTCGGTCAAGGCCCGGTAGCTGCTGGCACTAAAAACGAGTAAAATACCAGTCATTTGGAGAAGTAAATAAGGTACCAGCGTCCGCCAATCACATTCGGCCAGCCAATTCCCCAGGCGGCGCGCCCAGCGCTCCTTGAGAGGGGGTTTACTGCTGCGGTCTTTAGGCATTGGGCCGCTCCTGCTGCTGGGCTTCAAAAGCGTCCGTATAAACTTGATTCAAAGCTTCATCCAAGTCTGTGAGCAGCTGGTGCCCCTCCGCTTCGTCCAAGAGGTCGACACTGATCGCCAAGGCAACCTGCTTAGAGAGGCCATACATTTGCGTGTCCACCACCTCTTCAAAAACAGGACACTGGGCATAGCAAAGGTGTTCTCTCTGGGTTTGAATTAATTGGTAAATCCGGTTCGCTTCTGCTTCCAGTTGCGTGCGAACTGCAGTTTTATATTGAGACATGATGAGCCTCCTTTGATCATCTTAAATACTTATATTATAACATATTTCGCCTAATACTCACTGATTTTAAGCAAGTAAAGCCCGCCTGGCCAGCAAATACAGCCTACTCCCCTTGGGTAAGGAAGCGGCGCCCTTGGCCAAGGAGGGTGTTTACACCTAAGCAGATACTCCCAAAAACGAGGAGGCGTAAATAAGGAGACGGCAGGAGGGGCAAATGCCACCAGGCGGCGATTTTTCGCGCCCAATCCAAGCTAAAGGAATGACTCAAATACAGTAAGTCTGAGCGAAAACGACCAAAATGGCTGAGCCGATCAGCCTGGCCAGGGCTAAGGCTGGCCAAGTACACCAACAAAATAGCAGCTGCTCCTAAGGCCCAAGCATAGAACAAACCAAAAGTGTGCTGGGCGAGCCAGGGTAAGCTAGCGATTAAAAGGCCAACCAAAAGCCCGAGTAAGGGCCGGAAACGTTCTTTGAGAGGCTTGATTTGAACCAGCAAGCTGCCAACGGTTAAATACCAGTAGGCTTGGAAAATACTGCCATAACGGAAGAATGGCTCTAGGCCAAAAAAATCGCGCCCCTTCATCCCGATCAGGTAGAAAAGCGCCGCAAAAACCAGTTGGCCGTCAGGAGATAAATGGCGCTTGACTCCGGGGAGAAGCCAGAGTGCCCAATACACGGCCCACAAAAACCACAAAGGAATAGACGCAACCACCCCACTAAACACCGCATCTAGGGTAAAGCTATGATAGAGACGCTCGACAGCTGTCACAAAGGAGCGGTCCATCGTCCACATGAAAAGATTACTGATGAGGTAGCAGCAGCTAGCCTTTAAAAATAGGGCCAGTATTTTTCGCCGGTAGCGAGAGAGATAGTTTCGCCCTTTTTCCCCGATAAAATAGCCCGCCAGCAGGAAGAAAATAGGAACAGCTAAATTCAATATTGGCCGGTACCAGCCATAATTCCAAAAGTTTGTGGTCTTTAAATCAGCAACCGGTGCGGTGATGTGAATCGCCATGACCATCAGCGCCGCCAGGGCTTTGAGTTGATCGAAGTGGTGCAAACGTGCCATAATCCCTCCCAAAAAAGCCCAGGTCTCCCTAGGCTTAATATCTGTAGCAACTAATCATTGTTTTTCGCTTTTTTCAAGCGTTTGTGATAACGGGCTCGTTCACCCTTGTTCAGAATTTGCTTGCGCAGGCGAATGTTTTCTGGCGTGACTTCGCAGTATTCATCATCGTCCATAAATTCCAAGGATTGCTCGAGATTCATATGGCGAGGTTCCTTAATGGTCGCTGTTTGGTCTTTGTTCGCCGAGCGCACGTTGGTTAAGTTTTTGGCGCGCACAATGTTCACGTCAATATCTTCCTCCCGCGCATTTTCCCCGACAATCATTCCTTCGTATATTTCCGTGCCCGGCGTCACAAAAATTGTTCCCCGGTCTTCCACATTCATAATGCCATAGGTCGTCGCCTTGCCTTTTTCTGTGGATACCAAAGAACCGTGATGGCGGTGGCCAATGGCTTCCGGTAATTTGGGCTGGTAACTGTCAAAGGTATGGTTCAAAATCCCATAGCCGTGGGTGAGCGTAATGAATTCAATGTTATAGCCAATCATGCCACGAGCGGGCACCAAGTAAGTCAAACGCACCGTCCCTCGGCCTTCATTCACCATGTCTT
Organism: Aerococcus sp. BD502; assembly: GCF_057919555.1. Classification (NCBI taxonomy): domain Bacteria; kingdom Bacillati; phylum Bacillota; class Bacilli; order Lactobacillales; family Aerococcaceae; genus Aerococcus; species Aerococcus sp. BD502. The sequence continues at coordinate 1,313,815 of NZ_CP147972.1, read as the reverse complement.
GCATTTGCCCTTTGCGCGTATTTAAGGATTCAATGACGGCACCTTGGTAGGCTTCGGGTGTGTCAATTTGCACCAATTCAAAAGGCTCGCAAGTTACACCGTCGATCTCCTTCAAAATAACTTCGGGACGGGAAACTTGCAATTCAAAGCCTTCCCGCCGCAAGTTTTCAATGAGAATGGACAAGTGCAATTCCCCCCGGCCGGAGACAATCCATTGATCCGGTTCCGAAGTATCTTCCACCCGCAAGGACACGTCCGTATGCAATTCATATTTCAGCCGTTCTTCCAATTTACGAGCAGTCACCCATTTCCCTTCCTGGCCAGCAAAAGGTGAATTATTAGTCAGGAAGGTCATCTTCAAGGTCGGCTCATCAATCCGCAAGGCAGGCAGGGCTTCCTGTACCTCGGGGTCGGTGACAGTTTCACCTACATAAATATCTTCCATCCCCGAAACAGCAATCAAGTCACCGGCAAAGGCCTCATCAATATCGACTCGCTGCAAGCCGAGGAAGCCAAAAAGCTTCGTCACGCGGAAATTTTTCGTGGTGCCATCCAATTTATTTAAGGTCACGTGATCGCCCACCTTAATGTGGCCTCTAAAGACGCGACCAATACCAATACGGCCGACGTAGTCATTGTAGTCCAACATGCAAACTTGGTATTGCAAGGGCTGATCGCTATTATCGAGAGGAGCTGGGACGGTATCAATAATCGTTTCAAAGATCGGCGCCATGGTATGCTCCTGGCGTTCAATCTTCGGCGAAAAGCTTGAAGTTCCATTCGCCGCTGAAGCATAAATCACCGGGAATTCAATTTGGGAATCATCGGCCCCTAATTCAATAAATAAATCCAGGACTTCGTCAACCACTTCATAAGGGCGGGCTCCCTCTTTATCGACTTTATTCACGACAACCAGCGGTGTTTTCCCCGCTTCAAAAGCCTTTTGTAGGACGAAACGGGTCTGGGGCATGGTGCCTTCCTTAGCATCCACCACCAAAACAACGCCATCCACCATGGTCATGATCCGTTCCACCTCGCCACCGAAGTCGGCGTGGCCTGGAGTATCCATGATATTGATGCGCGTGCCCTTGTACTCCACGGCGGTATTTTTCGAGAGAATGGTAATGCCGCGTTCGCGCTCAATCGCGTTGGAGTCCATCGCACGATCTGCTAATTCCGTGCGGTCGTCCAGGGTATCCGACTCTTTCAGTAATTGATTCACGAGCGTCGTCTTGCCATGGTCAACGTGTGCAATTATAGCAACATTTCGAATATCTTCACGTGTCTTCATTTTGCTCCCTCCAGCGATTGTTCTATCATTTTGACAACTTATGTATTTTACCATAAGCCCAGGCTTCTGTATAGTTTTTCTGAAAAGGAAGCTTGCCCTGCTCCAAAAAACTAATGCTTAGGGCGATCGAGACTGATGCGACCTCGACCTTGTCTTTTTGCCTTTTTCATGACGTGGTAGAGTTCATAGCCACCAGTCACCCGCGCAAATTCACGGGCTAATTGCTTTTCTTCCGCCTTACTTGGCACCACTTCCTTAAAGCCTTGGTAGAGGAGCAAGAACTCTTCGGCTAAAATATTAGCTTCATAAGCACGCTCTACCCCGCGCCAGCAATTAATGACCTTCGTCATTTCCTCAACCGACCAGTGGTGGTCAATGGGATAAGTATAGTCAGCCATAAGTGACTCCCTTCAATTTTTGTTTTCACCTTTAGGATACCAAAAGAAAAAAGCATTGCCCAATTCCTCACTCTCAAGAGCGGAAAAGGGCAATGCAATAGTAGGACTTTGAAACTAGGTCGCTGTGACTTTCTAGTCCGGCTCACCTCCAGTTCCTTCGTCTGCGTTACTCTTTAGGCCGAACCTGACTATGTCAGAACCGTCCTAAAGAGTCAACTCAACGGGAACTTTGGTGGCTTCGTATCCTAGTTTTCCAGTGGTCCTGCCTGCTCTTCGAGCTTCGCCTCCTTACATGTGAATAGGTAGGCCTAATAAGCCTTCAGCGGCGTCCTTGATGGATTCGATCAAGGTTGGGTGGCCGTGAACTGTTAAGGCGATATCTTCGGCGGTGAGGCCATTTTCGATAGCTAAGCCGATTTCAGCAGTGATGTCGGAGGCATGGGGGCCGACCATTTGACCACCGACGATGACGTTGTCTTCCTTGGTAGCGACGAGGCGCACGAAGCCTTGGTCAACGCCCATGGAGACGGCACGCCCATTCCCACCGAGTGGGAATTTAACGGTGTGAACATCCAAGCCTTTTTCCTTGGCTTCGTCTTCGGTGAGACCGAGGCTAGCCAACTCAGGATCGGTGTAAGCGATGGAAGGCATGGATTTGTAGTCAACTTCACTGGCTTCACCGGCAATGGCTTCTGCGGCAACAATGCCTTCATAAGAAGCCTTATGGGCAAGAGCAGCACCCGGAACAATGTCCCCAATGGCATAGATGTGGTCAGCGGTGGTTTTCCCTTGCTTATCCACTTTGATGAGGCCGCGGTCGTCTAGTTCAACACCCGCTGCTTCAAGGCCGAGGTCATTGGTGTTCGGGCGACGGCCAACAGAAACGAGGACGTAGTCGGCAGTGACTTCTTTTTCTTTGCCTTTCTTCGTTTCGTATTTCACGGTCACAGAATCGCCATTGTCGATGGCTTCTTTGGCCATGGCTTTCGTTTCGACCTTGATGCCTTTTTTCTTCATGCCGCGTTGTACCACTTTGACCATATCTTTTTCAAAGCCGGGGAGAAGTTGTGGGGAACCTTCGAGAATGGTGACGTCGGTACCAAGGTTAGCGTAAGCTGAGCCTAATTCGGAACCGACGATCCCCCCACCAATGACGATTAAGCTCTTAGGGAGGTCCTCAAAGTGTAGGGCGCCGGTGGAATCCACAATGCGGCCACCGAAGGGGAAACCAGGAATTTCAATCGGACGAGAGCCCGTGGCAATGATCAAGTTTTTGAAGCTGTAAAGTTGGTGCTCGTCGCTATCCTTCATTTGAACAGTCAACTCGTTTTCACCGTTGATGTAAGCTTCACCTTCGACTACTTCAATGTTATTTTTCTTCATCAGGAAGCCGATGCCGCTAGTCATTTTATTGACAACGGTATTTTCCTTCCAATCTTGGGTTTTATGGAAATCAAGCTCAACATTTTCCGTAGTGATCCCAAACAATTCACTGTCATTTTTTGCCATTTGGTAAGCATGACCAGCTTCGATTAAGGCTTTTGAAGGGATACAGCCGACGTTCAAGCAAACCCCACCTAGGAATTCGCGTTCAATAACGGTGACTTTTTGGCCTTTTTGTGCAGCCCGAATTGCAGCGACATAGCCGCCAGGGCCTGCACCAATAACGATGGTGTCGCGTTCTTCTGCCATTGCTCCAACTACCATAGATGATCTACCTATCCTTCCATCAATAAGCTTTCAGGGTCAGACAACAAGCGCGCAATTTCGTTGAGCGCCCGTTGACCTGTCGCACCATCAACAATCCGGTGGTCAAAGGTCAACGATAATTTTAATACCCGACCAACAGCGAGGTCTCCTTGCTCATTCACAACAGGTTCTTGGACAATTGCGCCAAAGCCTAAGATAGCGACTTCCGGATAGTTAAGAATTGGGGTGAAGAATTCTCCACCGATTGAGCCAATGTTGGAGATTGTAATGGTACCATCTCCCATTTCCTCATTGTCCAATTCACCGGCATGGGCTTTTTCGGCTTTTTCGGCAATTTCTCCGGCCAAGTCAAACATGGACTTAGTGTCTGCGTTCTTAATGTTAGGAACGAACAAGCCGGCATCGGTATCGGTCGCGATACCTACATTATAATAGTGTTTCAACAAAAATTCATTGTTTTTGGCATCGACTGAGGCGTTAAGGGCTGGGAATTGCTTCACAGCAGCAATGACGGCCTTCACGGCATAAGGCAGGAAGGTTAGTTTCTTACCTTTTTCCTCTGCAAGTGCCTTGAATTTTTTGCGATGGGCCCAAAGCTTGGAGACTTCAACGTCTTTGAAGAGGGTCACTTGGGGTGCGGTTTGCGAGGACACGGTCATGGCTTCGGAAATCAAGCGACGCATGGGTGCCATACGCACATGCTCGACCTTATCAGCATTGGCTTCGGCAAAGAAAGTCACGTCTGCTGGTTGGGCCATGACAGGCGCTGCCGTAGTCGCAGGGACTGCCTCGCTAGCTTCACCGGCCGCTGGTGCCGAGCCACCCTCAGCCTTAAAGGCATCAATGTCTTCCTTTAAGATGCGACCGTGCTGGCCGGAGCCGCCCACTTCCGCAATGTCCACGCCTTGTTCACGGGCGTAGCGGCGGACAGAAGGCATAGCCAAAATGAGGCCGTCTGCCCGTTGTTTTCTTGGAGCAGCTGGTTTTGCTTCCACAGGAGCTTCATCGCTAGCCTTGTCTGCGGCTGCTTGAGAGGCTTCTGCTGTTTCCTCAGCATCTGCTGCGCTGTCTTCTGCAGAAGCAGGCTCTTCATGATCCGGTAAGCCTTCCCCTTCAAAAGCCACGAGCGGTTCACCAACAATTGCCATGTCGCCTTCCTCCACGTATAATTTCGTGATTTTACCAGCGACCGGTGACATAATTTCTTCAACAGATTTATCGTTTTGAATTTCCACTAGGGTGTCTTCTTCTTGGACTTGGTCGCCCACTTTGACATCCCAGGCAACAATTTCGCCTTCTGCCATGCCTTCGCCGACATCGGGCATATTAAAAATGTAAGCCATCTTTGGACTCATCCCTTCTATTATCTACTAACTTCCTCACAAAATAAAGGCTTTCCTAGAAATCCTTTGCCTTTAGGGCAGCAGCCACGATATCGTCGGCTTTTGGGAGCCAGTCCTTCTCGGCTAGACCGAAGGGGAATACCGTATTGGGTGCGGCAACGAATTGAATGGGTGCTGCTAGGGAGAGAATATTACGTTGCGAAATTTCAGCAATGACATGGTTGCCCACTCCCGCTTGTTTTTGGGCTTCTTGGACCATGACCACGCGACCCGTTTTTTCAATGGATCGGCTAATGGTTTTCATATCCAAAGGCCAGATCGTACGCAAGTCAATGACTTCAGCTGAAATATCCTGCTTGGCCAAAGCATCCGCCGCCTTGAGAGCTTCGCGCACCATGTAGCCGTAAGCGATGATGGTGATATCCGAACCTTCGCGGGCAACGTTCGCTTGGCCGAGTGGTAATTCGTATTGCTCTGCCGGCACTTCTTCGCGGAAGGACCGGTAGAGGCGCATGTGCTCGAGGAAGATGACGGGGTCATTGTCGCGGATGGCTGCCGTGAGCAGGCCCTTGGCATCGTAGGGACCAGAAGGAACAACGACCTTCAAGCCAGGGGTTTGCACCATTAAGCCTTCCAGGGAATCAGCGTGCATTTCTGGCGTGTGTACCCCACCACCAAAAGGCGAACGTACAGTAATTGGCATCTGTTTCGTCCCCTTCATGCGGTAGCGGTAGCGCGACATTTGCCCACAGATGGAGTCCATGACTTCAAACACAAAGCCGAAGAATTGAATTTCCATCACAGGGCGGAAGCCTTGCAGGGACAAGCCAATGGCCATCCCCCCAATGGCTGATTCAGAAAGGGGCGTATCGCTAACCCGCTCCGTACCGTGGTTGGCTTGCAGACCCGTCGTCGCCCGGAAAACTCCACCGTTCACACCGACGTCTTCGCCAAAAACAAGTACGCGCTCATCTTGGCTCATTTCTTGATCTAGGGCTTCCGTAATGGCTTCGACCATTGTTTTTTGCCTTTCATTTTTTTTCGCCATTTTAGCTACGCTCCTTTTCTTCGTAAATCTCAATTTGTTCAACAATATCTTGGCCAGGTTCTTCGTACATATTCTTCAAGAAGCCAGAAACTTTTTGCTTCGGAGCTGCTTCAGCTTCTTCAATACCGGCCTTAATTTTTTCTTTATAGTCTGCGATAATTTTTTCTTCTTTCTGTTCGTCCCAAAGGCCTTTCTCGGTTAAGTACTTCCGGAAGCGAATTAAAGGCTCCCGAGCTGTCCAGGCTTCAATGTCTTCTTCCGTCCGATAAAGTTTCGGATTGTCGCCTGAAGTCGAGTGGGCACCCAAACGATTTGTCACCGTTTCGATAAAGACAGGGCCGTGTCCCGCTAAGGCCCATTCGCGGGCTTGCTTGGCCACAGCGTAGACTGCTAAGGCATCATTACCGTCCACTTGCACGCCAGGAATCCCAGCGGCAGCAGCCTTTTGGGCGAGGGTGTGGGCGGCTGTTTGCTTTTCCCGTGGTGTGGAAATCGCATAGCCATTGTTTTGAATGATGAAAACAATCGGTGCTTGGTAGCGGCCCGCATAGTTCCATGCTTCATAGGAGTCCCCTTGGGAAGAACCGCCATCACCAGTGTAGGTGTACGTTACTGCTTGGTCGCCCTTTAATTTTTGGCCGACTGCACAACCCATGGCTTGGATCAATTGCGCCCCAATAATGATTTGTGGGGGCATGGCGTTAAAGCCTTCCTCGTAGACATTGCCATCCTCATGGCCTCGTGACCAGAGGAAAGCCTTGGACAAAGGATAGCCCTTAGCCACCATTTGGGGAACATCCCGGTAGCCAGGGAATAGCCAGTCATCGGTGGTGAAGGCAAAGGATGACGCAATTTGGGAAGCTTCCTGGCCAAAGGTAGGCGCATAGAAGCCTAAACGGCCTTGCTTGGAGAGAGCAATGGAGCGCTCATGCAGCGTCCGCGCTTGAACCATCAAGGTCATCAACTCCACCATTTCTTCATCACTTAATTCAGGTAGATAGTCTTCGTTTACGACTTGGCCTTCTTCATCGAGTACTTGAATCTCAGGATAAAGTGCGGCTAAATCTTCCAATTGTTGGTTAAAATCAACGATTGCTTTCGCCATGTTGATCATTCCTCCCTATGTACTTTAATGTATAGCTGTTATAACTAAGTCCTCTTACTGTTTCATTCTAGCCCATTCATTATGCTATTTCAAGAATACAATTCACTTTTCACAAAGTTCTTTTATAGTACAGTAAGGATTACATAGCGTTTTAGGGGGAATTCAAGGCTAGCTGTTTCACAACCTGTTAGCTTGTAACTGTATCCTTTTATTTTTTCATTTGTTACAAGTTATGTCTTTTAAACCGGAAAGGCTTACGATTAAGATAGGCCTGAACCAGCAATTTTTGACAAAGTAGGGAAGTCATGGGAAAATGAAGTGATTCTAGGAATTGACGATTAAGGAGATGCAAACGATGATCACGATGGCTGATATTATTCGTGACGGGCACCCCACCCTGCGCGAAAAAGCGGAGCCGGTTGAATTTCCGCTTAGTGAAGAGGACCAGCAACTGGCCCACGACCTGATGGAGTATGTTTTAAATTCTCAAGATGAAAAAATCGCCAAGAAATACGGCTTGCGTCCGGGCGTGGGCTTAGCGGCCCCCCAGATCAATCAGAAAAAACGGATGACAGCCTGCCATTTTGCCGAGTATGATGAGGACGGCCAAACGCATCCCGTGATTGACGGTGTTTTTATTAATCCCCGTGTCATTAGCCACTCCGTGGAAAAAGTGGCCCTACGTGAAGGTGAAGGCTGCCTCTCGGTGGATGAAAATTGGCCAGGCTACGTGCCCCGTTACGCTCGGGTGACGGTCCGCTACCAAGACGAAAGTGGCGAAACACACGAGCAACGCTTCAAGGGCTATCCCGCAATTATTATTCAACATGAAATTGACCATTTAAACGGCATCCTCTTCTACGATCATATTAATGAAGCAGAGCCCTTCACTCTGAAGGAGCATGAATACCTCTTAGGGGAGGAAGATTAAAAAACTCAAAGGTGGCGCTTGTGCGCTGCCTTTGAGTTTTTGTGTGCTTGGCATGTAACTACTGACTTGCCAGTATTTTTAGGAAAATTTGCCCAGCCAAGGCGACTTTATCTTGGGGCGGCAAGGCCACTTCCCCATCGGCCGTGAGGAGGTAGGCCGCATTCCGCTCACTTTGAAAGCCGAGGCCGGCTTGGCTGACATCATTGGCAACCAGTAAATCCACACCCTTCCGCTGGAATTTATCCCGGGCGTACTTTAAGACCTGCTCCGTTTCCGCCGCAAAGCCCACCAAGAAGAGCTGGCCGCCGTGGGGCAGGCTTTGGAGGATATCCGGATTCTCAACCAAGTCCAGGCTTAAGCCCTGGCCTTTTTCTTTTTTGATTTTTTGCGGGGCAGAAGTTTGAGGTCGGTAATCACTGACCGCTGCTGCCATCACCACGATATCAGCCTCCGCACTATGTTTCACCATGGCAGCAGCGAGTTCACGGGCGTCAGTGACCCGATCGACCTCAATTTGAGGCAGCACTGGCAAGCGCCTAGCCTCACCCGCCGCCACGAAGGTCACCTGGGCTCCTAGTAGGCTAGCCACGGTCGCTAAAGCCAAGCCCATCTTCCCACTGGAGTGATTGGTGATGGCTCGCACGGGATCCAAGGCCTCGACCGTGCCGCCGGCGCTGACCACCACTTTTTTCCCGGCTAGCGGATAAGGCTTGGAAAATTCAGCGAGAACGAGCTGGGCCTTGACCGCCCAAAAGATGGCTTCTAAAGCTGGTAAGCGGCCACGACCGGCATAGCCTTCTGCTAGGTAACCGTAAGCCGGCAGGAGAACCGTGTGCCCTTCCGCCTCAAGCACTTGGACGTTTTCTTGGGTTGGGGCTTGGGTCCACATTTTTTCATTCATCGCAGGCGCCCATAAGATTGGCCCCGCATAGGCCAAAAGCAAGCTGGCCGCTTCGTTATCAGCGAGGCCTTGCGCTCGTTTGGCGAGGGTATTCGCCGTAGCAGGCACCACCAACAAGAGGTCGGTCCAGTCCGCCAGCGCAATGTGGCCGACGGGATCGGGGTACGGGTCCTTGCCGCCCAAGACCGGATAGCCGCTCAAGACAGCGAGGGTTTTTTCACTCACGAAATCTAAGGCGTGTTGGGTCACAGCGATGCGCACTTGGGCTCCTGCTTTCACCAAATGGCGTAGCAAAAGAGGTGTTTTATAAGCCGCAATCCCCCCAGTAATGACTAAAGTAATGTGTTTTCCTTTAAGCATACAAGCCTCCTTCTGCCCTTTCCTGTGTGCAGCTGGTCAATTTTCCTTAGGCCTGACTTTCTTTATCGCGGAGGAAAATGATGAGTAAAATTGCCCCCACGATACCGCCAATGAGCCAAGCCAAGAGGTAGAGAACCGGATGGGTGACCCCGTTAGCAAACACGGCAAAGATGCCGCCATGAGGGACATAGCTCACACAGTCAAATAGCATGCTTAAAGCGCCTGCCAAACCGGACGCAATCGCCAAAGACGGAATCACCCGCAAAGGTTTCGACGCCGCAAAGGGAATGGCACCTTCCGTAATAAAAGCCGCCCCCATGACATAGTTAACGAGCGCACTGTTTTTCTGGGCTACTGGCCAGAGATCCTTCTTCAAAGTACTCGACAAGGCGATCGCTAGGGGAGGGACCATCCCCCCAATCATCACAGCAGCCATGATGTCTGAGCCTTGGCCAGCGGCTTCGCTCACCAGTGCTGTCCCAGTAACGTAGGCTGCTTTATTAATGGGGCCACCCATATCAATACTCATCATCGCCGCCACAATGAAACCTAAGAGCATATTAAATTCCCTCGGCACACTGGATAGGCCATGCACCAGGGCTTGAGACAGGAGTCCTAAGGGCCCGTTAACCACCAGTAACATAATCACCGCCATGATAAGAACCCCGAAAACAGGGAAAAGCAGAATGGGTTTCATCCCGTTCAAGGCTTTGGGCAGCCAGGAGAAGGCCCAGCGCAAGAAGCGCACAATGCCTCCCGCCAGAAAGCCAGCCACAATAGCGCCTAAAAAGCCCGAACTGGTGGTGTGCGTCAGTAAGCCTTCTGCCGAAAAGGCGGTCAAAATACTAGGATTAGCCAAGACACCACCCATCATCCCAATAACAAGGCCTGGGGTGTCCGCCAGGGAACGGCCAATAAAACCCGCTAGCACCGGCAGCATCATGGCAAAGGCCAGGCCGCCCGTGGTTTTTAGAAAGTGAGCAATGGCGTTAAATTCACTTGAAGTTGGGTCCGCAGAATTAATCCCCCAGAAGAAGGAAAGCGCAATTAACAAGCCCCCTGCCACCACAAAAGGCAGCATGTGGGAGACCCCATTCATTAAATGCTTATAGGCCTGACGGCCCAGACTTTCCTTTTCACCGCTAGCATGTCCTAGCTCTTGGGACTCGATGTCACCTGTGGCTTCATAAATCGGTAAATCCCCACTCAAGGCGCGGTCTAAAAGCTCATCAGCATGATTAATGCCCGCCCCGACAGACGTCACTAAAACCGGCTTGCCGGCAAAGCGGGTCATCTCTACATTCCGATCGGCACCGACAATAATAGCATCACAAACCTGAATATCCTCTGCCGTCAGCGGGTGTTCAACCCCCACTTGGCCATTGGTTTCTACCTTGATTTTTAGGCCCCGTTTTTCCGCAGCCTGCCGCAATTTCTCTTCGGCCATATAGGTATGGGCAATCCCCGTCGGACAGGCCGTCACGGCGAGCAGGTAGGCGCCCTCCTTAGCTTCTGGCTTGGCGGCCTTGCGAGCACTGGACCTCGTTTCCTCGGGTGCGGCTGTTTGCTCGTCCTTAGGCTGGCTTAATTTAACAACCGTCTGCTTCACCGCGCTAGGAGAAGTAGCTTGGAGGAACTGCTCCTTAGCGCCCGGCTTCATTAATACACTGGATAATTGGCTCAAGGCCTGCAAATGAGCATTATCACTGCCTGCGGGCACCGCAATCAAGTAAACTAATTTTACCGGCTGATTATCCAGCGCCTCCCAGGCTAAGCCCGCTTCACAGCGCGCAAATACAATGACAGCTTCCTTAATCGAAGCATCTTGGGCATGGGGAATCGCAATTTCATCCCCCACCCCAGTTGTGGACTGTTCTTCTCGTGCCCATAGTTTTTGGGCAAAGGCCTCGGCATCCTCTACTGCACCAGCTTGGGCACAGCGCTTGGCAAGTTGTTCCAGCACGGCCTTTTTAGGGGCTGGCTTGAGGTCCAAGACCATTAAATCCTCACGAAATAAATCCTGTAAACCCATTTTTCTCCTCCTTAAATTTCTAGGCAATTCGCCCAGTTGCCTTGATTATACAATAATAAGCTTCTTTTGGGCAGCTTTTCTAAGAATGTGTTGAACAAGGTTCAATGCGGGTTTGGGCAAAACATTTTTCAATGAGAGGGCGCTCGGCAATGCCAACGGAAAAAGCCGTGGCCGAACCACAGGCCGTGGCCCACTGCAGAACTCTGTCTGCCGTCTCCCCCGCTGCTTGGGCTGCTAAATAGCCGGCTAGCATAGAATCCCCAGCGCCCGTAGGATTAACGACTTGGCCTTGAGGAGCTTGACTTTTATACACTTCTCCAGTTTCCGTTAGTAAGAGAGCCCCTGCTGCTCCCAGGGAAACCAGCACATTTCGCGCTCCCAAGGCTTGAATTTCCTGGGCTGCTCCTAAAACGTCCGCCGCTGTTACTAGAGTGCGCCCCACCAGGTCTCCTAATTCCTCTTGATTGGGCTTAATGATGGCCGGCCGGTAAGGCAGGCAAGCTTTGAGGAGATCACGATTCGTATCCAAGGCAAAGTGTACGTCCTTCTCCTGGCAGAGGCGGGCAATGGCAGCATAAAATGACGGGCTTATTCCCGGCGCCGCATTGCCAGCCAAAGCCAGCGTGTCCTGGGCTTGGAGGCGACTTTTTAAGTCTTTTAAAAAAGCCTCCTGCTGCTCTAAGCCGACTTCAGGTCCGGGGGCATTCACTTCCGTGGCCGTTTGCCCTTGGCTGTTTACCTTCGTGTTCAGACGTGTGGTGCCGGAAAGCTTTAAAAAGCTTGTTTCTAGACCGAGTTTTGCCAATTCATCTTCAATATAGAATCCGATAAAGCCACCCAGGAAGCCCAGGGCGATATTTTCCAAGCCCAAATGCTTCAGCAAAACAGAAATATTGATGCCCTTCCCGCCAATAACCACCTCCTGTGACTGAGCCCGATTCAAGCCACCTAGAGTCAAAGTCCCCGTTTGGTAGACAATATCCAAGGCCGGATTTAAGGTTACGGTGTAAATCATTGCAAAACTCCTCCCTAGCAGGGACCAGGCCTGGAATTTCCCCAGAACCCTAGCCAAAACCCGCTGGCTTATGCTATAATACGGTTTATATGCGATTAAAATTTGCACAACTTGAAACATCATTTGCTTCTATGGTATCATATGGTGTATTTCTTTATGAAGAAGTAAATGCTCAGGAGGGAAAAGAATGAAATACGTAGCAAAAACTCGTGACGCTGCCGGTACTTCCGCTTCCAAAAAATACCGCGAAGACGGCCTCGTCCCTGGCGTCGTCTACGCTAGCGATATGGAACCTATTAATATTGTTCTCGATAAAATGGACGTTGAAGAAATCGAGCGTGAGCTGGGTTCTAACTCTGTTTTCCAATTAGAAATTGAAGGCGAAGAAACACGCACTGTTTTCTTGCGTGACATTTCACGTGCCGCTTTGAAGCCTATCATTTACAACGTGGCCCTACAAGCCATTAAAGCGGGTGAAAAACTCGAAGTGACCTTGCCAATTTGGATTGAAAATGAAGATAAATTGGCTGATAAGGAAGGTATTGCTTCCTTGAACATCTTCGAAATCGAAGCCCGTATGGAACCCGCCAAAGCTCCAGAAGCCATTATTGCAGATGTGGCAGGCATGGAAATCGGCGATACCATTTCTGTTGCTGATATTACCTTCGAAGGCATCGAAGACGCTGAAATCCTCACCGATATGGATGACGTGCTTGTTTCAATCACGCTACCTGATGAAGAACCTGAAGAAGAGGAAGCAGTCGACGAAGAAGTTGAACCCGAAGTAATCGGTGCAGAAGACACCGAAGTTGAAGAAGCAGACGACAAAGAATAAGCTAGCCAAAAAGTCTGACGGTGGTCAGGCTTTTTTCTTTTTTTTAAAAGCAAAAGAAATCGCTCGCAGGAAAATGAATACGTCTACAGTAAAAACACCCGCCAAAAGTGTGCTATAATAGGCTTCGTACACAAGAACTTGGCACAGGAAGACCTTGGCCAAGTCGTAAATAAAATGTATTTCGAAAGGGATTCATAAATGAGGCTATTTTTTACTCGTAAGGCGATTGAAAAATTAAAAGAACTCGACCGTTTGGATAATTTGTGCCTCCTGACAGTACGAGATACCCAAACCGACTTGGACGAGTCGGGCTATAATCGCATTATCATGCGAGCGAAAGTCACCGATTCTAAGGAATTCCCCTACCAAGTGGAGACAGGGATTGGCAACATCTATTTCACAGCCAATGCCAAATACCAACTGGGGGAGGACAATCGGATCGACTACGATGATTTCCGTCATACCTTCGTTCATGTTCGTGACGGCCACATGGTTGATGACAATTTACTTTTAGAACAAGCAGAATAAACTCAGCTAGCGGGTCTGCCCGCTTTTTTATATTGATAACGATTTATAAGGAGGAATCCCCATGCAGCCCCGCGCTTTTCGCCGTTTTCAACAGAAGAACCAAGCCGAACGCCTCCAAGTGCTCAGGGAAGAAGGCCTTCTCACCGCTCAAGAGGAGAAGCGTCTTTTAGCCGGCTCGCCCTTAAGTTTTCTAGAAGCTGACCGCATGGTTGAGCAAGTCATCGGAAGCTTCGGCCTGCCCTTGGGCTTAGCGACGAATTTCCACATTGACGGGGAGGACTATGTCTTGCCCATGGTCATTGAGGAAGCGAGTGTCATTAAGGCAGCCAGTTTTGCGGCACAACTCGCCAAGGCTGGGGGCGGTTTTCAAACGGACGTGCCTAAACGGCTGATGGAAGGCCAGATCACCTTTACCGGCACCTGGTCAGCGGACCTAGCAAAAACTTTTCAGGAAAAAATAACGCAAGCGACCCCCACGCTCCTGCAAGTCGCTAGGGAAGCTTTCCCCGATATTTTAAATTACGGTGGTGGCCCGCAAACGCTTACCACCCAATGCTTTCAAGATAAGGCAAGGGGCTACTACACCCTCTACCTCACCGTGGATACCCAGGAGGCCATGGGAGCCAATATGATAAACACCATGCTAGAAGCCATCCAGGCCCAGTTAGAAGCGGACTTTAAACGGGCGGCTTTACCGCTGAGCCCTCTCTTCGCTATTATCTCCAATCACGGGGAAAAGGCTTTGGCTACGGCTCGCTGCCAGATCCCCTATCGTAAATTAAAAGTGGGTAAATTAGCGGGCAGTGAAGTCGCTAAGCGCATTAGTCAAGCCAGCGCCTATGCCAAAATCGATCCCAAGCGGGCCGTCACCCATAACAAGGGCATTATGAACGGGGTGGATGCCCTAGTCTTGGCGACTGGAAACGATTGGCGGGCCATTGAAGCGGGCGTGCATGCCGCTGCCGTTCAAGGGGGCCACTACCAAGGCTTAGGCGCTTGGACACTCGCTCCTGAAATTGAAATGCTCCAAGGCGAACTAACCCTGCCCTTGCCCGTAGGTACGCTTGGCGGCAGTATCAATAGCCAGCCCGGCGCCCAATTGGCCTTCAATCTACTCGGCCGGCCTAAAGCCCAAAAATTTATGGGTATTTTAGCGGCTTTGGGCTTGGCACAAAATCTAGCCGCCTTAAGGGCTTTGGTCTCTGAAGGAATCCAAGCCGGGCACATGCCCCTGCAAAAAAGGCAAAAAAATAAGCCCTAAGACCAAGTCTTAAGGGCCAAGCCAGCTTCTTCGGCTGGCTTTTTTTAGCCGTAATAGCGTTTATGGTCAGCGACTTTAAGCAATTGGAAACGATCAGCTCGGGGGAGGGCTACTTCCCTCGTCTGGCCATTAATTGGTAGGTTTTCCTTAAAGTTAGCTTCATAGGCCGCGATCGACCATTGCTCCCGCTCTTTAAGCAGGCTTTCATGATGCGCCCGGTGCAAATGTTTCTCATAGCCAGGACTTAGGGTGCCGGAGAAAAATTCGGCCACGGAGCCCGAACCATAGCTAAAGAAGCCCAAACGCTCCCCACCCTGGAGGCTTTCATTTTGCTCCAAGAGGCTGAGTAAGCTGAGGTAGAGGGAGGCCGTGTAAATATTTCCGACCTGGCGATTGTAGTAAGTACTCGTTTGAAAGGCAGCTTCCAAGCGTCTTGACGTTTCTTCTGTACCTTCCTGACGCAAGCGCCGCAAGCCTTTTAACCCCATTTTCGTATAGGGGATATGCAAGCAAATCGCCGCAAAGTCATCAACGGTCAACTGGGTAGCGGTCTTATAACCTTCCCAGGTTTCCTGAAGCATATGGAGGTATTGCGTCAGGGATAATTTCCCATTCACAAGCGCTTCTTTTTGGTAGTTGGGCCGCCAGAAATCCATGCAGTCCTCCGTGCGCACACTGCTGTCAAGATTCAGGCGCAAAATTTTAGGATCAGCACTCACCAGCATGGCCACTGCGCCAGCCCCCTGGGTGGGCTCCCCAGCGGTGTTTAAGCCGTAGCGGGCAATATCACTGGCAATGACGAGGGCTTTTTCCCTAGGATGGGCCAAGACATGCGTGGCCGCGAGATGCAAAGCGGCGGTCCCACTATAACAAGCTTCCTTCATTTCCACCGAACGAGCTTGGGGACTAAGACCCAGTAAGTGGTGCACGTAAACAGCGGCCGCCTTCGACTGGTCCACCCCACTCTCCGTGGCTAAAATAACGAGTCGGATCGCTTCCTTATCTTCCGGCAGCAAAATGTCCTGGGCCGCATTGGCTCCCAAGCTCACAATATCATCGGCAAGCTTGGGCACTCCCATGAGGTCTTGGCCAATGCCTTCCAAGTATTTTTTCGGATCAATGCCCCGCGCCTTCGCCAGGTCTGCCATGTCAATATACTGCTCCGGCGTCGCAAAGGCGATTTGTTCAATTCCTACATTCATCATCTCATCCTCAATTTCTAACTCTGAAGCATTTCTCAAGTCTCAATTACTTTTCGCGGGTTAGCCAATGTGGTAACATGAAACAAAAGGAGGCTAACGATGGCAATTTCAGATGACCAAAAGAAACGCAATCGTAAAATATTACGCTATGCCCTACTCCTCATCTTCACAATCGGCCAGAGCCTATATCTCGCTTACAAAGACCGGAAAGATGAAGAAGAAGTTGAATAGCAGGAAAGAAAAAGTTGATGCGCGCATCAACTTTTTTCTTTGCCTTATTGTTTCAACGGGCGGATGTCATCGAAAAATTCTTTTTTCTCTTGGATATGATCTTCATTGCCGATGACCACCACATTTTGCGCACTCATGGCCTGGCTGAGACGGTTGTAGCTGACTTTTAAGTCGTCGAGATTGGTCTCTAAGGCTTCGGCGAGGCGGGCTTCCAGGCTGGCCTTATTTTGACCGGTGAAGTATAGACCCAGCATGAGCTGGTTCACGTTGGCAGGCACAATCGGATAGTGGAAGCTGGTCATGGAACCGATAATAAATTGATCCAGCTCCTCTTGCGTCAAGTCAAGCTCAGCCAGAGCCTCTGGCAATTGGGCATAGGTGTCTAGGGTCGTTTCAATGTGCGGATCGCGGTAGGAATAGGCATAAATATCCCCCGTTTGCTGCATGATCACTCCTGCCCCATAGGCTCCCCCCTGCTCGCGGATTTTTTCATGCAAGTAATTATGGCTTAAGATATTGGCCAGCACGACATCATTGCCCGTTTTCTGCGTGGCCGTGTAGGGCATGACTTCCCCTTGGGTCACGTAAAGCACATTACTGTTCGTAGTAATGGCTTCCCGTTTCTGCCCCGGCAAAGCAAAAGTCAAAGGCACCACTGCCACATCCACAGGCGTCAGGTGGCCCAGGAAGGCTTCAATGTCCGCTAGCGTCGCTTGGAAATTATGCTTCTCGCCAGTTAAGCTCAAAACGACACGTTCAGGATCAAACAATTTAACCAGCAAGTCGCCCAAGCGTTTTTGGTAGCTGGCAAAAGTTGCCGCATCGGCCTCCAGCATTTCCCGCACGTGGTCATAATAAGTCAGGCCAGTCAAGTGCTCTTGGAATTGCCCGGCTTGGCAGGTGAAGCTCCGCAAGCGGCGAATCGCTAGGCTATGGCCGCGGTATTCGGCCGATTCTTCAAAGCTCAATTTCATGCGCTCAAGCAAATTCTTCAAACGCTTCGTGTCGGAAAAGTCGCTGGCGTTTAAAATACCCTCTAAAATTGCTAAGGCATTGGTCATTTCCCCCGCTAGAGTCGCAAAGCAGACTTCAAATTTCGCCACATAAGCCCCGGTATCTTGCACATGGCGGTAAACTTTAGGCGTGATCGATAAGCCATTGGTATATTTCATCAAGGCCGTATCCAAGTCCCCATAAGCAAAGTCGGGGGTATCCACGCTCCCGAGGAAGGCCGCTAAATCACTGACGAGCGGTAAATCCTCCGCCGCAATCGTGTCCAATGGGAAGGCAAAGCGCAAGTAACGTACGCCGGCCGTCTCCTGCGGATGGAAGAGTAGGCGCTGACCCCCTTGAAGTTCAACCCGTTCTTGGGGAATCGGGGTAATCTCTTGCTTCACATCCGAAAGCTCTAATTTAGGCAAAGTTGCCTTAGCAGCTTCCGAATCCTCCTGCTCTTGGTAGGCTAAAAGTTCGGCCTGCGTTTGGCAAATGGCAGCAAACTCCGCCGCCGACATTTGCGCACGTTTTTCGGCTAATTTTTCCGCCTGGCGTTGGTCCGCTTCTTTAAATAAGTCCGTGCGCGGAATATGGCAGAGGACTTGATGGCCGTGGTCGCTCAGGAAATATTTCTCCAAAACGGCCTCATAATAGCCCGTTCCTAATTTATCGCGCAAGTCTTGGTAAATAGCGGTGTAATTGACAATTTCTTCAATCGGCATGTCATAGCGCCAGCCGGAGATGAGTTGAATAACCCGGGTGACCCCCCGCATATTGCCGCCAGCTTCCCGCAGCATAAATTCATGGGAATTAAGCAAGGCCTCCAAGAGGTCTTGATCCAGACCATCATGGACAATTTGGGCAATGGTGTTATCGATAATTTGCGTAATTTCTTCGGCATTCGCCTCATTAATTTTTTCCAAAATGAGGGAGAAGTCCAAGTAATAGCTATTGGAGAGGTAGCCGGTAATGTCCTTGGCATAGTCCTTTTCCACGAGGGCTTGGCGTAGGGGACTCGATTCGGTATTGGCTAAGGCGTCGATTAAAACCGCGAGCGTGATTTGCTGCTTGCGGTCCGTCGCCCAGCCAAAAGGCACGGAATACGTATAGTAGCTATCTTGAGCCGGCTGCATGTCTTCGTCACCATTGAAGTAAAGGCGCTCGCAATACTTGCCCACCGCCGGCTCGCGCGTTTCCAGGCGCACCTTGCCTAAAGAAGCCGTGAAATGTTTGAAATAACCTTCACCGATTTGCGTCAGGCAGCGTTCAATATCCAAATCCCCATATAACACGGCCAAGCTGTTTTCCGGCCGGTAGTGGTCGCGGTGGAACTGGCAGAATTCCTCATAGGTTAGAGTTGGAATTTCATAAGGGTCGCCACCTGAATCCACAGCATAAGTCGTTTTCGGGTGCAAGCTGCGGGTCATTTGCTGGATGACCAAGCGATCCGGACTTGAATAAGCCCCCCGCATCTCGTTATAGACCACACCAGAAATCCCTAATTCACCGGTTTCTTCGTCCGCCGTATAGTGCCAGCCTTCTTGCTGGAAAATTTTATCGTTTTTAAGCATATTCGGGAAGAAGACCGCATCCAAGTAGACGTCCATCAAGTGGTGCAAGTCCTTCTCGTTCATCGAAGCCACGGGATAAACCGTCATATCCGCAAAAGTCATCGCATTTAAAAAAGTGTTCATGGATGTCTTCATCATCGTCATAAAGGGATCACGCACTGGGAATTTTCGGGAGCCTGAAAGCACACAATGCTCCACAATATGAGCGACCCCTTGGGACGTTTCCGGCGGCGTCATAAAGCCAATCCCAAAGGCACGGTTCGGATCTTGATTTTTCAGCCAGATGACTTGGCCACCCGACTGCTCATGGTCATAAACGCGCACCTCACTATTCACATCATTAGAGTAAAAAGTCTCCGTCAGGGTAAAACCTGATATCGCTTCAGTCATAATTTCTACGCACTCTTTCCTCAAAAATTCAATAGCTTTAGTATAGCATAGACCCCATCAGGAAGCGAAGGGGGTGCAGTGAGTGGTTAGTGTCAAGCAATGCTCGGTCAATCATAAAGAACTCTATCTCGTATCTAATTATTCAAAAGTCACTTCGTTTTTGTGCTAAAGGACGCTGCGTTGAAAAGCAGTGGCACCGGCTTACGCTGAGCGTATTATTGTATCTCTACGTCACTTCGTTCCTAGAGCTACATATGCATACGCTCTGCTAACCACTGCTAATAAGAAAGTGAGACCAGATCAGCAGTCAGGATCACTGGAATTCCATGGAGGTTCTGGTCTATGACCAGGTTCTTCATTGAGTGAAGTGGATGCCTAGACTGCCTGGTCGAACTGAACTAGCAGGTCTTTAGCATGCACTCCGTGTCTTTCAGAAAAACAAAAATATATATCCGACAACATTTTTCGAGTATACGGCTTGACACCTCACAAATTTATTTAATAAAAGCTGAGAAATTTTTTCATAACTCCTGAGGAAAGATGACTTTTTGCCTGTAGTCCTAAACACAAATCTAGAGGAATAAAGCTAACATATCTTTTTCCAAAAGATGGTATTTTTAATACTCAGCCACCTCTGCCCTATTTTGTTATCTGGCTGGGGTAGCTTATAATAGAGGTAAAGTTTATGGAAGGAATGAGACCTGTGTATATCACCTACGAGAGTCCGGCGCCAATCACCATGGGACGCACCTTAGTCAAGAGTCCCCAAGACAGTAATTTTTCCCTAAAAACCGAGCCGGCAGTGGGTCTGGCCGTCCGGGCAGACTTGGCGACTGGCTTGGATATGCCGTTGTCGCAATGGATCCTCCCCCAGCAAACGCACAGCCAAAACGTGGTAGAAGTCGACGAAGCATCCTGGGGCCTAGGAGCTGTGACGGTAGATACAGCCATTCCCGCTACGGATGCCTTGTATACTTTTGCGTCCGACACCCTCTTAGCCGTCCAAACAGCCGATTGCGTCCCTGTTTTATTTTATGAGACGCAGAGTGGCTTAATTGGCGCCATTCATTCTGGCTGGCGGGGCACCGTGCAAAATATTACGGGCCAAACCTTCCAAAAAATTAAGGCCAAGCATCCCGAGGTAGACCTCAGCCAAATTCACGTCCGCTTAGGGCCTAGCCTCTGCCAGCAGTGCTTTGAAGTGGATCAGGATGTGCAGGCAGCCTTTGAAAAGTTACCCGCTGCCGCTGGCCTCATTCGTGAGGACCCTAAGGCCCATAAATGGCTGATCGACAACCAAGGCGTCGTCAGGGAGCAATGCCTTGGGGCCGGCATTTTGCCCGAGCATATCACTGAAGATAGCACCTGTACCCTAGAAGACCCCGCCTCCTACTCTTACCGGGAAAATAAGACAGCGGGACGCTTGGGGCATTTCATCTTCCAACGTAGAAAGTAGGTAAATTGTGAAAGGAGCAGCCAGTAATCTTGAGCAGGCAGAACGGGCCAGCTGGGTGACCATTGTCACCTACTGCCTCATGGCCGCGGCTAAACTATCCGGCGGCTATTTCTTCCACTCGCGCGCCCTATTTGCGGATGGGATGAACAACTTGTCCGACTCGATCAGTGCCATAACCATGGCAGTTGGCCTTCGCTATGCCCGGCGCCCTGCCGATTCTGATCATCCCTACGGCCACTGGAAAGGAGAAACGATCGCCACCCTAGCCATGAGCTTTTTGATTATTTTTATTGGTTTGGAAGTCATCTTGGATAGCGTGCGCGCCTTCTGGAAGCCGGTTCGCCATGCTCTGGATCCGACCACTGTCGGTGTCGCTTTGCTAGGGACAGTGGCCGCCATAGGCCTCTACCGCATGAACAGCCGCTTGGCAAAAAATCTGAATAGCCAAGGCCTGAAAGCCCAAGCCAAGGATAATTTTGCGGATGCGCTGACTTCTCTGGCCACGGCAGCAACGTCCTTAACCAGTTTCCTGGCCTTACCCTGGTTGGACGGCCTCATGTCACTGATTATCGGTGGCATTATTTTAAAAACCGGCCTGGAAATTTTCCTCGAGAGTGTCTACCTTTTAACCGATGGCTTTCCACCGGAAGATCTCGTCAAATACGCCACGGTCGCAAAAAAGGTGCCTGGAGTAGAAGCGATTGGCAGTGTCCGTGCCCGCCGTTACGGGGCGAACGTGGCTTTGGAATTAACCATTCTCGTCGATCCTAACCTCACCGTCCAAGCCAGTCATGCTATTACCGAAGTCGTCGAAGAAGCGCTCATGGCCAATTTCGATGTCCATGCGATTGCCGTCCATGTGGAGCCTTCTACTCGGACTCCCCCAAACTAAATTAAATGATTTCTAAAGAAAAACCTCCTGCCACCTTAGGCAGGAGGTTTCGTTTTTTAAAGCTAGCAATTAGAGAAGTTGATGGACAGCTTTCAGAGCAGCTTCAAAGTCTGGTGTTTTAGACATTTCTTCGACAATTTCTCGGTAAGTGATTTTCCCGTCGGCATCGAGAACAAAGACGGAGCGAGCGAGAATATCCTTTCCTTCAATATATAAGCCATAAGCTTTCCCCATTTCGGCAGCTTCCACGAGGACTTCTAAATCGGTTAAGTCATGTTTTTTAAGGAAGGCCTTTACCGTGTCCGCTGAATTTGTAGTGGCGGTCACCAGTTGGTAGCCAGCCTTGCTTTCCTTGCCAAAGGTTAGGGTTTGCTTTTGGCAAGTCTCCCCACTTAAATCTGGAAGTACGGATAGCAGGACGGGTTGCCCCTTAAAATCTGCCAGACTTTTCTTTTCCCCTTTTAAATTGGTTTCGGTAAAATCAGGAGCTGGATCACCCACTTCAGGAATGGCACCATTCGTTTTAATTTCTTGTCCTTTAAATGTAATCATGCCTTTGTCCTCCTTATCGAAATGTCAATGATTTTTTCCACTAACCTGAGTTTAGCAAGCAGCAAAAAAAACTGCAAACAACTTGCTTTAACCTTAAAAATAAAATTTTTTTGTTGAGAGCCGCTCCCAATTATATTTTTCAATTCTCAATGAATGCCGGC
Organism: Aerococcus sp. BD502; assembly: GCF_057919555.1. Lineage (NCBI taxonomy): Bacteria > Bacillati > Bacillota > Bacilli > Lactobacillales > Aerococcaceae > Aerococcus > Aerococcus sp. BD502. The sequence goes on along the minus strand of NZ_CP147972.1, from coordinate 1,291,606 downwards.
AAACTTTTCCCAAAAAGCTTGCCCTCATCAACTTTCTACAAAACACGCTAAGCAAGCGCCTGCCAGATGATAATGAAGCTCTTATTTAATCGTCTTTTCCATTATAATGAGTCGCATCTATCGACTTGACCTTCTTTCTTGTTTAGATCAATTCTATTGACAATCCTCTCAATTAGAGCTAACCTATGGGTAATAAGATTTTTATTTATATTGGTTATAATCTGTTAGAGAGGAGCTAGGAGAATGGATAAATTATGGGAAGAAGAGCACACAGAAAGTGCCTGGCAAAAATTCATTCACAATGAAAAAATAGCTTTAATCAGCTATTTCCTAGGCCTAGGCCTTTTCTTGTTAGCTTTTGCAGCACCGTTTTCACCCGACCTTAAGAAGGGCTTGATGGTGCTGGTGTTAATCTTAGCCGGCTATTATGTGATTTGGGAAGGCATCGAAGAAACGATCGCAGATACCAAAACGCGTGGCAAATTTACGCCGAATATTCATGTGTTAATGGGGCTGGCAGCTGTGGGGGCGCTGATTATTGATGAATTTGTCGATGGGCCACTCTTGATCCTCATCTTTGCGGCCGCCAATTTTCTAGAGGACTATGCCGAAGGACGCAGCCGCCGGGAAATTACCGCTTTGCTGAAAATGCACCCTACAGAAGCGCGCCGCTTGCTCGCCAATGACACGACGGAAATTGTCCCCGTGCAAAAACTGAAAATTGGTGACCGCGTGCTTGTCCAAAACGGTGACCAGGTGCCTACCGATGGGGAAATCCTTACGGGCTCTCCATTTATCGATGAAGCAGCCATCACGGGGGAGAGTATGCCGGTGGAGAAAAGCCAGGGCGATGATGTCTTCGCCAGTACGATGAATGGCGATTCCAGTTTCACCATGCGAGTGACGAAGGATAGCCAAAACACCGTCTTCGCCAAAATTGTGCAATTGGTCAAGCAATCGCAGGAGAATTTAAGTCCAGCAGCCTCTAAAATTAAAAAGTTTGAGCCTTACTATGTGAACGCCGTTCTCCTTTTTGTGCCCTTAACCATTCTCCTGATGCCTTTGTTAGGTTTTTGGTCGTGGAATGAGAGTATTTACCGGGGCATCGTGCTCCTCACTGTCGCCTCGCCCTGTGCCCTAGCGGCCAGTGCCGTGCCAGCAACCTTATCGGGGCTCTCGAATCTAGCCCGCCACGGTACCTTGTTCAAAGGAGGGGCCTACTTAACCCAACTTCAAGCCTTAAAAGCAGTCGCCTTTGACAAAACTGGTACCCTCACCTCTGGGCAACCCAGTGTGGTAGCCTATGAATTCCTCGGCACGAAAGCCGAGCAGGAAGACCTAAAAAACATTGTCGTCGCCATGGAAAAGCAAGCCAACCATCCCCTAGCCCGGGCCATTACGCAGTACTTCGATACCCAAGAAAATTCTAGGGTGCTCCAGGTCACCAACGAAACCGGGAAAGGCTTGCGGGCGCACGTGGACGGAGAGGAATATCGGATCGGCAAGCCTAGTCTCTTCACCCAGGTGCCTAAGCAAATCACGAGCGACGCCCAAACAGAAGCCCAAGCCGGTGCTACGGTAGTTTATGTCGCCAAAAATATGCAAGTTCGCGGTTTTATTGCCTTAATGGATCGTCCACTACCGGCCAGCGTCCAAGCCATCCAATACTTCCGCAAAGAAGGCGTGGCGACCATTATGATCACCGGCGATAGTGACGCTACCGGACAAGCTGTAGGGCAAACGCTCGGGCTTGACCATGTGGAAAGTAATGTGTTACCCGAGGACAAAGCTCACCTGATTAAAACCTGGCAAAAAAAAGCAGGTGCGACCGCTATGGTTGGCGACGGTGTCAATGATGCCCCTGCGCTGGTCACCGCTGATGTAGGGATCGCCATGGGGCAAGGGACAGATATTGCGATTGACACTGCTGATGTCGTCCTCACCCAAAATGATTTGACCCGCCTGACCTATGCCCACCGTGTGTCCAAGAAATTAAACCGGGTCGTCCTCCAAAATATTACTTTTGCCCTCGGCGTCATTATTCTCCTCATCATTTTAAACTTCCTAGGAAAAATTGATATCGCCTGGGGGGTGGTGGCCCATGAGGGGAGTACGATTCTCGTCATTTTCAATGGCCTCCGCCTCTTACTCCCTTTGCGTGAAGAGTAGCATGAGCAAAAAAAAGACGTCTCCTCGTGAATGACTTCCTGTTAAGTTAGCAGGGAGCCCTTCCTTAGGAGGCGTCTATTATCGTTTAGAAGGAAAATAAATCAGGGTCAGCTTGGGTACGGCGACGACGGCGAACATACTGGTAAATCCCCAAGACTTCTGTAGCAAAGCTTTCTGCGGAAAACTGCAGACTCACCGTCACTTCCGCCTGCTGGCTAAATTGCTGGCGGCGGCCGGAGTCTTCCAACAAAGTGGTTAAGAAGTGGCGAAATTCCCCGTCATTGATATACATATAGCCATTGTAATCAGGCAGCAAAACGCCCTCTAAGCAGGGATCGTTCCGGCAGAGTAAGGGTAAGCCACTGGCCAAAGCTTCAATATAAGTGAGCCCTTGTGTTTCTGACGTCGAACTGGTTACAAAAATATCTCCTAAATGATAATAAGTCGCCACCTGGTCGGCCGGCACCTTCCCCATGAAGGTCACGCGCTCATCTAAAGCTAAACGCTCGGTTAAGTCTTCTAAGTCCGCCCGGTAGGGACCATCCCCCACCACCAGCAACTGCCAAGTGAGGTCGGTATTTTGACTCAGATAATGGAGGACTTCTTGAATATTTTTCTCCTGAGCCAGCCGTCCAACATAAAGGAGAGTAGGAACGTTCGTTACCAAGCCCAGCTCGTGAAGTTTTTGCTCCCGCCAATTGGCCAGGATCGGTTCTTGAAATTTCTTCAACTCGATCCCAGTAGGAATCACGACGACAGGAGGCTTAACCCCATAGCCTAAGAGCATGCGGCGAATTTTTTCTGTCGGTGCAATTAAGAGATCTACCGACCGTAAAAGTCGATCCGACAGCCAGCTCGCAATTTGCCGGCCACTCCGCTTCGTCGGAGAAAAATAACAGGTCATTTCTTCATAAGCCGTATGGTAAGTATGCACTAAGGGCACGTCCCGCTCCCGGGCAATTAATTTCGCTGCGTGCAAGGCACTAAATTCACTCTGAGAATGCACCACGTCAGGAGCCCAATTAATGATTTTTGCTAAAACCGAGCGATTCACAGCTAAACTCACCCGTGCCCCGGGGTATAGGTGATTGATTTCTAGGGAAGACAAATAATAAACTTTTTCTGCTGCGTCATATACGGAGCTTTCGCCAAGCGTTAAGATACGCACATCATGGCCTTTTTGCTCCAGCATCCGACGCAAGGTCAAAATCGACGTAATGACGCCATTCACCTGCGGCAAATAAATATCTGTCGTCAGTAACACTTTCATTCGCCTTTCCTCCTTGCTTCCTCCATTATACCAAAGGCCAAGTCCCCTGCGAATGAAATAAGTTAGCTTCCTCTGCAGATAGGACAAAAAATAATAATTCTTTAGTTATTTTTTATCTATAGTAAACGAGAGAAAAGAATAAACGGAGAAGGCCGACAGCCAACACCTACCAAGAGGCCCTGCCCTCGCCTTAATACCAGCCTTTAAATTGGCCGCTGCCTGAGGTTCACATCACCTAGCGAAGGAGGTGCCATCTCTTTTTGCGACTGTGCAAACCCTTAACTTTTTTATTTGTCAATTTCTCCTGATCTTCAGTATAATGTGGCTAAGGAAGTGTGAAGAAGCGACAAACCCTAAGGGAAGCCTTCACCCGTAGCCTAGCAAACTTCCAATAAGCCCGCCTGGCCTTGTAGCATCTTGGCGTTATTGGCAACACAGTGAGGAGAGCTGCCGGTGGGCTAAGCATGGTCGCTAGTGAAATGGGCCCAATTGCAGAAGAGCTGCTGGGGAGATTGATGATCCGCTGACTTCCACTTCAAATTAACTTGATGAGTACCCACGATATTTAAGAACTCTTGAATAACCATAGAAAGGCTGTGTCCCTTGACTGAAAAATTACGAAATGCCCATGAAACGCAAAGGCTCGTTTATGCGATGATGGCCTGCTACCCCAGTGCAGAGTCCGAACTCAGGGCGGGCTCTCTCTTCCAATTTTTGTGTGCGGTGGTTTTAAGTGCGCAAACGACGGATGCAGCGGTTAATAAAGCCACCCCTGCCCTCTTTGCGGCCTACCCGACACCAAAAGCCATGGCCAAAGCCAGTCCCAGCGATATTGAACCCTATATTCAAACTATTGGCCTCTACCGCAATAAGGCGAAATTCTTAAGCGGCCTGGCCCAACGCCTGGTAGATACCTTTGACGGTGAAGTCCCTAAAACGCGTAAAGACTTGGAAAGCCTGCCCGGGGTGGGCCGGAAAACCGCCAGTGTCATGCTGAGTGCCGGCTTTGGGGAGCCCGCCTTTGCGGTGGATACCCACATCAAGCGCCTCTGCCGGAAGTTCCGCTTCGCCCCGGCCGAAGCCAAGGAACGGGAAATCGAACGCCTCATGTGTGAAAAATTACCGCCAAATCTCTGGCACCGGGCCCATCATTCCATCCTCCTCTTCGGCCGCTACCAATGCGTAGCCAGAAAGCACGACCACAAGGAATGCCTGGCCCGGCTAGAAGAGCACCTGCCCACTGCCGAGGCATTAGCGGCCTGGCTAAAATCCGAAGAAGACGGCGGCCACGCCTATCGAAAGCCCCAATAAAAAAGGAAGGCGAATGCCCTCCTTAAACATTCTGGGGCTGGGAAAAAACTCAGTCTCAGAATATAAAAAACGCATCAATTTATTTCGAAAATAAATTGATGCGTTTTGATATTTTATAAAGACAAAGCGAGTTCCAAGCCTTATAATAAAAGGTAAGCAAACCGAAGGAGGAACTCGCTTTGTATCAAAATTATACCACAATGGAAACAGCTTTAACACTAAAATTAGATTTTACGATTCCTGAGGACCATGAAGCTCGGCTGATCAGCCGATTTGTCGACTCGATTCCTACGGAAATTATTCTGGAAGACACTTCTCATACGGGACGTCCTGCTTTTCATCCAGCAATGCTATTAAAGATGTGTTTATTTGCCTATAGTCGATCAACGTTTTCAGGTCGAAAAATTGAACGAATGAATGAAGAATCTATTCCGATGAAATGGCTAACGGGCGATACCCCAGTTTGCTACAAGACAATCAATAACTTTCGTTCAAGCGAACATGCCTCGAACTTGATCAAGTATGCTTTTATCCTTTTCACCATGCTGCTGAGGGACAATGGTTTAATCCACCCAGAGGCTTTATTTATCGATGGGACAAAAATTCAAGCGGATGCGAACATCTATAGTTTTACTTGGCGAAGAGCGATTGAACGCTATGAAGCGAAGCTCAATGAAAATGTTTCGAGTTTATATGAGGAACTTATTCAAACGAATGTCGATATCGCCTTGACCGAAGAAGAATTAACGACTTCTGATGGGATTGAAAAAATTATTGCGTGTCTTGATGAAGCAATCGAAGAGGTTGAAAGCAAAATTGAAAATGAGACGACCATTCCTAAAGGAGGTTCTCGACACAAGCGACGTCGTCGCACGCTTAAAAAGCACCGGAATCGATGTATGAAGGATTTCTTACCCCGAAAACAGAAATACGAGGAAGCAAACGCACGATTTAATGGCAGAAACAGTTTTTCAAAAACGGACCCCGATGCCACCTTTATGTGTATGAAAGAAGATCCCATGAAAAATCGGGAGTTAAAGCCTGGCTATAATCTCCAAGTTGCTTCAAGTCATCAATATATTATTGACTTTGATATTTTCCCGAACCCTACCGATACGCGCACCCTCATTCCGTTTTTAAAAACAATCCCAACGCTTGATCTGTTCCAATATATTGTTGCGGATGCGGGTTATGGGAGTGAAGAGAATTATATGGCGATTATCGATGACTTTGAGAAAGTCCCTTTGATTCCTTACGGAATGTATCATAAAGAACAAAGTAAAAAATATCGAAACCAATCCAAGCATCGTGAGAACTGGCACTATCATGCGGCTGAAGATTCCTATACGGATTTAGATGGCGTTCATTTTAGTTTTTCATATTATCGTACGCGAAAAGATAAAAAAGGTTTCCAAAGACAGTTTAAAGTCTATCAAGCCGATACTGAACAAATGGATGAGCGTTTAAATGAGCTTGCGAAAACTCCGACAGGACGTCAGCGCCAGACGGCGGTCAATCTTAATTGGGAATATTTTAAGCACCAAGCAAAAGAGAATTTAGAAAGCACACCTGGAAAAGAAATCTATGCGCAACGTAAAATTGACATAGAGACCGTTTTCGGACGGATGAAAGGTGTCTTTGGTATGCGCAGAACACATGTGAGAGGCAAACAAAGCGTGTATAATGATATCGGAATGATGCTGATGAGCATGAATTTAACGAAATTAGCCCTTAAAGCTCGGCGAAGAGCAGAAGCTCTTCGTAATCATTTCTCTAAAAGTAAAAAATGCACTGAAGGAATCCAAATATGGATAACTTCAATGCATTTTTTATTATTTAGGGCGACTTATTTCCCAGCCCCTTTTTCTTTGCCAATATCTTGCCGGTAAAAACAGCCTGCTGTCGGCTGCTTGCTTAAATAAGCGAGCACTTCCGTTCGAGCCGCGGCCAGGGTATCAGCTTGGGCAACGGGCATGTACAAGCGGCCTCCATTCGCCAAGTAGCCACCGGCAGGCGCTTCCTTGACCCCCGCCGCAAAAACTTGCACCTGAGCCGTATCAGCTAAATCTCCTAAAGGCATGCCCTTCTCATAAGCCAGCGGATAACCTTCAGCTGCACAGACAATGCCTAAGCTGTAGCCAGGCTTGAAGCTCGTCTCAATGGCCTCACCCTTGAGGCTGGCCATTAAGCAGGCATCCAAATCGGTCGCCAATTGTTTTAAGACCACCTGGGTTTCGGGGTCACCCAAGCGGACATTAAACTCAATCACACGGAGCCCCGCACTCGTTTGCATCAAGCCACTGTAGAGGAAGCCACGGAAGGGCGTCCCGGCCTTAGACATTTGCTGGACCACGGGTTGAACCACCTGTTCGTAGGCGTCCGCTACCACGTTGGAAGGAAAATGAGGAATGGGACTAAAGGCGCCCATACCGCCCGTATTAGGACCCTGGCCTCCTTCATAGGCGCGCTTATGGTCTCGGGCCACTCCCATAGGAATTAAGACATCCCCCTCACCCACTAAGGTAAAGACCGAAAACTCTGGGCCTTCCAAGTATTCTTCCACCAAGGCGCGGCCGTCTTCCTCGGCGAAAATCGCCGCCAAAGCCTCCTTCGCCTCGGCTTCATTTTGGGCAATGGTGACCCCTTTGCCAGCCTTTAAGCCATCATCCTTAATGACAACGGGATAGCTTTGCCCCGCCAAAGCCGCCACCCCCGCCGCTAAGTCGGTCACATAGGTGTACTTGGCCGTGGGGACATCGGCTTCCTGCATGATTTGCTTGGCAAAATGCTTGGACGTTTCCAATTGGGCGGCTGCTTGGGTCGGTCCGATGGCTGAAATACCGGCAGCCTTTAAGTCATCGACCAAGCCCAAACTCAAGGGCAATTCCGGACCCACTACCACATAGGCGGCGTCAATTTCCTGGGCCCGTTCAATAATGGCTTTCGTGTCGGTCGCTGCAATCGGCCGGCAGGAGATCTTATCAGCCTCCATGCGCGGATTGCCCGGCAAAACTTCGACCTGTTCAACTGCTTCGCTCTCACTCAAAGCCCAGGCCAGCGCATGTTCGCGTCCGCCTGAACCGAGCACTAATACTGTTTTCATCACTGCCTCCTAATGCTTGAAATGCCGTTGATGCGTGTGGAGCATGGCGATATCGTACTGATCAGCCACCTCGGTTGAAGCGGCGTCCTTAATCGAGCCGCCCGGCTGAATGACCGCCTTAATACCAACCTGGGCTGCTAATTGCAGGCAGTCCGGCATCGGGAAGAAAGCGTCACTAGCAAGCACAGCTTCATCTAAGGCAAAGCCCCGCGCTTGCGCCTCCTTGATGGCAATTTCCAAAGCACCAACCCGGTTCATCTGCCCGGCGCCAATGCCTAAGGTTTGCGTCTTAGAAGCTAAGACAATCGCATTGGATTTCACATGCTTCACCACCCGCCAGGCAAAGTCCAAAGCCTGCCGCTCCGCCGTGGTGGGCTGGCGCTTGGTGACAACTTGAGGCTCTTCTTGGTAGAGACCTAAGTCCACGTCTTGGCGCAAGAGGCCGCCGTCCAGGAAACGCCCCGTAAAGGCTTCAGCAGCTGCTTTTTCCCTGGTGGGCGTTTCGAGCAAGCGGATATTTTTCTTCTGCGTCAAAATAGTCATCGCCTCGTCCTCGTAGGCCGGCGCAATAATAATTTCTAAAAATAAGTCATTCAGGTCTTCAGCTAAAGCCTTGGTGACCGTTTCATTAACGATGACAATGCCCCCAAAAATAGAAACCGGATCAGCTGCTCGGCAGGCTTTAAAGGCTTCCTCTATACTTTCTCCTTGGCCGACGCCGCAGGGATTGGTGTGCTTGAGGGCAATCGCGGTGGTTTGATCAAATTCACGCATTAATTGGAGGGCGGCATCCACATCCTGCCAATTATTGTAAGAAAGAGCCTTCCCGTGCCATTGCTTCAAGTCCGGCGTCCCTTCACTACCATGGAGGACTTCCCGATACACCGCTGCTCTTTGCTGGGGATTTTCCCCGTAGCGCAGGTCGTCTTGGCGCTCATAAGTTAGGGTCAAACGCTCGGGAAAGGCGGCCTCTTCCTCATGGGCTTGGAGCCTTTCCGTAAAAACTTCCGCAATCAAAGCATCATAGGCCGCCGTATAGCGAAAAGCCTTGGCTTGCAGTTTTCGCCGGGTGGCCAAACTGACTTCGCCTTGGTCAGCTAATTCCTGGCTCACTTGGGCGTAATCCTTGGGGTCGCTAACTACGGCTACTTGCTCACCATTTTTGGCTGCTGCCCGCAAGAGGGCCACCCCACCAATATCAATATTTTCAATTATTTCTTCTAAACTAACGTTTGGCCGCTTCACCGTTTCTGCAAAAGGATAGAGATTAACCGCAATGAGGCCAATCGGCTCGATTCCTTGCTCCTTTAAGGTGGCTTGGTGGGCTTCATTGGTTAAATCTGCCAGCAAGCCACCATGGATGACCGGATGCAAGGTTTTGACCCGGCCGTCTAAAATTTCAGGATATTGGGTCAAGTCGCTGACCTTTGTAACGGGCAAGCCTTCTGCCACCAGGGCCTGATAGGTCCCACCGGTGGAGACTACTTCCATATCCGCCCCGACACAAGCCTGGGCGAGGGGAATAATGCCGTCCTTATGGTAAACACTCAGTAAAGCTCTCATGATCAGCCTCCTGCCTTTCTCTTAAATAACGTTTTACGGTCTTGGGGTACAAAATATGCTCTACCGCATGAATGCGCGGGGCCAAAGTTGCCAAAGTATCCCCGTCTTCAATAGGGACGCGCTCCTGGGCTAAAATTGGACCCGAGTCCATGCCGGCATCGACCAAATGAATCGTGACCCCGGTTTCCTTGGCGCCGGCGGCTAGGGCATCTTCCATGGCATGGGCCCCAGGGAATTCAGGCAGGAAAGCCGGATGAATATTTAAAATTCGTCCCGCGTAATGAGCCACAAATTCCGCCGTTAATAGGCGCATAAAACCCGCTAAGAGGAGCACATCCACCTGGTAGTAGGCAAGCTGCTTTAATAAAACAGCTTCAAAAGCCGATCGTGATTCATAAGCCTGGGCCTGCAAACTCACCACCGGCAGATCAAAAGCCTGGGCCCGGTGAATGACTGGTGCACCAGGCTGATCCGTCACAAGAAGCACCACCTCGCCGTCAAAGTCCGGCTCCTGGCTGGCCGCCATTAGGCTTTGGAAATTACTGCCGGAGCCACTCGCAAAAATCGCTAGCCTAGTCACCGGCCGTCACCACACCCAGGCGGACGGGTTTCTCCCCGGCCTCCTGCAAGACTTCAAGCACTTCATCTGCTCGGTCCTTATCAACCGCATAAACAAGGCCAATGCCCATATTGAAAATCGCAAACATTTCGTCGTCACTTAAGTCCCCCAAGTCCTGCAGGTAAGTGAAGATTTCGGGGCGCTCAATCACGGAGCGATCAATGTCGACCCCGAGGCCCTCCGGCAGCATGCGGGGGATATTTTCATCAAAACCCCCACCCGTAATGTGGCTGATGCCATGAATGGCGCCTGTTTTTAAGGCTTTGAGCGTGGGCTTCACGTAAATGCGGGTCGGCTCCAAGAGGGCTTCCCCTAAGGCCCGGCCGCTAGGTAGGCTTTCATCGTACTGGCATTGGTGGTCCTTAAATAAGATTTGCCGGACTAGGGAATAGCCATTGGAATGCAGGCCACTGGAAGGAAGGCCAATGAGGACATCGCCCGGCACAACTTGCTCAGGGCGTAGAGCTTCATCAGCATCCACCACGCCCACCGCAAAGCCCGCAATATCAAAACCTAAGGCGGGGTAAACATCAGGCATTTCTGCCGTTTCTCCCCCAATGAGGGCGGCCCCGGCTTGGACACAGCCTTCGGAGATGCCACTCACCAATTTTTCAATGCGGTCAGGATCATTCTCCCCCACGGCCAAGTAGTCGAGGAAGAATAAGGGCTCTGCCCCGACGGTAATGATGTCGTTGACACACATGGCCACCGCATCAATGCCGATCGTGTCATAGCGTTTCAATTCTTGGGCAATGAGAAGCTTAGTGCCCACCCCGTCCGTGCCTGAAACGAGCACAGGGCGTTCATACTTGTCCTTATCGAGGGCAAACAAGCTCCCAAAACCGCCCAAGTCACTCATGATTTCTGGGCGATTGGTGCGCGCCACATGTTTTTTCATTTGTTGGACAGCCTGGTAGCCGGCCTCCACATCCACGCCGGCTTCCGCATAACGGTCACGTTTACTCATCGTCCACTTGCTCCTTTTCTTGCTTGGCTTTTGCTTTCAAATAGTCGGCTTGTAAAGGGGTCAACTCGGCTTCAAATTGCTCTTCGTAATCCAAAATGGGTACCGGATAATCCCCGGTAAAGGACTCGAGGCAAAGGCCTTGGTAGGGGCCCTCTTCATCGAGGTCGATGGCCTTCACCAAGCCAGGGACACTCAGGAAGGCTAGCGAATCAGCTCCGATCGTTTCCTGCATTTCCGCCACCGTTTGCTGGGCACCCAGCAGTTCGCTAGAATGCGTCACGTCAATGCCGTAAAAGGACGGGAAGCGGAAGACGGGGCTAGCAATCCGAACATGGACTTCCAAAGCCCCGGCATCCTTCAAATGGCGGACAATACGCCGGGCCGTCGTCCCCCTAACGAGCGAATCGTCGACTAAGACGACCTTTTTTCCGGCGACCACGCCACGGACGGCAGACAATTTCAAATTGACCGCTTCTTCGCGCTTGGCTTGGTTAGGTTGAATAAAGGTGCGGGCAACATAATTACTCTTAATGAGGCCCATTTCGTAAGGAATACGCGCCGCTTCTGCATAGCCACTAGCGGCACTCAAACTGGAATTGGGGACGCCCACCACAATATCCGCATTCTCAGCAGGGGCTTCCTGGGCGAGAATCTGACCCGAGCGCTTTCTAGCCGTGTGCACATTCACGCCGGCAATATTGCTGTCGGGCCGGGCAAAGTAAATGTATTCCATGGCGAGAATACTGGAGCGTGTTTCTTGCGTGTAGCTCTCTTTTTGGTAGCCGGTTGGCGTGAAGTGAACCACTTCACCAGCGCGAATTTCTTCGATAAAACGCGCACCCAAGGTATCGAGGGCACAGGTTTCACTGGCAACCACATAGCCGCCTTCTGGCAAGGCCCCGATAGCTAGGGGGCGGAATTGATTAGGGTCCACACAGGCGTAGAGTTCGCCATCCTTTAAAAGGACAAAATTAAAGCAACCCTTCAATTTCCGCAAGGCCTGGCAGAGCTTGTCGCGGAAGTTCTCTCCCGGGCTACGGCGCAGTAAGTGAACGAGCACTTCCGCGTCACTGGTCGAATGGAAAACGGCACCTTCATCTTCTAATTCCTTGCGCAAAATTTGACTGTTGGTCAAATTGCCATTATGGGCAAAGGCTAGGTCCATGTCGTGGAAATTAAAGACAAAGGGTTGCACATTCTGCAAGAGATTATTGGCCGTGCTCGCATAGCGCACGTGGCCAATTCCCACCTGTCCAGGGAGGCCGCGCTCAACGTCCAAATGCTTCATGACTTGCGACAATAGGCCCAAGCCCGCATGCAAATTCATTTCGGCTTTTTCGGCGTCATAAGTTGCAATGCCGGCGGCTTCCTGGCCCCGGTGTTGCAGGCTATGGAGAGCGTAGTGAACGTCGCGCCAGGCTTTATTATTGCCCATAGCTTCGGGGACAATCACCCCACAAATGCCGCACTCTTCATGCAGACCAGTCGTAGTTTCGCTGGTATGAGTTTCAGTCTTATTTAGGAACGTGTGGTTAAACGACATGGGATAGCCTCCTCAAAGCGTCGTTTCAAAGCAGCTAAAGCGGCGCTCGTGTCTAAGTTTTTAGCAGCAAAGTGGGCAGTGGCGTCGGCCTTCACCTCACCCAATTTTTGGGCTTCTGGGCAAGCTTCTTCAAAAGCTTCGACGTGGTCAGGGTGAACGGAAACCACAAAGCGGCCAGGCCGTTCACTAAAGTAGTGGGCACTCTTCTCAGCAAGTTGAACCTTAAAGCCTAGGCCACTGACGAAACTGCTCTCTAAGAGATTGAGGGCCAAGCCGCCTTCGCTCACGTCATGGGCTGAGGCAACGAGACCGGCTTCAATGGCTTTAAGCAATTGGTCTTGGCGGGCCTTGATGGCTTTTAAATCAAGATCTGGCAGGGTGCCTTCCAAGCGGCCCGTTTGATAGGCTTGCAGTTCGGAGCCGCTAAAGTCGCCAGCGGTTTCCCCGAGCAGGTAGAGCTGGTCGCCAGCTTCTTGAAAGGCAATGCCCGTATGGTGGTCGAGATTTTTAATTAAGCCGACGGTCCCAATGCTTGGTGTGGGCAAAACTGCCCCATCGTCAGCTTCATTGTGCAAGGAGACATTCCCCGAGACGACTGGTGTATCGAAGACTTCACAAGCCCTGGCTAGGCCCTTAATGGAATACCACATATCGTAGTAAATTTCTGGCTTGTATGGATTCCCATAGTTCAAGCAGTCCGTAATCGCCAAGGGACTCGCCCCACTAGCCACAATATTACTGGTGCCTTCCACAATGGCCCGCTCGCCACCGCGTTCCGGATCCAAGTAAACTAAGCGCGCTGGGCAGTCCAAACTCATAGCCACGCCTTTGTGGTGAGGACGGATACGGACCACCGCTGCGTCACTCAATTGATCCGAAGCCGCGACCGTGTTCGTTTGCACCGTGGAGTCGTAGGTGTTGTAAACCACTTTTTTGCTAGCTAAATTCGGCCGATCTACCATCGCTTCTAGGGTGGCGTCAAAGTCTTCCACATCCAAGTCCACTGCGCCAATTTTCTTGAAGTCAGCAAAGCGTTTAGAAGCTTTAGCTTCCGGCGTGTTTTCCGGTGCCCCTTCTGTCAAGGCCTCCACCGGCAGGTCACAAACACACTCGCCTTGGTGGTAGAGGTAGTAGCGTTCTTCCTCAATGACTTCCCCAATAGTGATCGCATCTAAATTATAACGGGCAAAAAGATCGATCACTTCCTGCTCCCGGCCCGCTTCAACACATAAAAGCATCCGTTCTTGGGATTCTGAGAGCATCATTTCATAAGGCGTCATCTCAGCTTCCCGTTGGGGGACGAGGTCCAAGTTCAATTTAACCCCCATGTTAGCCTTGCTGGCCATTTCGCTAGATGAGCTGACGAGGCCAGCCGCGCCCATGTCTTGAATTCCGACAAGCAAGTCGTGGTGATTTTCAATCAAGTCCAAGCAAGCTTCCATGAGGAGTTTTTCCATAAAGGGGTCGCCCACTTGCACGGCCGAGCGTTCTTCTTCGGCTTGGGAGTCGAAAGCCTTCGAGGCAAAGGAGGCACCGTGAATGCCGTCACGACCCGTTTTGGCCCCAACATACATGATGCTATTGCCGGCCCCGTGTGCTTGGCCTACTTGCATGTGTTCATGCTTGACTAAGCCCAAGTTGAAGGCATTAACTAGGGGATTGCCGTCATAAGACGCGTCAAAGACGGTTTCTCCGCCCACGGTAGGAATGCCCATGGAGTTCCCGTAATTGGAAATCCCATGCACAATTTCGGTGAGCAAGTGCTTCTTCCAAGCGGTATCCAGTTCCCCCACGCGAATGGAGTTCATATTCGCAATCGGCCGGGCTCCCATACTGAAAATATCGCGTAAAATACCGCCCACGCCGGTGGCGGCCCCTTCATAGGGTTCAATGGCGCTAGGGTGATTGTGGCTTTCGGTTTTGAAAACGACGGCCTGGCCATCGCCTACGTCCACAATTCCTGCCCCTTCACCGGGCCCGCGCAGCACTTGGCCACGTGCCCCTTTGGTTTTGAATTGGCGGAGGGCCTTGCTGGAGTTCTTGTAGGAGCAATGCTCACTCCACATGACCGCAAAGAGGCCGAGCTCTGTTTCATTGGGCAAGCGGCCTAAAATATCATCCGTAATCGTTTGGTACTCTGCTTCACTCAAGCCCCATTCTAAATATTGCTTCGTGTCCCGCAAAGTTTCTGGGCTAATTGTCTTCGTCAATCGATCTACACCTCTGTCCTTTTAAAATAAGCGTCCACTAAGCGTCCATATTTTTCAGCAAAGCCGTAAAGAAGGCCTTCCCATCCGCACTACCGAGGATTTCCTCCATGCCGCGCTCCGGATGGGGCATCATGCCGATCACATTCCGTTTTTCATTGCAAATGCCGGCAATATCATGCACCGAGCCGTTGGGATTATTGACATAGGTTAAAACAATTTGCTTATTTTTAACCAATTGTTCGTAAGTCTCCTCATCACAATAGTAATTCCCTTCTCCGTGGGCGATCGGTAAGTGCACGATGTCTCCCGGTGTGAAGTCACTCGTGAAAGGCGTGTCGGCACTTTCCACACGCAGGGGTTCTAATTGGCTAATAAATTTCAAATTTTCATTTTTTTGCAGGGAACCAGGGAGCAGGCGCATTTCGGTGAGCATCTGGAAACCATTGCAGATGCCAATCACCGGCTTGCCACTGGCCGCAAAATCTCGCACCGCACTCATAACGGGGCTGACCGCCGCTAAGACACCGCTACGCAAGTAATCCCCATAAGAGAAACCGCCGGGGAGAAAAATCGCTTCATAGGCACTCAAGTCCGTTTCCCGGTAATCGACCAAGTCAGCCTTGCCCCCTAAAACATTGACAATGCCGTGATAGAGGTCTTGGTCGCCGTTAGTTCCCGGAAAAACTAAAATTCCAACCGTCATCTTAGGCCTCCTCTACAATTTCATAATGGTAATTTTCCATCACCACATTGGCCAGGAGCCGGTCGCAAATGGCTTCAATTTGCTTCTCTAACTCGTCTTCTGCTAAGCCTTCCCGCACCCGCAATTCAAAGTACTTGCCCATGCGCACTTCTTCAATCGCATCATAGCCCAATTGGTCCAAGGTATTTTCAATGGCCTTTCCTTGGGGGTCTAAAATTGATGGCTTATACATGACATGAACTTGAACTGTTTTCATTTGCTCCTCCTTGGCTGACGCCGAATCCTAATTCAATATGCTGAACATTATTTTTTGTATTTATTTTATTGTTCGCCCTTTAGTTTAGGGATGTTTGCTGCCTTTGTCAAGTTAAATCACGTACTTTTTTAATTAATATGAGTTGATTGTTCGTGTTTAATTGCGTATGATAGGAAGTGTAGCAGAATTCCAGGGATTTACACGTTGAATTAGCAGAAAGAAGGATATTATGACAAACATTGCTATTGTGATGGGCAGTTCCTCAGATTGGTCGACCATGAAGGCCGCTGCCCAAATATTGGACGACTTCCAATTGCCCTACCATAAGGAAGTGCTTAGTGCCCACCGGACGCCTGATAAAATGCTTAATTTCGCTAAAACTGCCCGGGAAAAAGGCTTTAAAGTTATCATTGCCGGGGCAGGCGGTGCCGCCCATCTCCCCGGCATGCTAGCCAGCGAAACAACCTTGCCGGTGATCGGCGTACCCGTGCAATCGCGCGCCTTAAGCGGCCTGGACTCCCTGCTTTCCATCGTGCAAATGCCCGGCGGGATTCCTGTCGCCACCACCGCCATCGGGAGCAGCGGCGCTAAAAATGCCGGCCTCTTGGCTTTGGAAATTTTGAGCACCCACGATGAAAAAATTGCCGAACAATTAGCAGACTACCGGAAGCAATTAGCCGCTCGCGTGGAAGAAATGAATGGTGAACTCGATGACTAAGGAAAATTTAAACCCTAATGCCCTGCCTGTTGTCGGCATTATCGGCGGTGGCCAGCTCGGTAAAATGCTGGCCCAAGTGGCCAAACGCATGGGACACCGCGTGATCATCTTAGACCCCACGCCAGAGTGCCCAGCCGCCCAAGTCAGTGACGAGCAACTCGTTGCCCCTTACACAGATACAGAAGCCTTGAAAACCTTAAATGAGAAGGCGGACGTGATCACCTTTGAATTTGAGAACATGCCCGTTGACTTGCTGGAAAGCCACCTCGACCCCGAACGTTTTGTTCAAGGGACGAAGGCTTTGGCCATTAGCCAAGACCGCCTGGCTGAGAAAGCCTTCCTTAGGGAATGCGGGCTTAAAACAGCGCCCTATGCCAAAATTGAAAGCTTTGAAGATTTAAAAGAGGCCCTCGAAGGCATGGGCTATCCCGCGGTGTTAAAAACGACCCGCTTTGGCTATGACGGCAAGGGGCAAATCGTTCTAGAAAGCGAAGCAGACCTGAAGGCCACCAAGCCCCTGATCGATGAACAAACCTGCATCCTCGAAGGCTTTGTGCCCTTTGAAGCGGAAGCCAGTGTGATGGTCGCCAGAAACCCTCAGGGCGAGATGACGACCCTCCCAATCGGGGAAAATCGCCACGTCAATAACATTCTTCACGCCAGCCTCGTGCCGGCCGCCCTCCCCGAAGCTACCCAGGACAAAATGATCCAGGAAGCTAAAACCCTATGTGAAGCCTTAGATTACGTGGGCATTTTGGGCATTGAATACTTCGTTTGCCAAGACGAAGTTTTAGTCAATGAAATTGCCCCCCGTCCTCATAACTCCGGCCACTACAGTATTGAAGCTTGCGACTTCTCCCAATTTAATTTACACATGCGGGGGGTCTTGAACTTGCCCCTACCCGAAGACGTCCAACTGCTCAAGCCAGCTGTCATGGTGAATATCCTTGGCCAGCACTTGGCAGCCTGCCGGAAATTAGAAAATGACCCTGCCTTTGTCCGCGCGCAATTCCATGACTACGGCAAAGCCGAAGCCCGCGTGGACCGCAAAATGGGACATATTACCGAACTTGGCGCCGACCCCGAAAAACTCTACCAGAAATTTACTGCCACTAAAATTTGGGATTAAAAGAAAAAAAGTGAGCCCCGAAGAGCTCACTTTTTTCTTGCGATTTTTTAACTTACATGGCTTCTAATTTCCAAAGAACTTGGTCGCCGTCTTTTAATTCATAGTCAGCGGCACCGACTTCAGCCATCTCGCCGTTGACTTCATACATCCAATACTTATTAGCCTTATCATCTTGTTCGTGGCGGTCGATGGAAGTCACCATCCCGTCTTTTTCCTCAACAGTGAAATTAGCTTTCAAGACATCCATGGCACTGTCGCCTTCTTCAAAATGCACATTTTCTTCGGCGATTTCTTCCCCATCTACTTCTAAGGTCACCTTGGCGGATAATTGTTCAGCGTCCGCATCCGCTTCGCTGTCCGCCTCTTCTTCGGAAGCTTTATCCTCGGAAGTTTCCTCCTGCACCTCTTCCATCTTGGGTTCGGTACTTTCCTTGGTGGCCTCCTCAGTTGCTGGCTGTTGGCAGGCCGCTAGGAATAAAGCCAGTAATAAGGCTAGTAGTTTTGACATCTGCATCCACTCCTTCTTAATGTTACTTCTATCATATGAAATTATAGGGGGCATTGCAATTAATTTCTCTAGACCCCAAATTTGGGTTCACCTTACTTTTAAGGTATACTTAATTTGTATCAGATGCTGTACAATTTATGTTTAAGGAGTGGTTGCATGTCTCTCGATTTTAAGCAAATGGACGCTCTAGAAATTGCCCGCCTGATTAAAGGCAAGCAGATCACGCCCTTGGAGGCTGTGGATCATGCGATTAAAATGATTGAACAGGAAAACTCCAATGTCAATGCGGTGGTTCATACTTGGTTTGACGAAGCGCGTGAGTACGCCAAAAACTTTAAGCATTTTGACGCTCCTTTTGCGGGCGTGCCCATTCTAGTCAAAGACCTCGGCCAAACCCTAAAAGGCATGCCCAGTACCAGTGGGGCCCGGCTCATGAAGGATTACAAGGCCGAAGTGACGAGTAACTTTGTCCAACGCTTGCTAGACGCCGGCTTCATTATCCTCGGAAACACAAATATTTGCGAATTTGGGATGAAATTTATTTCCGATTGCGAACTTTTCGGCACCACGAAAAATGCGATCAAACACGGCTTCCACGCTGGTGGTTCCAGTGGCGGTGCGGCGAGTGCCGTGCAAAGTGGCATGGTTCCACTTGCGGGGGCCAGCGATGGAGGCGGCTCGATCCGGATTCCGGCTTCCTTCCAAGGCTTAATTGGCTTGAAGCCCACCCGGGGACGCATTGCGACCGGACCCGAAAAATGGCGCGGCTGGGCTGGCTGCTCGATTGACTTTGCGGTTACCCAAACCATCCGAGATACCGAAGCCTTACTCATGAGCATGCAAGGCAGCCTGAACCCCATGCCTTTTAAGGTGAAAAATCTCACCCAAGACCAAATGCAAAAAGCTAAGGAGCAAGTTTCCTCCTTGCGGATCGCTTATAGCACTGAGACCCCAACCGGCACGCCGGTCAGTGATGATGCCATTCGCGCAGTCAAGGAATTAGCTGAACACCTGCAAATGCTCGGCTTTTCCGTGGAAGAAGCCAAGCCCAATTACCCTAAACGCGATCTCGTCGACGACTACTACCTCGTTTTGGGGGCTGAAACCAGTGCCGCCTTCAAAATGATGGAAGAGCAAATCGGCCGACCAATTGAAATTGGCGATGTCGAGCGGCAAACCTGGGCGTGGAATGAATACGGGAAAACCATTCCGGCCTGGAAATACACGGACCGTTTGGATGTTTGGGATCAATTGGCGAAGAATATGGACGATTTCTATGAAGACTACGATATTCTCCTGCAACCAAGTACCGCCTTCCCTGCCCCCGAATTGGACAAGGCCCTCTTCACCGAAGACTTGGCCAGCCAGTTGAAGCATGCTGACCAATACTCAGAAAGCGAACTTTCCGAATTGATGTATGCGGCCAATAAGATGGGCACCTACTACTCCCCCTTCAACTATATCTACAATATTACCGGCCAACCCGCTCTCGGCCTGCCCACCTACACCTGCCCAAACGGCTTGCCCCTCGGTGTGCAATGTGTCGGACGCTTCGGCCGCGAAGACCAAATTCTCGCCTTAGGAGAAAGGATTGAAGCCTCCGGTCTCTTGCAGCGCTACTAAAATAATAAAATACCGAAGAAAAAATGCCTGACTGCCAATGCAGTCGGGCATTTTAATCTTCTTTTGCTAAATAGGTATCCTCACGGGGCTGCTGCCATTCCTTTTTCTGTTCTTTTCGCACTTGCAGGCGGTAGGTGCGATTCATCTCTTCCATTAAACCAAGCTCCATGCCAAGCGTGAACCATTCGCCTAGGGCCAGTAAGTGCTCCGCCCAGGGATCCTTGGCCGTGTCTTTTGCGAAGCGATCGTAAGCTGCCTTCACGACGGTATAAGGTTGGTTGAAGCGCTGGGTTAAGTAACTCGTGAGGAAGCGTTCATACATGGTCGGCGCAAAATCCTCCGTGGCCCCCAAATGAGCCAGGTAACCCTGCAAAACGCCCAGTAAAATTTCCACTTCATAGGCTTTGGGCTGGTCCACCCGTGTGCCAAATAACACATTCACCAATTGCTCAACCTGGGCCTCCAAATGGCGCAGGGCCTCGAGATCAGCTTCATTAATCGCCAATTGCTGCTCAATTTCCGCCTCATAATTTTTGATAAAGGCGGGAAAATGCGTTCGGAAGGCCGGATCGGAGAAAGGCAGCGTTTCGATACTGTCGCTTAAAATTGCCACTTCGCCCGTATCCTCATAGACAAATTGCTTTTTCGGCCGCCAATCCAAGCGCAGGTCTGCCCCCACCGGATACCAATAGATACCGGCCACGAGCGGTTCGAGCTTGATCATCGTATTCATATCACAAATCATTAAAGCCGACTTGCTGGCTAAGCTTTCGGTCGTGTCTTCTGCTGCCAAGAAACGCCAGCCTGAGTCATTGGCGTGCTTGGCCGGTTCATGGAAGGCCCATTTCAAGCGGCCCCGCTTCTGGTAGAGCCGTTTGGAAACCAAGCAGGAGCCTGCCTTTTTGATCCTTTTTCTCATCATCGTCTCCCTTTCTAAGCCCTATTTTAGCACAGCTTGCGCGTGGTGTGAGCCAATACCGCTGGAAATTCTTACTTCTGCGCTCTATCCTTTTGCCGATTGGGACGAATAAATTTGGGCAAGGTGCGCTGGTTGAGGAGGTTCATCAAGGTGTCGACGGTGAAAACAGCGAGAGCAATCGCTACTGCAATGACAAAGGTATTTAATAATTCCTGGAGGGCCAGCTGATTGTCGCCTTGAATAAAATGCAGGGCGGTTAAATACATGCGGCCGCCGGGGACCAAGGTAAAAAAGCCGGGAATAAAAAACACTGTCACGGGTTGCTGGTAGCGGCGGGCAAACCAGTGGGCCATGCCGGCGATCACCAGGCCTGCCGCATAATTGGCTACCCCCACTGTCAGGTGTAATTGCTCATACATGAGGAGGTAAGCTAGCCAGCCGACGGTAGAAATAAAAGCCACGTGCCGCATTAGATGCCGGGGGGCCTGCACTGCCACCGTACAGCAAAGCCCCACTGCGTAAGCGGCTAGTAATTGCTTTAACCAATGCATTAGAAGAGCCTCCTTAGTAGGGCCAAGGCTAAGGCTGACCCTATCGCAATCATCAAGGCCTCCAGAAAAGCCTCCATCCCGCGGGCCCCACCAGCCAGGTAATCTTCCCTAAAAATATCCCGCAAGGAGTTCGTAATAGCTGTTCCCGGCACCATGGGCATGAGGGTTGCCATGACGACCGTATTCACATTCAAGCGATAAATAAAAAAGTGCATGGCCAAATAGGACAGCATGGTGACCATGAAAGCCTGAATCACATTCGACACCATCGTGCTCAGCCCCCGCTTCTCCGTCATACGCATGGACCAAGCCAAAAGCACCCCGATGGCCGTGGCGCAAAGGCATTCCAGCCCGCCCCCACCAAAAAGAAAGGCAAAAGCGGCACAAAGTCCGATCACACTCACAGCTTGCAAGCTCGGCTGATAGTAATCCCGATGCCGGTGGAGGAGCTTAAGCTTGAGATAAGCTTCCTCAATACTGATGATCCCCGACGTTAGCTCTCGGGAAATTTTATTGACCGCCGAAATTTTGTGCAAATTATTACTGCGGCGGGTGATACGCTTAATGCCCACATAAGAGCCCTGGGTAAAACTCGCATCATCCAAGGTCGCGTATAGGCTCGTGGAAAACGAGACCGCCACCGCATAATCAGCCTTACTGAGGGTCAGCATGCGGTTCATCGTATCCTCCACCCGGTAAGATTCCCCATTGCTTTCTGTCATAATTTGCCCCGCTAAGAGAGCTGTTTCCAAGAGCAATTTGTGTCGGTCCATTTTCCACCTCCTAAAAGTCTCCGCCAGAACTGCCTTCATCATAACATAAGCCTCCGGTTACGGATGGTAATTTTATATAAAAAAGGCGCTGCCAACCGCAGCGCGCAAAATTTAAATTTATGCTTCGTCTTTGAGAAGTTCTTTAGTGGTCACTACCTTCATATTACGGGACAGATGCGCCATGATGAAGGCGACAACCACCCCAATGATCAAGGACACCGCACCGGCTTTAACGACTTCCAAAGGTGGATTATCCGCAAAAGGAGCGATGATCCCCGGAATCACAGATGCCGTACCGGGCGTATTATTCACTAAGTCGGTTAAGGCGACATAAATCCCCGCAAAGCCACCGGCGAGGAAACTGGTCGGGAAAACCACCAGCGGGTTAGCGGAAACTAAGTGGGCTTGGGTTAAGGGTTCCAAGGCGAAGCTGATACTTTCCTCCCGCGTTCCAATACCAGACTTGCTGAAGAGAATGTAGTTAGCCGTCAAAGTGCTAAAAATCGCCAAACCAGCGATAGCCATTGGTTTCCCGGTCAAACCCATCATGGCCGTGAGCGCCATTGAGCTTAGCGGCGCCGTTGATACCACGGTGAAGATCCCCCCGAGAATGAAGCCCATCACGATTGGGCTGGACGTACTAGCTGCTTCAATAATATTCCCAATTTGAGCGAGCAAGGCGTCAACCGTTGGGGCAGAAACAGCAGCGATGGAGTAAGCAATCGGTAAGGCAATTACCATAATAGCAAATGAATCTAATCCATCGGAAACCTTCTCTTCAATCCAATTGGCTAAGAAGCTAATAAAGTAACCGGCTAAGAAACCGGGTAAAATGCCAAAGTTCATCATACAAATCCCGATCAAGACGGCGTTAACCGGTTTTACTTTTAACTTCAAGCAAACCAAGGTGGCCGCTGCCACACCGGAAAGAGCCCCGTTAGAAACGGCAATCCCATTTAAAAACGGAACATCGAAAATCGTCCCAAACAATGCCCCATAAACAGCTTCAACTAAGAAACTCGCTACTGCCGCATCCGCCAAGGCACTCATGGCCAAGGCACCTTTAGGGGCTTTATAACTAAAAAGCGTAAAAGCTGCAAGGAGCAATAATAAATAAACAATACCTAATATAACTTGCATAAAAATCGTTCTGTAAACAGAAACTCCTTTCATTCATTCCTCATCAAACCGTAATCACTTACAAATAATACCGTGGAAGCATCCCCGAATCCCAAGTATTTAGAAAGTAATTACAAAAAGTATTATAACACCAGATTAGCAAAAATTGAAGGCATTTTTAATGTGAAAAAACGCACATGCAAAAACTCGAAACATTGAAATACCGCCGTTTCCACCAAGTAACCCCTTCCCTAAAAAATCCAAAATTTTTAGGTTCTTCCCCTTGACCCTTAGCCAGAAAGCTCGAATTTTATCTGTAAAATTCGAAACAATGGCAAAGTTCTAAGAGCAAATATTACATTTTTATTTAGAATAATGAAAAGGCTTTTATGAGAAAGCTGTGGTGAAAACAAAAAAGGCTGGTGAAATACCCCACCAGCCTAAGCTTTATTCTCCTTCCAGCGGAGCAACCAGCGTTTCACGCGCGCCCGGGGCAAGACCCATTCCACAATCGTTGCCATGCTGGCGCCGACAAAGGTATCTAAAACCCGAAAAATCGCATAAGTATAGCGATTCGTTTCTGGAATGGAGAAATAGACGATCAAAAAAACCGCCATCCCCCCGACCACCGCCTTTTTGGCCTGGCTCAAATTACAGAGCTTAATCGTCATCATCGTACCAAGCATCGGCAGTAAGTAGGTAATCACCGGCCACTTCGGTAAAATGCTGGAGAGGAAAATCATCAAAATCGCAATCATCCCCCCCAGCGTATTGGAGAGAATGCGCTGGAAGCCCAAGTGCCAGGTCTCCGAGAAATCCTTCCGCTGGGCAAAAACCGCCGAGAGGGTCGCGATTTGCGGATTGCTGCCAATCACCTGGTCGTAGAGGCAGGTTAACAGAAAAATACTCAAGCCTGTCTTAAAAATTCGCATGCCAATTTTAAAATGTTTGAGTTTTATTTTCACGCCGACTCCCCTCCCTCAGTCGTTTCCTAAGCCTCAGTTAAAGCCGGCGGCAAAATATCCCAGGCCACCGGTGTTTTCAGTAATTCCTTGACTTGACAGAGATCCTCTGCTTGGCCGAGTGCCCACATGGTTTTCATCACTAAAGCCTCTAAAACCATGCCCTCGACCGGCAAAATACCGTCCTCTTCCTCAACTTGCCCCACCGCATAAACGTTAAAGCGTGGCCCCCCATAACGGACTTGGCTGTGCAAGAGGACCAGTACCCCTTCCTTGGCCAAAGCATTGAGTGCATCTTTAAAGCCTTGGGGTAAGCCACCCATGCCAAAGCCGCCAAGGATCACGGCCTTAAAGCCCCGAGCCGCCTCTAACATGTCTTTAGGCGACCAGCCGGGCACAAGGGGCAGATTTAACACCCGCGGGTCAAAAGCCGTCTTCAGTGCTCTTTTTTTCGTTTCAGGCAAGCGATGGCGATGCTGCACCTGCCAGCCGTCTACTGTGGCCAAAGCCGGCAAATCAATGCTCGTAAAACCCGCTGGCTTAGAGGTATGAATTTTCACCGCATGCGTGCCCGCTAGCACCTCACCCGCAAAGGCGATGACAATTCCTCGACTCTGCTCATCTAAGGCATAGGCGGTAGCCACTTGCAGATTCCCATAGCCATCACTGCCCAAAACGGCAAGGGGCAATTGGGAGCCCGTCAACACAATCGGCTTGCCGCTCCCCCCTAACATATAAGTCAGCATGGCACTGGCGTAGCCTAAGGTATCCGTGCCGTGTAAGACGACAAAACCGTCATAGTGGTCCATTTTTTCGCCTAAAAACTCCGCCAAGCGGGCCCATTCCCTAGGACCCATTTCCGAACTATCCCGGTTAAATAACACCGCTATTTCCGACTGGAAGTTGACGGGATAGCTATCCAGTAAAGCGCTTAACTCTCCGGTCATAACAGAAGGGGCAAGACCCGCCGCCGTCTGCTGGCTCGCTATCGTTCCCCCTGTTAAGACATATAATATTTTCTTCATCGTACATCTCCAATCTGGGACACCACCGACTCCTGGTGCAAGTCATTCAGGGACCGCTGCAAGGCTTCGGCCACTGCCGGACGCTGGGCTTTAAAGCTCTGGCCATCCGTGAAACTGATCGGCGCCCCAAAATGCACGGTCTTAGACGACCAATCGGAATACATGGGCACAAATTGCACATGCTCCCGGTGGGCCTTCCAGTACAATTTCTCCAAAAATAGGAAGCCGTCATAAATATCCGTGGTAACCCCACTCTCATTTTGGTAATCCTTATCGGGGAAAATCAGCACCGGCTCCCGCTTCTTTAGGGCGGCGACACTCTGGCCGAGCGTTTTTAAGATATCTCGCGAACCCCGGTAGACCGGAATGGCCCGCATGCTCTGCAGCAAAGCTACCACAAAGAAGCTCATCGGCTTCGCCAACAGCCAAGCGAGAGGACCCGGCAGGCCAAAACGCTGGGTGAGCGTATAATCATAGTATTGTTTAAAGCAAGTTTCCTGCTCCAAAAAATTCCCCAAGACCCAAAGCCGCACAAATTTCGGCTGCCACATCATAATAGACACTGGCCCAAATAAATTCTGATGGTGGGACACAAAAACAGTCGGCCGATCCAAGGCAGGAAAAGCGGAAAAAGTATAGGACGGGAAAAACAGGCGCACAACTTTCCGCAAACGTAAGAATAATTTACCGTAAGCCATCTAGCCACCGCCCTTTCCTAAAAATACGTGAATTTAAAGGTATCATAACATATTTTTAGAAGCTTGATAACTCAAAGGGCTTCCTCAACCCACCTAAGTAGCCAAGTGCTAGGCCAATTTACAGCCAGGCAAAAAGGACTAACATGAGGATGGAGGCGCCGAGTAAGGCCAAGAGAATTTTGCCCAAATACCGCCACCAGGTCGTCAAGGGGATCTCTGCAATGGCTAAGGCCCCCATGACCACACCGGAAGTGGGCGTGAGTAGATTGATCAAGCCATTGGCCGATTGAAAGGCCGTCACGACCAAATGGGCAGGCAAACTGGCAAATTTAGCCAAGGGTGCGACAATGCCAATCGTAGCCGCAGCGAGGCCAGAACTGGAAGGAATTAAAAAGGACAGGGGCAGGTAGAAGAGATAGGTTAACACTAAAAATAGGCTTTGCGGTAAGCCCCGCAAGAAACCCTCGCCCCAGTGCAGGAGCGTGGCGGTAATATGCCCGTCATTCATCACAATTTGAATGCCCCGGGCCACCGCACAGATAAAGGCCACCGCCAAGAGTTCCTTAGCTCCCGCAATAAAAATCTCTAGCATCTCCCCTTCTGAGAAGCCCCAATACCAACTAATCAAAACGCTCATCAGCAGGAAGAAAGCCATCATATCCAATAAAGACCAATGCCCCAAAGGCACAAAGCTTTGCCCCAGCAAGGTCTGCACCCCAGGAATGTGGCCCAGCCAGGCGTAGAGGTCTTCAAAAATCGTCAAATGAGCGGATAAATCCGACCAGGGCACCAGGCCTAAAATCATGACGAGGAAGGAAAAAATAAAGAGGGTCAAGACCCCTTTTTGCTTTTTCGTCACTTGGGGAGTGGCTGCTGACCATTGGTATTTCTCCAAAATGGCCGCCCTTTGGCCAGGGACCAGGGAATTATTAGGATCGGCCTGCACTCGTTTAGCGTAACGGGTGGTCAAGCCGGCCGCAATGACATAAGTCACGATGAAGAAAATGAGCCGATAACCCAAACCGGCACTGATAGGAACTCCTGCCATGGCGCTCGCCACCCCCGTTGAGAAAGGATTCACCGTCGCCGACACCACGCCCACGCCCGAACCGAGTAAGGCAATGGACACGGCCACCAAGCTATCCATGCCCACGGACACCATCATCGGTAGGAGTAAGGGGAAGAAAGGCAGCGTCTCCTCCGCCATGCCAAAAGTGGTCCCCCCTAAGGCAAAAACAAACATCAAGGCCCAAATCAAAAGCGTCTCCTTGCCCTTAAAGCGCCGGATAAAGGCACTCAGACCGGAAGCCAGGGCTCCCGTTTTTTCCACAATCGCTAAAAAGCCCCCCATGGTTAAAATAAAAAGGGCAATATCCATCGTTCCCTGGGCCGGTCCTGCCCCCAACATGCCAATAAAGGGCGAACGAATCACATCCCACAAACCTTGGGGACTCTTGGGGAGTTCTTGGTAGGTGCCGCTTAATACTTCTCCCGCCTCGTTCACTTGGTATTCCCCGGCCGGTATCAGCCAGGTCAACAGGGCGACCAATATAATGAGGGCAAATAAAATCGTAAAGGCTGAAGGCAAGCGCCAGCCTTGCTTTTTCGTCTGTTGTTTTGTGCCCATAAAAATCACCTCAAAAATTCAATACGTCCTCTAAAATAACATGAAGCGCGCCCCTTGTCACGCGGGCCTAGGGAAAGGTTAGTGTCAAGCAATGCTCGGTCAATCATAAAGAACTCTATCTCGTATCTAATTATTCAAAAGTCACTTCGTTTTTGTGCTAAAGGACGCTGCGTTAAAAGCAGTGGCACCGGCTTACGCTTCATAGAAGCTTACGCCTGACCGTCCTATTCTGGCTCTATGTCGTTGGATAGGCCTCGCTACGCTCACCCTATCGGCACTCCGAGAGCCAGATATACGGACGGCCTGCTAACACTGCTAACGCAGGTCTTTAGCACGCACTCCGTGTCTTTTGGCGAAGCAGCTAACAAAATGTATGGTATAATTTCCCGACCATACTGCTTGACACTTCACTTGGAATCGTGCCCTGATGGGCACCACAAGAACTTTGTTGCGGCCTGTGACTTAGTATTGCCCTAACAATCCCTGGATATTCGGGTATAAACGGGCTTGTATTAGCTTCAAAATCTGATCGAACAGCTTCTTCAAAACAATGATTAGATTGAGCGGTGATAATGGCAGCCATCGCTGCTGCGCCTTGACGGATCCAATTTCTTGGACAATATGATGTGCGGTCTGATGCGAAATACTAAAGCATTGAAGGCTTCTGCACTCGCACGAAAAGTTTGCTTCGTACAAAGCTGGGCAATTTTTTCTTTGACCTGAGAAGAAAGATGACTTCTTGCTTCTAGGCCTAAACACAAATCTAGGGGAAGAAAGCTAGAGTGACCTTCTTTTTTCATCCGACAACGTCTAAAAGTAACGGCACCAAACATAAAACATAGTGTTCGTGGTTCATAGTGACCGATTTTCCAGCCTTCGGCTTGGTACTTTTGAATGAACTGATGATTAAGTTGAGTGAAAACCGCTGCAAGACATTCACAGCAAAAATTCTTTATATCGGATAAACAAGATCTTCAAAGTCACCTAAAGATGAGCAATTTTCCGTCTTTTTTAGAATATCTGTGATAATATCATTCATGAGGACATCTTCTTTCTTTTTTTTGATCAACTTAAAGATAGATGTCCTTTTTTATTTTTCAAGTCTTACCGAGCATAATTTTACACTAAGTAGAGAAAGTTACCCAAAATTTAAAAGGCCGCCGCAAGGGCGACCTCAGGCAAAAATGCTTCTGTTAATAAGGACGGCGGCAGAAAGGCATGCTCATGCAGCGCGGGCCACCGCGGCCGCGAACCAATTCCGCACCGGGAATCTCATGGACCTTGAGTCCGGCTTTTTTCAGGAGGGCATTCGTTTTAATATTGCGATCGTAAACGACCACTTCCCCAGGCGCAATGGCTAAGGTATTGGAGCCATCGTTCCATTGCTCGCGCGCAGCAGCGACGGGATCCCCACCCGCACAAGGAATTAATTCCACTTCGGCAAGATCCAAGGCTTGGGCCAAGACATCCTGCAGGGGCGCCGTCATTTCCTTCACCGCCAAGCTTCCGGCTTTTCCGGGGCGCAATGCAAACACCTGCAAGTCCCCAGTAATTTCCGGGTGAATGGTAAATTTATCCACGTCCACCATGGTAAAAACCGTGTCCAAGTGCATAAATTTCCGGTTATTGGCAATCTGGAAGGCTAAAATACAGTCATAGGCCGTTTCCTTGAAGAGGCGCTTGGCTAATTTTTCCACCGCCCGTGCCCCCGTCCGTTGCGACAAGCCCACCGCCAAAGTCGATGCCGACAGGACCAGTTCATCTCCCCCTTCAATACGGGAAGTTTCCTTGCGGTCATAGTAGAGCTCGACTTGCCCTTGACCATATATTGGATGGTAGGTAAAAATATACTTACCATAAAGTGTTTCACGGTTGCGCGTGTCGGAGTACATGTGATTCAAAGACACGCCGTGCCCCATCGTCGCAAAGGGATCGCGGGCAAAGTATAAATTCGGCATGGGATCCACTAGGAAAGGGTAAGCTGAATCCATCCGATCCACCAAGCTGCCCCGGTCCCGCACTTTGAGTTCGTGTTTCGTGTAGCCCTCCATGGATTTCAAGACGAGGTCTAGGGTATCTTTTCGCGCCAGCAAATCTTCACGGACCGCTCTGTAAGTCCCCGAACCTGGGATTAGGCGGGCCTCCACCAGCCAGTCATCCACAAATTCTTCCCGCGCCTCGGCGTGGTCCAAGGCCTCGGCCACCAATTCTTCCAAGTAGAGGACCTCCACCCCCTGCTCTCTAAGCACGGCCGCAAAATGATCGTGCTCAGCTTGGGCATCGGCCAGATAAGGAATATCGTCAAAAAGTAGCCGGTCCAGAAAGTCCGGCATTAAATTCTCAAGCTCTCGGCCTGGGCGATGGAGCATGACCGTCTCCAAAGGCCCAATCTCAGAGAAAACTTGAATCGGTTTGTCCCTCATGGGTTCACAGTCCTTCCTTATGGTCTTAATGGTCTTTTCCCTATTGTATAACAGAATAGAAATGTAAGCGAGTTAAAGTTACTGTTTAGAACAAAAAATCAAGCAAGCTTAGAAAAAAGCACACAAGGACGCAGCGAGCCATACAAAAAAGGCGTCTACATAAATTGTTCTAAAATAAAAAGACCACCCAGGCAAAACTGAGTCGTCTTTTCGCAGGCTATTCCACACCCCGGGCATCGAGGACAAAAGTGAAGCGGTCACCCTGCACCCACTCTCCGTCTTTTTCATAATGGGGCTGCCATTCCACATCAATTTCTTCCGTGTCTCCCGGGATAACAAAACTCAATTCGCCTCCGATAGAATGACCCGGTGAGATTTCATCCGCCGTCGATGAGTCTAAATAGTAATCTTTTACTTTTTTCCCATCCGCGTACACAGAATAGGAACCGTCTGCCCCAACATAATAATTTTCTTCGCTTTCATTCTTGACTTCAAAGAAGATGGTTAATATTTTGTCCTCATCACCTACTTCCACCTCAGTATTAACTTCGGGGAAACGCTCGTTAACAAATTTAGCATCGTTCAGGGTAAAGGTTAAACCGTCCATCTCCACCGTATCGCCAAGGGTATACTCAACGCTTTCTTGTTTAGACTCTTCCACTTCCTCCGTGGGGGCTTCCTGCTCCACTTTGGCAGGCGTTTTGCCGGTGTCCTCCCCACCACAAGCCGCTAAAGCCACGGCACACAAACCTAAAACGAGTAATTTTTTCATCATACCCACTCCTTTTCTATACTAATTTTATCATACCTTAACAAAAATTTAATAGCTAGGCTTTCGGGCAAGTAAAAAGCCGGCTGTCATGAACAGCTGGCTTAAAATACCTTAATGGGCGAGCGTTTCCTGGGCCAGGGTGGCCACGACACAATCAGCGACTAAAACAATAATCGCCATATGTGCAATGGTTAGAGATGAACCCATGGTTAACAGCCAGCCGCTCAAACTGGTGCCAATCATAATAGAGAAATTAAAGCAAGCGGACTGCACAGAAGTCGCCACCGCGACGCCATCGTGAACCTGCCGCGTGACGGCGGTTTGGAAGAGCGTGACCAAAGCGCCAAAGCCGATGCCCCAAAGGATAAAGCTGAGATGGTGGAGGAAGGTGACTGGCGTAAAGCTAAATAAAGCCATTGCCACCGCTGCTGACCCCAGCATAGTTAACGTCACAAAGCGCAGGTGCCGGTCGATAAAGTAAGCTGCGAAGAGTACGGAAAGAACAGAGCCCACGCCGAAGAGAATTTGCGCGACACCAATACCGGGATAGTGGATGTCACTGACCAAATTGGTGATATAAGTATACATGCCGTAGTTCGCTATCGCTGCTAGCGCAGTCATCCCCCCAACAAGCAGAACGCCCTTGTTTTTCAGCATGGTCAAAGGAGAGTTAGCCCGCGAACGTTTCTCCCCAGGCACATGCGGGAGGAAAAAATGACAGAGCACACCGATTAAGGCAATGCAAGCCCCCATCACCACAAATTCGACTTGGTAAGAGAAGTAGCGTCCAATCGCTGTCATCAAGGGCAAGCCCAAGCTCATGCCCACCGTCGTTCCAGCCATAATCACAGACACTGCCAGACCACTTTTTTCTGTGGGTACCAACATCATGCCATAAGCAGAGATCATCGGCCACAACACGCCTGCACACAAGCCACCCAGCAAGCGCGCTACCACCGCCAGCCAGTAGCTAGACGTGAGTCCAGTAATAAAATTAGCCAAGGCAAAGCCAAAAATTAAATAGGCTAGGAGTTTCTTGCGATCCCACTCCACCGTTAAAGCAATCAGGGGCAGGCCGCAACACGAATTCGCAATCGCATATTGGCCCACAAAACCACCCGCTTGAGCCTGAGAAATATGAAAGCCTTGCGCCATTTCCGGCAGCACGCCCGACGGCATTAATTCCGATAAAATTGCCGAATAGGTAATACTGGCCATTAGAATTAATAAGGGCCAGGAAAAATATTTTTTCGGTGCATTTTCCATCGTTTCTCCTCCTCATATTTTTATTTCAACACTCCCATTATAGCCTTATCGATTGATAAAACAAGGCTTAGGATAAAGCTTATTTTTGCCCTCTCCTACTCTCTTAAATCGCCAGCTCTGGCCGCCTAAAAACACAGCTTGAGACTTATTTATGGAGGGAAATGCCTTTGCTTTCACAATTCCCAATAAATTGGTTATACTTAAAGTAATATAAAGCTCTTTTATGAAGAATAAAAGCCAGTCACTCAAACTCATGCCAGCAGAAAGGAGCCGACCATGGCCATTGGACTGATCATGGGGAGTATCCGCCCCCATCGCGAAAATGCGGACGTGTCAAACTGGGTCTTAGACATTTTACAGGAAACTTACCCTGAAACGGACTTTGAACTCGTAGACTTAAAGGCCTACGACTTGCCCCTCTTTAAGGAACCCAAGTCACCCGGCTTAACGAAGCACTTGGAAGCCCCCGAAGCCGAAGCTTGGCTCAAAAAAATCAAAGCTCTCACCGGCTATATTTTCATCACCCCGGAATACAACCACAGCACTTCGTCGGCCTTAAAAAATGCGATTGATTACTTATCAGGACAATTGATCGATAAGCCGGTCGGCATTGTAAGTTACGGGGCAAATGGTGGCCAGTTAGCCGCTAGTCAATTACGGGAAATGCTAACCGAATTTCAAGTCGCTGATGTGAGCGAAAATCCAACCTTGGACTTCGACCACGATTGGCAGGACAAGAAATTTAAGCCCAGTGCCAATGCCAATGACAGTGTTAAAGTCTTGGGCTATCAATTCATGCACTGGCACGACGCCATGGCCCAAGTGCGCCAGGCCAAAGCCCAGGAAGACACGAAGCAAAAGGGCTACAAGCTCGATTAAAATAAGAACCTTGAGGAGGACGAGAAATGTTAACATTTGTTTGGGCAGAGAGTAAAAATGGTGTGATGGGGAAAGACGGCAGTGTGCCTTGGTACTTGCCAGCCGACCTGAAATTTTTCAAGGAAATCACGATGACCGGTGATATGCTGATGGGCCGGGTCACCTTCGACAGCTTCCCTAAGGGCGCCCTCCCCGGCCGGAAGAATTATGTCATGACCCGAAATACCGACTACGAACGTCCGGGCGCCATTGTCCTGCACTCTAAAGACGAAGCCCTAGCCGTGGCAAAGGAAAGCGACAAGCCCCTCCATATTATTGGTGGTCCTACTATTTTCAAGCAATTCCTTAGGGAGGTGGATGTCCTCTACCGGACCGTTTTGCATAAGGACTTTGACGGGGACACCCACGTGCCGGAAATCGACTACAGCCAATTCGAACTGGTTGAAGAATGGGACGGCCCCCTCGATGAAAAGAACACCATCCCCCACACCTACCAAAAATTTGTCCGCAAGTAAACCTAGTCACCGCTGGCCGGCCAGGCCAGCGGCTTTTCTTTTTAGCGCACAAAAAATCAGCCCCTCCAAAGAGACGGCTGATTTTTTCTTAGAGAATAATTTTCACATGCAAGTCTAAGGGCAGCGTCGCCTTGACCGTTTGGTAGAGAATACTTTTCTCGAGGCCAGCTTTCACACTGGCCACCACGTCCTCTTCCTCCTCATAGCTCACAATGTAGAGGTGCAGGGACCAGGTCGAAATGTGGCACTGGCCTTCGTAGCCAATTACATCGAGGTAGGTCATGGGATGGGCGAGGGTGAAGGAAAATTTACCTTCCATCTCCTCGATTAAGTGCGCATGCTTTTGGTCATAATGCTGAATGGCCAGCATGACACTGGACGCCAGGCCCCCCATAAAATGATCCACCGCCGTGAGTTCGGGATTGAGCATATCAAAACTCTGCTCCCGAGCCACGTGGTAGCTTACGGTATTAGCATATTGCTCCACGCCGCCCTCCGGCTGGCTAACCGAGCGCAGGGTCATTTCATGCTTTTCATTTTGCTTAAAGGTCCGATCAATATTGGCCATGGCCTATGCCTCCCCCTGGCGGTCGCGGAGGGTGTGGGCTGCTTCGACCAAGGCCTTAATTTTCCCAGGAATATGGGCGTCATCATTCACCGGCCGATTAGCAAAGGTCGCAAAGCCGCAGTCTGGATTCAGCAAGAGGCGTTCCTTGGGCAAGTATTCGAGCGCTTCTTCCGCCCGGTCCACAATGGACTGCACACTTTCCGCCTCATCCAAGCGGGGGTTTTCCACTCCCAGGCCCAGCCGGCAATTTTCGCGGATGATATCATCGCGCAAAAGGGCCGACAATTCCCCCGCCCGGGGCGTTGAGAATTCCAAGGTCAACAAATCCGCCTTCACGCTTCTAAAGAGTGGCACTAAGGCTGTATAGGGCCCTTCCAGGAGAATACTTTCATCCTTGGACCAGTTGCCCCGGCAGACGTGCAGGGAAGCGAGTGACTTCGTGCGGTCAATCTGACTCATGGCTTGGGCAATTAAATCAGTTGCAAAGGCAATCTCTTCCTTAAAATCCTTCTTCTCCGACAAAGCCCCGCACATGAAGGAGCGCGTCTTCCCTTCCGAGAAAATGACTTCGGTGAGGACCGGTTCGTCGAATTGGATAATCTCTACACCCAAGTCCTGCAGGTTCTTAATCTCCCGAGCTAAAATCTTGAGCACAGCTTGGCCCAAGTCTTCCTTACTCTCGTAAGCTTGCCCGGACAATTCCTTCAGCCACATGGAGCGCGTCATCAAGTAAGGGCCAGGCAAGGTAATTTTCACCGGCTTATCGGTGTACTTTTTCAGCCATTTTAATTCGTGCACAGCCAAGGGATGGTAGCCCAAGCGACCGGTGCAAATGGCGTTTTTAATGCTGATGGAGGGCACATCCAAAACTGACAAGATATCTTCAAAAGCCTGCTTATCGGGCATGTAGTCAACCATGTCATTCATGCTCAGTAATTCCGCTCCATCCAAGTGGGTGGCCACAAAGGACGAATAGTTATCGCGCGTCAATTCGCCCGAAGTAATGATATCAAGTCCCAGATCATCTTGTAATTCGATGACCCGCTTCGTTTCTTCCTCGGCTTGGGCATAAAAGTCTTCCTCGCTCAATTGCCCCTGCTCATAGCGGCGCTTCGCCTTCAAGAGCTTCTTAGAACGAGGCCACGACCCAATGAGAGTCGTGGCAAATGCTGGTAATTCAATCATTAGGGTCGCCTACTCGAAGAAGTTGAGGTAATCCACAGCCTTGCGCAAGAGGGTGAAATTGGTGTCGCGGCCAGGAACCCATTTCTTCAAGCCTTCCATGTCCATCATTTCCTTGTGTTCAGGATTGTTGTAGTCCATGCGGCCTAAAATGCTTTCCCATTCTTCTTGGGCTTCAGCAGGGAAACCAGGGCGCAAGGTGAAGATGCAGTGGTCGAAGGTGCCAGTGCGTTCCACGAGTTTGATTTCATCCTTGTTGATGGTGCCGTCTGCGGTCCATGCTTCCCAGTTTTCGTTAGCAATAACGGCCACGTCAACTTCACCCTTCTTCAAGGCTTCCAGCGCATCAATTTCCCCACCGATGTGGTCGCCGTCAAGGCCTTGGTCCACGTCGAAGTCTTTTTCGGTATAGTCTTTTTCCGGTTCGAGGCCCGCTTCACGTAAGGATTCGATCGGAATTAAACGCGCTTGTGGGGAGTCTTTGGCCCCGAAGCCAATGGTCTTACCACGCATGTCTTCAAAAGAATCGATACCACTATCCACCTTAGCGATGTAGCAGCTGGTCCGGTCTTGGTCAGTGTCCCGCATCATGGAGAAGCCACATTCGCCCTTGGACTTAATGTCGGCTTCCACGTGAGCGAGGGGAGAGTTCCAAGCAATGTCAATTTTACCGTCTAAGAGGTCTTTGATTTGTGTCCGGTAGTCCTTGTAGAAGACGGTATCAATGGGATGGCCTTCTTCTTCAAAGAATTTGGCAATGATTTCCCAAACGACAGCGACTTGAGGGGCGTAGGCAACAGCACCAAGTTTAATTTTGTCTGACATGTTATTCCTCCTATCGAAATGCTAATAACAACAACGATTATTACTTTGGCTTTATTCCTTTTCGCCAGTTAAGTAATCTAATTCAACACGCATGCGTCCGAGCCAAACTTTCAAGACATCGAGGCCGGGCGCCATGACTTGCGCACCGAGGGAGTCGCGCATCCAGCGTTCCATCGGTTCCTTCCCGCGGACATAACCAATTCCACCGAAGAGTTTCATCCCTTGGGTCCCATTTTGGACAGCAGCATTGGTCGTTTCGATCCGGGCAGCGGTAATATTTTTGAAGGCTTCCGGATGTTCTTGGTCGACGTAAACAGCCGAGTTGAAGAGGGCTTCACGGGCACTGAAGGCACGGGCGTATAATTCCGCACAATTCACTTGGACAGTTTCAATGTCGCGTAAGGACTTCCCGGTGGAGTAGCTGCGGCGGACCACATAGTCAGCGCAAGCATCCGCAATCCCCATGGCAATCCCGGCACTGGAGCTGGCCAGGCCCACCACGAAAATCAAGCGGTCACCATCGCCGTTCCCTTCAATCTTGTAGAAGTGATCGACCTTGGCATTATCTAAAACCATGGGGTCGGACACATTACCACGCAGGCCCACACCATCAAAAGTCGATTCGAAACTTAGACCTTCCGTATCCCCAGGGACAAGCCAGAGGTTGATATCGTCCGGATCATCTTTGCCGCGGGTAATCGTAATGTAGTAGTCGGCTTCGCGCGCGGTCGTCACGAAACTCTTCCGACCATTTAAAATGGAATAGCCGTCGTGGCGTTCTTCCGTCATTTCCGGCAGGTAGAAGTGCGTGCCGGTGCCGGTTTCACTGTAGGCCAAGCCCAAAACAATTTCCCCATTAGCGACTTTAGGCAGGATTTCCTTCTTCAAATCTTCGGAAGCGTAGAGGGAGAGGCAGTAGGCCCCGACATTACTCATCATGTAGCATAAGCTAGCGGACGGGCCACTTTCCGCTAAGCCGGTACAAACTTCCGCATGCTCGAGCACGCCCTTGCCTTGGCCACCGTATTCTTCGGGAATGACGAGCCCGAAGTAGCCATGTTCACGCAGGGCCTTAATGGATTCCTTGGGGAAGCGTCCTTCTTGGTCCACTTCTTGGGCATAAGGAGCTAAATATTTCTTACCAAAAGCTTTCGCTTCTTCATAATATTGATGCAAAGTTAGTCTTCCTTTCTATGCTTTTTCTAATTCTTCAACTTGTTCTTTAGGCATTTGGCCGATTTGCGGGAGGAAAATCGTTAAAATTGCTACCAGTAAACCGGCGAAACCATACCAGAGATAGGGAATCACTTGCAGGGGTGAGACGGCTTTGTTGGCAATACTGGTGACCAATAAAATCTGCGCCCCATAAGGCAAGGTGCTCTGGAAAATACAAACGGTTGAGTGCATGAGGGACGCCATATAGCGCTTATCAATTTTGTAGTGTTCGGCAATATCCTTGATAATGGGTCCGGTCACGAGGGCCGACACCGTATCGTTAGCGATTGACACGTCCACCAAGCCGGGCAGCAGCATGCCCATCAGTTGGGCACTCTTCCGGCCAACAATGAACCGTTTCAACTTCTCATTGATCCAGTCAATTCCGCCCTCTTCCTTCACCATGTAGGCCAAGCCCCCGATGAGAAGGGAGAAAAGCAAGACATCAAACATGCCGTTAAAGCCTTCCTGGATGCTGTCGGTAAAGCCGAGGAAAGTGAGTTTCCCAAGGATCAAGCCGAGCGCGCCGGCGAGGAGAATGCCGGCCATTAAAACCACAAAGACATTCACGCCGATTAAGGCTAAGACTAAAACAACAATGTAAGGCAAAACGGTCCACAAATCATAGGACCCCGCCTCCACTGCGACCGAGGTATAGGGCCGGCCGGCCATGTAGTAGCCAACCAGGGCCACCAAGACCGCTGGCACCGTAATTAACAGGTTGGCCTTGAACTTTTGGCGAATTTCAACACCCAGCGTCCGCGAAGCCACAATCGTTGTATCGGCAATGATGGACATGTTGTTCCCAAACATGGCTCCACTCAGTAATGTTGCTAAAATAAGGGCCAAATTGATGCCCGACTTATCGGCCAAGGCCACACAAATCGGCGCCATCGTGGCAATTGTCCCCATGCTCGTTCCAATCGACAAGCACACAAAGCAAGCGATCAAAAACATGCCCGGCACAATGTAAGCCATCGGGATTAAACGAAGGCCAAAGTTCACCACAGAATCAACGCCGCCGATCGCATTCGTCACCGAGCCAAATGCGCCCGCCAAGAGGAAAATCAAACACATGATAATAATGTTGTCCTCCCCGCAGCCCTTGATCAGGGTGGCAAACTTCTCATCCACGGAACCGTGGTAGAGCAGGAAAGCTGTGATGAGGCCCGCAATAACGGAAATCGATGCCGGCATGGCATAAAAGCCTTCATCATTCCCCTGCATCGTTAAGTAGATCCCGACAAATAAGTAGAGGCCCACAAAAACCAAGAAGGGCAAAAGCACCCAGCCTCGAGTTTTCTGCTTCATGTTTCACTCCTTTTCACTTCTAAAAGAACACAAAATTCGTACGGCTAGCCTCAGGTCATAGCTTATGGCTAGTAAGTACTTTTTTCAAGTGAAGTAAAACACATATGTCCTAACTTACATAAACAAAGCGCATTAGGACGGGCTTTGCTTACTTTTACCCAGTTTGTAAAGAATAGGTAAAACGGTTAAAACATACATTTTTTGTTTTCGTAAGTGAACTTTAATCTTTTATCGTGAATTTAAAATACAAGCCCCAGCTATTTTGTCTTTATACTTTCAAAAGTATCATTTTTTCCTCTCGCCATAGGGCTTGACAGGGCTCATATAATCGGGTAAACTCTTATTCGTAATGACTACGATTTAAAACGAAGGAGGATTTATGAAAATACGCAAAGCATTATTTTTATTCTTTACCGGCCTCCTCTTCCTCGCTGGCTGCCAAGGTGGTGGCCGGCAAGAGGCAGCTAGCCTAAAAATTCAAACCAGTTTCTATCCCATCTATAGTCTGACGAAAATGGTGTCCGGGGATTTGAATCAGGTCGAAATGATTAACGCCAAGCAAAGTATTCACAGCTTCGAGCCCGCCGCCAGTGATCTGGTGAAAATTGAAGATAGTGATGTTTTCATTTACCACTCGCATATTCTAGAGGGCTGGACAAAAAATCTCGCCGACAACTTACACGGTAAAGAGGTCACCATCGTGGAAGCCGGTGCCAATTTAAAAATGACACGCGTGCCGGGGCTAGAGGATATCGAGCCTGGTCCTGGTCAAGATGCCAGTAATCTCATGGATCCCCACACCTGGCTCGATCCCGTCCTTGTCGCTGATGAAGCCCAGGCGATCGCCGAAGCCTTGGGGCAAAAAGACCCCGAGCATAGGAGCACTTACTTGAAAAATGCCGAAAAAGTCAAGACCGATGCAGAAGCCCTCGTTAATAAATATAAACCCCAATTTGACCAATTGGAGCATAAAACTTTCGTCACCCAGCACACGGCCTTCAATTACTTAGCCCAGCGTTTCGGCTTGACGCAATTAGGTATTGCTGGGGTGTCTGACAGCCAGGAACCCAGCGCCAAGCAACTCGCCGAAGTGGAAGACTTCGTCAAGGAATATCACGTGAAAACCATCTTCACCGAAAGCCAAGCCTCCGAACATCTTGCCCAGGTCATTTCCCAAGCGACCGGCGCCCAATTAAAACCTCTCAACCCCTTAGAAGTCGCCCCCGATAATGATAAGAATATCTTGGAAAACATTGCTTGGGATTTAGAAACCTTAGCCACGTCATTGAAGTAAGCAGGCAGATAAAAAGCAGCTCAGAAAATTGAGCTGCTTTTGTTATTTACTGGGCGGAGAGGTCTGATCAGCTATCTAAATCATTAATGGCCTTCAGCCACCTAAAACTATAATTTAAGATCTATTCAAATCAACACTGCTCTCAAACTGTCAGCTGATGAGTATGAAGAACTTTTCGGTTTGAGACCTATTCAAATCAACACTGCTCTCAAACACCCCATCATCAACCAATCACTGGATAATTGTTTGAGACCTATTCAAATCAACACTGCTCTCAAACAGGAGTTGCCAGTACTTACCCCGCACGCCTGTTTAAGACCTATTCAAATCAACACTGCTCTCAAACTATCTTTCTAAGGGAGGTTTTAGGACGAAAGTTTAAGACCTATTCAAATCAACACTGCTCTCAAACTTTATTCCTGAAGGCATTGCTGTGGGGGTGGTTTAAGACCTATTCAAATCAACACTGCTCTCAAACCTTTCTCCATGCTGGCGTTTGCTCTTTTTGGTTTAAGACCTATTCAAATCAACACTGCTCTCAAACTTATCGCTACACCAAAGCCTTTATTGATCGGTTTAAGACCTATTCAAATCAACACTGCTCTCAAACGGCAGCCGCTTGGGACTTTGTCAAAACACAGTTTAAGACCTATTCAAATCAACACTGCTCTCAAACCGGCCGCTATCTAAACCGGTGCTGCTATTAGTTTAAGACCTATTCAAATCAACACTGCTCTCAAACCCTCCACCTTGCGCTCATGGGCAAATATAAGTTTAAGACCTATTCAAATCAACACTGCTCTCAAACTTCTTTACGCTATAAGCTACAACCCATGGGTTTAAGACCTATTCAAATCAACACTGCTCTCAAACTACGAAGCGAAAGCGGTAGAAGGAGGAGGAGTTTAAGACCTATTCAAATCAACACTGCTCTCAAACCATGGTGTACTACGAGGCGGTGCACTCCTAGTTTAAGACCTATTCAAATCAACACTGCTCTCAAACCTCAAATCCAAAGTAAGACCAACTTAGGATATTGATATATTGTTAAAAGTATTACAACATAGGCGAGATACAGAATTATTTCAAAGGTCTCACTAGTATTATATCAATAAATCACATTAAAATCACGGTCAATGATGTATTTGTTAGTGTCAAGCAATGCTCGGTCAATCATAAAGAACTCTATCTCGTATCTAATTATTCAAAAGTCACTTCGTTTTTGTGCTAAAGGACGCTGCGTTGAAAAGCAGTGGCACCGGCTTACGCTTCATAGAAGCTTACGCCTGACCGTCCTATTCTGGCTCTATGTCGTTGGATAGGCCTCGCTACGCTCACCCTATCGGCACTCCGAGAGCCAGATATACGGACGGCCTGCTAACACTGCTAACGCAGGTCTTTAGCACGCACTCCGTGTCTTTTGGCGAAGCAGCTAACAAAATGTATGGTATAATTTCCCGACCATACTGCTTGACACTTCACTTGGAATCGTGCCCTGATGGGCACCACAAGAACTTTATTGCGGCCTGTGACATAGTATTGCCCTAACAATCCCTGGATATTCGGGTATAAATGGGCTTGTATTAGCTTCAATATCTGATCGAACAGCTTCTTCAAAACAATGATTAGATTGAGCGGTGATAATGGCAGCCATTGCTGCTGCGCCTTGACGGGTCCAATTTCGTCCTTGCTTTTTCATGCGATAAGTATAAAGCCGATGGCCTGCTTCACAAACGCCACCGGAAAAATGGTTTGGTAAGCCTCGCTGCTCTGCTGGTTTAATGAGTAACCAATTCCTTTGAAGATAAGCTCTTAGAGCTTCAATTTCAGCCAAAAACTCCTGATGATGGTGCCAGCGACTTTCACAGGTCTCCAAAGTAACTTGAACTCCTTCGAAATCATAAGCCTTCACTTTTTTAATGACCAATTGACGTATTTTATGATCAAAAAATAGGCGCGTTCTGATTTTTTGAATGACATGAAATTTATCGCAGAAATGTTCATGCCGAAGGCATACCCCAATCATCTCGTTAAAATCTTCCTCCGTATAACCACTGCCACCATCCGAATTAGAAATCACAATCGTTTGATGTAAATCATAGTAGGAGTTAAGAAATCGGCTAACTTTTTCTCGAAGGGCTGCACTAGATTGAACAGAAGAAAAATAATGAGCTTGAATAAGTTGATGCCGCGAAGTGGATCGATCGACGCCTTCATAGAGAGTCACACGGTGTAGTTGAAGATGTTTTGTCCTTTTCCCTTTTTTCTTCTTCTTAGTGATTAAAACCCCATCCCCTTCAATGTACAGAAAAGGAACGGATCGTTTTTGAGAGTAAGCCAGTTCCTTCTCTTCTGCTTTTTTATTCTCAAAGCTTAAAATTTTTTGCCCAATTTCTTGAACAATATGATGTGCGGTCTGATGCGAAATACTAAAAGGCATTAAAGCATTGAAGGCTTCTGCAGTCGCACGAAAAGTTTGCTTCGTACAAAGCTGGGCAATTTTTTCTTTGACCTGAGAAGAAAGATGACTTCTTGCTTCTAGGCCTAAACACAAATCTAGGGGAAGAAAGCTAGAGTGACCTTCTTTTTTCATCCGACAGCGTCTAAAAGTGACGGCACCAAACATAAAACATAGTGTGCGTGGTTCATAGCGAGCAATTTTCCAGCCTTCGGCTTGGTATCTTTGAATTAATTGCTGATCAAGTTGAGTGAAAACCGCTGCAAGACATTCACAGCAAAAATTGCTTAATATCGGATAAACAAGATCTTCAAAGTCACCTAAAGATGAGCAATTTTCCGTCTTTTTTAGAATATCTGTGATAATATCATTCATGAGGACATCTTCTTTCTTTTTTTTGATCAACTTAAAGATAGATGTCCTTTTTTTATTTTTCAAGTCTTACCGAGCATAATTTTACACTAAGGATGTATTTACTAGCTTCCTCACCTCCTTTAATTTCCTGTCGTTCTATTAAAATTAAGGTCAATTCCTTTTGCTGGGCATATTGAATCACTGCCGTAATGTCTTGTGCTTCGAAATAAGCACTCAATTGATCGATAAGAAAAACTTCCGCCAGGTTGAGTTCTGTTATAACCTCTAAGTAAGACAATAAGCGTTCTAACGAGTTTTCCCCAGCAGTTAAAATATTGAAGCAAAATAATTGCAGCAATTTCTTCTGATTCATTTCCGTCGACCAAGAGACCCCCACAGGTAGGGCTTCTGCAATATCATACAAATACTCTTGTAAATGCTGCTGCAAGCCGATAAAAGCCTGATAATCCTCTGTGACATAGCTTAATAGCATACGCTCTAATTTCTTTAGAATCTTTTTTTCATTAACATCCAATAATAAAGGATGAAAAATAGTTTCCAATTGGCATTCTTTTCTACTACCTAAAATAGGATAACAAGCTACTTCGTCCTCCTCCCCTAGGGCCTGCTGGTGAAGGGCCAACAAGAACTGCCGGTATAAGTTAGGAGATTCAAGCGTCAAAATTAATTGTCCTGGAGAAGATATTTTAATGGCTTCCGGAAAACCAGTGTAAACCAGCCTCATAAAATCACCACCCGGTCGATTGAATCTAGTGTGCCCGTATGTTGCTCACCGACAACATATTCCATACGTGCAAATTGTTTTTCGGTAATGATGAGCAGTTGAACTAAGCCTTTCTCTGGCGCCTCCTCGCGTACATTATTAGCGATGGTATTAGCCACTGTAGGATTATGAGCTAATTTACTATACACCGACTGCTGCAGCATGATAAAGCCCGACTTCAATAAAAAACGCCGAAAATAGCGATAGGACTTGCGCTCCTTACTGGTCACCATCGGCAAATCAAATAAGACAATCACCCGCATATACCTATAACTCATTTCTATAAAACCTCAATAAACTAATATCCTCATGACGCAAAGCTCTAAAAATGCTGTGCACATAAACTCGGATACTATCTAATATATAGCGTTTCTTACCTCCAATGCTTACTTTTTGGTCAAAAATAGTCAGCATCGTACGGCGTTCCTTCTCCAAAAATTCAGTAGGTTCAAATTTCTTAACTAAATGGTCTACCAAAGGCCGATATGGTTCCATCACATCCGAGCCTAAGTTATAAGGATTGAATTGATTGCGATGGAAGAGTCCGAGCTGCGTATTGTAGCCAGCTGCAACAATCTCACGATTGCAAGCTGCTAAAATTAAAGCATAACCATAATCAAGGGCAGCATTAATGGCTGAGCCATCCGAGCGAGAAAAGCCAGCACCAAACAAACGGTTAAAATATACTTTCCCTGCATGAGCCTCTCGATTGGTTACATCGAGAGGCTCGATCTGTTCCGCATAAGTTAACAATAGACTTGCCCCTTCCTGATGATGGGGTTTAAGAACCTCGGCTTGGCGCATAATTTTCTCTCGAATAATACTCGCCCAAACGTCTGCCACACACAATGGCGACCAAGACAACTGCTCCTTTAGGCAGCCACTACTATCGTGACTGCCATAAAGGGGAAAACATTCCAAAGCAGGCTGATGGTATTCGTCACAGAAAATAATTTTTATTTTCCGTTTTCGACACTCATTGAGCAAGGCGGCTGTAATAGAAACGGCTGTGGATTCAATAATCAAGACTGCAATTTCATCTAGAAAAATCTTTACCAACTCATTGGGGCGTCTGAGAACCAAATGATTCAGTTTTAAATCGAGTTTTGCCCGTCGACTAA
The DNA here is from genome assembly GCF_057919555.1 of Aerococcus sp. BD502. Taxonomy (NCBI): domain Bacteria; kingdom Bacillati; phylum Bacillota; class Bacilli; order Lactobacillales; family Aerococcaceae; genus Aerococcus; species Aerococcus sp. BD502. Next base: position 1,247,273 of record NZ_CP147972.1, on the reverse strand, counting down.
TCAGGACTGTTCGCCAACTCATGACTGATATAACACCACCCGATTTTCGAAGAGGCCGGTCACCGATTGATTGATGAGATGGACATAGGTTTTACTGGATAGGTTATTAGGTATACGAATTCGACCTGTAGTTTTTGGTTTTCCAACTGACTCCAAATTAGCATTCATCGAGGTTGTATCGAATGCCTTCACTGTTTCTAAAATTAGGGCGGCCTTTTCAGAGCGATCCAAATCCCTCTTCTTCTTTTTTACCGTTATTGTATTTTGAGCTATTGCTTTTCTCGTTTCCCATAAATGCTTGTGTGTTGCTGATGTCAAAAGCCCCTTAAAATACTTTTTATCCAAATTCTTAAGAATCTCATCATACATCGCTAGCATTTCTTCGTCATTTAAACGGATACGGTGTTCTAGCAATTGATCTTGATTTTTTAATTTTTCAAGATGCTTATAATTTTCAATAAATGTTACTGAATACACAGCTGGCGTCACATTAGCTAAATTAAATCGATTATCTGAACGAGAAGTTATTCGTGCTCGCACGGCATATTCACCTTTTTTCTCTTTGTATTCGATCACACAATTTACTGGATTAATGGGGCCTTTTATGAAGATGCATTGATCTGCCTCTTCTTTCTTTGCTGCATACTTCTCCAATTGTTCAATGTTTTGAATCTCTGCGCCCATATAGCGAGGAATTGATAAAAGGGAAACAGTCTTCCTATTCCCTTTTTTTCTTTGGAATACTGCATAATAGTCAGGAGATGCGCTCGTATAGCCTCCATATTTTTCAATAGGTAAGTCTTTTTTAACCCGTATTTGGCCTTGGCCTTTAGACTGGATCGTTTGCTCAAATAGGCCCCCTCTTTTTTCTCCTGCCTGCCAAGTGAGGAGAGCATCATGTCGCTTCATCATGCGATTGACCTGTTTGATCGTTCCTTCCAGGCCAGCTCGCCAGGCTATGATCTGCCCCCGTTGAATATCGAAGTCAAACATCCTCGCTAAATTATAATGAGGCTTGTGGTCCTTCTTCAGAAAATTAAGCGGATTACTGGTAAATTTCGTGTAATACACATTACCGACGATGATATTTAGATAAGCGTCCTTAGCATGATGCAAGTCATTTAAAGATCGCACCTTAATGTAGTAACGGTAGTCTGGATTGATCGGTTTATTGGTATCTTTATCTTTGTTTTTCTGCTGGGCTCGGAATTCACTAACCAGGTGAGCTTTAACAGGAATGACCTTGGTTTTTGGCAAGGCCTTCGTTAAAATATCTTTCAATGCCTTGGAACTTTGGTGGGTTTCAACTAATTGTCGCGCAATAAACCCCGCTTTTTCTTCCATCGATAGGGGCTGGGTTCGGACCAGACGAGCAAATTTCTGCTTCGACATTAATCCTATTTGGCGTAGAGCTAGCCAGAAGCCTTTCTGTTGTTTTTGAATTGTTGGCTCTAAAGGATAGACATTGCTTTTATGCCGATTCAAAACACTTTTCACAAGAGCTAGATTACTGTAGCTATCATCTTTCTTGATGGATCGGGGAATAATATGATCAATATCATAAACTTGACTCCCAGAATCACCTAGGAGCGTATGATAGTCAATGGCCTCCCCACTGTAGAGACATTTGCCTTGCTGCAAGTAGTAGAGGAAAATTTTCTTTCGCCGTAGATTGGCATCTGTTTCCTCATCCAGCTGGTCTTTGACTTCATCAGCAACCTTAATTGACTTATAGAGCTTAGCTAGGAACTCACGACGCGAGGTCGCCTTCTGTCCTTTTTTGCCCCCACCGCGTGCCATCTCAATAAAAATACGCTTGGGATCGTAACCCATAATACCGCGGATTTCCTTAACCAGTCGGAGGCTTTGCCACATGGCCCGTTTAACAGCGGGTGACAGAACGAGATCCTCAATCACCTTCATATCAAAGCCTTCAGTGCCGGCAAATTCTTCCTGGTTTCTCGCTGTCTTTTTCGCCATGAAATCAAATTGACCGCTCAGAAGTTCCTCAAGAATATAGACTTGACCTTGCCTGCCTGAGCGCAGGGCTTCAATAATCGATGTTGGCCCATTCAGAAAATGCTCGGTATCTTGAAGCTCAGTCAGAAAAGCCTGTGAGAACTTCCCCCAGCCGGAAAAATTGATTCGGGTGAGGGCTTTAATTTCTTGAGGGGTTAACTCTTGCTGGTAATGTTTTTCAATTTCAGCCTGGAATAAGGGCTTCGTTTCTCCAAATAATGTTCCCCAGAGAACACAATTTTCCAGCAATTCTGGCTTGGGCAGGCCGGCAGGGAAAATGGCCTTAAACTGATGGTAGGTGGTTAGCCGTCCTTTGATATCCTCATCAATACCAGTGACTTCCAGCAAGTCATCCTTGCCGAGACCATGGTACTGGCGGTACCAAGCGTCGATTCGTTTCTTCGTTACGCGGATATTTTGCTCGATAAAAAGGTCTTGAAAAAGCTTTTCTTGCTCTGTTGCCGTGATCCGTTCACCATTGAAACACAACATATTTAAGGCATTCAAAACAAGGTATTCCTGATAAAGCAGGGAGTCTTTGGGCAATACATCTTCACCGAAGAGGTAAGTGCAAGGACTGGTCATCCGGCGAATGAAATTTTTTGCCGAAGAAGCAATATCCACCATTTCCTCAAAATTCCAAGGGTAAACCTTGCCCGCCTTTTTTCTGACGACCCAAGCATAGCCACTATCAGGATCATCCTTATGAGCTGGGTTCAAAGGTCCCACATAGTAGGGAATGCGAAAGGTAAATAATTGCTTTATTTTATCTTGGACCGTGTGCCCTTCCTGGTCTTCCTCATTTAAGAAGGGAAGATAGTTTTTCGCCTGCCCCAAGATTTTCTCCAATTCTAGCTGGTGAACCTGGCGCGGGATCACACCATTGTCCTTCTTGCGCTGCTTAACGAGATATTCCCCGTCATCAATTGCCTTTAGCAAGCTCTCTTTCTCTGGACATTCCTTGGGAAACTGCTGAACTAATTTTTTGAGCGATGCCTTAAACTTTTCTGCAGAACATTTTTCCCCACCGTCCTGATGCATATAGCTAGCATAATTCTGATAGCCCTTACTAGTACTATATTGTTTCGCGATTTTCTCTTCTTCCGGTGTTAAATTTTTAAGATTCGGTGTATGGAAGAAAAACCGATAGTGCTCAGGCAAGTACTTTTTAACAAGGACCTTCAATTCCTTTAATTGCTCGCGATATTTGTTATAGCTTTTAATCTTGGCTTGGGAAATATTTTCTTCGCCATCTAAGATATTTTGTAAAATACCCCAATCATACAATAATTTAGCTACTTCCAAGAGCCGCTGTTCATCACCAGTGAGTTCCTGGAGGGAGAGGTCCCTTTCATCTAGTTCTTTTCTAAATTCTAGGCTTTCTTCACCGGTAAAATTTTCAAAAAGCGTTGATAAGCTAACCTTGCCTCCTGCTAGTAAATCACAAAGTTTTTTTAATGAAGCATTCTTACTGTTCTTTCCTAATTGTTGCTTAAGCCCGTTTTTTTTATCAGTCAAAGACATGGACTCACTCAGGAAATGTGTCACATCTTGAAACGCGCTGGAATCTCCGATATCAGGAAAAACTGGGGCAGCAAACAAACGCTCGCTAAGCGCATTTAATTCCGCTAGTAATTCTTCTATGGCTTGACCACTTTGAAAGTCTCCCTCCAATAAGAAGTGTCCGCGGTATTTTAAAATATGATGAAGGGCTAGGTAAACGAGCCGCACATCATGCGGTTCGGGATTTTTCATCAATTCCTGGCGAAGATGATAAATGGTGGGATATTTTTTGTAATAATCCTTGTCGGTAAAATCCTCATCATTAAATAAGCGGTAAGAGTCCTCGGTTGTCCGATCATCAGCTTGCAGGCGCCCCTCTGCTAAATTCGTGAAGAAATTAGGATCAAGGCGATCGATCGCTGGCTTGAAAAAGGCTTGTAAAGTTGCTAAACGCTCCCGCCGCCGTTGATAGCGGCGACGCGACGTCCGAAACAAACGAGTGTCTTCTGCTGTTTTAGCCTCGTCAAACATCCGAACGCCCCACATGGATTTTTTGTTAAATTTGCAAACCTTATAGCGCTCGTTGGTAACGGCCCAGCCCACTGAGTTAGTACCAATATCTAGCCCTAAATAATAGTCCCCGTAAAGTTTCTTCTTGTTTTTCATTTGACTTCCTTTCTACTTGCCCATATAATGATATTAGGTAAATAACCTATGCAGCTTTAAGACCTATTCAAATCAACACTGCAGGTTCAAATAAGGTTTTACCGATTTTGCTTATGTTGACATAAGCCTAGCTGGCGTGTGCCAGCTTTTTTTATTGTAGCATACAAACTCATCAAACGCTTGCATGAACAAAAATGACAGTAAGCCAAAAAAACCCACGCTGCAGCCTCTATCTTCTCGAAGCATGCGTAAGCGTAGGTTTTTTTAATTCTAAACTTCTTCCATCGATTCCTGCCCCAGTCCTTCCAGCAGTTGAGGGACATCTTTATCCCCACGGCCCGATAAATTGACCATCAGACATTCGTCGGCTGCCATGGTGGGGGCAAGACGCACGGCACCGGCGAGGGCGTGCGAGCTTTCCAAGGCTGGCAGGATGCCTTCGGTTTTGGCGAGCAATTGGAAGGCTCCCAGTGCCTCATCATCAGTGATGGCATAGACTTCTTCCCGCCCGCTCGTCTTAAGGTAGGCGTGCTCAGGGCCGACACCCGGATAATCTAAGCCGGCGGAAATGGAATACGTGGGAGCGATGGCTTTTTTGTCATCGCAAAGGAAGAGGGTCTTCATGCCCTGGTCCACGGCCACTTCCCCTAAGGTTAAGCTGGCCGCTGTTTCCCCGGTGTCTAGTCCCCGTCCAGCGGCCTCACAGGCAATGAGGCGCACCGATTTTTCGGGGATAAAATGGTGGAAGGCGCCGATGGCATTGGAGCCCCCGCCCACGCAAGCTAGCACGGCGTCAGGCAGCTGACCGACCTGGTCGAGGAACTGCTGCTTAGCTTCCTGGCTGATGACACTTTGGAAGGTGCGCACCATTTCGGGATAAGGTGCAGGTCCCACGGCAGAACCGATGACGTAGAAGGTATCCTCCAAGTGCTCCAGCAAGTCTCCCATGGCCACGTCCACCGCGTCCTTTAAGCCTTGGCCGCCTTGGGTCACGGCTTTAACATGCGCCCCCATCAGTTCCATGCGGAAAACATTCAATTGCTGGCGCTGGGCGTCTTTCTTGCCCATGTAAACGTCACAGGCTAGGCCGAATTTCGCCGCCACTGCCGCAGTGGCCACCCCATGCTGGCCGGCACCTGTTTCTGCGATCACGCGCTTCTTCCCGAGCCGGTTAGCTAAAAGAATTTGCCCGAGCACATTATTAATTTTATGCGCGCCGAGGTGGTTCAAGTCTTCGCGTTTCAGGTAAATTTGCGCCCCACCTAAAGCTTTGGTTAGGCCCTTGGCATGGTAGAGTGGTGTGGCCCGGCCGGAGTAGTCCCGTAGTTCCTTATTTAGCGTTTCTTGAAAGTCGGGGTCTGCCTGAGCTTCTCGGAAGGCTTTTTCAATTTGGACCAATTCGTCCTGCAAAATATCGGGGACGTATTGCCCGCCAAAATCACCAAAGTAGCCGGCTTGTTTTACTGCTGTTTGTTGTGTCATGCTTATCCTCCTCAAATGTTCTGGTTTAACATCAAGGAGCTTGTGCAGTTTAGGATACAAAAAAGGCACTCCATATCCACTATGAAGTGCCACTCAATCGTCGTTTACACTGCATAGGCTCCTATTTTTCTTCGCGAAAAACCAGTGAGCCTATTTTGACCCACCGTTTAAAGCCATGCTTGCCAACGGTTCATCTTGTGCATGTGTAAACCTCCTCGAAACTTATTTTCTCTATCATAGAATGCCCGGGTCCCTTTGTCAAGGGTGCATCTTATTTCCGGCGGTCATTGACGGCAGCAATCACTGCCTTTTGCACTTGCTCGCCTTCTTCTAAGGCTTTTTCCATGCGCTCGGTGTAGCCGTCTGCTTTTTCCTTGTCTTTTAACAATTTAGCATTTTCAATAACGTTATATTTGGCGCAATTTAAAGCCGTATGCAAGTGTTGAATGCCTACTTCCACGTCCGCCAAGACAGATTTCCGACCAGTTTCAGCGATCGTTTGCATTTCTTTCATGCATTTCAAGCTGGTCTCCATCACATCGAGGGGAACTTCCGTGGCGTCAAGCAAGGCGTCTTGAATGGCTGCAGTCCGTTTTTCCTTTTCCTCGTCGGTATTTTTGGGCAAGCTATATTGCTTGAACATGTAGCCGGAGACTTCCTCGTCCTTATCGCTTAATTCTTGCAAGTGTTCAATACGCTCATGCATGCGGCCTAAGAGAGCGTCGATCGCTTCCACGTCGGCATTTTTGCTTTTGTCCTTGGTAATTTCAAAAACCATGCAGCCTAAGGAAGCCCCCAAGGCTCCGGTCAAAGGGATGACTGAGCCGCCACCGGGTGCAGATTCTTTCGATGCGACTGCTTCAATATATTGTTTAATTTCCATACTTGCCTCCTATTAATGTTGTTCATGGAAATAGTTTCCATGCTCATCTTAGCATGCTCTCACTGCTTTTACCATTAAAAGCCGCCTTAAAAATAATCGTTTTCTGGGTGTAGAGCTTGCTTTATGGCCACCAGCACCTAGAAAAATTGAACATTCGAGAGCTGCTCTTGCCATCAAGTTAATGTTAACGCTAAATATTTAAGCGAGGCTAAATATTTTCAAAAAACTGCCATTTTTTTCATGAAAAATATTGCATGACGGGGACATTTCTTCCATAATATACAACATGAAATAAGCAGTAAAGGAGTCCTCTCATGACAAGAATTACACGTGAAGACATTAACCGTGATGTCAAAGCAAAAGATGTGCATTTCCTCCGCCTGGCCTTTACAGGAATTGATGGTATTTTGAAAAATGTGGAAGTGCCCATCAGCCAATTAGACAAGGTCCTTGACAATAAAATGATGTTCGATGGCTCTTCCATTGAAGGCTTCGTCCGAATTGAAGAATCTGACATGTTCCTGGTACCCGATTTGGATACTTGGATTGTCTTCCCTTGGGAGGCTGTAGGTGGCCGCCGGATCGGCTTGTTGCTTTGTGATATTTACCAAGTGGATGGCACACCCTTCCCTGGTGACCCACGTGGCAACCTAAAACGCATGGTAAGGCAATTGGAAGCGGCCGGTTTTAGCGAAATGAATTTGGGACCAGAAGCAGAATTCTTCCTCTTCCTAAGAAATGACCAGGAAGAACCCACCCTCCAGGTGAATGACCACGCCGGCTACTTCGACCTCGCACCCGTCGATTTGGGTGAAAACTGCCGCCGGGACATTGTCTTAATTCTTGAAGAATTAGGTTTTGAAGTGGAAGCCTCCCACCACGAAGGCGCTATTGGCCAGCACGAAATTGACTTCAAGTACTTGGATGTCGTCCAGGCTTGCGATAAGATCCAGCTCTTCAAATTGATCGTGCGCACGATTGCCCGCGAGCATAATTTGCATGCGACCTTCATGCCTAAACCGGTCGCTGGCATCGCTGGCTCCGGCATGCACTGCAATTTATCTCTCTTCACCGAGGAGGGCAATGCCTTTGCTCAAGCTGACGATGACCTTGGCCTCTCCAAAACGGCCTATCAAGTGGTCGGTGGCTTGTTGAAGCACGCCAAGGCCCTGACCTCCGTGGGCAATCCCTTGATTAATTCCTATAAGCGCTTGACGCCTGGCTTTGAGGCTCCCGTTCATATTGCCTGGTCCGCCCAAAATCGCTCTCCCCTTGTCCGCGTGCCGAGCGCCCGAGGGAATTCCACCCGCTTGGAATTGCGCTCAGTCGATCCTTCCGCCAATCCTTACCTTATTATGGCCGGAATTATCGGCGCCGCCCTCTCAGGGATCGAAAACGACCTCACCCCACCCCATAGTATTCCGCAAAATATCTACGACATGAATTCTGAGGAATTAGCAGACGCCGGCATCGACCACCTGCCTTACAGCTTAAACGATGCCTTGAATGCCTTAGAAGCAGATCCCGTTGTCCTAGATGCCCTGGGCCAGCATATTGCTGACAACTTCATCGAAGCCAAACGCTTGGAATGTGCCGATTACGAGCAAAGTGTCTCCGCCTGGGAGATTGAGCATTACTTCAAAGCTTTCTAGCCCCTCACTTTAACCCATGACGCGTTCATGGGTTTTTTGCTGCTCAGATCTTTTCTTCCAAGGCCTCGAGAGACCCAGTGTCCCTAACACAGAACGCAGAGCCTTCAGAATTTTAAAGACTCGATAGAGTTCTTGATGTTTGACTGAGCATTGCTTGATACGAAGTAAAAGGAATCGCCTTGCTAACCTTGCAGGCTTATGCTATATTGAAGGCGTAATAAATGAGAATGATTATCATTGTCAGAAAAGGAGACAAAAATGAAAAAATATGCGAAACTTTTATTGACTCTCAGCCTAGCCCTGCCCCTCGTGGCCTGCCAAGGCGGTCAAAGCGAAAGCCCAAACCCAGCGAAGGAAGAAAGCAGTAAAACGGTCGAAAAGTCAGACACTAAAAGCGACGAAGCCGATAAAGGCACGGAAAAAACGGACGACAGCAAAGAAGAAAGTGAAAAAGACGGCGAAGCGACGGACGAAACCATTACCGTCAAAGACATTCACGGTGAGGTGGAGGTCCCCAAACATCCCAAACGGGTAGTGGCTTTAGACAACCGGACCTTCCAAACCTTAGAAGACTGGGGCGTGGACTTGGTCGCCGTGCCTAAAGACGTCATGCCAAACGCTTCCGCTTACAAGCAAGATGACGAATTAACCGACCTCGGCAACCACCGCGAACCGGATTTGGAAGCCCTCGTCGCTAGTGACCCCGATCTCGTCATCGTCGGTCAACGTTTCTCTTCTTACTATGATGAAATCAAAGAACTCGTGCCAGATGCAGCGGTGATTGACTTAAACATTGATGTCAGTGAAGATGCTGAAAATCCTGCTGAAAACTTCGAGAACGGCTTAAAAGATGACGTCAAAGTTCTTGGCCAAATTTTCGACAAGGAAGACGAAGCGGAAAAATTGGCGACCGATTTCGATGACGCCGTCAACCGGGCAAAGGAAGCCTACAATGGTGAAGATAAGGTGCTCGCTGTGGTTGTTGCTGGGCAAAAAATTAACTACATTGCCCCAGAAGCCGGCCGTATTTGGGGCCCAATCTATCCCCTACTCGGCTTAAAACCAGCGATTGAAACTGACCAAGAATCCAGTGACCACAAGGGCCAAGACATTTCCTTAGAAGCCATTGCCCAAAGTAAACCCGACTGGCTCTTAGTCTTTGACCGTGATGCGGCTGTCAGTGAAGAAGGCGAAGAAGTCAAACCCGCCGAAGAAATTATTAACACCACCAGCAGTCTTAGCCACCTGCCCGCTGTGGAAAAAGGCCAACTCTTGATTGCGCCGGCGGACACATACTTGAATGAATCCATCCAAACTTGGACGAAAATCTTGAACGAAATGGCGGAAAAAATGGAAGCTGAAAAATAAATTAAAAGCCAAGGAGGGGGAGAATATTGCAGGAAAAATTGATGCGCCAGCTGACCCAGAAGAAAGCCTTCAAATGGCTACTGTTAGGGCTGCTGCTTTTAAACATTCTCTCCCTCTCCTTGGGGGCTTATGATATTCAAAAGCAAAGCGATGGCTGGTGGATGTTTTGGCTGGCCCGCTTGCCTCGGACCTTGGCCGTCAATTTATCGGGCTGGGCCCTGGCCATTAGCGGGCTTGTCATGCAGCTCCTCACCCGCAATCGCTTCGCAGAGCCAACCACGACCGGAACCTTTGAATGGGCAGGCTTGGGCATTCTACTAGCCTTAATTTTTCAACCTAGCATGTCTTTACTCAATCGGATGTTGTGGGCCATGGGCTTCGCCGCCCTTGGCCAGCTCTGCTTTTTTGTCTTTCTACGTTTTCTCCCCCGCCGGCAGAACTTACTGGTGCCCTTAGTGGGCTTAATGCTGGGGACGTTGATTCAGGCGCTGGCTACCTTTATTGCCTTAACCACGCAGCGCCAGCAGGCCATGGCTTCCTGGTTTGTGGGCTCCTTTGCCCATATTGAAGCGGGCCGCTATGAATTTCTCTGGCTCTTAGTGCCAGCTAGCCTGGCGATTCTCTTCCTCGCTAATCAATTGACGATTGCCAGTTTAGGAGAATTTATGAGCCAGAATTTAGGCCTCAATTACCAGCGCATCATGCTTCTTGGCCTGGGCTTGGTCGCCTTAATTACCGGCATTATTGCCACCGTCGTGGGCCGCCTGCCCTTTATCGGCCTTTTGATCCCCAATATGGTTCGGCTTTACTTAGGGGATGATGCCAAAACGAGTGTGCCTTGGGTGGGCCTTTTAGGTGCAATCTTGCTTTTAGCCGCCGACTGCCTCTCCCGCATTCTCATCATTCCCTTCGAAATGCCGGTGGCTTTTATTTTAAGTGCTCTGGGCGCCTTAGCTTTCCTCTTATTGATCCTGCACCAGCAAAGGGGGCGGAACCATGCCTAACGTCTTCCGCCACATCCAAGACAAGCATCGCTACTGGGGACGGCTCGTGCTCTTTGCCCTCTTGGCGCTGGCCGTGAGCTATCTCACCCTCACCTATGGCCTGCCCAAGGGCTTGTCAAAGCAAGCCTTCCTCTTGCTCGTCAAGCGGCGCCGCTATCAATTACTGTTACTGGCCGCTGTTGCCATTAGCCAAAGTCTAGCGACCCTCACCTTCCAAAGTGTGACCCAAAATCGGCTTCTCACCCCGTCCTTACTGGGTTTTGAAGCCCTCTACCAATTCCTGAATACGGCCCTATTGGCCACGCTAGGCTTGGCCCCTTGGCTCCATTTATCAGGGCCTTGGCTCTTTTTTGGGCAAATTTTAGTCATGGTGAGCTTGAGTGTGTTACTCTTCGTCTATTTCTTCGCCCGCAAGAATTTTGATTTAACCAGCCTGCTCTTACTGGGGGCGGTCTTTGGGATGGCCTTGCGTTCCTTAACGAACATGCTGCAACGCTTCCTCTCCCCCACTGCCTTTGATCTTTTGCAGGCCAAGCTTTTGGGCTCGATTAATAATGCCGATCCCACGATTATTCGCTATGCCCTACCGCTCCTAGCGGTGGCCAGTGTCCTTCTATTCCTTTTAGCCCGGCAATTGGATGTCTTGCTTTTAGGGGAGAAAATCGCCACTGGCCTCGGCCTGCCGACAAAACGGGTGACGCTGCTCGCCTTAGCAGCCGTCGCCATTCTAATGGCGGTGTCCACGGCTTTGATTGGTTCTTTGACCTTCTTCGGCTTTATTGTGAGCAACGTGACCTATGAACTGGTGCCCACTTACCGGCACACCTACCGTTTCATTTTTGCGATTTTACTGGGCTATGTCTTCCTCATTTCCGCTTATTTCCTCATGACGCACGTTGTCCATGCCCAAGGGGTGGTCGCCCTCGTCATCGAAAGCGTGGGGAGTGTGGTCTTCCTGGGTATTCTCTGGCTCAGACGAAAGGAGTTTCGATGATTTCTTGTCAAACCTTACGCAAAGCTTATCCGAAGCAATTGATTGGCCCCTTAGATTTTGGTTTCCCGGATGGCCAATTGACCGCCATCATCGGGCCGAATGGGGCTGGTAAGTCGACTTTCCTCATGATGTTAGGGGGCTTACTGCCCGCTGATGAGGGAGAGGTTTTCCTTGACGCCCAGCCTTTAAGTGGCTTGCGGCGCGACGAGCGGGCGAAAAAGCTCGCCATCCTCCACCAGGAAAGCCATATTAATTCCCGCCTCACTGTCCGCCAGCTGGTGTGCTTTGGCCGCTATCCCCTCTGCCATGGCCGCCTCAGCCAAAAAGACTGCCACCAGGTGGACCGCTACCTCGAGCAATTGGACCTGGCTCCCCTGGCCGACCAATACCTTGATGAGTGCTCGGGCGGGCAGAAGCAGCGGGCTTTTATCGCCATGATTTTAGCCCAGGAAACCCCATATGTGCTCTTGGATGAGCCCTTAAATAACTTGGACATTGCCAGCCAGGCCACCATTCTCCGCCACCTGAAAGCCAGCTGCCAGGCCTTGAACCGGACGATTATTATGGTCGTGCACGACTTGAATGTGGCCAGCCGCTATGCCGATTACCTCTGTGCCCTAAAGAATGGCCAAGTCTTTGCTGCGGGTACGCCCAAGGAATTGATCAATTGCCCCACCATGTCTAAACTCTACGATACAGATATTACCGTCCACAAAACGCCTGAAGGCTTACTGACAGCCTATTAAATGAAAGTCCCAAGACACTGGCTTGGGGCTTTTTTATTGAGGAAAATATTTTGCTCGGAGCATAACGTTCTTATATTGTACTCTTTCTGTACAATATTGGCTTATTTACCCGTTTTTCCCGGCTTTAAAAAGGTTCCTATTGAGCTAGGAATAAGTAAGTGATACATTAAACGTATCCAATGACGCTTACCAAAACAAAGGAGAATCAATCATGAACCCAACGATTCAAGAAAAAGCCCTAGCCTTTGCCCGCGAACAGATTGCGCCGGTGGCCAAGGATCTAGACAAAGAATACCAATTCCCCAAAGAAATTTTTAAAAAGCTTGGTGAAGAAGGCTTCTTTACCCTCTTAATCCCCGAAGAGCAAGGTGGCTTGGGACTCGGACTTTTTGAGCATGAAGAAGTGGTGCGGACGTTTGCGAAGGCAAACGCCAGTGTTGGCCTCTGCTACATGATGCATAACGTCGCCTTAAACACGATTTTAAATGCTGGTAGCGATGATTTAAAGGCCGAAATTATTGACGCGGTGGTCAACAAACACCAATTCCTAGCCTTGGCCTACAGTGAGTCGGGCACGGGCACACACTTCTACCTGCCTGAAACCAAGGCTGACCACCACGATGGCCAAGTCACCTTAAAGGGGCGGAAAAGCATGGTCACCTCCGCCCAAAACGCCCAATATTATCTCGTCTTATCCGAAGGCGAGCAGGAAGGCGTCATCGATAACTGGGTCGTTTCCAAAGACGATGCCGGCGTAGAATTTATTCCGGAATGGTGGCACGGCCTAGGCATGCATGCCAACGTTTCCTGCCCCATGGACCTCAAAGACGTCACCCTGGACTATAAATACCGCATCGGTGAACCCGGCTCCGGCTTGGACCAAGTCCTCATGTACGTTGCCCCGATGTTTATTACCGGCCTGGCTGCCGTCTACACTGGCCTCGGCGAACATATTCGAGATATCGCCATTGCCCACGCCCAAGACCGGAAATACCCTGACGGCACCATGCTGGCGGAAATTGATACGGTGAAACTCCACCTCTCCAACATCTACAGTAATGTTTTTGCCTCCGTCGAAGCCACCAAAGCTGCTGCCCAAGCCGGTGCTAAAGGGGACGAGGATGCGCTCGCTAAAATTATTGCCGCTCGCATTATCGCCTCTGAAAAGGTCATCGAAACCGGCCGCCTCGCCATGCGCATTGGGGGTGGCCGCGCTTATAATGCTTACGGCGACTTTGCTTGGCTCCTCCGTGATACCTACGCTGGCCAAATCATGGCACCGAGTGTGGATGTCCTACACCAATGGCTAGGCCAAGCGGTGACCGGTCAACAAGTCCCATAACATATTAAAAAGCGAGTAAAAAAGCCAAGTTCTGCAGGGAACTTGGCTTTTTCATTGACGGAGCATTATGAATGGGGTAGGTTTTTACTTGGATCTTTGAAGTGACGTTCTAGATAGTGGCGGCTTTTTAGTCCAGGTCAGGCCTGAGGAGGGTCTGAGTTACATTAAAGGAAAGAACCTTCCCTTTAAGTGTCAACTCGACCTCTCCTCTTTTCGGCGTTCGCTCCCTATAGTCCAGCTCAGCTCGGCAGGCTAGGCTCCACTTCGAACAATGACTTGAGACCATGCTACGCCGTCTCAGCGTCATTGTCCTCCAGTGGTCCTGCCTGCTTTCCGAGCTTCGCCTCCTGCTATCAACTCAGCGGGAACCTTGGTGGCTTCGTATCCTTATTTAAAATTCATCCCAAGGATCCTGTGCTTCCTCTTCTTCCTGTTGGCGGCGGGTGTAGGCTTGGTCGGGATCCTGCCTTTGGCGGGTGGACCACTGAGAGAGTTCGGCGGCCCATTCGGTTCGCAAGCGCTCATAGAATTGGATTTCAGCAAAAGTTTGGTAAGGGGCCACATAGACTTGGAGAATGCCGGCGGTGAGGCCTGAGAGTATATACCAAGGAATGAAGCGAATTTTAAGTTTCAGCCAGCTCCAATGATGACCGCGCATCAGGATACGACTGGCGGTAATGGCATCATTATAGCGCAGGCTAGGATAGTCGTTCATCAGGTAATCGGTCAGGGCATAGCTGATCCACTTGTGAAAAACGGGCAAGACGAAGCAAAAACTCCACATCACTAAATAAAACTGCTGGAGAAGTTTTGTGCCGGCAAAGGAAAAACTTTCACTCCATAAAGGTTGGACGATATCCCTGTCGGCTTCTAATTCTTGGCCGCGTGCCCAGCGTAATAAGAGTCGCTTATAGAGCACTTGGCCACTGGTCATTAAAATATAGGTGAAAATAAAGCCCACCAGTGGAACAACCACGAGGACAAGGCCCGTCAAATAAGCTGTGAGCCAAACAACGAGGGTCACCGTGATGTATTTGAATGGATCTTCCTGCAGTAAGGCCTTGGCTTCAGCTTTGATCTGTCTGCTCGACATAAGCCCCCTCCCTTCTAGAATTATTCTAGCAGAGGGGCTTCGCTTTAACCTCAATCCTTAGACTGATTTTCTAATCACGACGATTTCCACCAAATAATAAAACAATTCGAAGCAAGGACAAGGCACTCCCAATCGTGGCTGCCACATAGGTCAAGGCCGCAGCACGCAGTGTTTTTTTTACATAGGGCAATTCATGGCGGGCCAAAATATTCCCCTCACTTAGAATAGCTAGCGCCCGGTTAGAGGCATTAAATTCCACGGGCAAGGTCACGAGCTGAAAAATGAGCGTAAAGGCAAACAGGAAAATGCCAATATTAATGAGCGTTTGGTTGTAACCCATCAAAGCCCCTAAAATAAGAATCGGAAAAGCAGCCTGGCTCCCAATATTCACCACCGGCACAATACGTTGGCGCAAGCGCATGAAGAAATAGTGGTCCGCATCCTGGAGCGCATGGCCACACTCATGGGCAGCCACGCCAATCGCCGTCACCGTGTCTTCTCCATAAATGGGTTCCGATAAGCGTAAGACTTTCTTGGTGGGGTCATAGTGGTCAGTCAGTTCACCACGAATCCCCTCCACCTGCACGTCACGAATGCCGGCTTTTTTTAAAATAAAACGGGCCACATCCGCACCGGTATAGCCACTTTCGGAGCGGAACTTCGAAAATTTTTGAAACGTATGATTCATATTCGCACTTGCCAAGCTAGCAATTGCCATCCCAATTAGAATCAGAATGATCGTGCGATCAAAAAAGAAAAACGGCATCTTGCATACTCCTTTACCAAAATGAGTTAGGTTCCTACATTTATTATAGCAAATTCCTAGGAAAAAGGCTGAGATCGTGAATTCCTAGGCCGGCGCCCTTTTATTTTGAGTTGATTATTGCTAGAATTAAGCATGTTATCATTCCACTATGCTAGATGAGGTGAATATATTGAAGACATTGAGAAAACTGCTTTGGCTAGCAGGCCTATGCCTATTTTTAGTGGCCTGCCAGCAGAGCCCGGCCGACTTGAGTGAAAATATCAAGGCCGAGAGCCAAAACATGATTGCTACGCTCAATACCCTGCAGGCGGCTGATCAGAAATTACAAGCGGCTTTCGATGCAGATGTCAAGGAAGATGAGAGCTTGAAGATTCTCTCGTCCAGGAAGAGCCAAATGAAGGCCAATCACGAGGAACGGGCTAAGGAATTCCAACGTTTTGAGAAGGCCTATGAGGCTTGGCAGAAAAATATCGACCAATTGGCGGCGCAAAAAAACAAAAGTAAGGAAGCCGCCTATGCCTATGCGGACGTTGAACCGGCTGCTGAAGCATCGAAGAAAGCCATGCAAGCTTTCCATACCGCCTACCAAAAGGCCTTAGATGAGGAAGAAAATAGCATGGAAGCCTGGCAAAAGGAAGATGCCGACTATCAAACCTTTGGGGGCGGCATCGACAAAATTGAAAACTACTACCAACAAGGGCAAAAAGCGCTAGCAGCAGGCCAAGAAGGCTTAGAAGCCCTCGCTGGACTTAAAATTGAGACAGGAGGAGACCATGAGTCAAAATAAACGCACACGCCAGCGCCGACACCAAAACCACCAGCATGTTCGCCAGCAGGCCAGACGTCAACTTTGGCTCGGAATCTCAGCGGGGCTCATCAT
This sequence comes from Aerococcus sp. BD502, assembly GCF_057919555.1. Classification (NCBI taxonomy): domain Bacteria; kingdom Bacillati; phylum Bacillota; class Bacilli; order Lactobacillales; family Aerococcaceae; genus Aerococcus; species Aerococcus sp. BD502. Next base: position 1,230,875 of record NZ_CP147972.1, on the reverse strand, counting down.
CATTATTCTGCTGACAGTGGTAGCCTTCACCGCTTTTAATAGTGCTTTTAGCCTAGGCAGGAGCTCCCTGGCTAAAAATGAAGAAAATGTCAGCCACACTGAATTAAAATTAAACGACCAAGGCCTAATAAAAAAACCTGCCGTCCTGCCCTCCCGCTTCTACGTGGATAGCGGCTACTCCATTCCTTATCCAAAAGATGGTATCAAAGGCATCTACCTCTCCGCTACTGGAATGGGCACACCAGCTATTTTTGAGCAGAACATGACTTTACTTGAAAATTCAAACCTAAATTCTGTTGTGATTGATGTAAAATCCGACTGGGGCTCCATCACAACCCCCTTGGAATCAGACGATCCTTTGGTGAAGAAATTCCTCGAGCAAACTTTTGATGTACGGGAATTGATGCCCCGCTTTGAAAAGCAAGGTACCTACCCCATTGCCCGTATTACGACCTTTAAGGATACTTACGCTGCCCAAGAGCACCCTGAGTGGAGCTTCCATGATAGTAGCGGCAATATTTGGCATGATGCCGGTGGGCAAACCTTCCTAAATCCTTTCAATAAGGACACCTGGAAATATGTCACAGACGTGGCTAAAGCGGCGGCCCAAGCTGGCTTTAAGGACATTCAATTTGACTATGTTCGCTTCCCCGAAGGCTTTGAAACTTTCGGTGAAAGCCTCCAGTACGATATGGGCGACTACGCTGAATACGGCAAAGACAGTATTGAAGCCCGGCAGATGGCTATTACCGATTTCTTGAATTATGCAAAAAAAGAATTAGAACCTTACGGTGTGCACGTTTCCGCTGATATCTTCGGTTACGTCACCACCACCGGCAGTGCCCCAGGAATTGGGCAAAACTACTACAAAATTGCCAATTCGGTTGATGCTATTTGTGCCATGGTCTATCCGAGCCACTGGAATAGCGGTGACTTTGGCATAGAAGCGCCTGACCTTGAGCCTTACAAAGTCGTTCATGACTATATGGACGCCGAGTTAGAACAGTTAAAGCAGGTCAACCACAAACCCATTGTGCGTCCTTGGCTGCAAGCTTTCACCGCCAGTTACCTGGGTGAAGGCCGCTATAAGGAATATGGGGCCTTGGAAATTGAAGAGCAAATCAAAGCCTTAAACGAACACGGGGTGCATGAATACCTGCTCTGGAATGCCAGCAACGAATATCCGACCGACGCCAATTATTAAAGTAAAGATTAAAATGAAAAGGGAAGCCTCTTAGTTAGGCTTCCTTTTTTCTTAGGATACCCTCTAGGATGGAAAGGTTTACCTGACAATGGAAACCCCTGCCATTGTGATATTATTCACATCTCATTTAAGAAAAACAAAGCTTTTTTTCTTTGTATTTCTTATTTTCTATGCTAATATTTAACTGTAAAATGAATTAATCAAGGAGGATTAATATGGCTGACAACATGTCAAACTTAAAGAAAAGCCCTCTTTACGACTATTACGTTGAAAAAGGCTTAAAGCTTATCGATTTCGGTGGCTGGGCACTTCCTGTGCAATACACCTCCCAAATTGATGAACACAATGCTGTTCGTAATAGCGTAGGGATTTTCGAAACATCACACATGGGTGAAATTTTTGTGACCGGTAAGGATGCCCAAAGCTTCCTCAACGGCCTCGTCACCAACGACATGCGTGACTGCGCCGTTAACCAAGCCCACTACACCCCCTTCATCAAAGAAGATGGCGGAACCCTTGATGACTTAATCATCTTCCGCACGGGCGAAGAAGCATACATGGTTACCCCAAACGGTGCCAACAAGGAAAAAATCTTCAACTGGATCAAAGACCACCACGACGGTGAAGATGTGACCATCGAAGACCGCTCAGACGAATTTGGTCTGATCCCTGTTCAAGGTCCTAACGCGCAAAAAGTCCTTGCTAAAATCACCGATGCTGATCTTGACAGCATTAAATCCTACCATTTCCTCACCAAGCAAACGGTTGCTGGGGTGGATAACGTTATTATCGGCCGGAACGGTTACACTGGTGAAGATGGTTTCGAACTTTACTGCCCATGGGACGATACCCTCACCATCTGGAAGGCTTTACTCGAAGCCGGTGAAGAATACGACATCGCTGAATGTGGCCTTGGGTCTCGGGATACCCTGCGCCTTGAAGGTGGCATGTGCTTGTACGGCCAAGACCTTAGCGAAGACATCAACCCTATCGAAGGTGGCGTTGGCTTTGCCGTAAAAACAGACAAGAAAGACGTTGACTACATCGGTAAGGACAAGATGATTGAAGAACGTAACGGCGGCCAAACTCGCGTTTCCCGCGGTTTCGAAATCACTGGTAAAGGGATTGCCCGGACTGGCTACGAAGTCTTCAATAAAGACGATGAAAAAATTGGTGTCGTCACTTCCGGAACCAAATCCCCAACCTTTGGCAAAGCGATTGGCTTCATTATGATCGAAAAAGGCAGTGCCAAATTTGGTGATGAAGTCTACATTCAAATCCGCAAGAAAAAATCCCCTGCCATTGTTTGCAAGAAGGACTGGCTTCGTCGCAAATAGTCAACCGAATTGTTGAGATTGTTCTAAGTTTAGTTTACAATATAGGGTGTACGGTAAGTACGCAATATTAAAGAAAGAGGTTATGTCATTATGGCTAAATTTTTCACTGAAGAACACGAATGGTTAGAGGTAGACGGTAAGAAAGTTCGCTTAGGTTTAACTGCCCACGCAGTCGAACAATTGGGCGACATCGTTTACGTTGAATTACCAGACGAAGAAGACGAAGTTGAAGCTGAAGAAGACTTCTCTTCTGTAGAATCTGTTAAATCAACCTCTGAAATCTACTCACCAGTAGACGGGACCATCGTTGAAGTTAACGAAGAACTTGATGACGCTCCTGAGTTGATGAATGAGTCTCCTGAAGACGAAGCTTGGATCGTTGTTATCGAAGCTGAAGACGATGTTGACACTTCTGAATTCATGGACGAAGCTGCCTACAAAGAATTCATCGAAGAATAAGTGAAGCGCCGTTAAAGCGTAAAGCTTAGATCTGCTAGTCACTTAATCTACATTTTTATTTGGCAGGTCTAGCCCAAAATACATAATCTACCGTTATACTAATATTGCTAAATTTAATAAAGGATGTGAACTTTGTGTCAGACTTTATGCACCGCTATCTACCGGTGACGGCAGAGGACCGCAAAGCGATGCTGGAAACCATTGGCGTGGACAGCATTGAAGATTTATTTGCGGACATTCCAGCCTCTGTGCGGGATCGCATCGAGGAAGCTTACAAAAATCTTCCCGAACCCCTCACAGAAATCGCTCTAAAGAAACACACGAAAGCTTTAGCCGACAAAAACATCTCCGCTAACCAAGCGACCATGTTCCTCGGCGCAGGGGTTTATGACCACTTTATTCCGGCTGTTGTAAACGCTATAATCTCCCGGCAAGAATTCTTGACCGCCTACGTGCCTTACCAACCCGAAGTGGCCCAAGGGGAATTGCAAGCCCTCTTCGAGTATCAAACTATGCTTTGCGAATTGACGGGCATGTATGTCTCTAATGACAGTACTTATGACGGCTTTGTTTCTATTGGTGAAGCCTGCAACCTCGCTACGAAGGCGGCTAAGCGTAGTAAAGTTCTAATTTCCAAGGCCGTTCATCCTCAAGGTCTAGAAACCATGAAAACATATGGCTTCGGGATGGAATATGACGTGGAAGAAATTGGCCTTGACGGTGACGTCACTGACCTCAAAGAATTAGAAGAAAAATTTGATGATGAAGTCGGAGCCATTGTGGTGCAATATCCGAACTTCTTCGGCTCCATCGAAGACCTGAAAGCTATCCGTGACCTGATGGGCAAGAAACCAAAGGCTAATTTAATTGTTGTGGCTAACCCCCTCGCCTTAGCCGTACTAGAAAGCCCCGGTGCCTTAGGCGCTGATATCGTGGTTGGGGACACGCAACCTTTCGGTATTGGCATGCAATATGGTGGCCCTCACGCTGGTTACATTGCCACTACGAAGAAATTAATGCGTAAGCTCCCTAGCCGGATCGTTGGGGAAACGGTCGACTCACGCGGTAATCGCGGCTACTGCATGACCATGCAAACCCGTGAACAACACATCCGCCGTGAAAAAGCCACCAGTAACATGAGTTCCAACCAAGCGCTTTTAGCCCTCACCTCAGCAGTCTTCATGTCTGCTGTCGGTAAGGAAGGCGTCATTGAAATGGCAAAACGTAACATCAACAAGGCTCATTACTTAGCCGACAAATTAAAAGAAGCAGGCTTCGATGTTCTTAACAAGGGAGCTTTCTTCAACGAATTTGTTGTCGATGTGAAAAAAGACGTCAAAGCTGTTAACGACGCCCTACTAGAGAAAAGCATTATCGGTGGCTACGACGCTAGCGACGCTTATGGCCATGACCATGCCATGCTCGTCTGTGCAACCGAAAAACGGACGAAGGACGAAATCGATACCTTTGTCGACGCGCTTGTGGAGGTGGCTAAATAATGAGTGCATCAACAGAATATAATAAAACCATCTTTGAGATTTCAACTCCAGGCCGTCAATCCATTAGTCTACCAGAAAACGATGTGCCGGAATATGATCTCTCCAAAGACTTACCCGACCATTTAAACCGTAAGGAAAAAGCCCGTCTTCCTGAAGTTTCTGAGTTGCAATTGCTCAGACACTACACCCTCTTGTCTAACAAGAACTTCGGTGTGGAAACTGGCTTCTACCCCCTCGGCTCTTGCACGATGAAATACAACCCGAAAGTTAACGAAGAAATCGCTGCTTTCGATGGTTTCGCAAATATTCATCCCCTACAAGATCCTAAGACCGTCCAAGGTGCCCTCGAATTGCTCTACAATTTGAAGGAAATGCTCAAAGACATCACCGGCATGGACGAAATGACCTTGCAACCTTGTGCCGGGGCACATGGGGAATTGACCGGGATGCTAACGATCAAGGCTTACCACGAACACAATGGTGAATTAGACCAACGTCGTAACATCTTAATCCCTGACTCCGCCCACGGCACCAACCCTGCCAGTGCTGCGATCTGTGGCTTCAACACGATTGAAATTAAATCCACTGAAGATGGCTACATTGACCTTGAAGCCGTGAAAGCCGCTGTCGGCCCAGACACCGCTGGGATCATGATCACGAACCCATCCACCGCTGGCCTCTTCGAATCACACATCGAAGACATTGCGGAAGTTATTCACGAAGCTGGCGGCTTGCTCTACTACGATGGGGCAAACTCTAACGCCATCCTCGGGAAGACCCGTCCTGGCGACATGGGCTTTGATGTGGTGCACTTGAACTTGCACAAAACCTTCTCCGGCCCGCACGGTGGTGGTGGCCCAGGTTCCGGTCCAATCGGAGTTAAGGAATTCTTACGTCCTTTCCTACCTAAACCACGCATCGAAAAAGACGGCGACCAATATGTCTACAATGATGACTACCCAGAAAGCATTGGCCGCGTGAAAGCTTACTGCGGGAACTTCGCCGTTAACGTGAAAGCTTACGCCTACATTATGTCCTTGGGTGCTGAAGGTTTAACGAAAGTGTCCGAAGACGCTGTCCTCAATGCGAACTACTTGAAGGCTCGTCTCACCGACCACTACTACGTGCCTTTCAAGCAACCATGTAAGCACGAGTTTGTTCTAGACTGTACACCACAGAAGAAAGCAGGCGCCAATGCCAAAGACATTGCCAAGCGTCTACTGGACCACAACTTCTACGCCCCAACCACTTACTTCCCTCTCATCATTAAAGAATGCTTGATGATTGAGCCAACCGAAACGGAACACAAAGAGTCCCTCGACGAGTTTGCGGATGTCATGATCAAGATTCTTGATGAAATCAAGGAAGACACTGAATTGGTAAGCGAAGCTCCTCACGATACGCCAGCTGGCCGCTTAGACGAAGCGCGTGCTGCCCGTAAGATCATCGTGACCTACGACTACTCGCAATTGGAAGAAAAACCGATTGAGAAGGAATAACTCGCGTCAAACGTGAAGCACCTCCCTGTTGAGGTGCTTCTTTTTTCTTCAAAGGAGATTGTTATGCAAATTAATGTTATTAAAGCGCTCAGTTATAATTATATTTGGACAATTGAAGACGGCAAGGAAGCCATGCTCGTGGATCCAGGTGAGGCGAAGCCAGCCCTGGCTTACTTAAAGGAAAAGGAACTCCAACTGACCACCATTCTCCTCACCCACAAGCATGAGGATCATATTGGCGGCGTTTTGGCTCTCTGTGATGCTTATCCCGAAGTCCGTATTTATGGGCCGAAGGAAATTAGCGGCTTTCCTTACGAGTGTTTGAGTGACGGGGCTTCTTTCGAAGTGGGTTCCCACCATTTTGCTGTCAGAAAAACAGCAGGCCATACAGAGGAACACATTAGCCTCTTGATGGATGGGGAGCACCTTTTCTCTGGCGATGCCCTTTTCTCTGCCGGTTGTGGCCGCGTCTTCACGGGAGATTATGAGGCGGCCTATCAAGGCATGCAGGTGTTTAAAAGCCTGCCTCCCGAAGTCCTGATCTATGCCGGCCACGAATACACGCTCACCAATCTTAAATTTGCCCTGGACCAGTGCCCAAATGACTTAGCCATTAAGGATGCTTACCTCAGTGCCCAAGCCAAGCAGCAGGCGGATATTCCCACCCTGCCCAGCCCCTTAGCGACCGAATTTCATATTAATCTTTTCCTCCAAGCCAAAAATGTTCAGGAATTTAAAGCCTTACGAGATAAGCGCGACCGATATTAAGCCCTCATCCTTCTTTCCAAGGTCTTCCCCTAAGCTTGGCCAAGACAGGCCAGGCAGTATAGGAGAAGTTTATTAGCCAATACGATCAGTCCTCACCGCCTGCATTGATATTTTAGCTTGTTTAACAGTATAAAGCTTTCCATTCATGGCTGTTGTTTTTCCTCTCTTCCTCCCCTTAGCTCAATTTCTAGCTTTCCGGTCTTGACAAGGCGGGCAATATCCGGTAAAGTCTTAATCGTAACGATTACGATTAAGAAAACTCAAGGAGGAACCGATGAAATTAAAAACTCAATTATTCGCCAGTCTCGCCCTCGCCTTTACCCTCGGCGCCTGCCAATCCCAAGGGGAAGGTAAACCGACCACGGCGTCTGCCCCAGCGACCAGCACCCAAGCCTCATCCGAAAGTGAGCATCAGCATGAGGAAGGCGAACAACATGACCATGAAGGTGAAGAGCACCATGAGCACGGGGCTGAGGATCATCACGATCACGACCATGACCATGACCACGAGCATGGCGAACAAATTGTCATTAAAATTACAGATGATGGCTATGTCACGTCCCACGGTGATCACTTCCATAACATGAATGGCAAGGTGCCTGCTGATGCTCTGATCGATGAGAAACTTTTCCTCCACGATGACAGCTACCAGTTAAAACAAGAGGATATCATTAGTGAACACGCAGACGGCTACATTGTAAAAATTAAAGATAAATTCTACCTCTACGTGAAGGAAGGCCAAAAGCCCACTCATGTGAAGAAAGTCGAAGGCTAAAACACAAACAGCCCAGGCCTAAGCCTGAGCTGTTTTTTTAGTGGTAGCACACCTTGCCTGTCGCCAAGGTCGAAGAGAGAATGCCCATCAATTCACAGTTAACGTTCTATTGGGCTTCTGCCTTCAGGGCTTGCTCTTGGCGCAAGCGTCTCAAGAAAGCCTCAATTTTTTGCATGGCACGTTCCAACTCGCGGATGGAATAAGCATAGCTTAAACGCAAATAGCCTTCTCCCCCAGGTCCAAAAGCTGTTCCTGGCACAATAGCTACCTTCTCTTCTTCCAAGAGACGGAAGGCAAAGGCCTCACTACTTAAATGAAATTCTCGAATATCAGGAAAGGTGTAAAAGGCTCCTGCGGGGACGAAGCAGGAGAGCCCCATTTCTCTAAAGCGATTCAATAAGAAATTGCGCCTTTTCTCATAATCATCCCGCATCATTAATACATCATCATAGCTCTCCTCCAAGGCGATCAAGCCAGCATATTGGGACATGGTGGGTGCTGCTAGGATAGTAAACTGGTGAATTTTAAGCATTTGCTCACTAATAGCTTTGGGGGCACAAACATAACCCAGGCGCCAGCCCGTCATGGCATAAGCCTTCGCAAAACCATTGATGTAAACGGTGCGTTCCCGCATCCCTGGCAAACTGGCAATCGAGCAATAAGGTTCAGCCTCATACCAAAGTTCCGCATAAATTTCATCGGTGATAACATAGAGATCGTGAGCCACAATGACTTTGGCGAGCGCTTCGAGGTCAGCCTTCCGACAGGCCGCCCCGGTGGGATTATTGGGGTAATTTAAAATGATGGCCTTCGTTTTAGGGGTGATAGCCGCTTCTAACTGCTCGGCTTGCATGACAAAGCGGTCCTCAACCCGCAAACGCACCGGCACAGCCACCCCACCGGCCAGGCGGATAGCCGGTTCATAGGAAACATAGCTCGGGTCCATGCAAATTACCTCATCTCCCGGCTCTATGAGTGTGCGGCAAGCTAAGTCAATGGCTTCACTACCACCAATCGTGACCATAATTTCTGCTGTTGGGTCATAATGCAAGTCAAAATGCTCCCCTAAGTAACGACTGATCCCTTGGCGCAAGGCCAGTAAGCCCGCATTGGCGGTATAGAAGGTTTTGCCCTTTTGAATGGCTTTAATTCCGGCCTGACGCACGGTCCAAGGCGTATCAAAGTCCGGCTCCCCCACCCCGAGGGAAATGACGCCTTCCATGCTGTTGGCCAGGTCGAAAAATTTCCGAATGCCAGAAGGTTGCAGGGCTTTGACCGTTTGATTTAAAGCTTTCATTATTGAGACACCACCAAGCGTCCCTCTTCATGGCCATAATTTTTAAGGACGGTGCCATGATCCTTGTAGCGATTCATAATAATGTGGGTAGCCGTGGCGGTCACTTCATCAATGGCGCCGAGTTTATTCACAAATTGAGAAATCTTGGTCATAGGAGCCCACTTCGTAATCAAAATATAATCATAAGTGCCACTGGTCAGGTAGAGGGCTTCCACTTCATCATAGCGGTAAATCATTTCAGCAATCTCCTGGTAGGAAATACCCGCATGCAAGTTCACCGTCACTTCAATCATGGCCGAAACGAGGGCATGCTCTTCATTATCCCAGTTAATAATCGTCTTATAACCAGCGATTACCCCACGCTCTTCCAGGCCTTGAATCGTCCGCATCACTTCGGCCACTGGCTCATCTAACATGCCAGCCAGGGCTTGCTCGGAGAGTTTGGCATCTTCTTCCAAGCATTCTAAGAGTTGTTTTACTTTTTTCGCTTCCATATTATAACTCCTTTGAGATCCTATCTCAGACTTAGGATCCATGATACAATAGAAAAAGTAAGATAAACTATATCATAGCATAAGCATGATTGCTTTGTTGGGGGAGGATGGTAATTTGAAAAAACTTTATCTCTTTTTAAGTCTCTTGAGCCTGTGTTTGTTGGGGGCTTGCCAGCAGGAAAAGCCGGCTCAGCCCGCCGCTAAGGAGCCGGCTGAAGAAACGACCACACCCGAGGAGGAAGAAAAAACAAGGGCTAAATATGTGATCGACCCTGAAACCTATCAGGTGCGGCCGATTGGCGATGCCGACCCCAAGGTGGTACTTTTGACCTTTGATGATGTGCCCCGTCCTTTGCCAGAATCGAATGCTCCAGAAATTGCGGATGCCCTGGCGGCGGAAGGCGTGCAGGCCATGTTTTTTGTGAATGGCATGTATTTGGATGAGGAGCGCGGGCAAAAAATTGTCCATGATCTCGCTAAGGCTGGCCACATGATCGGCAATCACACCGAAGGCCATGCGGACGTGACCGATTTGACTGAGGACGAGTTGCGCTGGCAAATTGAAACCACCGATGACAAAATTCGCGCTGCTGGCGGTGGAGAAACACGCTTCTTCCGTCCACCCTTTGGCTCCAGTAGCGAAGTGATGTACCAGCTCATGGACGAGAAGAAAATGCAGGCGATGAACTGGACTTATGGCTATGACTGGGAGGCTGAATACGAGGATCCCGCGGCTCTTGCGGATATTATGGTCAATACACCCTACCTGCAGCCGGGCGCTAACTTGCTCATGCACGACACTCAGTGGACAGCCAAAGCTCTTCCAGCCATTATTTCCGGGCTCAAAGCTAAAGGCTATCGGATTGTCAACCCTTGGGAAATTGCCAATGTCGATGAATTAGCAGCCTGGCAAGAGAAGAATCAAGCGGCGGCGCAATAGCTTTTTAATTTTCTTGATCACTCTTAACACCTTCTTAATTAAAGACATGCTATAATATAGGCAACAGAAAGGGGTTATTCTCTTGAAAAAATACATGAAAAATTTCTTCGCAGCTGGCCTCGCAATGCTCATGCTCCTGGCACCGACTGCGCAAGTGCTCGCTGATAAAATTAAAATCCAGCCGATGTTTACCTATGGCGAAAGCCTTAATGAACAACAGTTCCAGCAAACTCGCCAAACTTTAGGCGTCCAAGATGGGGCCCAGGAGATTAAAGTTCATATTAATGAATTAAATGGCCTACTCCATGACTCCTACCCTTACTACCAAGTTTACTCCTCAGCTTATATCACGCCGGCTGATAACCAAGGTGGCGTGACCGTGAATATTCTCACCCCCCAAACCATTACGAGCATCACGCCCCGCCAATACGAAAATGCGGCGGTCACAGCGGGGGCGGTGGATGTGAATATTAATGTCGCCTCCGCCGTCCAAGTAGACGGTTCCGGTGCCCTAGCCGGAGTATATAAAGCCTTCCAAGAATCTGGCCACCAATTGAATCAAGAAGCGGTCGGTGTAGCCCAAGACGAACTTGGGGTTGCCTCTAAAATTACCGAAGAAAATAAAGGCAAGAAGGGCTATTCCGACGATGCCTTGAATGCAGCGATTGCCGAAATCAAAGCCGAAATCCAAAAAGCCAAAGAAGAAAACAAAGGCAACATTTCCAATGAACAAATTCAAGTGATTATCAATAACGTCATCAATAACTACAACTTAAATAATGTTCTCTCCCAAGAAAATATTGACCAGCTCCAAAATCTTATGCAAAAATTCAGCCAAATTGAATTGACTGATGAACAAAAGGATGCCCTCACGAAGCTCGGCCAGGACCTCTTAAAATCTGGCGATGAGCTCTTAAAAAAGGCGAAAACCTCTTGGGACTCCTTAGACGACAACAAAAAGCAAGAAATCAGCCAACAAGCGACGAGCATCTGGCAGCAATTCTTGAACTTCTTGAAAAACATCTTCAGTATTTTCAATAAATAGGAAAATAAAGCCCAGTAGCCAACTAGCTACTGGGTTTTTTGCTGCCTACGAACCTTCCGGTAAGTCACTAACAACTTCGGCCACAACTTTAGAGACTTCGGCCATGCTTTCACACATGGGGTTGAAAGCCGTGCCCTGGCAGAGCATGGTGAGAATATATTTGTGGCCATCTAATTCAATAATCGCCGCATCATTGGCTACTTGCCCCTCCCAATCCTCACCAGACTTATTAAAAATATGCGCCCGACTCGGCACGCCCGCCACGAAGCGATCCTGGCCGGAAGTATTCGTCAGCCAGGTCAGCCATTGCCTGGTATGGGCGGCATTCGCTAACTGCCCTGCTTCCAATTGCTGGAGTAGGCTACAGAGGTCTTGGGACGTGGTCACATTCGCCCCCGACTCATCCACCTGGTCCAAATAACGCTCCAAGCGTGTGGTCTGACGACCCGTAATCTGCCAAGCCCGCGCTGTGATCACGTCACAACCGCCTGCCAAAGCAATCAGTCTATTCGTCGCCTCATTATCAGACTGGTTCAGCATGGCTTCCATGTCAGCAGCAACGGTGTGAAAATTGAGCTGCTCAGCTTCGATTTGCTGGAAAATTTCCGCTGCCACAAATAATTTAATGGTGGAAGCGGAAAGTTGGGAGCCCTCCTGATTGGCTAAATCGACCTTTAAGTCGGGGGCTGTTATCCCTTGTAAAGTGAGCTGGTATTTGGGAATATCAGCCTTGGCCAAGATCGCTTGCAGTTTCATTTTTATCACAGCATTGGCACCCTGCACCGATATTTGCGGCTGAGCCTTAGGCGAGCTTTCCAGGGCGGAAGAGGAGGCAGCGAGCTCCTCCCCAGAATTTAAAGCTTCCTCCTGAGACGTCTGGCAGCCCCCCAGTAAGGCCAAAAAAGCCGCCCCCAGCACCCCGAGCCAGCCTTTAAAATATTTCATATTAATCACCCAATCCAAAAACGATTAATCTGCTTTCCAAGCATCAAGCTGGCCAAGCCAAGCAGGCTAACGAGTCAGCTCGGCCAGCCTTGTCAATATTCCCTCATGTTTAAGATATCCTAAAACCTATTATAGCAAAGAAAAATAAATTAGGCGCCCTACCTGGTGAATCAGTTAGTGTCAAGCAATGCTCGGTCAATCATAAAGAACTCTATCTCGTATCTAATTATTCAAAAGTCACTTCGTTTTTGTGCTAAAGGACGCTGCGTTGAAAAGCAGTGGCACCGGCTTACGCTTCATAGAAGCTTACGCCTGACCGTCCTATTCTGGCTCTATGTCGTTGGATAGGCCTCGCTACGCTCACCCTATCGGCACTCCGAGAGCCAGATATACGGACGGCCTGCTAACACTGCTAACGCAGGTCTTTAGCACGCACTCCGTGTCTTTTGGCGAAGCAGCTAACAAAATGTATGGTATAATTTCCCGACCATACTGCTTGACACTTCACTTGGAATCGTGCCCTGATGGGCACCACAAGAACTTTGTTGCGGCCTGTGACATAGTATTGCCCTAACAATCCCTGGATATTCGGGTATAAATGGGCTTGTATTAGCTTCAATATCTGATCGAACAGCTTCTTCAAAACAATGATTAGATTGAGCGGTGATAATGGCAGCCATTGCTGCTGCGCCTTGACGGGTCCAATTTCGTCCTTGCTTTTTCATGCGATAAGTATAAAGCCGATGGCCTGCTTCACAAACGCCACCGGAAAAATGGTTTGGTAAGCCTCGCTGCTCTGCTGGTTTAATGAGTAACCAATTCCTTTGAAGATAAGCTCTTAGAGCTTCAATTTCAGCCAAAAACTCCTGATGATGGTGCCAGCGACTTTCACAGGTCTCCAAAGTAACTTGAACTCCTTCGAAATCATAAGCCTTCACTTTTTTAATGACCAATTGACGTATTTTATGATCAAAAAATAGGCGCGTTCTGATTTTTTGAATGACATGAAATTTATCGCAGAAATGTTCATGCCGAAGGCATACCCCAATCATCTCGTTAAAATCTTCCTCCGTATAACCACTGCCACCATCCGAATTAGAAATCACAATCGTTTGATGTAAATCATAGTAGGAGTTAAGAAATCGGCTAACTTTTTCTCGAAGGGCTGCACTAGATTGAACAGAAGAAAAATAATGAGCTTGAATAAGTTGATGCCGCGAAGTGGATCGATCGACGCCTTCATAGAGAGTCACACGGTGTAGTTGAAGATGTTTTGTCCTTTTCCCTTTTTTCTTCTTCTTAGTGATTAAAACCCCATCCCCTTCAATGTACAGAAAAGGAACGGATCGTTTTTGAGAGTAAGCCAGTTCCTTCTCTTCTGCTTTTTTATTCTCAAAGCTTAAAATTTTTTGCCCAATTTCTTGAACAATATGATGTGCGGTCTGATGCGAAATACTAAAAGGCATTAAAGCATTGAAGGCTTCTGCAGTCGCACGAAAAGTTTGCTTCGTACAAAGCTGGGCAATTTTTTCTTTGACCTGAGAAGAAAGATGACTTCTTGCTTCTAGGCCTAAACACAAATCTAGGGGAAGAAAGCTAGAGTGACCTTCTTTTTTCATCCGACAGCGTCTAAAAGTGACGGCACCAAACATAAAACATAGTGTGCGTGGTTCATAGCGAGCAATTTTCCAGCCTTCGGCTTGGTATCTTTGAATTAATTGCTGATCAAGTTGAGTGAAAACCGCTGCAAGACATTCACAGCAAAAATTGCTTAATATCGGATAAACAAGATCTTCAAAGTCACCTAAAGATGAGCAATTTTCCGTCTTTTTTAGAATATCTGTGATAATATCATTCATGAGGACATCTTCTTTCTTTTTTTTGATCAACTTAAAGATAGATGTCCTTTTTTTATTTTTCAAGTCTTACCGAGCATAATTTTACACTAAGGGTGAATCACTATAGTGGGCGGGAGTTTGAATATTATTGGCTACGATCTTCGTGTTTTTAGTGGGAGCGCTTGAAGAAAATCGAATTCACCGCTCCCTCTCTTCGGCGCTCCCTTTCTTTAGTCCAGTTCAGCTCGGCAGGCTGGACATCCACTTCAACAAATACCTTGAGACGCCCTTCGCCGTCTCTGCACTATTTGTCTCCAGTGATTCCGCCTGCTTTTCGAGCTTTACTTCCTTATTTATGATAGGGTTGTTTGTTAATAATGCGATAGGCTCTGTAAATCTGTTCGGTGAGGATGAGACGCATGAGCTGGTGGGGATAGGTCATTTTGCCAAAAGAGAGAGTAGTGTTGGCCCGTTTTTTAACCGCTTGGCTGACCCCAATCGAGCCACCAATGACAAAAACGAGCTGGCTTTGACCCTGAATACGACGCTGTTCGATATGCTTAGCAAATTGGACGGAATCAAGCATTTTGCCCTCGATATCGAGAAGATAAACATAATCTCGTTCTTTAATTTTACTGAGGATGGCTTCCCCTTCCTTCATACGGAGCTGCTCGTCTTCTTTCTCGCTGCTATTTTCCTTCGTGGGCTGATCTTTAACTTCTTCAATTTTCAGTTTGGTATAGCCTTGCAGGCGTTTCTGGTATTCCGACACCCCTTGGCGCAAGTATTTTTCCTTCAATTTCCCCACAACGATTAAACGAATACTCATAAGACCTCCTGTTTCATATTTTACAACTGTTTTTCTCCCTGTAAAGGGTTTATGCACAGGTCTATCCACAGATTCACAGGGCAAAAGCCTGTAATCATCCCTTTTTGGGGATAAGCTGCTTGGAAAACAGATTTTTATCCCCAAACTCAATTGTTTTATACACAGCTCTATTGTTGATTAGCTAAAGTTTTCCCCTGTTTTCCACTGACTTATACACACCCTTGTGGATAAATCAACCACAAACTTATCCACATTTCTGCCCAAAGAAAAAGGTTGAAGTCTTGCTTCAACCTAAAAATTATTGGCCATATAAGTTTCAATCACGTGCTCACCTTGCACTAAGCCTGCTTCGCCGAGCAAAACGGTGACCACTTCCACAAGTTCATAAAGTTCATCTAACTCAAGACCTAAGGCCCGGGCTCGTTTTAAATAGCGATCCATCAATTCCTGACGTCCAGTGGCCATACTCGTGAGGAGGAAATACTTGGCCTTTTCCTTGGCACTGCTTTCCCCACCGTCTTTCACATCCTGGTGAATATCGAGCAATTCTTGGAGCGGCGCACTGTGGAACGTAATATCCACCGGTTGGTTATTCAATTTTGTCCTCATCCTATTCCCTTCTTAAATCAATAGCACCTATTGCTGATTAAGATAACGCAATTTTGGGGCTAGTCGCTGTTTAGAAACTTCTAATTGATGGACAAATCAACGCTGGTCGACCATTTTACCCCTCCTTACGTTTCTGTGGATGATACTTTCATTCTAGCGATTCCTCTAGGAAAAGTCAATCATTCCCCCAGTTTAAAAAGCTTGTAAATAGTAAGCTGACGCGGTTTTCAGCCCCTTCTTCTTAACGCCTAACCCGATATAAGCCTTTCTTTTTCTCCCCTGGCGAGCTTTGTTATAATAGAATAAGGACTGTAAAGGAGGCCTCCTATGGAAGCAAAAATTGAAGCTGCATTGGAGCGAACAAATCAATATCTGTATGACCACATATTTACCCATCCACGCACGGCGGATATGATTCGGATTATTTTTTCCGATAGCCCCGCCTACCAGCAAATGGCTCGTGAGTTAGCCCATCCCCTTAAAAATCCCAAGGACGCCTTGCCCTTGACTTGGGTGGTGCCTTTTGACCGTTTTTTAGCCATTGAAATGGTGCGCATTTTTATTCAACTGCGGCAATTTAATTTAAAAACAATGCCAGCTACCGAACTGGACTTACACCTGAAACACTACCTCGGTTCCCAAAGTTTCCTCGTGCAACTGATCAGCACCATGCGCCATTCCGATGACTACTGGTCTGGGGAACGCTACATGCCTATTGGTGACGAGCGGCCGCCCTTTTTTGGGAGGAAAAATTTCCATGAAAATATTCAAGCCGTTGCCGAAGCTTATGAAGAGAGTGAGCAGGTTCAACGCGATTACCAGCATGAATTACTGCCACGCGCTTGGGAATTAAAGCAAATTCTAGACCATGATAATCCGCCCGCATAAGAAAAAGCCCCGACCACTGCCTAGTGGGGGGCTTCAAATTTTATTCATTAATTTTCCCGAGCTAGCATTAAACGCGTGTAGCCATAGAGAACGTAGAAAACAGCCAGGGTCGCAATGACGGTTTCCACTAGCACTAAAAGCTTTAAGGGAGCTGCTTGGAAAACTTGCGCATTGGCGAGTTTTAAGGACAAAGCACTGATCACCATGGGGAAAGTGAAGGCCGAATAAGACGGCAAGAATTTAGGCTGCAGCATTTTCGGTAATTGAATAAGGACGAAGAGATATAAGGCTTGGGACAGGAGGGTTAAAAACCACACCATGGCCATATTTTTCTCCGGGAAGCTATTCATATAGCCCGCCAAGCACAAGGCCGTTGGCGCCGTAAAAATCGCTAGATTGGGCCGGACGGGGGGCTTAATCTCACCCACCTTGTAAACGCGGTAGAAGACGATCGGCAGGAGAATCAGTAAGCCTACTAGGCCGATCCAGAAAATAATCTGGCCTAATAAGAGGGCTTTAAAGGCGGGAGCCGTTACGGATGCCACCACCGCCCCAACGAAGACAATAAACCAAGATGGGAAGACGTTTCGAATAGAAAAATTGAAAACAAATTTGACCGCAAACCAAGCATAGAGCACAAATTGAGCGAGGATCGCCACGTACCAAAGTACGGTCGCCGCCCCTCCGATCAAAGGTTTCACGTAACCAGCTAAAAGCATCAAAGCCATGGGGTAAGTCGCATAAACGGAACTGATCACAGGATTTTCCATCTCAGCCATAAAGCCTGACCAGCTGGAAAACATCTTAACTGTTACTAAAATAAAGACGATGGCTGCTAATACGCCACATAGGCCCCGCAAAAATTCGCTATGACTTTGCAGGAGATTGCCCAAGGCCGCCAGACCGAGCGCCAGGCCACTCATGGGCAGGTGAATTTTCTTCAACATAATTGCCTCCTTATCGCATTGCTAAAAATTCTAAAACATCACGAGCGAGCTCGTCTTTGGTGGGTTCCTGCACCAAATAATGGCTGCCTTCTGGGTAAATTTTGGGGCGTAGGACATCTGCTGCCTGGCACACCCGGCGCAAGCGTTCCACCGAATTAACCTGGAGCACTTCGTCTTGGCCGCCTTGCGCCATAAATAAGGGCGCTTCAATCGTTTGATACTTGGCCCAGTGGCTGTCTAGCCAAGCCTGAATGCTATTAAGCATCTCGTCCATCTCCTTAAAAGCTGCCTTAGCTGCGGTTTCGTCGCCCCCTGCCGCCTTAAAATAGCGCTGGCGAAGGAAGTAGGGGACCCGGCTTTTTTTAATGTCTTCAAAAGCTGGCGTGGCCATGAGAATCCCCCCACTCAAACCTGGATAAGCAAGCAAAAGATCCAAGGCCAATAAGCCCCCTAAGGAGAGGCCGCCGACATAAACCTCTTGCTGGCCTTCCTCATAAAATTTTTCCAAGGCCTGCTTGGCATCGGCTTGCCAATCCGTCAGCCGACTCTTGAAGAGATCTGCAAGCTGGCCGCTGCCATGCCCCGTTAAAGTGGGCGCATAAAGGCGGTAGCCAGCAGCGTTGATTTTCTTTGCAAAATCGGTAAAGACCGCCGCCGAATCCCCCAAAGAATGAAAGAGGAGGATAGCGGGCTGGCCAGCTTTACCGGGATAATCAATACTTAAACTCATATGATCACCTAAAATTGATAGAGTAATTGGTAAGGGTCTTCGAGGAGGTCTTTGACGTAATCGAGCACTCTAAACACCGTATCACGGGCAAGAATGCGGTGGTCCACGACCAGAGATATCGGAAGCATGGGCTTAATCGTCATTTCCCCCTTTTCCACGACCACTTCCTCACGAATGGCATTGAGGCCAAAAATCGCCGCTTCCGGATAATGCACGACCGGCTGGAAGTGCTCCACCTGGGATAAATGGCTCACGTCAGAGAGGGTAATCGTCCCTTCCGAGTTGGTTTCGTAGTTGAAAATCCGTTCTACCATCACTTCATGCTCGAGTTCATGGTAGCGTGTGACTAAGTCTTCTAGAGACATTTTGTGCGCATCCTTAATGACGGGCGTGAAGAGGCCTTGCACGGTATTCATTTCAAAGCCTATGTTCACATAATTTTTGAAGCGGAAAATGGATTCCGTATCATCCAAGGAGCAATTAAGCTCGGGGAAACGCTGGCAGGCTTCAATAACTGCCATAGCCACAAAGAAAAGATGGGGCTTCTGTTCGCCAGCTAAAGCATCCATTTTCTTCGTCAAAGCTTGCAAAGCGGTGGTGTCGATGGACGTGAACACGGCGAAAGGTACCGTCTTGTGATGGGACATTTCGAAGCGGGAGGCATTATACTTCCGGATATAAGTTTCCTCGCGGCCAAATTCTTCATCTGCCCGGTGCGTCCAGTAGCCGGGATCCATGGTATCAATTTTTCGGAAGTTCCATTCGCGTTCACCCACGGCATGGCTGGCGGCATACTCAACTTCCTCCATGGTGACAATACCTTCATCATTGGTGGGCATTTCACTGATATCAATCCCATGCTTGGCCGCATATTCACGTACGGCTGGACTGGCCTTGGTATGGCGGCCGGCTTCCAGGTACCATGCCTCTGTTTTAGCATTGGCCAAGTGGGTGGGAATCGGCTTCGAGCCATCTTGGGAATGGTTAAAGTTGTCTTGGAGAGGCTTTAAGTAACGGTGCGTCCGCGTCGTCGAAGGCTTCGGTGCTCCTTGCTGGGCTTGGCCTTGATCCTTCATAAATTCTGCATTTGCTTTCTTCTGATCCTTGGGCTTGGGCATTTTCCCGTAAGCCGCTTGGAGAATTTCTTGAACGGAGCCAGTACCCAGGGCTTGGGCTTTTTCCAGATCCAATTGGGGCTCTCCCATTGGCGTTTCTTCTGGCTTTGCTGCCGCAGGCTTAGGCGCTAATGATTTTTGGGCTGCAGGCACAGGCGCTTCTTCCTGAGACGCTGTGGCTGCTGGTTTTTCGGACTCTGCCGGCTCAGCGGCTGCTGGTTTTTCGGCTGCTTCTCCCCCACCAGCCAATTTTTCACCTTCAGGGGGTGCGGTAATGCTGCCATCTTTTTGCACGCGTCCGGCGTCGCCACCGGCTGCTGTGGTGAGTTCTTCTTTGCCATCATCAATCATAAATACCTTCTCATCTCTGAATATGTAATCCCACAGGCGAATATAGATTTTCTCAATGCAGCCGCTGGTAGGTGCTGCTAGCGCCCCCACAGCCTTATCCGTCTGCATTTCGGCGAGCACATCGCCTTCCTTCACTTCGTCGCCTTCTTTGACGTTCATTGCCACACATTGGGCCTCAAAAATCCCTTCACCTAGGGGAGGTAATTTAACTAAAAATGCCATCTATTAACTCCTCTCACTAGCGGGCTTGTGTTTTCATAATCGCTTTTTTAATGTCTGCTTCACTAGGCAGCCAGTCGTGCTCCAATTGCTTAAAGGGGAAAGGCGTATTCGGCGCCGCGACAAATTCAATCGGCACCAGCAATTGGTAGAAGGCCCGGCGGCTAATTTCACTGATAATCTGCCCGCCTAAGCCACAATGGCTTTGGGCTTCTTGGACCATAACCACGCGTTGGGTTTTTAAAACGGACTGCATAATCGTATCGTAGTCAATAGGCGCTAAGCTTCTCAAGTCAATCAATTCAACATGGATGCCTTCTGCTTCCAACTCTTCCACGACACTTTGTGTTTTCCGCACCATGGCACCGTAAGTAATGACGGTGACATCCTCACCTTCTTGGACCACTCGCGCCTCAGCAATCGGCAGAGTATAAGGCTCTTCGTCCACCTTCTCCCTAAAGGAGCGATAGAGGTACATGTGCTCGAGGAAAACCACGGGATGGGGGTCTTGAATAGCGGCCGCCATTAAGCCCTTCGCTTCAATAGCGGAACTGGGCATCACCACCCGCAAACCTTGGAAATGAGCGAGTAAGCCTTCCAAGTTATCGGGGTGGAATTCTGGCGTCCCCACTCCCCCACCGAAAGGCGTGCGCACCACAATGGGCATTGCCGCCAAGCCGCCCGTCCGGTAACTCATCCGAGACATTTGGTTAATGCTATCTAAGGCCTCGTAAATAAAAGGCAGGAATTGAATCTCAGCCACAGGATGGAAACCTTGATTGGCTAGACCAATGGCCATGCCGAGAATGCCGGATTCGGCTAGCGGGGTATCATTAACCCGTTCCTCACCAAATTTCTCCTGGAAATGTTCGGTCGTCCGAAAGACCCCGCCATTTTTCCCAATATCTTGGCCAAAAAGAATCAGTTTATCATCACGGGCTAATTCCTGGGCGAGGGCTTGGTTAATGGCTCTCACCATGGTCAGGTTATTGCCTGCTTCTGGGTTGCGTCGATCAACGTACATTAAGCTTGCCCCTTTCCATCAATTTCTTCATCATGTTCAATAGCTTCCTCTACCGTGGCGCCCGCGTCGCCATCTTCCACTTCAGCTCTTGAAGCTTCCGCAGCAACAACATCCCCATTGGCCTGGCTTTCTTCCCAAGTTTCCTTAGAAGACTCGTCAGTCGTGTCAGTCGCCGTTTCAGCAGTGATTTTTTCCGGCGTTTCTGTGGACTCGTTAAAGCCTTCTTCAGGCAGGCCGGGACCAAACGTCCAAGCTAGGGATTCTTCCACCGTCATCGGTTCCACCGCTTCCGCTTCTTCCATGCCGGCCTGAATTTTAGCCTTTGCCTCCTCAACAAATTCTTGGAATAAGTCTTCCGTTAGGAGGCCTTTTTCCGTTAAGTAATGAGAGAAGCGGTCAATGGGGTCGCGTAATTCCCATTCATCTAAGGATTCTTGCGTCCGGTAGCGGAGCGGATCGTCCCCCATCGTACTGTGGGGCTTCATGCGTTGCGTCAGCATTTCAATAACCACCGGCCCCCCGCCGTTGACGGCATGCTCCCTGGCCACATGACTGGCCAAGTAAACTGCCAGCGGATCATTCCCATCGACACGCAAGCTAGGGAGCCCTGCGGCAATAGCCTTTTGCGCGAGCGTTTCGGCTTTGGTCTGTATTTCCACTGGGGTCGAGATCGCATAACCATTATTTTGGAAGAAGAAAATGATAGGCGACTGGTAGCGGCCGGCAAAGTTCATCGCTTCATACGTATCGCCTTGGGAAGTGCCGCCATCACCAATATAAGCAAAGGTGACTTGTGGCTCGCCCTTCAATTTCTGTCCCAATGCATTCCCTTGGGCCTGCACCATTTGAGCCCCGATAATAATTTGCGGAATCATGGCCTTAACACCCTTCTTCTGGGCAAATTGTGAGCCGCTGACATGGCCCAAGCTCCACAGGTAAGCATCCGCCACACTAGCTCCATGCAACATCAGTTGGGGAATGTCCCGATAAGAGCCATATAGCCAATCCTCCTTCTCAAAGGCAAAATGGCTGGCCGCTTGCGCTGCTTCTTGGCCACGTGAAGGGGCATAGAAACCCAGGCGCGCCTGCTGGGAATAAGAAATACTTTCTTCATCAAATATCCGGCAGAAAATCAATTGTTTCATTAACTCCAAGAGTTCTTCATCACTTAAGTCGGGCAAGAGCTCAGGTTGGACCACCTCGCCCTGTTCATTGAGCAGCTGGAGTGTGCTAAATTGCGCTGTGCTAGCTTCTAGGCCGGCATAAAAGTCATCGATAGAAAACAATTTTTGTTTGCCTTCACCCACGAATTTTTCCTCCCTTTCTGATTAAAACATAGAAATTATCAACAATCGTAGCTTTGATTTGATATTTTAGCGCTAATCAACTATTATAAATATAGCATATTGGTACTTACAAAGAAAGTAAGAACCAAAGTTCATGAAAGTATCAATAATGAACTCGTTTTCTTTTTGAAAACAGCTAAAACCATGCTTGTGGAGGTGACTTTATGAAACATATTTCTTCAACACTGCCAACGAATCATGACCGCCAAACAATTGAAAACCAAACGGCCAAGTCTCACGGTTTAGAGGCAATGACACTCACATGGAACAAGCCACCGGTGATTGCACCTATCATTGAGAAACCTTTGTCCGAATTGCGTGTTGCCGTGGCAGCGTCCACAGGTGTCCATTTGCGGACCGATATTCCTTTCACCATCACGGGAGACTCTTCCTACCGAATTATCCCTGGTGATGTAGCTTACAACGATATTACGATCACCCACGTGCGTTACCCTAATCAGGCAGCGCATAAGGACCTAGACACGGTCTTCCCTTTAAATACCCTACGGCAACTCAAACACCAAGGTATTATTGGCGAAGTATCTCCGGTGCATGTCTCCTGGATGGGCCACGTTCCCCGCGTCGATACCTTAATTGAAGTTATGGCACCACAAATTGCCGAGCTCTTTGAGGAAAATGGCGTAGACATTGCTTTGATGTCTCCAGGCTGATTCATGTGCCACCAGTCCGTGGGATTGGTCGCTCGTGAATTGGAAAAACATGGCATCCGAACCGTTCTCTGTGGGCACTTCCCCCACTTAGCTGAACGGATTCGTCCACCACGCATGTTTATTGTCGATGCGCCCTTAGGAGAAACCTTCTCCAAGGCTTACGACTTTGATATGCACGAAAAGGTAACCCACGAAGCGCTCGAATTTGCGCGCACGGGGGGAGCCGAGATGATTTACTATGCTCCTTATGTGTGGGGTGAAAATGGTGGTTTAGTGCTTCCTGACAATGTGCAGGATCCAAAGCCCATCATTTTGAAAAATCCTCGTGCCCTAAAGGATGAATAAGCAGAAAGCTTGCCCAACTGAATTTTCTCAGTGGGCAGGCTTTTTTGTATTGACTTATTTTTCTAAAATCGCTTTGGCGAGGCGCATGCGGTAAGACATGTTCGGGTTCACCACTTGGCAAACTTCTAAATTTCCGGCAATGGACATGAGGATGTGGGCATCTTCCTTGCTGAGCTTGGTTTTAGCCTGGATGAGTGCCAGCATGGCCTGGCAGGCTTTTTGAATAGCTTCCGCATGGCTATTAGCCGCCCCCATGGTCAGCCAATCGTCTGCAGTTTCCATACTTAAGGCTGGTAGCGGGCTGCCTTTTAATACTTCCACCTTCACCGTGGCTTCACCAGGAACTTCCACGCCCGTCCCGCATATTTCCCCGTCACCCATAGCCAAGTGAAAATCCCCCATCGCTAAAAGGGCGCCTGGCGTATTCACTGGGAAGTAAATGGTCGTGCCGGCTTGAATGGCCGTATTATCAAGATTGCCCCCGTGATCTGCGGGCGTGCCCGTCATGACCCCTTCGCCCGCTGGTGCCGTACCAATCACACCGATCATTGGGCAGCTAGGAATACTCACATCCCCCATTCTTAGTCGCCCGTCCTGATATTTAATGAGACGCGCTTGGCCTTTTGACATCTCAGCACCTAAAACGCCAAAATCCTTAATGGCCATTGCAACCCCCTGCTCTTCCAGATCCAAAGCTTGGATGGTAACTTTGAGCAAGTCGCCCACCTCCGCCCCTTCCACGTATAAGGGACCCGTAGCCGGATTAATAGTATCATAGTCAATCGCATCCAGGGCTTGATCTTCCGATTGAATTTGATTAGAGAAGCAGTCGAGCGACTCAAAAATTACTTCCGCCCCACTCTGCACACGCAATACCGGCTCGTTCTCCTCCGACATGACAAAAATATGCTGGTCCTTCGTTATTTTTTCCATCGTCATCCCCTCCATAATTTAATTTTATCCTATTAAAAAGCCAATAGGAAAGCAAGCAAAAAGGCTGTAGCTCTCGCTTATTTCAATTCTAGAGAAGAAAAAAGCAGCCGGTAGGCTGCTTAAAAATAGGGTGTGAAGGCCGGTTAAAAGGAGGACGTTATGGGATAAAGGCAGGTTCGCACCCTTAGTGCGGTTCTGACTTTAATACATAACGCACGCCTCCTTTTAGGCCTGAACCCGACTAATAGGGTGTGAAGGCCGGTCAAAAGGAGGACGTTATGGGATAAAGGCAGGTTCGCACCCTTAGTGCGGTTCTGACTTTAATACATAACGCACGCCTCCTTTTAGGCCTGAACCCGACTAATGTCAGAACCACCCTGTAGTCCAGCTCAAGCGGGAGGGCGAGGCATCCACTTCGACAAAATGCTTGAGACATTGCTTCGCCGTCTCTACGCTTTTTGCCTCCAGTGATCCTGCCCTCTGATCCGCTTTCGCTTCCTTTAGTCCAGCTCAAGCGGGAGGGCGAGGCATCCACTTCGACAAAATGCTTGAGACATTGCTTCGCCGTCTCTACGCTTTTTGCCTCCAGTGATCCTGCCCTCTGATCCGCTTTCGCTTCCTGTTGTCAACTCAGCGGGGGCGGTCGGTGGTTCGTATCCTGGTTTTCCAGTGATCCTGCCCTCTGATCCGCTTTCGCTTCCTATAGTCCAGCTCAAGCGGGAGGGCGAGGCATCCACTTCGACAAAACGCTTGAGACATTGCTTCGCCGTCTCTACGCTTTTTGCCTCCAGTGATCCTGCCCTCTGATCCGCTTTCGCTTCCTGTTTACACTTCTTCCTTTTGTGGTTGGAGTTGGATTTCTTCGGTTTGTTTTTCGCCGTTGCGGTAGTAGGTCACTTTGACCTTATCTTCGGGCTTGTGGTTGTAAAGTAATTGTCTGAACTGCATGGTGCCTTCGACTTTTTCGCCGTTAAATTCGGTAATGACGTCGTATTGCTTGAGGCCGGCTTTGTCAGCGGGACTGCCAGGGACGACATCCATGACGACGACACCTTCTTCGATATCCTTTGGTAATTTGAGGATACGTTCTTGTTCTTCTAAGGAAACATGGTAGAGATCAGCGAAACGGATACCTAATTCTGGTCGGCTGACGCTACCTTTCTCTTCCAATTGCTTAATAATTTTCACCACATCATTACTTGGAATGGCAAAGCCCATGCCTTCAACTTGTGGAGTGGAAATTTTCATGGAGTTGATGCCGATCAATTGGCCAGCAGAATTGACCAAAGCCCCACCAGAGTTACCAGGGTTAATAGCGGCATCGGTTTGAATGGCGGTGACTTGCCAATCGGGCCGGCCGTCTTGGTTTAAGTCGACAGGCACTTGCCGGTCTAAGGCCGAAATAATGCCGTAAGTGACGGTAGAAGCAAACTCTTGGCCTAAGGGTGAACCAATGGCAATGGCGGGCTCACCGACAGACAAGGTGCTGGAGTCGCCAAATTCGATGGCGCCTTTGACAGCTTTAGCTGGCACCTTTAACACAGCGAGGTCACTAAATTTATCGGCACCAATGAGCTCTGCCTTAACCTTTTTCCCGTCACGCGTAATAATTTCTAAGGCGTCTTGGCCGTCAATAACGTGATTATTAGTGACGATATAGGCATGGTCGCCTTCAATTTTATAGACAACGCCCGAGCCTTCACCGGCCGTTTGGTAGTCATCCATGTTATCCCCTTGGCTACTGCCGCCATTATTAGGATCAGTAAAGCCGAAGAGATCATAGAACTCATGATTCGAGCGATTCGCTAAATTCACGACCGAAACAACCGAGTCTTGGACTTTACTGACAATCTGACTGACATCAGTCGTAATATCTAAGGACTTTTCGCTTGTTTTCGTACCGTCTTGGTCACTTTTAGTGCTTGCCTTTTGCTGCCCTTTCAATTCTTGTTGGACAATTTTTTGGACATCATTTTGGGACATGTTCGTTTTACCCATGTCAGTGGCGAGACCAATCCCTCCCACCAACAGTGCACCTACGACACCACCGCCGATGGTTTTCAGCCAATCGCTATGGCCTTGGCTATGATTTTGCTTTTGCTTTGCCACGGTACTTCCTCCTTAGTTGATTATACATTGACAAATGTACAATTTAATTTTGAATTATCGGTGAATGAAGCCTTAAAAATTATAAAGATAGCAATGGAGTCGCTTTATCAGGGCTGGCATTTTCCACTTTAAAGTCAAAGCCCGGCTCTTTGCCATGGGCCTTAAGGGTTTGGGTGAAGCTCTGGTAGGCAATTTCTGGCATATTATTATCCTTGGACAAGTGGCCTAGGTAAATGTTTTTCGTCTGGTCGCCCACCATTTCACTCATGGCTTCGGCGGAAGCTTCATTGGACAGGTGCCCATTATCGCTTAAAATTCGCTGCTTCAAATGCCAGGGGTAACGCCCCATGCGCAGCATATCAATATCGTGATTGCTCTCCATCAGGTAAGCATCGCAATTGGCTAGCATCTGCCGCTGGGCATCACTCACGTAGCCTAAATCAGTGAGCATGGCGAAGCGTTTGCCCCCTTTTTGGAAGGCGTAAAACTGCGGTTCCGCTGCATCATGGCTCACCCCGAAGCTTAAAACATCCAAATCATCCAGGGTGAGTAATTCCCCCCGTTCCAAATGATGGCGTAAGTCGGTATCGATATGGCCACATTTATCACCAATGGCCTGCCAAGTTTTCTCATTGGCATAAATATCCACCCCATACTGGCGGGCAAGGACACCCAGCCCCTTGATATGGTCACTGTGCTCATGTGTGACCAGGATCGTGTCGATATCATCCATACTGCGGCCGATACTTTTGAGGAGATTTTTTATTTTCTTCCCGCTGAGGCCGGCATCAATTAAAATTTTCCGTTTCGGTGTTTCTACATATGTGACATTGCCACTACTTCCACTCGCTAAAATGGAGATTTTCATTTCCGGTTCGCTTTTAACAGCCACCTGATCACTCCTTTCTAATCTTTAAACGAAATATTTTCTAAGCGGCCAGCGCGTTGGGCTTTTTTATGGAAGATTTTTTCCGTATTTAAGGCCCGGCTATAAGCATAGCGCCGCTGCCAGCCTAGGTCACTGTCTGCCAATTCCCAGTCGGTCAGTCGGCTTGTACGGGCAGCTGAAATATCTTCCCTGACGACATTTAAATCCGCCTCCACGCTAGCAGGGTAAAGGGGCAAAGCATAACGGTGCAGCCAGAGGAGCAGGAAATCACCCCAAAGCCCTAAGAGCAAAAGCCAAGGCACGTCCGGCAATTGACTATAGAGATAGGCCCAATAAAGAAAGCCTATATTCCAAAGCAAAGTCAAGCCAAGAAGCAGCGCTTGATAGCGGCCTGCTCCTGGTAAAACGGGCAGGAAGGTCTGCTGGAAGGCGGACCAGTGGCTTTTAAGGACTCGCTTACCTATCCGGCGCTGGGCTCGGGTTAAACGCTTAGGTTGAATAGTATCGCCCAACTCAGCCCAAGCAGTGAGCAGGTCAAGACCCAGGTCGCCTTGGGTGGGGCTTTCAGTTTGCACAATCTGGTAGTCCCCCGCTTCTAGGCCTTGCAGGCTGCCTTCCCGTTGGAAAGCCCGGACCAGCCACGGCAGCCAAGTGCGTTGGGCTTGCTGGTGGCCTAGCGCCCATAAGGCCAATAAGGGCTCTGCTAAAAAAGCCTCCCAGTGTTCACTGGGCAGCTGCTGCCCGGCCTTTCTGAAGGCTTGTTTCTCTCGCCATAAATGAAAAGCTAAAGCGACCAGTAAAGCCGTTAAGGCCCCGGCAGAAAGGTAGAGGCGGGTGCGCTTCTGTTGAATTTCCTCGCGGTAGGCGGCTACTTCGGCCTGCCATTCGTCATAGCGGGCTTCCCCTTGGCTTTTGGGCCCGACCGTTTGATTTTGCGGCAGGGCACTAGCGGGCAGGCGCAAGCGCAGGAAGTAGGTTCCCCCAGGCTTTATCGCCGGCAAGTGCGCGGTTAGCGTGCCGGCCTTCTCTTCCGTCCAAGCCAGGTCCCAGGCATCTTTCATTTGGATTTTTAAATCTTTCGCCTGGACGCCGGCCGGCAAATGCAAGGTGACTTGGGCATTTTTTATGCCATAGGGCGAGGCAAAAAGGGGCAATTCCAAAAGCGACCACTCCCCATAAGTCACCCAAGTTCCTGCTAGGCGGGCATTCAGGTAAGCCGTCTGCCGGCTTTTACTCATGCGATTATAGGCCCGTATTTTCAACTGCCCAGCCCGCTCTTCCAGGCGGTAAGTCCCATCCGTTTCGGAAGAACTATAAGCAAAGGGATAGGGGCTTTTGGCTTTTTCGGCCTGCATGCCGAATTTAAGGGTGTCCACTTCCCCTTGCTGGCCGAGGCCTAGGTGAAAATCAACGTGCTTGACCCCTTCTAAAACCTTTAACTGAGCCTCTTCCTGGTAGTGGGTGAGACCTTTATCGTCAAAAGCCAGCGAGATGTGGTCATTGGTAACCTGAATCGCTTCCTTAGCGGCCACCCCACCGCTAAAAATAAGTGTGCCTATTAGTAGCAAACCGACAAGCAATTTTTTCATGGTCCGACTCCTTAGCTGGCATTATTTTGTGTTTGAATGATGGTACCATTAATGGCATCCACATACAAGATCTTTGTTTCGCTATCTTTATTCCGAATATAGACCAGCCAGACAGGCTTATAGAGGAATAAATTATCCAGCAGCAAATTCGTCCGGTAGCCCAAAGCCGTGCTTAAGACTTCGGCATGGCTAGGCAGTTCATTATAGAGGTAGAGGTTCTCCACCGCCTGCTTTTCCGAAATTAACTGCCGGTCCTCCCCCTGGGGCATGGTATTTTCCACATAGCTCTGCTCATAGGATTCGACGTGGTAATTGTCATCGAGATGGAAGAAAATCTCTCCCGAGGCGTCAATAATAGGTCGACCCTCATGGCCATTCTGATAGAAGGCAATCACTTTTTTCTGGGGATTGTAGAAGGCAAAGTCATAGTGCTTGCCATAAAGCATAGCGTCACTGTTCTTAAAATCATTCAGCCGGCTCAAGGCCTGCTGGGCAAAGGCATCTGCTGTGGTTGTGTCGCTTAAGCCAGGCAAATCTAAGGGCTTGTCCAAATGGCTAAACAAGCGCTCGTTATTGCCGATGCGTATGTCCTGGTGCTTCAATTTATTCGCCTGTTCGGCCAAGCGGTTTTCCGTCTCCCCCGCCATAAAGGGCAGGCTCACTTCTTCTTCCGATAAATTTCCCGCACTCACATCTGCTGCCTGCATTTCCGCTTCAATCGTCCGACTCTGGCTTTGGCGCTGGTCTTCTAAACCTTGCGCCTGTTTCTGTTCAAACAGCGCATGGAAAAGGAAGGCATTCAGCACTAAGAAGGCCAGAATTAAAATGTATTCAATCCGTCGAAAAGCCATTGTCGCCTCCTAATGTTCCTGTCTGTCGCCCAACCACTGTCGGCGTCTCATCATCGATTCCCGGGGTCGTAATTGACTGTCACTGTCCCCGGCCGAACCCGCTCGTTTTAAAAGGTCGAGCGGCCGCTCATTGTCAGCCCGCTCACTTTGCCGGTCGGGAAAGTTAGCCATATCCACTTCTTGTTCTAGCATGACCCACTTGCCCTTGATCTTAATGTGCCAGGCCGGCAGCAAATCGATCAAGCTCTCCGATTGCTCATTCTTCACCCAGCGATAGCCCAGGCGAATATCCTCTACCTCTTTGGTATTGAGGCCACTTTTTTCAATAGTATCCCAGGCTTCCTGGCCAGACATGACTTTCACATCATAGGAGAGCGGGGTCAAGGGGGTTTGATTGGTTAAAGTCGATAAATTCAAGGCAAAAATATGCCTGCTATCCGCCAGCATGTGCACCTTAGAAACATTATAGGGGCCAAAAACCGGCAAGCCATTAATAAATTTCCGGTACTCAATCGAGCCATCGTCTTCATGGTAATGCACATATTTCCAAGAGTCCACATTGGCCTGGTAATTTTTCAACACGCGGAAGCTGTCCTGAATGGCTTCATTGCGCTTGGGCACGTCATCCTGGCGCTTGTCCTGATTAAACACCAATTCCTGAGTCTGGTTATTCACCAACAGAGATTTGTCATCCGAAAAATACCGCTGGAAATCCCCGTCACTGTAGTCGTGAATGCTCTCCGGTGAATCAAACAACTGGCGCAGGAAATTTGGCACAGGCTGGCGTTCCACCATGTAGGAAAGAGCAGGAACCGTCAACTCATCCTGGAGTAAATACTTACGCACGTTGCCCAAATCCAGGGGCGCAGCAGCCAGGAAATGATCCTTATTCTTCTCATAGTAATTGAGAATATGATCCACTTCCTTGGGCCTTGCCACACTTAGGCGATAAACCTTCCCCGCTTTCTGGTTTAGGACATACATGGCATCCGGTTCGTTTTTCTTAAACACCAAGCGGTCAAAGGACAAGTCATTGGTCACTTCCACTTCCTTCGTATCGATCAGGAAGGTCAGAGGGATTAAATCAGAAAACTCAAAATCCAAATAGGCTTGGTTGGTCAGCTGCTGGCGAAAGCCCGCCAGGTCACGTTCTTCGAGGGCCTGGTCGGTAATATCCTTGGAGATATTAAATAGGAGGTCGGTTAGCACTTTCATGTCGTCGATATTTTTCGACTTCATGCAAGGCCCGTTCGGTTCCGTGACCACTAATTCATTGGGGGAAAAGACTTCATGCAAAGGCGCTTCGTGCGACTGGGCGGTATTTAAGGCGCTGGCTGGCTTCGTCGTTTGCGCACTTTCCTCCCGGCGGAAGAAGCGCTGCAATTGGTCAGGCACCTGAAAAGACGAGCCGAAAATGCCTAAGGTGGCCAGTAAGCTTAACACCACGAGGGTAATAAGGACCAGGTGAATGAAAATGTTCCACTTACGGTGCATCGAACCACTCATCCTCTCCCTCTAAATCATTGAATTGCTCATCATAAGGCAGGGCCACGAAGAAGGTCGAGCCCTTGTTTTCAATACTATTCACCCAAATACGGCCATGGTGGAGGGTGATCACTTCCTTAGCAATCGCTAGGCCCAAGCCCGTCCCCCCTTGCGCCCGCGAGCGCGCCTTATCGACCCGGTAGAAACGCTCAAACAAATGGGTAATGCTTTGCTGGGGAACGCCTAGGCCCTGGTCTTGAATGCTTAGAATCAGTTCGTGCTGGTAGGCCATTAAACGCACCGTAATCATGCCGCCGTGGGGCGAATACTTGACCGCATTGTTCAGCAAATTATCCAACACCTGGGTCATGCGGTCCTGGTCCATCTCCAAGAAAAAGTCCCCCTCAGGAATTTCCCGGGCAATGGTAAAGGCGTTCTCGCCTAAGCCCCCCGACGCCAGCATCATGTCAAAACGATCCAGCGTATGGTGGAGGAAGGCGGTAAAGGACGTTAATTCCAATTCCAGTTTCGCCTTACCGGAGTCCATATTGGACAGGCGCAAGAGATCACTGATCATGCGGATCATGCGGTCGGTTTCCTGCTGAATCACGCCCAAAAAATTAACCGCTAAGTCCTCATCCGCCAAGGCCCCGTCTGCCAAGGCCTCGCTATAGCTTCGCACCGAAGTCAAAGGCGTGCGCAATTCATGGGACACATTGGAAACAAATTGCTTGCGGTCACGCTCAATCTTCTCGTGTTCGGTGACATCCGTTAAGACCCACACCAAACCACTCACAAAACCGGATTCACGTTGGATGATGGAGTACTCGCCGCGGATAATAGATTCTTGTTCTGGCGTACTAAAATCAATCAGGATTTCTTCGCTTTGATGGAAGAGTTGCCGGAATTTGAAGCGGTCAGCAAGCTTTAAAACCTCTAAAATCGGCCGACCGATGACTTCCTCCTCCGTTTGATTGATAAACTCCAAGGCCTTCTTATTGGTAATCACCACCCTGCCTTGCCGATCTGTGGCCATCACCCCATCCGTCATGTGCTTGAGCACGGAGTCTAGGCGTTGGCGCTCGGCTTCCATGGAAGTTTGGGCGTCTTTCACGCGCACAGAGAGATAGTTAATACTTTTCGCTAATTGGCCAATCTCATCGTCTCCGTAAATTTTCACCTGGCCAGAAAAGTTCCCATCGGCAATTTTCTCCGCCTGCCGCTGCATGGCCTTGATGGGGCGCGTAATCCCAGTGGAAATGAGGAGGGCTAAAATAATCGTAAATAATAAGGACACGAGCGAGCTGGTCAGGTAAATCACCACAATATTTTGAATTTGCTGGTACATGCTTTCAATATCGACCCGCAAACTCAAAACACCAATCAATGTCCCCGTATTGTCCGAAGACATAATTGGCGTCATGTAGAGCTTGGTCCGACTGCCCTGCTCCCGGTCATACACCTCTTCATTGACCGCCCCATTGGTGTAGAGCACTTGCTCCACCTCAGCTTGCGTGCTGCGCTGGCCCACATAGGGCTGATTGGCCGGGCTCGAGGTGGCCAGGAGGAAGCCGTTATGGTCTAAAACTTGAGCTTCAATAATATTGGCACTATTGAAACGCCGTAAAATCTGACTCAGGCGCTCTTCTTTGGCATTCCGTTCCAGCTTAGTCTCTTCTAAAATGTTTTGGGTACTATCGACTAAAAAACTCATCTCCACGGAACGCTGCTCATCAAAAGCTTGCAGCATATCGCGCTCTAATTGCTGGATAAAATAAGCCCCGATAATTTGCAGGGCGAGGAGGAGAATCAAAATTAAAATCGCTGGAATTTTAAAGAGCACCGAGCGGTAAAAAGGTAGCCTCTGTCTCTCCATAACTACTCCTGATCATTATCTTGCACATAGTAGCCCACACCCCGGCGCGTGATTAAAATTTCTGGGTGGCTAGGAGCTTGCTCAATTTTCTCCCGCAAACGCCTGACCGTCACATCCACTGTCCGCACATCGCCAAAGTAATCATAGCCCCAAACACTGCGCAAGAGATCCTCGCGGGTGACGACTTCGTCCTTGTGCTGGGCGAGATAGAGGAGTAATTCAAATTCACGGTGGGTCAGCTCAACAGGGTCGTCGCCCTTCGTCACTCGGTAGGTTTCTGCATTAATCGTCAAGTCCCCTACTTCGTAAACTGCTCGCTTTTCTTCAGGCGCTGCTTCTTCCTGGCTAATCGCGGTCCGGCGCAAGTTAGCTTTGACGCGTGCCAGTAATTCTCGGTTGGAAAAAGGCTTGGTCACATAGTCGTCAGCCCCCATTTCCAAGCCTAAAACCTTGTCAAATTCATCAGACTTGGCTGTTAGCATAATAATTGGCACTTGACTCTTTTTCCGAATTTCCAGGCAGACTTCTAAACCATCAATTTTAGGCAGCATTAAGTCCAAAATGACAATATCCGGTTGATACTCTTCAAATAGTTCTAAGGCTTCTTCGCCGTCTTTGGCTTTGGCAAATTCATAGCCATCCTTTTCCAAGGTGAAGCCGATGATATCACGAATGGACGCTTCATCATCAACAATCAACACTTTCTTCATACTTACACTCCCTCTAAGAGGCTAAATTCAATCGAATCTTAACCATATTATACCGTGCCGGCAAGCAAAACTCAATTCTTCTAAGTTATTAGTGATACCGTTTTCACCATAAGGTATCGAAAAAGCCGAGTGGGGTAAGTCTCGGCTTGTCAATTTTTCTTACCGGTATTGAGCCATGCTGACTGCAAAGTCTGGCCGGTAGTAGTTAACGTTAGAATTTTGTACGGTTTTTCCAGGTTGAGGGGCGTGGATATAGCCACCTTGATTATCGGTAGCGAGCGCAACGTGGCGGGTACTGCCTTTAGCTCCCCAGAAGTACAAGTCCCCTGCTTGCGCTTGGTTCACACCAATTTGTGGGCCGGCGTTTTCTTGCGGTACGGTCCAGCCACCAATTTCCTTGCCGGTTGCTTCCTTGTAAACATAGTGGGTGAAACCGGAGCAGTCAAAGCCTTTTGGCGTTTTACCGCCCCAAACATAAGGGGTGCCGACGTATTTTTGTGCTGTATTCACAATATTTTGCCCTTGGTTGCCTTGATTTTGTTGCTTTTGGGCAGCGGCTTCTTGTTGGGCTTTCTTTTCTGCTTCAGCTTGTTTTTGGGCAGCGGCTTCTTGTTGAGCCTTCTTTTCTGCTTCGGCTTGTTTTTGCGCTTGTGCTTGCTTTTCAGCTTCCGCTTGTTGTTGTGCTTCCGCTTGGGCTTTTTGTCGGGCTTCGGCTTCCGCTTGGGCTTTTTGTCGGGCTTCTGCTTCCGCTTGGGCTTTTTGTTGGGCTTCTGCTTCCGCTTGGGCTTTTTGTTGGGCTTCTGCTTCCGCTTGAGCTTTTTGTTGGGCTTCTGCTTCCGCTTGGGCTTGTTGTTGGGCTTCTGCTTCCGCTTGGGCTTTTTGTTGTGCTTCCGCTTGAGCTTGTTGTTCCGCAGCAGCAGCTTGTTGCTCAGCTTCGGCTTGTTGTTTAACAGCTTCGGCTTGGGCTTGTCGTTTTGCTTCAGCTTGAACCGCTGGCGTGCTGACTTGGGGCGCAACCTCAGCTTTGACTTCGGGTGTTTCTGCTTCTACTGGTGCTGGCTTGGCTTCGTCTTTAACCACTTGCAGCACTTGGCCGGCGTAAATAAAGTTACTGGTTAAGCCATTCATCGCTTGCAAGTCGCTCACACTGAGGCCTGCTGCTTCGGCAATGGCTTCTAGGGTGTCCCCTGGCTGTACTACATAAGTGCTGCCTGAAATCGCAATGCTTGGCGTGGCTACTTCAACAATCGGTGCGGCTTTTTCGGTCGTTTCTTCTGTTTCTAAGGTTTCAGCTGCCACCTTGTCCGTCTCAACTTGCTCTTCAACTTCAGCTTTGAGACGTAATTGCTGGCCGACTAAAATAAGGTCGCCTTCTAAGTGGTTCAGGCTGCGTAATTTTTCAACAGAAATATTAAATTGCTGGGCAATTTTGTTTAAGGTGTCGCCAGCTTGGACGTGGTAAACATCAGCTTTTGCTTCAGTCGCTGTTGGTTTAACCTCAATAGTTTGGCCATCAGGAATGGTAATGGAGTGGCCGGCAATAATTAAATCGGGATTGTTGATTTTGTTTTTCTTGGCTAATTCATCAACAGTAGAATTAAAACGTGCAGCAATTTGTGAGAGAGTGTCGCCTTCATTGATCTTGTAGATTTCATCGGCAGACACCCGAGGCGCAAAGGCGAGCATTAGGCCCGTAGTTGCTAAAGACGCCCCAATCATCTTACTTGCTTTACTCATGGTTTTGTTACCCCCTGAAAAATTTAGTCAATATATAAACGTCTGTCTCAACTTCACAAATCCTATTATAGCTATTCCCAGGGCAAATGAGGATAACAAGCATTTTACAAATTATTTCATTTTTTGTGCAAATTAAAAAGATAAAGAACGAAATAGGCTCATTCTTTATCTATTTTCATGGCGTAGGCCCCTAAGCCGATAGCTGGAGGCTTGCCAGTATAAGGATTAAAGCTAGGCCAAGCTTTGCATTAACTTTTAGCCAGCTTTTACTTTTCATAAAAAATGTGTAACACAACTGTAACATTTGATGCAGTTTTTGTTATTTAAAGGTGATTTTGTAATTTTTTTGGATATAGGGATCCATATTTAGCAAGGATACAATCGCTTCCTTGGCTTTTTTATCTGTCTCTTCTAAGAGCCCATTGGCCAAGGCTTTTTCCTCAATGACTTTCTTTTGTTCCTGGGTAAAGCGCGTGTAATCTTCCACTTTGCTGGGGTTGAGGACGGTTTGCCCTTCATCTAAAATCTGCATGCTGTCATCATCAATCTCGTGGGAGAGAATCTTCGCTTTCGGCAGTTTCAATTGAATGGTGTCTTTGCCCACGTGAATTTTTACCTCACCCAAATCGATGCCGGCATGGATGATCCCGTCATAGGATAAGATGAAGGTTTTTGTCGTAAAGGGCAATTGCCAGCCATTAAATTGTTTGGAATTTTTGAAGGAGCCGGTATTGGTATAAAAATATTTCGTCGTCGTCAATTCCTGGGCCTGCTCCAAGCGATTGCCGACCAATTGATTGCTGATTTCTGGTTCTTGCCTTTGCTGCCCGCGAAATTCCCCGACCCAAAAAGCACCGGCCAAGGCCAGCACGAGGGCGAGGAGGAGCGGAATGACGTATCTTTTTTTAACTCGCATATGCCACCTCATTTTCTGTTTCTTTCATTATACCCTAGTTTGAGAAATAAGCCTCCGCCCAAAGGCTGATTTTCGCTACGCATCCTTATTTTATCTAGAAGCGACGCTTTCTTTGGCGAGTAATTGATAATTATTATCATTTATATACTTTAACTTACTATTTTTCAGCTTATTTGCTGGTCTTATCGATTGCCAGCCAGCCTTTCTTATGGTATATTTTATAATAGTTATAATCAATAAAAAAGAAAGGGAGATGCTGACATGAAATTTGCGGTCGTGGGAACATCCCATTTCGGCTATGAAGCCGTGCAGACGATCAAGAAACAAGAACCTGATGCCGAAATCCATCTCTATGAGCGAGGCGACATGGCCTCCTTTATGGGTTG
Organism: Aerococcus sp. BD502; assembly: GCF_057919555.1. Lineage (NCBI taxonomy): Bacteria > Bacillati > Bacillota > Bacilli > Lactobacillales > Aerococcaceae > Aerococcus > Aerococcus sp. BD502. The sequence continues at coordinate 1,194,220 of NZ_CP147972.1, read as the reverse complement.
AGGGAGCCAATCCTACGTTGAGAGGGTCTCTCACAAACTCAGTGAACTTCAATTTGCTAATGAAGCCTCCTATGCTGCCCAGGGCATTCATATCCATTGCGGGGCAGATGTTATCGGCCTCGATCCCGACAAGAAAACCTTAACCGTGAAAACAGCGGAGGGTACGCGGGAGGATAGCTATGATAAGTGCCTCTTGAGTCCAGGTGGCGAACCGGTTGTTCCTCCGCTCGATCACATCGATTTGAAGCACATCCACACCTTCCGGGGGCCCGAAGACACCGAAGCGGTCTACCAAAGGAAGCGCAATAGCAAGCGGGCAGTCGTCATTGGTGGGGGCTATATTGGCGTGGAAGTCGCTGAAGCTTACGCCGAAGCCGGCATTGACGTCACGATTTTAGACATGGCCGACCGGCTCTTGGCCACCTACCTCGACCAGGAATTCACCCCAGTCCTAGAGAGCTTGGGCGAAAAAGCCGGCGTGCATTTCGTCGGTGGGCAAAAAGTCACGGGCTTTAAAGGCCAAGATGGGGAAGTTTCTGCGGTCGTTACCGAAACCGATGAATTCCCTTGTGACACCGTCATCTTGTCCATGGGGGTTAAGCCCAGTTGCGGCTGGCTGCACGACGTTTTAGACCACGATGACAAAGGCTTTATCAAAGTCAATGAACACTTAGAAACTTCCGCTCCCGATGTTTGGGCCGGTGGGGACTCGACCACGATCCCTTACGCACCGACAGAAGAGCGCCTACCCATTGGCCTCGCCACACTCGCCCGCCGGCAAGGGATTGTCGCCGCCTTAAACGCAACCGGCACGCCCACGAAAATGCCTGAAATGACCGGCACGAGCGCCCTCTCCTTCTGCGGCCTCTCCTTCTTCACGACCGGGTTGAAAGATACGAGCGCCGATCTATACTCCGGCACCGTCAAGAGCACCTACGTGGAAGAACCGATCTATCCTGAATTCATGCGCAAGGAAGGCTTTGTCCGCATGAAGATTCACTTTGACGAAGCAAGCCACCGCATCCTAGGCGCCCAGCTCATGTCCGAGCATGACGTTTCCCCTGCAATTGCGGCCTTGTCCATGGCCATTCAAAGCAAGTGGACCTTAGAGGATTTAGCCTTAACCGATATCTTCTTCCAGCCCCGCTTCGACCGCCCCTGGCACTACTTGAACGTTTTAGCCATGGCCGCCCTCGATTACAAAATCGGTGGTGCTGATCAATTACTCTTCTAATCAAGATAAAAAGGGGCTGGGAAATAAGTCGCCCTAAATAATAAAAAATGCATTGAAGTTATCCATATTTGGATTCCTTCAGTGCATTTTTTACTTTTAGAGAAATGATTACGAAGAGCTTCTGCTCTTCGCCGAGCTTTAAGGGCTAATTTCGTTAAATTCATGCTCATCAGCATCATTCCGATATCATTATACACGCTTTGTTTGCCTCTCACATGTGTTCTGCGCATACCAAAGACACCTTTCATCCGTCCGAAAACGGTCTCTATGTCAATTTTACGTTGCGCATAGATTTCTTTTCCAGGTGTGCTTTCTAAATTCTCTTTTGCTTGGTGCTTAAAATATTCCCAATTAAGATTGACCGCCGTCTGGCGCTGACGTCCTGTCGGAGTTTTCGCAAGCTCATTTAAACGCTCATCCATTTGTTCAGTATCGGCTTGATAGACTTTAAACTGTCTTTGGAAACCTTTTTTATCTTTTCGCGTACGATAATATGAAAAACTAAAATGAACGCCATCTAAATCCGTATAGGAATCTTCAGCCGCATGATAGTGCCAGTTCTCACGATGCTTGGATTGGTTTCGATATTTTTTACTTTGTTCTTTATGATACATTCCGTAAGGAATCAAAGGGACTTTCTCAAAGTCATCGATAATCGCCATATAATTCTCTTCACTCCCATAACCCGCATCCGCAACAATATATTGGAACAGATCAAGCGTTGGGATTGTTTTTAAAAACGGAATGAGGGTGCGCGTATCGGTAGGGTTCGGGAAAATATCAAAGTCAATAATATATTGATGACTTGAAGCAACTTGGAGATTATAGCCAGGCTTTAACTCCCGATTTTTCATGGGATCTTCTTTCATACACATAAAGGTGGCATCGGGGTCCGTTTTTGAAAAACTGTTTCTGCCATTAAATCGTGCGTTTGCTTCCTCGTATTTCTGTTTTCGGGGTAAGAAATCCTTCATACATCGATTCCGGTGCTTTTTAAGCGTGCGACGACGTCGCTTGTGTCGAGAACCTCCTTTAGGAATGGTCGTCTCATTTTCAATTTTGCTTTCAACCTCTTCGATTGCTTCATCAAGACACGCAATAATTTTTTCAATCCCATCAGAAGTCGTTAATTCTTCTTCGGTCAAGGCGATATCGACATTCGTTTGAATAAGTTCCTCATATAAACTCGAAACATTTTCATTGAGCTTCGCTTCATAGCGTTCAATCGCTCTTCGCCAAGTAAAACTATAGATGTTCGCATCCGCTTGAATTTTTGTCCCATCGATAAATAAAGCCTCTGGGTGGATTAAACCATTGTCCCTCAGCAGCATGGTGAAAAGGATAAAAGCATACTTGATCAAGTTCGAGGCATGTTCGCTTGAACGAAAGTTATTGATTGTCTTGTAGCAAACTGGGGTATCGCCCGTTAGCCATTTCATCGGAATAGATTCTTCATTCATTCGTTCAATTTTTCGACCTGAAAACGTTGATCGACTATAGGCAAATAAACACATCTTTAATAGCATTGCTGGATGAAAAGCAGGACGTCCCGTATGAGAAGTGTCTTCCAGAATAATTTCCGTAGGAATCGAGTCGACAAATCGGCTGATCAGCCGAGCTTCATGGTCCTCAGGAATCGTAAAATCTAATTTTAGTGTTAAAGCTGTTTCCATTGTGGTATAATTTTGATACAAAGCGAGTTCCTCCTTCGGTTTGCTTACCTTTTATTATAAGGCTTGGAACTCGCTTTGTCTTTATAAAATATCAAAACGCATCAATTTATTTTCGAAATAAATTGATGCGTTTTTTATATTCTGAGACTGAGTTTTTTCCCAGCCCCTTTTATAGCCTTAAACATTTTTACTGTAGGCTTCTGCCTCATCATCTTCCTCAAAGCTACTCATTTTTAAGAGGTAGAGAGGCCGGCGTTTCGTTTCCAGGAAAGTTTTGGCCACGTATTTCCCGACCACGCCCAAGGCCAGCATCTGCAAGCCGCCCATGCCCAAAATGAGAACCGCCAAGGACGTCCAGCCCGACGTCGCATTCCCAAATAAAAGCGTCCGCCCAGCAAAGAATACCGCCAATAAAATAGCTCCCAGAAAAGCCATAAAGCCCAAGCCGGCAATGAAATTTAAGGGCACTTCGGAAAAATTAATAATCCCCGTTAAGGAATAGCGCACCAGGCCCCAAAAACTCCAGCTCGTCCTCCCTGCCCGCCGTTCCCGGTTAGGATAGGCCAAGTAGTGCGTCCGAAAGCCCACCCAGCTAAAAATCCCCTTGGAGAAGCGATTGTATTCCCCAACGGAGAGAATAGCATCTACCATGGGCCGGCTCATCAAGCGAAAGTCCCGCGCCCCCGCCACAATTTCTGTTTGGGAGATCTTACTCATCAGCCAGTAAAACAAGCGGGCAAAAAGAGAACGCAGCCAGGGCTCACCGGCTCGGTCCACGCGTTTCGTGGCCACACAATCTAAGGGCTCAGCCAATAAATAGGCATACATGTCCGGCAGGAGTTCCGGGGGATCCTGTAAATCCACATCCATGACCGCCACATAGTCCCCTGTCGCATGCAGAAGGCCCGCATAGAGGCCCGCTTCCTTGCCAAAATTTCTAGAAAAACTTAAGTAAGCTACGCGCGGATCCTTGGCATGCAGGGCTTGCAAAAGCTCTAAGGTCGCATCCGTCGAGCCATCATCCACAAAGACCAATTCCCAGGAGACTGCTGGCTGCATGGCTTCATCTAAAATAGGCTGAACCGTCGCATAGAAAACTGGGATCGCCTCTTCTTCATTGAAGCAGGGCACAATAATTGAAATTTTATCCATAGCCACTCGCTTTCTAATTGGACTCGAGAAATACTTTGCGGGAAATAAAATTCCACAGGAAAACCACTGCTGTCACAAAGACCTTGGCCAACAGGTAGTAGACCTGCCAAAAACTGACCAAGACCCACAGCAAGAGCTGATTCAAAGCCAAACCCACGAGAGAAAGGCCCACAAAGAGCAAAAGCTCTTTTTGCCGCTCAGCGCTAGTAAAGCGACTTTGAAAAACAAAACGCATGCTGGCTAAGTAATTAAAAACAGTTGATAAGGTGAAGGAGAGAGCCGCACCCAAAAGATACGACCAGCCAAAACCATCAACGAAAAGATATAAACAGAGAAAATCAATCAAAGTCGCCAAGACACCGACGATGCCGAAGCGGAAAAATTGCCAAAATAAAGTGCGCACGAGAGCCCTCCCCTGTCGTTATTTTAGGCCTTAAAACAACCGACTCTATTAAGCCACAGGTTAGGGCATGTGTCAATATGACGGGCAAAATTTATGACTTCCTTAGATCCCCCCTAAAATACTGACGGAAAAATCGGGCCGGTAGGTATGGATATGCCCATAAGAGACCACATCGCCAGGCTTGGGCGCATGGATATAATAGCCGTCCCCGATGGCGAGAGCGACATGCCGCATTTCACTACCGTTTTGCCAGAAGTATAAATCTCCTGGCAAGGCCTCCTCCACTGCCTGCCAAAGCCCCTCGGCGGCCTGGGCATTAGTGTCCCGCCCCAGTTTTAGCCCCACTCCCCGAAAGCTATATTGAATAAGGCCAGAGCAGTCAAAACCCTGGGGACTAGCTCCTGCCCACAGATAAGGCACGCCCAAATGCTGGCTAGCCGCCTGAACCACGGCCAAGCGTAAGCCTGCCCCCTGGCCTAGGACGGCAGGGTTCCAGCCCTCGACTGCCAAAACTTCCGCCTCCATGGCCAATTCAGGGGCTTCACATTCTGCCTGTACCGAAGCCGGCCACCAGCCCCAACATAATAAAACGAGTAAAATTTGCCCACATAATTTCAACAGAAAAACCTCCTTATCTTCTAGTCTGTTCTACAAGATAAGGAGGTGTTTTTCACTTTACTTTTTAAGCTTCGTCACTTAAGCGGATCAGGAAGTAGCGTTTCTTCCCACGCCGCACGACCACAAAGCGGCCCCCAATGGCCCAGTCCGGGTCAAATTCGGCTTGCACATCTTGGATTCGCTCCCCATTGATGTAAATGGCACCATTGGTCAAATCTTCCCGAGCTTGCCGGCGCGAGTTCACAATACCCGCATCGACCAGCCAAACTGCGAGTGCCTTTTTCTCCTTCGGCATGGTGCTACCCGGCATATTCCCAAAAGCCTGCTCAATTTGCCGTTCACTCAAGGCCTTAATTTCCCCGTCAAAGAGCGCTTGGGTAATGGCTAAGGCGTCCGCTAGGCCCTCTTTCCCGTGGACAAATTCAGTCATTTCCCGGGCCAAGGCCTTTTGGGCTTCCCGTTTTTCCGGTGCTTCTTCCACAGCCTTCGCCAAGTCTTCGATCTCTTCTTTTGATAAGAAGGTGAAGTATTTCAAGTATTTAACAACATCAGCATCCTGCTGGTTGAGCCAGAATTGGTAAAATTCATAGGGCGACGTCTTCTCGGGGTCCAACCAGACCGCCCCACCAGCCGTCTTCCCAAATTTAGTGCCATCCGACTTCAACATCAAAGGAATCGTCAGGCCATAAGCCTTGGCGTCAGCGCCTTCCACGCGGCGGATCAAATCCACCGCACCGGTGATGTTCCCCCACTGGTCGGCCCCACCAATTTGGAGCTCCACATCTTCCTCTTGGTAGAGGTGCAGGAAGTCCATGGCTTGGAGAATTTGGTAAGTAAATTCCGCATAGGAAATACCCACGTCAAGCCGGCTTTTCACAATGTCCTTGCCTAACATGGTATTCACATTGAAACGTTTCCCGACATCGCGCAGGAAGTCTAAAAGCGTTAAATTCTTCGTCCAGTCGTAGTTATTCACCATGCGGAAATCAGCGTCCGGCTCCTTCAGGAAGAGTTTCTCCATCTGGCCTGATAATTTTTCCACATTGTGCTGGACGGTCTCCATGGTTTGCAGCGGCCGTTCTTCCGATTTACCGGACGGATCGCCAATACTGCCAGTTGCCCCACCAATTAATATCACCGGACGATGGCCAGCCAATTGGAATCTCTTCAGCATGATGAAGGGAATCAAGTGGCCAATATGCAAGGAATCTCCCGTGGGATCCACCCCGCAATACAAGCCAATCGGTCCTTCCTCCACCCGCTCACGTAAGCCCTCCGCATCGGTTTGATCCTTAATCGCCCCGCGCCAGGACAATTCATCAACAATATTCATGATTAGCCTCCCATCAAAATGTTCTTGCTTATAAAAAAAGTCCCTATAGCTCTCACTATAGGGACGAGTTTCCGTGTTACCACCCTGCTTGCTGGTTCACCCAGCCACTTCCTTGTGCATAACGGGCACGGCCGTGATCTGTTCCAGCAAACGTAATTCAGTTCACACCTTGGCTTGCTTCCACCCACCGCAAGCTCTCTGAGGCAAAAAATGTGTTCCTACTGCAAATGCTTAATCAAAATTATAATGATAATGTCATTATAGGTTAATGAGATTTACTTGTCAAGGATGGAGGTTTAACCTTCTTGTTGCTTATCTTCTGTCTGGAGTCGCTCCTCTTGTAAACCCTTTACCAAGGACCACATGGCGGTGCCCATGACAAAGATGAAGGGGAAGGCGGCGACGATGGAGATGGTTTGAATCATCTGCAAGCCATTTTTCGACCCGATCATCAAAGACAAGGCCAGGGCGGCTTGGACGATGCCCCAGACTAATTTCTTCCAATGGGGTGGCTTTAAATTGCCCCCATCCGTCAGCATGCCCAAGACATAAGTGGCGGAGTTGGCTGACGTGACGAAGAAGGTAAACAAGAGGACAATAGCCACGATGGACATGATTGTGCCCACCAGGCCCAGGTCATTTAACACCACAAACAAAGCGGTGGACGTCGACTGCGCGGCCTCCTCTAAGGTGCTGGTCGCCGTATTGAAATTGAGCGTCCCAAAAATTGAGAACCAGAGCATGGACAAAAGCGCAGGCACGAGCAGCACGCCGGCGACAAATTCCCGAATGGTCCGCCCTCTGGAAATCCGCGCAATGAAGGTGCCCGTAAAGGGAGCCCAGGCAATCCACCAGGCCCAGTAGAAAATAGTCCACGAGCCGTACCAATTGGACGGGGAGAAAGCCCCCAAATCAAAGGAATTGCCGATCAAGTTTTGCACGTACTGGCCCGCCGTCTGAACGAAAACCTCGAGAATAGGGATCGTGGGTCCAAAGCCCAGCGCCATGAGAACTAAGGCCACCACCAAAACCATATTCAAGTTAGAAATCCACTTGATCCCTTTGTCCACCCCACTCACGGCTGTTCCCGTGTAAATAACCGTCATCACGGTGACCAGAAGGATCTGGACGAGATTGCTTTCGGGAATGCCAAACAAGTAATGCAGGCCGGCATTGATCTGATACGTCCCTAAACCTAAGGAAGTCGCCATGCCCGCCGCGGTCGCAAAAACAGCTAAAATATCAATCGTCTGCCCTAATTTACCTCGCACGCCCTCTTCACCCAGCATGGGGATGAAAATACTGGACACTAAGCCGGGCCGGTGGCGGCGAAACTGCATGTAAGCCAGCCCCAAGGCAATCACCGCATAGGCCGCCCAAGGGTGCAAGCCCCAGTGCAGGAAGGATTTGGTCATCGCAAATTCCGCCGCCTCATGGGTCAACGGCTCAATATCGGGCGGGCTCAAGTAATGGTTCAAGGGCTCAGCCACCCCATAAAACACCAGGCCAATGCCCATACCCGCACTAAACAGCATGGCGAACCAACTCACCAGGCTGTGCTCGGGCTCCTCATCGTCCGCCCCAAGCTTAATATTTTTAAAGGGGCTCAAAAAACCCAGCCACAGGCAAAATAAGATAAAAGCTGCCATGATCAGCATGTAAAGCCAACTAGTATTATCGACCACCATGGCATACAGCCAGTCCCCCGCCGCCTCAAAATGAGTCGGGAAAACAAGCCCCGCCAAGACCACCAGGCAGATTAAGGCCAACGCCCATTGAAAAACACGCTGGCTTATTTTTCTTTGCTGCTTTGTTTTTTCTGTCATAAGGCCTCCTTAATTTATTAAACACGTTTAATTAACACGACGCCTAATATAACAAAAGCTTTAAAGCATTGCAAATCAGTAAAGAAAATTCGTATTTTTAGTAACAAAAAGCAGCTAAAACAACATCCGCTGTTCTAGCTGCCTAGGAAAGGTTTTCCTACTACCAACACGGCACTCTTTTGAGAGGTTCTTGTGCTTTGTGTCTAGGCCTACACCTCAAAAATGGTTTCTTCCTCAATCGGCGTCGTTAAAGCTTCCAAAGCGGTCTTCACAATGTGGTAGCGCAGCGCTTCTTGAGCTTCTTTCGGATCACTGGGGTCCCCGAGCGGATAAGGAATCGAAATGGTTGGCACAATCCGGTTAACACCCACCGTCTTGGCCACGGGCACCAGGTTACATAACTGAACGACTGGCAGGCCAGCGCGCTCAACTTCTCTAACAATCGTTGCACCGCAACGTGTACAGGTCCCTCAGGTAGAAACAAGGAGAACACCATCAACCTGGCCCTCCTGCAATTTCTCCACCATCTCATCCCCCATGCGTGTCGCCTCGGCCTGCGTGGTCCCCGTCCCAACCGTGGAATAGAAGTAAGGATGGAGTTCCTTGAAGACGCCTTCTTTTTCCATTTTTCGCAGCACATCGAGCGGCACGATCAGGTTAGGATCATTATTGGCTGCCGCAGGGTCAAAGCCCGCATGGATCGTTTTGAAAGCCCCCGCCGGCAAGCGGTCCAAGCCTGTCATATCATAGCGGCCCCAACGCGTGGCGGAAGCTGATTGAATATGATCAGGGTTTGCCGCCGGCACGATGCCCCCAGTTGTCATAATAGCGATCCGAGCTTTTGAGAGATCCTGCAAGGCCTCAGCCGGAGGCACCGTATCTTTCTTCGGAATAACTAATTCCGTTTTAAAGGGCTCACCCGCCAATTTTTTCAAGAGTATGGCCACCCCACGCTGGGCAGCTGGAATTGGGTCTTCGAGGAAAACTTGCTCGCGAATCCCGCGGCCAAAATAGCCTTCCAATTCAGCCCCTCTAGAAGCTTCCCCTCGCAATTGCCGGTCAATAAACTTCGCCATGGCCTGCACATTTTTGCGCATGCTGGCGGCCGAGTGCCCCCCAATAAAGATAGGCATTTTCTGCTTAAACATCTCTACCCCGGGGTTTTCAGGGTGCATAGACGTGGCAATGAGGACCTCGGGATAAGCTTTTTTAACGGCTTCGCAAATGGTCCCGCAAGCCACCCCATAACGGCCCGCTTGGAAGGCTGGGCCCGCTAGAAACACATCGAAGGGGACATCCGCCAGCATTTCCAGAATCTCGGCCACCGCTGCATCAGTATGAGTCCCCATGTAGTTATCGCCGCAGATAATAATATGCGTGAGCTCGGCTTCCTTCAGATTGGCTTTGAAGGCGAGGCCTGGCCCAATAATATTTTCCGTGATTTGTGGTCGGGCATCGGCTTCCGCTTCCCCGCCAATCCCACCGAAGAATTGGTTAATATATAAAACTGCTTTTTTCATGACTGACACCTCATAAAATTCACGCATGGTTTTCACAGACCAGCCCGCAATGCCGTCCCCGCAGAACATGGAGTTATTTTCCATAATGATTGAGCCGTCTTCGCGGACACTGGGCCCTAATTTCTCATCATCAGCCCAGCCGCCAGACAAGCCGTCTCGGCCTAGAGCGGCTAATTCTCCAATGACCAAATCTGCTGGTTCTAATTCCAGCAAAGTGGACACATTCCCCGTGGAAACGAGGGCATCGGCTTTCTCATCCATAACGACCAAAGGCTGGCTCGCCCCGTCACGGCCGGTACATTCATTACTGATCCCCACCGTCTTCACGCCCACATCCTCTAAGGCGACGATACAGCGCGTGTAGTCAGTATCTGGGTTCCCATAACCTTCCTCCGTAACGATCGCCCCATCCGCACCTAAGGCTTGGGCTAAATTCGCCACAAAAATAGCCGAGCGTTCCTTTTGTTCCAAGGACACATTTAAGTTCGATAAAATGACGCCCAAGAAATTCAAGCTTTTTCCATGTTCCTTGTAGAGTTCGCGAATCGTCGGGAAATTCTGCATGTCATAGGTCGACCATTTGGAACTGCAAGGCATGAAGGAGCCTGAAATCAAAGCCCCATCCAAAATTTCATTCGGATTCATAAAGGTCGGCACGTAATGGTTCAAATCCCAGCCGTAGATGAGGTCGTTGTAGCCCATCTCTTCCATCTGGGACTGCGGCTGCATGACGAGCACCACCTTAGGCAAGCCGTCGAGCGCTTCATCAGGCTTGGTCACCGGAGCAAAGGTAAAGCTCTCCACGTCCTCCGGCTCCTGGTCCTTCACCGTCTGGCCTAAGTATTCCGCAAAATGATGGGTGGCCCAACGAATCGCATGATTTTTCTTCTGCTGTTCATGGCGCTCGGACAATTCATCCGTGTCCGCCACAATACAAATGTTCAGCATCTGGCCAAAAAGCGTGTACTTCTGCCCTTCGCCAAACATGTCCACTAAGCCATCCCCAAAGGAGCCCATATGCTGGCCAACCCCTAAAACACTCACTCCTTTCAAGCAATGCACGTCCCCTTCACCTGCCGTCACGACAGGGCCGGTCACGCCTGGAAAGAGAGTCCGGCCATCCACCCGCACGCGGGGCTCGGCCGCTTCCTTAATCGGTACAATACGTGTTCTATCGCCAGGTTTAGCGATATAGATATCACAGGACGTAATATGTTCGTCCTTTTGAATGAAGGCCAAGGCTTCTTCCTTATTAATGCTTAACACATGGTCTTCGTACTTGGTTTCTGGGCCAAATTTCACGTCTTTGACATAGAAATTGCCTAAATTTAAAGTTTTCATAGTAACCTCCTTACATCATTAGCCTGAAATTTTCCGGTCTTGCCTAAGCGCCTTCACAATAGCCCACATGGCAAAACTCATCACAAAGATAAAGGGAAAGGCCGCCACAATCGAAATGGTTTGAATCATTTGCAGGCCATTTCTAGACCCAATCATCAAGGATAAGGCCAGGGCTGCCTGCACCAAGCCCCACACTGTTTTCTTCCAATTTGGGGGTTCAAGATTGCCCCCATCCGTCAGCATGCCCAAGACATAAGTAGCGGAATTGGCAGAGGTGATAAAAAACGTAAACAGCAATAAGATCGCGACCACGGACATGACGGTCCCCACCCCGCCCAGGTCATTTAAAACGACAAACAAGGCCGTGGAGGTGGATTTCATTGCTTCTTGGAGCGTGGCTTGGGCCGTGTTGAAATTCAACGTCCCAAAAATCGCAAACCAAAGCATGGACACTAAGGCAGGCACCAAAAGTACCCCTGCCACAAATTGCTGAATGGTCCGCCCCCTCGAAATGCGGGCGATAAAAGTCCCCGTAAAGGGCGCCCAGGCAATCCACCAAGCCCAGTAGAAAATGGTCCAAGAACCGTACCAAGCCGAGGAGGAGTAAGCCCCCAGTTCAAAGGAATTGCCGATCAGATTCTGCAAGTAGTGGCCTGTCGTTTCCACAAAAACATCGAGAATTTTAATGGTCGGCCCAAACAGAAAAGCCAGGCCCACAAGAATGACGACCAAAACCATATTGATATTAGAGATCCATTTAATCCCTTTGTCGACCCCGCTCACCGCGGTCCAGGTATAAATAACCGTAATGCCGGCAACAATGATGAGCTGGATCAAATTATTCTCCGGCACCTGGAACATGTAGTTTAAACCTGAATTAATTTGATAAGTCCCAAGCCCCAAAGATGTCGCCATACCTGCCGCTGTTGCAAAGACCGCCAGGATATCAATCGCCTGGCCCAGGCCGCCTTGCACCCGGTCTTCACCAATCAAAGGGATAAAAATACTAGACACCAAGCCCGGCCGGTGCCGGCGAAACTGCATGTAGGCAAGGCCCAGCGCTAAGACCGCATAACCTGCCCAAGGGTGCAAGCCCCAGTGCAAGAAGGACTTGGTCATCGCAAATTCTGCCGCCTCATGGCTTAAGGGCTTTAAATCCGGTGGACTGAGGTAATGGCTCAAGGGCTCAGCCACCCCATAGAAAACCAGGCCAATCCCCATGCCAGCACTAAACAGCATGGCAAACCAGCTCAGTAAACTATGCTCCGGCTTCTCTTGGTCGCCGCCTAATTTAATGTGCTTGTAAGGGCTCAAAAAACCCAGCCACAAGCAAAACACAATAAAGCTACTCATCACCAGCATGTACAGCCAGCTGGTATTATCAACGACCAAGGCATAGAGCCAATCCCCAAAGCTCTCAAAGGACCTGGGAAAAATTAAGCCCATCAAGACCACCAAGAGAATTAAAGCCAGGGAAATGCTAAAAACCTTCTGCTTCTTTTTCATGATTTAACCTCCTTACTTTTTATTTTGTTTATATATTAAACATGTTTAACAAATGAGTTAAAACCTCCCTTAGACGCCAGTTCTAGAAGCCAGAGCTTCATATTATTCACCTGCGTTTATTTAATAAACATGTTTACTTAACTTTAATATAGCAGACCCAAGCAGGTAATGCAACCGCTTTTCATATTTTCATAAAAAAAAGTGCCCGGTCGGCTCAGCCTACCTGACACTTAAACGTTTGAAGAGGGTCTTCATATAGCTCATAAACAATTCCTTGGCCACCCCCGGCTTCAAGGAGCCAATATCCACGCGTAATAAGAGCGATTCGAAGGTAAATACCACCATATCATCGACAAGGTAGCCGGATTTTTCATCAATCAAGCCTTGGACAATGCACTCATCCATCAGCCGGTGACTGCGCTCTTCAATCGTCACTTCCTGAATCATATTTTGAATTTCTGGGGGATAGTGTTTGATGTCCAAGGGAAAAATATCATAATACTGCCGGTAGTAATAGCCAATATCTTTGGCATTCGAGAAAAAAATTTGCCGGTAAATGGCAGACTGATCAAAAGCAAAATCAGTAAAGCACTGCCAGACTGCAAAATAGATGTCCTTCGAGTCCTTGGCCTCCCGAATATAAAGAGGTAAAGCCTCCAAGTATTCCCCGAGGTAGTCAATGCAGGCAAATAAAATTAAATGCTTTAAATTTTCAAAATAGGAATATAAGGTCGCCTGATTATAGCCTGCTAAATCAGCAACTTTTCGGGCGGTAACTTTATCGATGCCTTCTTCATGAATAATTTTTAAAGCGGCATCACGAAAGTACGTATACATTCTTTTTCTTTGAATCTTTTTATTTTTTGGTCTTGCCACGCTGCTCTCCTAACTTTCTCCTTCTACTGCTCTTCTTACTTTAGCGGATTAAGGCTTTTTTTTCAACGCTGGCCAGCGATTCCGTACCCGCCAGCATGGGGAAGTCTTCACGCCAGCCTGGGTGGTGGATCGGCAAGTCCAAGCGGCCCTGGCTGATTTCAAGGCCTACCCCCTGGATGACTTCCTGCAGACGACCTGGCTCGAACTTACCTGCGGGGAAGGGCCCTATCTGACCACGCGCTACGATATGGCAACAGGAGACCTCCTGCCCTTGGGCGAACGGGTTGGCTTTGTCGATCGCAAATTCCAGCGCCTCAATCAGGAAAACTTTGGGAAGAACCAGTGGCTAAAACGGGCTCGTTGGATCCTAGAGAATGCTTATGGCTACGAGTACCAGGGGGACTCCCTCCTCTTGGCAAGGGAGAATGTGCTATTAACTTATAACGATTTCTACCAGGCGTATTTTGACGAGGTGCCGACCCTGGGCAATCTGACCCGCATGGCAGACCTCATCGCCAGCCGCCTGATCCAAATGGATGGCCTCACTTATACGGTACCCTATGCCTTTGAGGATGTGGGTTTGCAGACGCAATTGAATCTCTTTGACCTAGAAACCGCTAGCACCGAAAGCCAGCCCCTGAAAGCCCGCATTCCCTGGCAGGGGAAGTGGGTGACCTTCCAAAGCTTGACAGAAAGGACGAACACCGCCATGAAATTTGATGTGGTTATTGGTAACCCCCCGTATCAGGAAGATGTGGAAGGCAATGCGCGAGCTAAGCCTATTTATCCCTATTTTATGGATGAAGCTTATGCCATAGCTGACAAGGCTATTTTGATTACTCCAGGACGTTTTCTCTTTAATGCTGGACAGACTCCAAAGGCCTGGAACGAGAAAATGTTAAATGATCCTCACTTAAAATATTAGATTACGAGCCGGTAAGCTCTAAATATTTCAAAAACACGGACATAAAAGGCGGGGTTGTGATTACAAACTATGACCATGAAAAAATATTTAAACCGATAGAGCTCTTTATTCCTTTCGAGGATTTAGACCGTATCAAGGATAAGGTCTGGCAAAACGCAGAGGAAAGTCTTGCTGACGAAGTAACGGGTGGAGTAGCCTATACCTTCTCGGAAGCTGTGAAAGAAAAATTTCCCGAGCAGGTAAAAAATATTGGAAAAGCTTTTGATTTGCGCACCAACATCATGAATAAGCTGCACAACATTTTATTCTTCGAAGAAAAACCTGAAGATGAGGCACAATATGCCCGTATACTCGGTCTTTTTAATCGCAAAAGAGCTTATTTATGGATTAATACTCAATATATTGTAACTCCAGCAAATTTCGATGCTTATAAGGTCTTTGTCCCTAAATCTAATGGCTCCGGTGCTTTAGGGGAAGTATTAAGCCCCCTGATTGGCACCCCCCTGATGGGGCACACCCAGACCGTTTTTTGAGCATCGGGAATTTTAAGACTCGGCCGGAGGCTGAGGCCTGCCTGAAATACGTGCAGTCGAAATTTGCCCGTGTCATGCTGGGGATTTTAAAAATTACGCAACACAACACCAAAGCAACTTGGCGATATGTTCCTCTACAAGACTCCACTTCCTCCTCCGACATCGACTGGACGAAGAGTGTGGCAGAAATTGACCCCTAAGGCAAGGAGGGGGAGAGCTAAAAGGGAGTGGCTTAGTTGACTATTTTTTATATTCAGAAATTGAGTTTTTCCTAGTTCCATAAAAATCTATTTTGATAAATAATTGTTATATTGATCATTATACTTCATAAAACAACCAAACACTAAAGATAATATTAAAATTGATGCCCCTATTATTGGGAAATTAAATAAATTCGAAACATCTAGAAAAAAGGAAAATACACCTGTGCCGATTGGCATGAACAACACTGCAACAGTAAATATAATCCCAAATACTCTACCTAAATATTGATTGTTTACCTGCTTTTGTATAAGAGAGAAAAACTGGATATTGAAAATTGTCAAGAACAGATTAAAAAAACCTGGTCCTAACATAATTAAAAATTTATTCTTATAAATTAAATATAAAAATGGAGTAACAATTAAGAATATACTTGAGACACCCAATTGAACTACTAAACTAAAAATTGATGCATCTTTCTTAAACCTACTACTTAAAATCGCTCCGAATAATCCTCCAATAGCTTCTGCTGTTAGAAATAAACCATATAGCCCATCAGATAAATTGATAAACATATGATGACTATACGGCAATAAAAGATTATACCCAGCCAAGAAAAAATTCACTAATGAGGATAAAATAATAAGAAATAGAATTTGTTTGTTGTCAAATATGTACCGAAAGCCCGATGCCATATCAAAAAAAATACTTTTAAAAGAAAAGTTTGCTGTCGTACATTCAAAATTTAGAGGTTCAATACACAATATCAAGATAGAGGAGATTATAAAACTGATACCATTTAACAATAGAACGCCTTGAAGTTTCAATAAATTGTATAACAATAATGAAAAAATAGGCAACACTAATCTAATTGCTGTACTGGCTGTTTCCAAATAAGAATTTAGTCGTTGGATTGAACGTTCACCAACTATTTCCTTAGTTAACGCCTTATATGAGGGAGATGAGAAAGCAAACATAAATGATAGAATCCCATTTCCAACCAATACAAGGTACATTAATACGTTTTCATTTTTAAAGAATGAAAATGCTATGCAAAACAATCCGTTTATTAAGTTTGTTATTATAATAATTCTTTTCCTATGCGAGAGATCAGCAACTACTCCTCCTAACATATTAAAGATAACAGCAACTACTCTTTCAATTGCTTGATACATAGCAACAAGGCTTAAAGAGTTGGGAGCAAGATTAGCAAGAAATGTATGATTCGCAAAATCAAAGAGAACGTCTCCCACTAATGAAATACTTCTACTGGCGACTAAGTAATTAATATTATTTTTCTCTCTATTTTTCATTTATTATCTAATCCTTTTATTTCCTTTTTCTTTTTATCTATTTTTTGTATTAATTGTTCTATATCTGAGGAAGCTAATCTGGATGATTTTATCTTAAAATTACTGTTTTCATTAACCAAAATAAAAGTATCATCGATATAAAATTGGTTATTTACGATTTTCTTTCTTTTTTTAAATGAACAGGGGAGTATCGAAAAATTGAATATACAAAGAGATGTCATTATTTCTCTCCATAAAATATATGTATTTTCTACATCATTTATTGGAATCAAAATGACATACCTTCGCTCTTTTTCTTCCAGATCCAATAATTGCGATAAAACAGTTGTCCCGATCCCCATACACACACCAGGAGTATTGACTTTATTAAATTTAGAAGTCATGGTATCTATTCTACCACCATCCGCTATATCATAATGACTTCCGGTTGAATCAGTAATGAAAATTTTATAGTTCAATCCTGAATAATGCCCTGTACCATATAAATTAGATAGAGAAAAGTACACTGGGCACTCCTCAATATATTTAGAAAGAAGTTCACATATTTGAATGACTTTTCTAATTTCCGATTTTATTTGCTCGTCTTTTATTTGAGCATAATATATAGAGAGATCACGATATGGAATCTTATCATATTGGAATAATTTAATAATCTTTTCTCTATCTTCATTCTCGATATCAATTTTTGACAACGCTGAACTGATGTCAATATCTGAAAATCTTAAATACTCAGACAATCCTGAAGACAGTACTTCTAATATTTTAGTGTTAGAAATTAATATATAATTGACCTCAATTTCTTGTAACTCGGTTAAGGTCTTCCAAGTTAAATATATTATTTCGACATCAGCGATAGCTGATTCAACCCCCCATACACCAATTAACGTCTGGTAAAACATCTTTCTATATCCTGAATATGGGGGGACTCTATCTCTAAAAAGTAAGCCAGTCTGGATAAACTTTAATGGAACTTGCGTGGACAAATCAGAAACAAACCTTGAAATACTCATCGCTAAATCAGCTTGTAACACATACTTTGATTTTTCCTTCATTCGATATACTCCAAAAATTTTTGATGGGTGAACCTTAGTTGCTTTTAAGTACCTATCCGCTTGCTCAATTGATGCGGTTTGAATTTGTTCAAACCCAAACTCTCTAGAATTTTTTAAAAATCTTTGGTGTATCGAATTTATATTTCTAATCTCATCTTCAAAAAGATCATACATTCCCGGTATTTTTGTTTCTTTATATTTCACTTCCTAATCCCTCTCAAGTATTAAACTGACTTCTCCACCGATAGGAACGAGATAACTTGGATGTGTATGCCCACAGTCGAAATCCAACAATATAGGGATATCCCTCTTATCAACGAAATTTTTAAGAAGCCAAATAATATCATCTCTTGTTTCTAAATATTCAATTTTAGAAATTATCAAGCCGGAAATTTTATCAAAAACCCCATGCAATGCTAATGTGGTAAAATTTCTATAAAGTCTCCCAAAATCACTAAAAGTTTCCTCCAATAATAGAATAGTATTTTCATCTATTTTAGGCATATAAGGAGTTCCTATAATCCCAATAATAGTATCTAAATTCCCACCAATTAATATCCCTTTGGCCCGCCCATATTTATATATGTACCATTCATTTTCTTTAATGATTTTTGGTTTTACAAAAATTTCCCAATTTGATCGCTCATCTGTCCAGTAAGTTGATTTTTTATAACTGATATCTCTACTCTCTTCATTGAAGAGAATATTATTTAGAGAATTATAACTTAACTCATTAAAAGGGGGGAATTCTCCATAATTACAAATCAAGCTTTGCGACATAAAAGCAATTTTATTTGTTTTAGCGTATAAAGCTAATGCAATCGCTGTTGTATCTGAATAACTAATAAATATTGAGTTGCTATTTTTATATTTCTCATAGTCTAGATAAGGTAAAACAGAATTGGAATTATACCCTCCTATACTTGTGAGAACAATATCCGCTTGATCAAATAATTGATTAATCTCTGCGCTTCTTTCTTGTACACTTCCCGATAGTTGATTTTGACAATTTTTTCCTGTTAATATTCCATTAGTGACCTTAAATCCTTTCTGTTCTAAAAAACGTACCCCTCGATCATATCGTTTCTTATACAAGAAACTACCTGAAAAAGATGGGGAGCATACACCTATGATATGTTTCAGAACCCTTAGCTTTTTTTGATGGTAAATGAATTTAATAATACTTTCATGTCCTCCTGTAGTGTTTCATAATTTTCATTTTCCAAACATACATATCCAAATCTTTCATTACTCCAGTTAGTTGGTGTCGGCAAAACTGAACCTTCACTTTTTAGCATTCCACTATAAAATATTTTGGATCTTTTTGGAGTTGAATAAGCAATCCCTTTAAATTTTTTTCCGTAATCTTCTGGACGTAATTTAAAAAACACAATTCCTGAAAATCGATCTGTTTGTGTATCTACAAACTTTCGAACGCCCATTCTCGCATGGACGTAGCTATCATAAAAATTAAAGTTTTTATCAGTAAAACTATTAGCCATAAGTTTTGGAATAAAGTCTCCACCAATTCTAGCCCCAATCTCAATTAAATAAATTTCTCCATTTTTATCAACTCTAAATTCTGCATGTGAAGAAACGTTATGTAATTGCAAGGCGTGATGCAGCTCTTCACCCCATTTTAATACTTTCTTTTTTAAATGAATGGAAATATTAGCTGGAAAAATATGACCCACTTCATCCATAAAAATTTCATCATCTACTATTTTTTGTGTAATTCCCAGTGGAAAATATTCAGAGTTTACAATGAGACTCTCTAGACTGTACTCCTGTCCTTCTATATATTCTTCAACAAGAACCCTAGGCTCCAAATTATAAATATCACCCAATTCATATACTGAATTGGCGATATATACAGGAAATTTTACTGAAAGAAGCTGCCCAACAACTTGTTGTAGTTCTGAAAAATTATTTACTTTTTTTACACCAATACTAGATAAAAAAGAAGTTGGCTTTACGATTAAAGGATATTCCCAATTAATTAATCTTACAGAATCTGAAAATTGATCAATAATTCTGTATCTTGGTGTTTTTATTCCCGTAGCCTCACATACCATTCTCATTCTATCTTTAAATCTAAATGCTTGCGATCCTAATTTAGATATTGGGCTTAAGTTAAGCTCTTTAGAAATATCATCTGCAATATGTGTCATTGCCTCATCCCAACAAGCCACCGCATCAATGTTAGTTGAAAGTTCTCTTATTTTCTCAACCACTGTACCCCAATTTTTAAACTTAACTACAATTGAATCAATAAAGATTTCAGGATACATAGGAGGAATTTCAGATATAGAGATAAAATTGAAATTGGCATTTTCTTTTATATAGTCATAACACAAAGTAATCTCAGGTCCCCCACCTACTACCAATACAGTTTTTTTCATGGGTATCATTCCCTTCTTTTATTTATCTGTCATTCAAGGAACTATATTTTCACTATTTGACCGACTGATTAATGGAATTTTTCTAATATCATCACAGCCTAAAATCCACATTATAAATCTTTCAACTCCCAGTCCAAAACCTGAGGTTGTTTTTGGTGACAGCTCTTTCATTCGTAGATACCATGCATATTGACTCTTATCAACATTGAGTTTAGACATGTTTTTTAATACTTCATCCAATGTATCACAACGTTCACCACAGCCGACCACTTCACCTATTCCCATTAATAAATCAGCATTTCTTGTAGTTTCCTTATCATCATCTAACTTCTGATAAAATGGGACACTTTTTGCAGGATAGTTTGTCACCCAAACTGGACCGCCAAAATATTCTAATATTTTCTTCTCACCCAAATCTGTTAATTGATAAAAACTATGAATTTCATCTTTTACAAAAGATTTTTCGTCATTCAATAAGTTTCTTATTTCATGAAACTTAACACGTGGAATATCCAACTTCAAAAAGTTCTCAATATGGGTTAACTCATATTGTTGGGAAAGTAAAAGTTCCCTATGCTCCTCCAATAATTTGTGACATAGAAATTTTAAATACTCATCGATTAGATTCATTATATCTTCTAAAGTTCCATTTATCTCACTCTCGCTATGATAAAATTGTGATAGATGTCTTTTATCAGTCTCTTCTCCTCTAAATGTCGGCATTACATAGTGAACTCCTAAATTGTCGGGGAATAAACGAAGAAGGTATTCAAGATGGAACTGCATCGAATCTGCAAGATACATTTCATTCTCAAATAATTTAATCTTTACAGGTAACGAGTCACTTCCTAATCCCATAGGACTAGTTACACTTCCCGTTGTCACCGGTAAATGTACACTTATAATTCCCTTGTTTCTAAAGAATTCAAAAGTAGCGTTTGTAATTGTTGAATGGATAAATCCAACTGTCCTCAAAAAAACATCACTATTTAATATCTTCAAGAATTTGTTATCAATTATAATAGTCTTCTTAGACACTCCACTCTTCCTCCTCCTTACAAATTGTATACGGATCCATAAAGTCAGCTTCAAAGAAAAATTCTCGCTGTTCAGTACTTACAGTATTCCTCAAGATAACAATCATAAATGATAGATACTCATGATTATTGTTAAAAATATTCATTATCTCATACCATCGTTTTCTAACAGCATTTTTTACTAGATTATCCTCACCTTTTAGAGGTTCGGAACTTTCAATAATATAATCAACATACTCACTCAATGTCTGTAGACTTCGTTTCCTCATTTTTTTCTCTTTAAAGTTATATAACTCGAATCCAGAATTTAAGAACAACTTCAGCCAATAAGATCTACGCAGAGGCCTTATCGGAAAACCTAGTACCTTTTCTAGGTCATTTAAGATTTGTTTGGGAACTGGTTTGTGATAAAACAGTTGTGTTACAGCTAAAAATCCGTTAGGCTTTAAGACTCTACGGTATTCTGAAACTGCCATCTTTCTATTATTTTCTGCAATAAACCCGTTTGCACCGCCTGTGACAATCAGATCAAAAAACGAGTTACTAAACCTTAAATCGCTTGCATCTCCAATTTCAAATGACACTTTTCTCTGCACCTCGGCAGATTCGCCAATGAGTAACTCTTGAGATTTTTTTACGGCATTTGCATTTACATCTATACCAACAATTGTAGGGTCATCCAAAATTTTAGCCAATTCAATAGATGTAAAGCCTGTATTAGAACCCACTTCTAAAATATTTGATTTTTTTGTAATATGAGTATAATTAACAATCTCAGATATTGTTCTCTTTCCTCCAGGACAACGATTAGTCTCTTCAATGTAAGACAGTAGATCAACATAATTCATCTCATCAAGCAACTCTAATTTTTCATGCATGCTAGTCATTATGACCCCTTATCTATAATTTTTTACTAATCTGTTCCAGATTATAAGCCTTTAGAAGATTACTAAAGACTTAGGTGCACACCTAAGAAATTTATCCACTGACGATAATAATGATATCCATAATTGATATCAAGATTGGTATGAGCTTCAATGCTTTTTTCATCTCAGGCTTCCTTTCCATTTTTAGATATTGTACAATAACTT
The DNA here is from genome assembly GCF_057919555.1 of Aerococcus sp. BD502. Lineage (NCBI taxonomy): Bacteria > Bacillati > Bacillota > Bacilli > Lactobacillales > Aerococcaceae > Aerococcus > Aerococcus sp. BD502. The sequence continues at coordinate 1,172,184 of NZ_CP147972.1, read as the reverse complement.
AAATTAGAAAATTTTTTGTTGGGAAAGTGGGAAGTTAATGAAGTCAAATCTTGGGAAAACATTAAGAAAATTAAGACAAGGAAAGCAAATCAGTCTATGCTCGGTAGCAGATGAGCATCTTTCTAAATCACAAATATCTCGTTTTGAACGTGGAAAGTCAGAAATATCTTGTATTCGACTCATCAATATTTTAGATAAATTAAACATCTCTCTAAATGAATTTCTCATTATTCATAATAATGATGACACCAACACAGAATCATTTTCTCAATTAATGCTATACATTCGTAAACAATATTCATTGCAAAACATAGACAACATAGCTGCATTACTTTCAAACTCTTCAAAATATCATTTAAATCCGTATGAGAGAACAATGGTAAAGTCTATTCTACATACACTAGACAGCAATATTGCTCCTTCAGATGAAGAGATACTTCAACTAACAGACTACCTCTTTAAAATTGAACGATGGGGTTACTACGAAATCATTTTATTAGGAAATTGTGTTCGAACAATAAAATATGAATCTTTCTTTCTACTCACTAAAGAAATGTTAAAAAATTATATTTACTCTTCTTTGAATAAGACTAATAAAAAACTCGTTACTCAGCTATCTATTAATTGTTTAATATCAAGTATTGATGCCAAACAATTCGAAAACTGTAAATATTTGATCCGAGAGGTGTCTCAATTACTAGAGAACGAACTAAATTATTACGAGCTGACAGTTTTTCTCTACGCACAGGGATATTTTGAATTCCAACATGATACTGAGACGGGGAAATCTAAGATGCAGCAGGCATTACAAGTTTTTGAAATACTTGGAGAAAATACTATTCATAGTCAATATTTAGAGCACTACTTAAAAGTTATAGAAAAATGAGTCAAACTTCATTCCCCAAAATTATCAAACAATTTACACCTATTAATGGCTTAACAATTTTAACAATTAGCAATTTTCAAATTCTAAATAGTAACCTTTATTTCATAAGATAAAAACCAGTAATTTAAAGCACAAAAGGCTCCCTAAAACTAGCATGATTTTAAGAAAGTAAAGCTACCTATTAGTATCATTTGGCTTTTGCAAATTTCCAACGATAGCATTCTTCTTGATTTTAGGCATTAGGAATCCTTAAGCATAAAATGCCCCCCAAAGCTTAGCTTGCTACGCTAAGCTTTGGGGGTTTTGTATTTTTGTGCCTTTTTAAGCTGGGTACTGCTAGCTATGAGTGGATGCGAAGGCGTCAATGTTGGCAAAAGCTGGCCACTAAAACTCAGCTTCCTTCAATTTGCCTTTTTTAGAGCGATAGCTAAACACACTGACCCCGAAGGCAAGGAGGGGGAGGCCCAAAAGGAGGGCGCTGGCCCGGCTACCGGTTTGTGGCAACTGCTCCCCAGTCTTTTGGCTTGGGGCAGCCTTGCCTGCAGCTACCCCCTTCTCCTCAGCAGCTGGCCGGCAGGTTGCTGCTGTGCTTCCGCCAGCTGTTTCTTCCGTTTCGGCGTTTTCATTAGGCTCTTCAGGCGCAGAGGCTCCGCCGGCGCCAGATTCAACTTCCCCTGGGCTAGGCACTGCCAGGCCTTGCTCAGGCTGCTCGTTCTCTGGCTTTGGCTCGCCAGTATGCGGCTTAGACTCCTCAATATCTGGGCTTGTCCCTGCCGTGCCTTCCTCAGGCTCTTCTGTACCCTTTTCAGGTTTCTCAACGTCTGGGCTTGGGTGTTTTGTGCCTTCCTCGGGAGCTTCACTACCTGGTTTGGGAGCTTCAGTTTCCTGGTCCGGCTCTTTTGTGCCTTGTTCCGGTTCGGCAAGTTCTCCCTCGAGATCTTCGCTGCCTTCCTCGGGCTCTTCCGTATCCTCATCGGGCTCTTCAATGCCTTGGTTAGGTTCTTCTGTGCTTTGCCCCGGTTCCTCGGGGTCTTCTCCTCCTTGATCAGGAGCCGTCTGCTCGCCGTCATCTTCCCCACCGGTTTCCTGACCCGCCAAGGCTTTCTCTAAAGCTTTGAGGGCTTCCTCACTAGCCTTCACCTCTTCAACGGTACTTCCTGCCGCATAGTAAACCTGACGGGCTTGAGCCAGTATTTCCGCTTGCTCCGTAGCGAGTTCGGTTTCTTCGGCTAAGGCCATCAAGAGGGCGCCCAATTGGCTCTTATCAACTTGGGCCAAGTCGTCCGCAAAGACTAATTCCTGGCCCTGGTAGCGCGAGGTATCCCAATTCTTTTGTTCGGGGTTACTGATCAAAAGCTCGACCGTAGTAATTTCCTTAGACGCATTCATATTGTCACTGAAGGTTTTACGACCAATTTTCTTCAAACTGCGGGGTAGAATCACTTGCTTCAATAGGCCAGAGCGGAAAGCATTCTCGCCCAACTCTTCCAAGCCTTCCTCAAAGGTCACTTCCTGCAGTGTTCGGAATTTGACATTTTGCTTGAAGGCATCGACCCCAATTTTTTTAATATTATGGGGAATGTGCAAGTGGCTCAAGCGATGGCTATTGAAGGCCAAACGACCGATCTCGGTTACCGTGCTGGGCAAGTCAAGCGCGGTCAGCGGGGCACCCACAAAGGCACCCTGGCCAATTTTTTCCAAGCCTTCGTGCAGGTCAATATGATCCAAGTATATATTACGTGAGAATAAGCCGTCCGCAATTTCCGTCATTTTAAGAGACAGATGCACTTCCGTCAGCAAATTAAGGGCAAAGGCAGAGGCTCCCACAGTTTCGACTCGATCAGGCAAGCTAAGTTTTTTCAAACGATTGCCCCGGAAGGCAAGTCGACCAATTTTCTTAAGACTGGCTGGGAAAACAAGGTCTGCCAAGCTCTGATATTCAAAAGCTTGATCACCAAGCTCTTCTAAATATTTAGGCAGCACGACTTCCCGCATGCCCTGGGGTGAATTGACGACATCCGAGCCAATTTCAACGTCTTTGTCAGCCATCTTAAAGGCCTGGTCAGCAATGGCAGTAAACCAGGCACCATCTGCATTTTTATCCGGCAGGCGCACGACTTTGTTGTAGGCAAATTTTTCCCAGCCACTTTCGCTAAAACCAGTGAGGGTGGTGCCGTTATAGGTGAAGTCTTGCAGTTCGTAAAGGGCGCGGTCGCTAATTTGCAAGTCCCCTTGGGCGGCCTTGAGTTCTGTGGTGATATTTCGGAGTTCTTCGTCAGAGGTCTCGGCCTTAGCCAAAGCCGCCTGGGCCTTTGCCACGACGTTCGCTAATTTTTGCCAACTCTCTTCGGTAAAGAGCCGCTCATCCAATTGCTCGACCACCCGTAAAGTATCCAGCAAGGGAGTTTTATTAGGCGCTGAAGCCCTTAACGTTGCTAAGGCTTCTGCTAGTGCTTGCCCTTCTTCATCAAGGTCGGCCTGACTGGCTTCACTATCGGCAAAAACCTGGGTGGCTTTTTTAAAGACCTGTTCAAAGGCTTTGAAGGCTTCCGTGGGATAGTGACTGGCTTCTAATTGATAGCCCTCTGCCAATAGGGCATAGAGGCCGTCACGTTGGCGCTCCGGAGCAGTGAGAATGATGTCGTGGTAGCGACTGGGATGGATATAAGTAGACGTATCGAGATGTTTCGGATTGCGGGTTTCCAAACGCACCACGCCGGACTGAGCAGCGCCAGGATTATCGCGGAAGACATACTCGAGAAATTTGAAAATTGAGTAAGGCAGCTTCACGGTCGAAAGTTCGTTATTCGCAAAGGAATAATTATCCAGTTGCAAGCCCGCAATGCCGTCACTAAACTCTAAGTGCTTGATGTGATTGTTGCGGAAGGCACTATTCCCCACCTTCCAAACTCGCCAAGGCAGGCTGACGGTGGTTAAGTGATTATCCATAAAGGCGCCACTGTCAATCACCGTTGTACTCTCGGAAACTTTCAATTCTTCTAGGCCAACCGCACGGAAGGCAGAAGGATTAACGATGAATTGATAGCCGCTAGGCAATTTTGGCAAAACTAATTTTTTAATGGGGAAGGCGTATTCTTCAAAAGCCTTGGTGGCCACCCCTTCCACCACTTTTTTGACTTCCTGGCCATTTTCTCTAATTGTCACTTCGCCCGGCAGCACGAGCACGCCGGTTTTCTTTAGCTTTTCTTGGCCTTGTTCGGTGAGGCCACTAATGCCTAATTTTTCCACCGCCACTTCCATCCGTCCCTTAAAACGGAAAGGAGCAAAGGTAAAGTCGGCGGCCGTCCATTCCTGGTCTGCATCTTCATCGCTGCCTTGGCCCGGTAAATCAACGGTCAGATGGAAGAAAGTATGAATGCCACAGGTCACACAATTCGGGGTTTTGTAACCAGGCTTGTCCCCGGCCTCTTCCTCCGTAAAGCGCGGTTCCACCTGTAATTTTACTTCCGACTTCGAGAAATCAACCGTCTCCAAAGGCCAAGCCAGCTTCTTCCTCAAGACGAAGGGGGCGTCCCCCTTTTTCTCAGCCTCATAACGCGCCACATAGTGAACATTTAGCTTAGCCTTTAATTCTTGGGCCAGCTCTTCCACATTTTGCGCTTGGCTATTAAGAACGCCCAAGTTCACATGAACTTCCCCCTTATTGGAACTGTTATAGGGGATATCCGCCCGCCTAGCAGGTGACGCAAAATTAAGTTCAGTAATTGAATCGCTGAAACCGGAGGCAATTTCCAATTGCGGACTCTTCGCATCGCCCTTAATATTTAGGGTTTTAAGCCCAGTTCCGCTAAAAGCAGACCCACCGATGTAGGAAACACTCGCCGGCAGCGTCAGTTCGCCCCTTAAGGCCTGATCGCGGAAGAAAGCCTGGTCGCCGATGCGCTCCAAGCCTTCGTTCAAATGCACAGTCTCTAAGGTTTTAATGTTCGCAAAAGCCAATTTGCCAATTTCTCTCACACTTGTGGGCAAGCGCACTTCCTTTAAGCTACTTTGCACAAAAGCCATTGTCCCAATATGGACGAGGCCTTCAGCAAATTGAACTTCGCCCAGTTCCTCGTTCCCCGCAAAGGCCATCTGCCCCAAGCGCTCAATGCCTGGATCCAAGACTACTTTGGTCAAATTTTTCTTTTGGAAGGCCTTATCGCCAATTGCCTTGACGGGAACCTGATCAATCGTCCCCGGCACATGGAGAACGGTTGCCTGGCCTTCATAGCCGGTAATCGTTTGCTTTTCCGCATCAAAAGTAAAGTCAGCTTCGTCCACAGTGGCAGGCACCAGGTTCCCCTCTGGAGCTGTATTCTCGGCGCGTAGCCCTTCCAACTCTGCAGTGGACCTGCGCTCTGCCTTCTTATTGACAAGGACCGCCACCTCAGTTTTACCTGTCGGCGCCTCAGTGTCCAGCGCCTTTAAATTAGCGAGCATTTCCTCTTCATCAACGGCAAAATCATCCGGCTCCTCTGCCGCTTCCACTTGTGTTTGTCCTAAGGCCAAAGCCGCCAGCGGCACAAGCAGCAAGCCACCCCAACGTCCCCAAGTTTTTATTTTCTTCATCCTAATCTCCTTACCTTTAATTAGTATCAAGCACTTTCATGTTAGCATGCCCCCTTCCTAAAGACAATAAAAAGCAGCCCAAGCGTTCCCTTGAGCTGCTTCTGTTCTTATTTCGTATGAATGGGCAGGCCGAGCCAGGCTTCACTGGCCTCCATGATGTTTTCGCCTAGGGTCGGGTGGGGATGGATGGTGAGGGCTAAGTCCTCAATGGTGTGCCCACTTTCCATGGCGAGGGTTAGTTCATTAATCATATTGCTTGCCCCCAAGCCTACGATTTCTGCCCCGACCAAGCGGCCGGTGTCGGCTTGGGCGATGAGGTTCACGTAGCCGGCGGTGGCTTGGTAGGTCAAGGCCCGCCCGTTAGCCGCATAAGGGAAGCGTTTGGCTTGGACCTCTAGGCCGGCTGCCTGGGCCTCGGCTTCTGAAAAGCCAGCGGTGGCTACTTCGGGTTCGGTAAAGACGACCTGCGGCATGGCCAAGTAGTCGATCTGCACGTCTTGGCCCGCGATGACGGCGGCGACCACCTTGGCTTCATAAGAAGCGCGGTGGGCCAGGAAGGGAGCGCCAGTCACATCCCCAATAGCATAGATATGGGGCTGGCTGGTGCGCCCTTGTTCATCCACCGGAATGTCCCCTGCTGCTTCGGCGTACACACCCGCAGCCTCTAAGTTCAGGGCTTGGGTGGCCACTTCCCGCCCAACTGAGAGGAGGACTTGGTCGCTTTCGATGAGACGGGTTTCCCCTTTCCGCGTGAAGGAGGTGACCACACTCGCCGCCTGTTCCTCCAGTTTCAAGTCCCCATCCGGCCGCACAAATTTCAAGCCGCTTTTCTTCAATTCCTTCTCCAAGGCCTTGGCCACGGGGGCACTCAAGTGGGCGAGGGGCGCTTTGGGGTCCATCAAAACCACACTCACGTCACTGCCCAGGCCTGCATAGGCTTGGGCGAGCTCTAGGCCATAAGTGTCCACGCCGACCACAGTCAAGCGCTCGGGAATGGTTTTTTGCCCCAGTAAGGTTGTAAAGTCCACAATCCGCTCACTAAAAGGCCAGGCCGCCACCGACTGCGGCTTAGAGCCGGTAGCAATAATGGCGTGCTCAAAACGCAGCTCTTCTTCCCCCTCCTCATGGGCTAAGACGAGGGTGTGGGCGTCTTTAAAGCGAGCGGTCGCCTGGATCAGGTCAACGCCATTGGCTTTCAATAATTGCTTCACCCCGCCGGTGAGCTGCTTGACCGTTTTCCCTACCTGCTTAAAGATAGCTTTGGCGTCCACGGTGACTTCTGCCGCTTGGATGCCACTGCCTTGAAATTTCTCGATGGCCCGGCGGTGGCTAGCTAAGGTCAGCAAGGCTTTGGAGGGGATGCAGCCGACATTCAGGCAGACGCCCCCGACAGCCTCGCGTTCAATCAAGGTGACCTGAAGCCCCAGCTGGCGGGCGCGAATGGCGGCCACGTAGCCGCCAGGACCAGCACCAATAATAGCAACTTCTGTTTTCAGCATACAATCACTCCGCCTTCGTCTGGCAAGTGGCCAAGAGGTCGTGTTTGGCGAGGACCTCTTCCACCAAGTCGCCAATATGAGCTAGGGTTTCGGCCGTTTCGATTCCGTGCTGGTTGAGCACTTTGATTTTTTCGGCCGCCGTCCCCTTGCCCCCGGAGATGATAGCGCCAGCGTGGCCCATGCGTTTGCCGGGAGGGGCCGTTTGCCCGCCGATAAAGGCCACGACAGGTTTGGTCATCTGGCTTTCAATATATTCAGCGGCTTTTTCTTCGTCATTGCCACCGATTTCACCGATCATGAGAACTGCCTTCGTCTCGGGATCGGCTTCAAAGGCCTGGAGCACTTCAATGAAGTTCACGCCCTTCACAGGGTCGCCACCAATGCCGATAGCGGTGGACTGGCCAATCCCCTTCCGTGTCAATTGGTCGATCGCTTCATAGGTCAGGGTGCCGGAGCGGGAAATGACGCCCACATGGCCCGGCAGGTGGATGAAGTTTGGCATAATGCCCACCTTGCTTTCCCCCGCGGTCACGAGGCCAGGGCTGTTAGGCCCCACCAAAACGGTATCTTTATCCGCCAAATAGCGTTTCACCTGAACCATGTCGAGGACTGGAATGTGTTCGGTGATGCAAACGACTACCTCGATCCCCGCGTCGGCCGCTTCTAAAATGGCATCCGCCGCGAAAGGAGCGGGCACGAAAATGACGGACACATTGGCGCCCGTCTCCTTGACGCAGTCCGCCACCGTATCAAAAATGGGCAAGCCCAAAACTTCCTGGCCCGCCTTGCCGGGGCTGGTGCCGCCCACGACCTTAGCACCGTAGTCTAACATCAGCTGGGCATGGGTTTGGCCCGCACTGCCCGTGATGCCTTGGATCATGATTTGACTGTCTTGGTTGATGTAGATACTCATGCCTTCACCTCTGCCTTCTTGGCTTCTTCGACCACACGCTTGGCCCCTTCGTCCAGGGCCGCCACGCTGATCACGTCAATGTCCGACTGGGCCAAAATCTCCCGCGCTTCTTTCGCCTTAGCCCCATCGAGACGCACGACCACGGGAAGCTCCGTCCCCAATTTATCCATGGCCTGGACAATGCCCCGGGCAATCGTGTCGCACTGCATAATGCCCCCGAAAATATTGATGAAAATGGCCTTCACGTGCTCGTCTTTTAAGATGATTTCAAAGGCCAATTCCACCGCTTCGGGCGTGGCTGAACCCCCGGCATCGAGGAAATTCGCGGGCTCACCGCCGAAGTACTTGATAATATCCATCGTGGCCATCGCAAGCCCCGCGCCATTTACCATGCAGCCGATATTCCCCTCCAAAGGAATATAGGAGAGGCCAAACTCCTGGGCTTTCCTTGCCACCGGCGTCTGGTCTTTTTGGTGCCAGTCTAAGAGTTCCGGATGCCGGTAGAGGGCATTCTCGTCAAAATTAAATTTCGCGTCCAAGGCCAGTAAGTCCCCGTCTTCTGTGGTGACGAGGGGATTAATCTCGATCATAGAAGCGTCTTTGGCCAGGAATAAGTCATACAAGTGCCGTAGAATTTTCCCAAAGTCCTTGAGTTGCTCCTGATTAAAGCCTAAGCGGCGGCCCAAGCGGTTGACTTGAAAGTCAGCCACGCCCAGCAGGGGATCGATGGGTTCCCGGAATAATTGCTCAGGGGCCTTTTCGGCCACTTCCTCAATATTCATCCCCCCAGCGCTGCTGGCCATGATGGTGACGCAACTTTGCGCCCGGTCTAAAATAAGGGACAGGTAGTATTCATGGGCGACCTGGCTGGCTTCTTCCACTAAAACCCCGATAATTTCCTCGCCAGACGGGCCCGTTTGCTTGGTCACGAGCTGCGTCCCGATGAGTTTTTGGGCGATGTCGCGGGCTTCTTTGGGGCTCTGGGCAAACTGGATGCCCCCCGCCTTCCCGCGGCCTCCCGTGTGGACTTGGGCCTTGACGACGACTTCCTTTGCGCCCAAACTGGCCATCGCGGCCTCGGCCTCCGCCGGCGTAAAGGCTACCTGGCTTTGGGGAATCGCCACACCAAAGTCCTTGAGTAATTGCTTGCCTTGGTACTCGTGTATTTTCATGCATGAACCTCCTTTTAAAGCAAGCTAGCCCCAGCAAAGGGGCCAGCGTGCAACTAACCTTCTAAGAAGAGCCGTTTCGGATCTTCAATGAGTTCCTTAATGTGCTTGAGGAAGGCCACAGAAACGCGCCCATCGATCAAGCGGTGGTCGTAGGAGAGGGCAATGTACATCATCGGCCGGATTTCCACCTGGCCATTCACGGCTACGGGCCGCTCGACAATATTATGCATGCCCAAAATCGCCACTTGTGGGGGGTTAATGATCGGCGTGGAGAAGAGCGAGCCGAAGATGCCCCCGTTCGTGATGGTAAAGGTGCCATCCTGCATTTCTTCCAGTTTCAGTTCCCGGTTCCTAGCCTTAGTGGCTAAGGCTTTGATGTCTTGCTCGATTTCAGCAAAATTCTTGCGGTCCACATCGCGCACGACCGGCACGACCAGGCCTTGGTCGGTTGTCACCGCAATACCAATATTATAGTATTTCTTCACGTGAATTTCCTCATCGCAGATTTCTGCGTTCACGTGCGGGTAAGCCTTCAAGGCCGCCACAGCCGCCTTGCTGAAGAGGGACATGTAGCCCAGTTTCACGTCATTTCTTTCGACGAAGTCCGGGTTCACTGCCTTCCGCAATTTCATCACTTCGGACATGTCCACCTCATTAAAGGTCGTCAGCATGGCTGTGTTTTGCGTGGTTTCCAGCAAGTTTTTCGCAATCGTTCGCCGGCGCCGACTCATTTTTTCCACTTCAATATCCCCCTCGACCGGTGCCTGTTCGGGTGCCACCGGCGCCTTGGGAGCTGTTTTCGCCTTCGCCTCCGGTGCCGGCTTAGCTGCCGGTGCCGGTTTGGCTGCTGGGGCAGGCTTAGCTGCCGGTGCCGGTTTAGCCGCTGGGGCAGGCTTAGCTGCCGGTGCCGGTTTAGCTGCTGGCGCTGGTTTGGCCGCGGGTGCTGGTTTAGCTGCTGGCGCTGGCTTAGCTGCCGGTGCCGGTTTGGCTGCGGGTGCTGGTTTGGCCGCAGGTGCCGGGGCGGCTTGCCCACGCTTTCTTTGGGCAGGCGAACCTTCTGGAGCTTCGGCCAGGCTCGGCCGGTAGGGCGCCTGCGGTTTTTCGGCGGCCGCTGGCTCGGACGCTTCTTTTTCTTCTGGCTTGGCCTCTTCAGCCTCCGTTTGTCCTGCTTCATCTTCGCCGACTTCTGCTTCCTCAGGCTGGCCTTCTGACTCTTCAGCCGCTCCACTGGCATCAACTTTGGCAAGGACTTGATCCACGGTCACATCTTCATCTTCGGCCACTTGAACTTCGATGAGTGTCCCGCTTTCGGGAGCGTAAACCTCGACGTTCACTTTATCGGTTTCTAATTCTGCCACCACTTCGCCTTGATCCACATGGTCGCCCTCTTCGGCATACCAAGCGATTAAGGTCGCCTCGCTTAAGGATTCGGCGAGTTGCGGCACTTTAATCTCTGTCATCTTAAACTCCTTTCGCTTGCCTTCCTATAAATCGAGTACCCGTTGAATTAGGGCTTTCTGCGTGGCCTTATGTAGGGCACCATTCCCTTCTGCTGGGGCAGCCATGGCGGGACGAGAAACTAGGCGGATCGGTACGTCAAGTGCCATCTCTCTCAAGCGCAAGGCCATATAGCCCCAAGGCCCTTGATTCTCAGGTTCTTCCTGAATCCAGACAATGTCTTGCAAATTAGGATAGGAGGCAATGACATCGGCTAGTTTTTCTTGTGGGAAAGGATAGAGCTGTTCGATTCTGGCCAGCGCTAAATGTGGCTTTGGCTCCTTGGCCAGAGCCTCCATAATATCGACCGTGAAACGTCCCGAGCCCAAGAGCAAGGTTTTGACGTCCTCCGGCTTTTGCCCCTCAAATTCCGTATTGATCAGCTCTTCAAATTGGCCATCGGTGAAGTCATCAAGGTCCGATTGAATGGTTTCATTCCGTAGGAGGCCTTTGGGTGACATGATGACCAAGGGCCGCAGTGCTTCATCCTCCAAGAGTTTCGCTTGGCGTCTGAGAATGTGGAAGATTTGGGACGTCCGCGTAAGATTGGCAACGGTCCAGTTGTTTTCTGCACACAATTGCAAGTAGCGTTCTACCCGGGCACTGGAGTGTTCTGGTCCTGCCCCTTCGAAGCCATGGGGCAAGAGGAGCACGAGGCCGGAAATATCACCGAACTTCTTACGACCACTAGATACATATTGGTCAATCATCACCTGACCAGGGTTGGCAAAGTCCCCATATTGGGCTTCCCAAAGCACCAGGCAGTTCGTCGTGCCCAGGTCATAGCCATATTCAAAGCCCATCACCGAGTACTCGGATAGGGTAGAGTTGTAGAGGCTGTAGGAAGTTTTCCCATCCCCAATGGCGGACATGGGCGTGTACTTGTGCCCATCTTCCGTATCGGTAATGATCAGGTTACGGTGGGAGAAAGTCCCCCGCTCTGCATCTTCACCGGTATGGCGGATGGCAATGCCCTCTTGGATAATCGTGGCAAAGGCCAAGGCTTCCGCCAAGCCCCAATCCACTTTTCCTTCTCCCGCAAAAGGCTTCTTCCGCCGTTCAAGGATCCGCTTCAATTTGCCAAAGACGTGTAAGTCCGAAGGGAAGTCCAGCAAGGCTTCATTAATTTTTTCCAAATCTGCTAAGGGGACCTTGGTCTCTACAGACGGGAAGTCGATCAAGCGTTTTTCAATGGATTCCTCTAAATTCGTAATGGCAGGTGGCTTCGTCCCTAAATTCCCATGGGCTTTGTCAAAGGCCGCCCAGGTAGCCTTGTCGACAGCCTTGATGTCGTCTTCTGTCATCAGTTGACGGTCGATAAGATCCTGGCCGTAAACCCCCGTAATTGTCGGATGCTCATCCACAAAATGATAGATCAGCGGGTTGGTTGAACGCGGCTCATCATTTTCATTGTGACCCAAACGCCGGTAGCCTAAGAGGTCTAAGACGACATCCTTATGGAAGGCCTGCCGGTAGTCGTAGGCCAAACGGGCAGCGACGAGCACGGCTTCCGGCTTATCAGCATTGACATGAATGACAGGCAAGTCATAACCCTTCGCCGGATCGGAAGCAAAGCGGGTGGAACGTGTTTCGTCATTTTCAGCGGTAAAGCCAATGTTATTGTTGGCAATGATATGGACGCTCCCCCCATTGCTGAAGGCTTCTGTCTTGGAGAAGTTGTAGGTCTCGGCGACCACGCCTTGGCCGGTCACGGAAGCATCCCCGTGGACGACAATGGCCATCGCTCGGTCGACTTCCGGCTTAGCATAGCCTTTGACCTGGCGATTGTCCTGGGCCGCCCGCGTCAGACCGTTCACAACTGGCGCCACCGACTCCAAGTGGGAGGGGTTATTGGCCATGTGAATTTTCATCTCGTGGCCGTCATAAGTCCGCGTCGTATTCGCCCCCAAGTGGTATTTCACATCCATGGAAGTATTGTATAAGTCATAGGCGCTCGGTTCTTCACTCTCGTAAGCGACGCCTTCAAACATAGAGAGCACCCATTCATAAGGCTGGTCCAACACATGGGCTAAGGCATTGATCCGTCCCCGGTGGGCCATAGCAATATTCAGCTGCTCAAAACCATCTTCCCCCGCTGCATTGACAATGCGATTCATCATGGGAATCAGGGTTTCTAAGCCTTCTACCGAGAAGCGTTTCTGCCCCGTATAGGTTTGACTGAGATACTGTTCCAAATTTTCCGCTTGGAAGACTTCCTCCAGGAGCTGGTCTTTGTCAATCCCCTGGAATTCCTCTGGGAGCCAGTCCCCTTCCAGGCGTTCCTTGAACCAGTCTTGTTCTTCGAGGGGCAAGTGGGTGAATTCAAAGCCCAAACCGTCATCGGAAGCATAAATGCCCCGCAAGGCTTTTAAGGCTTCCCACGCATTGGCATACTTGTTTGGCTCGTTGGGAAAAACGAGCTCGGCCGGCAACTTGCTCACACTGTCCTCATCGAGGTCGAAGGAGGCTAACTCCATCGCTTTCGAGCCGGGGGCTGCTTCCACCGGATTAATATTGGCAGCGAGGAGGCCAAAATGACGAATATTATCCGCCAGGCGGGCAACTTTAACGGCAGCCCAGGCATCCGCTTGCTCACTGAGCGGGCTAGCGGCAACTTCACCCTGAACTTCCGAAGCCCCATCAAGCCCTTGCCAGACCCGAAAAATAGGGACTAAACTCGGCTCCACCGCCTGCTCGTCCTCCAGGTAACGATCGTACTCCGCCAGTAAATAATCGACATTATGGCCATCAAATGCCCACCATTGGGCGTGTGTCTTATCAACCATCAATTCTCTTCCTTCCTATTTTTTAAAGCAAGCCTACCAGAGGCCAGTACACCACTGCCATCACCAAAATTAAGAGGTAGCCGATCACCGTGACCGGCAGCCCGATCTTCATCAATTCTTGCGCTGTATAACCTCCTGTCCCATAAGCCAGCATATTTTGCGGCGCCGATACCGGCAGAATAAAGCCAAAGGAAATCACAAATTGCTGAATCAAGACCATCCCCAAAGCCGTATCTGGGGAGTAATTCAAAGTCCCCATCAAAGAAATCACAATTGGAATAAAAGCCGACGCCAGGGACGTGGCCGAGGCAAAGCCCAAGTGAATTAAAATATTCATCAAGGACAAGAGCGCAATGACCAAAACAAGCGGCAAACGCTCCAGGCCCAAATGTCCCAGCGTCGCATCCGCCAGCCAGGCCGCCCCGCCTGTATTTAAGAGGATCGTCCCGAGAGAAATCCCCACGGCAAAGACCACCAAGGTCCCCCAGGCTGTCCCTTCCTGCACGTCCTGCCAGCTGAAAACACCCAGTTTGGGCAAGAGCATGATGGAGAAAACCACCAGGGTAATCGTCGTCGCGTCCACACTATGGAGAAGCCCTTCCGTACTCCAAAAGAGGAGGAGGATGACGGAATAGAGGGCTAATTTTTTCTCCTCTGCCCGCATGGGACCGAGTTCCTCCAGCTGACTTTGAATCGCAGCCCCAGCCTGGTCGGGAATATCCTCCACTTTGAAGAAGCGGGGGGCTAAAAACCACAAGAGCAAATTCATGAGCACTGCCCAGGGGCCCGCATAAATGAGCCAGTCAATCCACGTGACATCCAAATGCATGGTCTCCTGAATAAAGCCAATGGCCACTTGGTTTTGGGCAGCCGCCGTCCGAATCCCAATATTCCAAAAGGAAATCGATAGGATGGCCGTAATTAAGAGCAAGGCCGAAAGCTTGGAGTCCTTCTTCAAATTTAATGCTTGCACAATCCCCATAATGATCGGCACAATCGCTCCCGCCCGCGCCGTCGCTGACGGTACGAAAAAGGCCAGAATTGTACTCACAATAATGATCCCCAAGACTAAGTTACTAGGCCGCGTGCCAATCCGGGCCATGACATTTAAGGCTAAGCGCTTGTGCAGGCCCGTAATCTTCATCGCTGCCGCAATGAAGAGTGCCCCGGCAACCAAGGCCAAGGCCGGCGTCGCAAAGCCCCCCAAGGCCAAACGCAAGGCGCCGCCCGTTCCCAAGAGTTCCCCGGGAGCGTCGGGATTGGGCGCAAAGCCCAGGGCTAAGGCAGCGAGACCCACCAGCAAAGCGGCTGAGACCGTGTAGGAGACCGCTTCTGTGATCCAGAGGATAATGGCAAAGGCAAAAAGCGCTAAAGCTCGCTGGCCCGGTAAGGTCAGGCCGGCCGGGGTTGGCAAGAAGCAGAGCAGCAAAAAAACGATAAACGCCACTCCGAGGAACAGCCAGTTCTTCTTTTTCATCGGATTCACCTCTTTTTCTAACATTGCTAACACTCGTCCAATTTCCAGTCGCTTTACCCACCCCCTTAACCGAAGCGTTTTTATGCTTACGCTTTCATATTAGCGAAAACGGGTTCATAAGTCAATCCTCAAGCTTGTGTAAAAAAGCACAAAAGTCTGACTTGATCATTTTTATTCAAGGGCAAAAATACCCAGTCCAAGGACTGGGCAAAGTCAATCTTCGCTTTGGTCAAAGACTTCCTCCTGGCGCGCCAAAACCCGATCCTCAAATTCCGCATAATGGCGCCCTTGGACTTCCCGGGCATTGGCCACCACGAAGAAGGCATTCGGATCCGTCATTTTAATCAGCCGCGCCAAGGCATTGTAGTGCCGGCTGCCGGTCACGACGAGGAGCACCCGGCGTTTTTGCTTGGAATAGCCGCCCTCCCCGTCCAAAAGGGTGACGGATTTTTGCAGGTCCTTAATGATGCGTTCGGCAATGAGCTCGCACTTTTCCGAGACGACAAAAATTTGCAGGTTCCGCTCTCCGCCAATTTTCACCATATCAACCGTCACGGCCATGGCAATCACAGCCAAAAGCGAATACATCGTAATGTCCGGCGTGAAAACCAAAAGGGCCAGGAAAACGATGGAACCGTCACAAATGAGTGTCGCAGTCCCAAAACTCAAAGGCGTGTACTCCCCAATAATTTGCGCCGGAATCGCCGTCCCGCCAGCCGAAGCATTGGCCCGGAAAATCAAGCCTACGCCCGCCCCCGTCAGCATGCCGCCAAAAACCGAGGCTAAAAATAAATCTTCCGTCGCTTGGGGCAGGAAACTTAACATGCCTAAAAAAGTCGGAAAGAGAATACTCCCCAACACCGTTTTGTAGAAGGCCTCCTTCCCCAGGGCCAGCCAGCATAAGACCAGCAAAGGAATATTTAAGCCATAAATCACTAGGGCCGGCGACCAGCCAAAAACATGGTAGCAAACCGTTCCAATCCCACCAACACCACCTGCGACAATCTCATTGGGCACTAAATATAATTGCAAAGCTAAATCAATCAGCAAGATCCCCAATACCACCAGGCCAATATCCTTGGCCCAGCCCCGCCAACGCTCTCTTTTGGTCATTTGCCTTACCATAAACTACTCCTCTCCTGACCTCAACAAACAAGGACAACGAAATATCAACACTTCCATTGTAGCCTAAAAACGTTCACAATAAAAGGCTTCCACTGGACTTTTTCTTGGGAAAGAAAGCCCTTATAATTTCGGCTTCAGGTAGAGCTTTTAGCAAGCAAATAAAAAAGCGAGGCTAAACCTCGCTCCTTGCCTTATTCTTCTAAGCGGCGCTTCAACCATTTGGGGGGATTCTTGCCGCGCTCGCTCTTCTTCATCGTAAAGCCCCGCCCTTGCACTTCCTTGGCATTACCAACCACGTAGAAAGCATAGGGATCGGTTTGGTGAATCGTTTGCGCCAGTAAGTTGTATTGCTGGCTATCGACCACAATCATGAGCACTTTCCGAGCTTGCTTGGAGTAACCTCCCTCCCCGTCTAATAAGGTAACAGAGCGGTCCAATTCCAGAATAATGCGCTCAGACAATTCCTCGCAGCGCTCCGAGATGATGAAGACTTGCAGATTTCTTTTCCCGGCAATTTTCGCTGCATCAATGGCCACCGCCATGGCTAACACCGACAGGAGGGAGTAGAGCATGATATCCGGGTTGAAGAAAAAAAGCGCCAAAAGCACAATCGACCCGTCCACCAGCATGCTGGCGACCCCATAGGAAATCGGCGTGTACTTGCCAATGATTTTAACGAGGACGGAGGTCCCCCCAGAACTCGCATCCGCCCGAAAGACCAAGGCCACGCCCAAGCCTGTCAGGCCGCCGCCAAAAATCGAAGCCAGGAAAACATCCGTCGTAAAGGCGGGTAAAAAACTCAAGATCCCTACTAAAGTCGGATTCAGGAAGGTGCCCGCCACCGTCTTATAGAAAGGACCCTTCCCCAAAAAAATCCGGCACAAAATCAGTAGGGGAATACTCAAACCGTAAATCACAATCGCCGGTGTCCAACCAAAGGCATGGTTGGCAATCGTACTCAAGCCCCCAATACCACCTGCCACAATACCGTTGGGCAGGAGAAAACACTGGTAGGCAATCACAATAAATAAAATCCCAATGAATACATACGCCCCGTCACGCGCCCACTGTTTTGCCTGGCGCCTCATGGCTCCCAATTCCAAGGTCTTCATGCCTCCTAAAATATTTTTGCACCCTGCCAGCCTGCGAAAAAAGCAAACGCTGGTAGCGATGCGTCCATGCCTATTGTACTCCAAAATAAAAAAAGTGGAAGGCCTAAGCCATAAGAATTCCGTGAAAGTCTAAAAAGCAGCCCATGAGGATTGAAAGAGGGCTCACGACTCTTCCTTAGGTTTTTCACAGGGGCTTCTTAGGTTTTAAATAACAAGGGTATTTTCCCTTTTAAAACGCCGGCTGCCCTAGAACGATTTTGTTCAGCAATGCTAAAAAATAACGCGCAATTAGTCAATTTTAACAATGCAATTCCTGTAAAAATCCCGTACATTATAAGATGATAAAACCTGTAACCGTTTAGCCAAAGGAGGTTAACCCCGGCTTAGACTGATCATTTCACTTTGTAACCTTTGCCACCCCACTCAGAAAGGAACCAGCCATGACTGCTATTCTTAAGCCTTGGAAACTGTCACTCACCACGCAAATTCTCATCGCAACCCTTGGCGGCATTATTTTCGGTGCCCTAGTCAGCGATTGGGCCGGCCATATCAAGTTTATCGGCGATATTTTCCTCCGCCTCATTCAAATGTCCGTGGTTGCCCTCGTTATGACCTCCATTGCCAGTGCGGTCGGTGGGGACAACCAGCAAAACGTCGGTAAAATGGGCCTGCATACCTTCAAATGGATCCTCACCTTCACGATTTTTGCGGCACTTTTGGGCATGGGCCTCTCCATATTGATCCAGCCTGGCGTCGGCATCAATGTGCTAGGTGGCGCCGCCGTGGACAAGGTCGAAGTCGGCCAAACCTCCATTCAGGAAACTCTTTTGAACTTTGTCCCCACCAATATTTTTGAAGCCATGGCAGAAGGGCAAATGGTCCCCGCCATCGTCTTCTCCCTCTTCTTTGGCCTGGCCATGGGACGCTACGCCAAGGAAACCGGCCAGCATGCCGTCATTGATGTCATCAAGCAAGCCAATGGCATCATCACCGAAATTATTAAAATGGTTATGAATTTCGCTCCCATCGGCATCTTCTGCCTCCTGGCCGATGTGGCGGGCACGGTGGGCTTTGCTGTCATCGGCCCCATGCTCAAATTTCTGGGCTTGCTTTTGCTTGGCAATATCATCCAATTTCTGCTCTATATTCCGCTAACTGCCAGCCTCACCCGGGTAAATCCCCTCAAAATGCCGAAGAAGTTTTTGAAAATGTCTATTATGGCACTCACCACCACTTCGGGAGCCGTTTGCCTGCCTACTAAAATGGAGGATATGGTGGAGAAATTCGGCATTAGCCGCTCCGTCGCTGACTTTACCGGGCCAATCACCATGACCATGAACAGCACGGGAGCCGTCCAATGCTATGTGGCCGCTATTTTCTTCATGGCCCAATCCACCGGCATCCAGCTCTCCGCCTACCAAATGGGCATGGCTATCTTCCTCTCTACCCTCATGTGCCTAGGCACCATCTCCGTCCCTGGGGGGTCGCTCATTGTCTACACCTTCCTCGCTCAGTCCCTCGGCCTGCCCTTGGAAAGCCTGGCCATTTTGATCGGCATCGACTGGTTTGCGGGGATGTTTAGAACCCTCATGAATGTCGATGTGGACGTCCTCATCGGCATGCTCGTCGCCAATAAGCTTGGGGAACTAGACCGCGACGTCTATAATGAGGAGAAGCAAGTCGAATATTTAGGGTAAGAACTAAAATAAAAAACCGATGCAGGAGCGTCGGTTTTTTTGCTGGCAGCCCATCACTCTTGCTGGCTGTCCTTAATTCTTTGGGCTTCTTTTTCTTCAATGATTTTCAAGGTTTGACCCTTATCGTCCCGCCATAACTGACGGCCATTTGCACTCATTCCTAGAACAAACATGGCCGCTTGACTCGCACTCGCGAAAATAACTTCTTCAAGTAGCTGGCCCGCTTGATCTATTTTTCCTGTTTTAAACATTTGCTCGCGCCATTGGATCAGAGAAGTTGATAGATGAGGGGCACTATAGTGCGAAACTCGACTTCCTGGCAATAGCACAAAACCTTCCCCAGTTCGCCTACACTGCGCTGTGATTTTCCCTATTTTTCTAACACGTCTCGTCAAGAAGAGCTTTAACTCGCTCCCTTTAACATCTGATTCCTTATCGAATTGCGCACGTTTCTCTAACTCCTTTAAGCTCATCCCTTCCTTATTACACCAAAACTTCTTCCCATTGGCACTTCTTCCGATGACAAAAGCCGCAGCCGCACTGGCACTATTAAAAATCACATTTTCCTGTAGCACACCATTACGAATGAGCCCTTGCTTTTGATATTGTTCCCGCTTCTTTCTTAGACTTTTCCACAGCGATTCTTTGAGTTTCAAGGCTCAGCGACTCTCTTTCTTTAATATAAAAAGTCCATCTTTCAGCACACATGCCGCCTCTAAGTATCTTTGCTCTCGTTTATTATATTGACGATAGTATAAGCGAACTTCTTCAGACTCCTCAGGTGGTAATTTAGATAGGGAAGGCGTGGAGGCTTCCATTGTTTTAGGTCTACAGAGTGGATAGCCCAAGAGTTCCAAGGCCATCTTAATATCCCTTATCAGACCCTGCATTTCAATTTCATCACTTTTTAAAATATTGGTTCCTGCTGGTTCAACTCGATTCCAAAGATTAAATCTTTTTGCCTTTTTAGCGGCCAAATAAAAAACAAGTTCGAGGTAACTTAACTCCGTTCGCCCCAAGCTATCCAGTGCTGTAGTCATCATCACCGCATCCACAAAAGCAAAATCATTCTTGCGATGATGCTCATTAACACGTAATAGCAGACCTTCTTCATTTTTACGGACGCTAGCCTGACCAATATAAACACTCGGTTCACCTAAATGATTTATCCCAAATAAAAAATAAATGCCACTTTGCTTTAAGGCTGAAAGCTGTCTATGCCTTATTAAATCACTCCTAGGCACCTTATAAATTTGCAGCAAACCATGATTGCCTTTCGTGCATTGGATGGCGCCTGAAGGCTTACCGTCTAATAAAGTCATTTTGAAAAAAATCTCTGCACCCATCTTCTCGCTCCTCACCTTATTCCCATTTATCCTAGCACAATAGCGCTGATTTTAATAGGCAAGGCCTTATACCCTTAGGCTACAGGCAATAAAGAGCGATTCGAGTATGGAGCTAAACGGCGGTACCAACTTTGGGGAGCCTCACGCTTGCTCGCCACCCCAAACAGCCGGCGGGAGAAGAATTTCCGCCGGCTATGCCCTCTCTTTTGCTTCATTTTACACCAATAAAGTCGATCCTAGCCGACCTCTACTCACCCTCCCTCACCTTAGTGAAGAGGCTCACAAATTCCTCGTGCAAGGCCGTATTTTCCGTCTCATAAAACAGCAAATAATCATGGGGATAGCCACCCTGGGACTGGGCAGTCACCAGCACATGGGGGAGATCCTTAGTATCTAAGATAAACAGATAGAGGTAAATTTCCTCCAAGGCCTCGCCCTCTCCTTGATAAGGCTTAGTGGCCACATAGGTAGCCAAGAGGCGATTTTTCCCCAATTCCAGGCCATCCCTTGACCACACCAAGTCCAAAGGCTGCAGCCGCTCATCGGTGGGATCCAGCTGGCGAAAGGTCTCCGGTTCGGCAGCGGGCACCAGACGCTCTGGCTTGAATAAGTCGTTGGGCGCTTTTAGGCCATAGAAATTAGCCGGTGCGTCGACTTGGCCCTGCTCCACCTTCTCCCCCATCTCCTGCGCCCACTTGCCCATAAAATCAGCTAAGGCCGCTTCCTTCGCGGGCGTCCACAAGGCGTTTGCCTCTCCTTCCTCTGTAGGCTGGCTGGTTTTTTCCGGCTCAGGATTTTTTTCGGAAGTAGCGGCTGAGTTAGCGTCTTGGTCAGTTTGAGCCGTCTGGGAGGCGTGATCAGCAATTTCTGTTTCTGCCTGTCCACCGTCAGTTGTTGGTTGAGTCTCCTGGCAGCCGATTAAGCAGGCCCCTAATAACAAGAGGGGCAGTCCCCATTTTTTCATCGAATCCTTCCTTTCGCAATGTTTTGGCGCTTTCATTATACCATGACCCCTAAAAAGGAAAAGCAAAAGCCTGCTTAGAAAAGCCATTAAGCAGACTATTATCCTTAACTAGCAAGGAAAAAGGCCATGGCAAACTGCCATCGCCTGAGTGAAGTGCTTAACCGTTGCTCCTCCCCTAAGCCGGCCTTATTGTTCTAGGCGGCGCTTCAACCATTGGGGGGATTTTTGCCACGCTTGCTTTTCTCCATGGTGAAGCCCCGGCCTTGAACCTCCTTGGTATTGCCGACCACGAAGAAGGCATAGAGAGCGGTGTCATGAATAGTTTTGGCCAGTAAATTATATTGCTGGCTAGCGACTACAATCATTAAAACCTTCCGCTCCTGTTTGGAATAGTCGCCTTCCCCATCGAGGAGGGTGACCGAGCGATTTAAGGCAATAATAATATTTTCCGCTAGGACGTCACAGCGTTCCGAGATGATAAACACTTGCAGATTCCTCTTTCCGGCAATTTTCGCCACATCAATGGCCACGGCCAAGACGGACAAGAGGGAGTAGAGCATGATGTCGGGATTGAAAAGAAGAGGGCCAAGAGCACAATCGAGCCGTCCACCTGCATGCTGGCGACCCCATAGGAAATCAGGGCGTACTTGCCGATAATTTTAATGAGCACGGAAGTCCCCCCGGAGCTGGCGTCTGCCCGGAAGACCAAGGCCATGCCAAGCCCGTCAGGCCCCCACCGAAAAGGGACGCCAAGAAAATATCCGTCGTAAAAGCGGGCAGGCAAGCAAAAAGGCCACCTTTCGGCAGCCTTCTTCCTATAACTTCTCCTAATTTCTACTTCCGCTCTTTCTCCTTCAAGCCCCGCACACTAAACACCAAGCCGGACAATAAACTGGCTAGACCTAAAGACAAAGCGCTGCTGACACTGGTTTGGGGGAGTCGTTTTTCCCCATTATTTTTAGGAGCTTCGGCAGCGTGCCCTGCTGGATGACTTTCTGTTTTCCCGTCCGTGGGTCGCTCACTGGTCCCTGGTTCAGTTTTGCCAGCTTCCACGCTTCCCTGTGCCGGTTTTTCCCCATCAGCCTCGGCTTCTCCGGTGTTGGGTTTTTCGCCTTCTGGCTGACCTTGTTCAGGCTTTTCAGTTTCTGGCTTTTCAGTTTCTGGCTTTTCAGTTTCTGGCTTCTCGGTTTCCGGCTGATCAACTTCAGGCTTCTCTGTCTCGGGTTTATCTTCCTCTGACGTCTGGTTGCCTGCTTCTTCGTCATCATCCTTAGCAACCAAGGTGACCTTTTGCACGGGGGAGTCGTATTTTTGGCCGGCATGGTCCGTCAAATGCACGTACCAGCCCCACTGGCCGCGCTCGGTGGTTTGGGCCTTAATTTTAGCAACGTCACCAGTGTGAAGGCCGTTCACTTCGCCGAGGGTTTTATCGGTGAGAATATCGACTGAGAATTGGTCGGTCGTTAACATTTTCACCTGCGGCTTGAAGCCGAGCTGGGCGTAAGGTACGACGAAATCCTGGTGGGCGAGCAGGTTGCCGTCAGCGTCCGCAAATTGAGGATCATCAGCATTGTAATCCTTCAGGGAATCGGAATAGGTGCGCACGACGAGTTGCTGGTTTTTGTGGTCGAAGTGCAGGAGGCGCAAGTAGCCAAAGCCCCCTTCGGATTTATCCTTATCATCATTTAGGTATTGGTAGTCAAACAGCATGGACGTGACGGTGCGATCTGCCTTGCCGTCGCCGTCATCGTCAAAATCGGTGGTTTCGGTGAGGGCGCCGGTGTGGTGGCCGCCCAAGACGAGTTTAACGTTCGGATTCTTGGCGACGACTTGGTCCATGATCTGCTGGGGCTGCTCAGTCAAGCTGCCATCGGGAGAGAGAAATTCGTGGAAGACGAGAATGGCTTCCCGATCTGGGTGCTGGGCTAAGACTTGGTTCAGCCACTGGATCTGATCTTCTTTCACATCCCAGCCCATGTAGAGGACGAGGAAATCCAGGCCATTGGAGGATAAGAGGTCGTAGTGGCCGCGATTGTTGGCGTAGCTGCCGCCGTACCAGGGGTTGTTTTGGTAGCGGTCCTCGCCGAAATATTCTCCGTACGTGGTGTAATCATTGTCGTAAATGCGCACGTCATGGTTCCCAGCTAAAATGCCGTAAGGGAAATGGGCGTCATCGAGCCGTTGGTACTGCCCGTCAGCGTTGATCCATTGATACGCTTGGTCGGGCTTGTTGACGATGTCGCCGGAGTGGATCATGTATTGAATATTCATGTTCTCCCGCTGGTTGAGGAGGAAATCATGCAATTTGACTTGGTGTTTGAAATACTGCTCATTGTAGAACTGCGTATCGGTTTCCCAGGCAAAGGTGAAATCATACTGGTCACGCGGCCGGTCGTCGGGGTGGTTGGGCGTGATCTGGCTGTCCCGGCCGGTGGGATTGGGCGCCGCATAGCCAAGCGAGTGCTGGACGAGTAAAGTGATCTTCCCGTCCACTTCAAAATCTTCCGCCTTGATGAGTCCGGTGAGGGTAAAGGCCTCCTGTTGGCCCGCCTGGGTGGTGTGCTTGGCAATTTCCTCCCACTGCTTCTTCCCCTGGTTCAAGGCATAAAGACGCACTTGGGCATCCCCGTTGGCAGCTCCGGCCCAGTTCACGCGCACTTTCGCGCCTTCACCTAGATCCTTGGGCACAGCAACGGTAAAGATTTGGTAAGGCAGGCCTGCCTGTGAGGTAACGGTGACGCCTTCGCCATCAGGATCCGCCAAGGCTTCGACTTCCTGTTTTGTAAAGGCTTTTGCCTCTTCCCGCTCTAGGTCTAGGGCATCATTCACCGTTCCTTGGGCAAAAGCGACCTCCTCATCTTCAGCGGTCAGGTGATAACCTTCCTTAAAAATAGCCGTCAATTCCTGATCGGTTAAGCCATCAATGTGCGCTTCTAAAGAAAGATCACTCGGGTCAGCTTCTTCGCCCGCACCTGGCTTCAAGTCGCTCACCGCTAATTTGTCGGCCTCTGCCTCCAAGGCTTCCGTGGTGTTTGCTTCTGCCGCTGCCCGCACGGCATCGTCTTCTTCTAGAGGAACAA
Organism: Aerococcus sp. BD502; assembly: GCF_057919555.1. Taxonomy (NCBI): domain Bacteria; kingdom Bacillati; phylum Bacillota; class Bacilli; order Lactobacillales; family Aerococcaceae; genus Aerococcus; species Aerococcus sp. BD502. The sequence goes on along the minus strand of NZ_CP147972.1, from coordinate 1,148,058 downwards.
TATCTGCCGCGGCGTCAGTTTCGTCCGCTTCAATGGTGACCGTGGCTTTTTCGGGGGCTGTTTCCACTTCTGCAGCGGCCGCAGTCGTGCTCGTTTCTACCCCTAAAAGCAAGGTTCCTACTAAGACCGAAGTAACCGTCAGGCCAATTTTACGCAAGCCGAAACGCTTAGTCTGGGGAGCCAGTTGCCGCTTTTTAACCTCATGATTGTTTTTTCCTACCATACGCTTTCCTTTCCAAAATCCAAGTGTACGAACACTTTTATTATAGAGAGCAGCGCCTTATTTTTGGGCGACTTTACCGATTGCTTACACCAATTTCAAGGCGTTAGTTTTCTGAAAAAATTGGGTAAAGGAAAGCGCCATTTTAAAACTCGCTTAAGCTTTGCCTAAGAGAATTTTTTTAAACGGCTGGGCTTGGGCAGGAGGGATGTAAAGGAAAATTAAAAAACCATAAGCGATCGTCACGCTAAACGAATCACTTATGGGTGAGAATAATCGTTACTTTTCGTCCTTATCAGCTAATTGATTGACGCCATCAGAAACGTCCTTCCCATTTTCATCAAGCAAGGTATCCCGGTGCTTATCGTAATGGATCTTCCGACCTTTATGATCAGTAAAAGTTTCTCCGGTATTTGACCAAGGAATCCAACCCCTACCCCACTGCTTGACCTGGGTTAAGTCATTGGCCTGGCAGATATAAGCAATGCGGGCAGCTGCCCAACTGTCACCGCAGAAGAAAGCTGTCAGTAAGTTGGGCTCAATATCATGCTTGGCAAAAATACTTTCAATTTCTTCACGGGTGCGCGGTGTTTGATCCACATGTTCGAAATGCAGGCCTTCCTTCTCATCGTCATAAGGTGCCCATAAAGTCCCTTCAATATAACCCGCCAAATCATGGTAAGGATAGCCGGTACTTTTGCCTTCACGCTCAGCTTTACGACGATTATCGACAATTTGACCTGGTTTTTCACCATGCAATATTTGCTTCATTTCCTCGGTCCAGATGATTTCATCAGGTTTAGCAATACTTGCTGAGCCAAAGGAAGCAACTGGCTTGGGTTCAACCAAACTATCTTCGTCAGTATCAAGAGGGTAATCGTTATATTGCCAAGCAATAAGATTACCGGTCATAGCGTAAACTTCAACACCTAGGCTACGTAACATAAAGCCTAATCTAGCTTGGGGTGGACCTTCCGTCCCGGTCAAAATAACTTTAGAATTTTGGGTAATGCCATATTGGGTGCAGACTTCATCTCTAAATTCCTCTAAGGAAATAAGACGCCATTCTTTTGCATAGGCCGAACGCTTTTCTGGCACGTAAACGCGTGGCCTTTCATAGAGGTCACTGTTCATGTGCATGGCGCCTGGGACATGCCCTGTTTTGAAGTAGGAAGATTCATGGACATTCCCCCAGCCCACATCCACTAGGATCACGTCTTCAATATTCCCGCCTGTAATTTCCTGGGCTTCAGGGCTTAAAGCAATTCTAAGCCCTTTTTTGACATCGGAAATTTCCTTCACAATTTCAGGAGGTAGAAACATTTTATGATTGGCATAGGCCTGGACATTATCGCCTTCATCAATGAGTTTGTTGGCCCGGAAAATTTTGATCTGTTCGTAGCCTTTATCCTTGAAATATCCAGCCACCTGAGGAACAGTTTCTCCCGTATAATCATAGAAAATCAAGCTCTGATCTTTGCTTAAATTCTGGGTCTCAATGGCCCGTTTTAAATAAGCCTCCCGTTCCACCTCTGGATTTTGTAGATCACAATCTAGCCACCGGGCAGAAAATAATTTCGCATTTTTTAAATGCCCACCTTGTTTGGCACCCTCCAAAGCCCAGCCGGAAAAATTTTCCTGAGGCCTAGTATCAACCAGCTTCGTTTTCTCGTCCCTACCCTCAAGAATAGCCTGCACTTCATCTTCGTCAGCTTCTTCGAAATCAGTCCATTGCGCGATTTTTGCCTTAGAAACCTTTGATGAGGCCTTTTCTTCCTTCTTAACTTCGCCATTTTTAGAAGTAGCGCTTGAACTCGATTTAGAAGCATTATTACCTTGGCAACCCGCAAAAATAAAAGCGACAAGGCATAGCCCAAGAATGATTAAACCGCTTGGCCTCCACTTAGTTTTCATACGATCCTCCCTTATTTGCTTATTAATAGTAACTAACACTGGATAAGTATAGCATGAAAGGACGTATTTTCAAAAATACTCAAGAAGAAAAAAGCTTAAATACGGAATATCAATTCGATATTTAAGCTTTAAAAGCCAGTTATAAATTGCAGAGCCGCTGGCCGACAATTTCGCCCCGGCGATTTTTGATGATTTTGGGCGTATATTCGAGTAAGGCCGCATAATCCCTTTTCCGTTTGATGAGGCCTAAGCGCCATAAAAGCTCCAGTAAAATAATATCACGCGGGCCATTTAAGCCATCGTAAGTTTTCAGGGCAAAGCCGAGGCCTAGCTTGGGTAAGTAGCCGGCAAAATAGCCATTGGCGCCAGATTTAACGATGACTTCCCCCGGAAAACGGCGGATGATGTGCCGCTCCAAGCGATTCGTCCCCGAAGCATAAAAAGGCTGCTCAATCAGGGCTTGGGTGATGAGCTGGGCGTGCTTGGCCAAGTCATTCGGCAGGGTTTTTGGCCTAGCAAAACGCGCCATACCATAAGCAAAAGCCTTGAGCGGCAAGGCGTGCACCGGCACCCCACAGCCATCCACAGCGAATTTCATCTCACTCGTCGGCAAGTCACAGATTTCAGAAATGGTCTGCGTGATATTGCGCTGGACGGGATGATCCGGCAGCTGGTACGTGCTCAAATCTGCGCCCAATACTTTGGCACTGGCTAGCATGGCACAGTGCTTGCCACTGCAGTTATTATGCACGGCACGCGGTTTTTCCCCCCGCGCCTGCATGGCCTGGCGCGTTCTTTTGTCTAAGGGATAGTGCGCCCCGCATTGCAGGTCCGACTCCTCAAGGCCTAATTTCTCCAGCAGGCCTAAAATGCGCTGGATATGGTAGGGTTCCCCCGTGTGCGAGCCACACATCAAGGCCAATTCCGGCCAGGTAAAGTTATAGCGGTAGTGAATATCTAAGCGCAAAGCCGCCAGCAACTGCAATAATTTACAGCTGGACCGCGGAAAAGCCACCTCCTCCGGGTCTCCCCAAGCTTTGACCAGCTGCCCCTTGGCATCCACCACCGCAATGGACCCCGGCGTGATTAAATCCGCCTGCTGGCCCCGATAAGTCGTTAGTAAAGTCTCCATATCCAGCCCCCCTCAGCTAAAATTTGCCTCCACATACTTGCCTATTCTTTCATGTATGCCTTTTATAATCGACTTAAGTATGCGCTTAAATTATTGATTTGTCAACAACAAAACGTTTTAGCCATCCCCGGTGAGCTGCTGGTGTGCCAATTTACCAGCAGCCAGGCTAGGTTCTCAATTTACTAAGTGTAAAGTTAGGTTCGATTATCGAAAAAATAAAAGAGATAAGGTCTTTAAGTATTGAAAATAGACGTTATGAGGTCATTTCAGCTTATTTATCAGTTGATCGGCCTTCCCTTCCTACCGCCTACGTTATTTGAACTTCGAAGTGACGTCCCGGTAGTGGCTGCTTTTAAGTTGGATTCGCGACTCAGCTAATCGGCGACTCAGCGGGGGCAAGCGGTGGATTCGTATCCTACAGTTGAACTCACCACCTGCCCCTGCACCTGCGTTACTCTTTAGGGTGAACCTGACTAAGGTCAGAACCACCCTAAAGGAGTCAACTCGGTGGGGGCGGTCGGTGGTTCGTATCCTTACTTTACTTCATGCTGTTCTTCTTCTATACTGAAGATAGGAGGCGTGATGACGATGAAATGCGAAGAAACAAGCATCTATCAATCCAAGGAAAAACCGAGTGTGGACCTGAAGCAAGCCCTCCTTCGTGATGCTGATTTAGCGGTTGGCGACCGGGTGACCTTAACCAGCCGGGAAGGGGAGATTCGTATCAGTAAGAAATATACATCATTTGAACAGCGCTGGCTGACTTTCTTCGATCAGGGTGGCGACTATGAGGATCTCAGTGAAATGGACTGGGGCGAAGGCTCGGAGAGAGAATTATGGTAGCGCAGGGGGATATTATCATCATTGATTTGAACCCGACTTTAGGGATGGAGAAGGGCAGCAAACGTCCGTGCTTGGTATTGAGCCACGAGAGCTTCAACCAGCGGACGCATTTTGCCTGGCTCCTCCCCATCACTTGCCGGGAGGAAAAATACCCGACCGATGTGGCCTGCCATACGCAAGAAGACCAGGTCAACGGCGTGATTGATTGCGCCCAGATCCGAACGGTGGACTTGCGGGAGCGCCCTTTTGAAATTGTTGACCGCTTGGGGAAGAAAAGCTACCAGCAGGTACAAGAAATTCTCGATCATCTCCTTGCCCGGCAGGCTTAACACTGAAAAGCAGGTATGAGACTTGCTTTTTTATTTTGAGTAAAATCGGTCGCAGGACTGATTTTTGGCTTCGACCCTTTTCTTTTATAGTACTATGTGGTACACTGTATGTAGAAAAATAAAGGAGGGAGCGATGGACAGCTATGGACGTTCAAAAGTGGCAGTCGCAAATGATGCGCGGCACCCTAGAATATTGTGTTTTACTATTGATCAGGAAACGGCCGTATTACGGCTATGACCTCCTGCAGACGCTAGAGGCTTATCCCCTGATCCAAACGAAGGAAAGCACGATTTACCCCCTACTCCGGCGTTTGGCCAAGGAAGGGCTTCTAACGGCCAAGTGGCAGGCCACCACGGAGGGCTTACCACCGCGGAAGTATTACGAACTTACCAAGGCGGGCAATAAATACCTGCAGGCTTTAAGCAAGCAATGGCAGAAATTACAGCTCGTCGTCAAAGCTTTAGAAGGAGAGACCCAATGGAACAAGAATTAGAAGCTTATTTACAGGCGGTGAATGATTACCTCCACCGCTTGCCCCTCTCGGAGCGCACCGATATTATCAAAGAAATTAAAAGTTCCATGCTGGATATGGAAGCCGACGGGAAAGCCCCTGCCGAAATTTTACAGCGCCTCGGTTCACCAGCCGAAATGGCCAAAGGTTACTTAGGTGAGCAGCCTTGGGAAGGCAGCCCACCCCGTCAGTATTTTTTCCGCGCCCTCGCTTTCTACAGTGGGGTGGCTCTCTCTGGCCTCATTGTTTTACCGACCTTGATCGTCTTTGCGCCGACTTTCCTCCTCTCTGGAGCCTTGTCTGTCATTTTGGGCTTAGCAAAGTGGGGAACTGTCGTCTTCCATTTGCCTTACGAGTATCTCTTCCAAAATATTGGGGTCGCTGGTGTATTGAACCCGCATGTGGAACTTCTAATCATCCTGGTCTTGGGTCTGGCCTGCATGCTGGGCGGCTATTTAAGTTGGAAGCTCCTCGTTTTCTACTGCCAGAAAGTGCTCCAAATAAAGCGCCGTCTGCATGTTTAGAGTCAGCAAAAATACTGAAGAAATAAAAAACGCCACAGCGCAAAGCTTTGGCGTTTTTCTGTAGGCTTAAGACCAGCGTGCCTGTAAAAGACTTCTAGTCGCTTGGGCCTCTGCTTGCAGTTCTTCAATAATTGCACGCGCGGGCTGTTGCTTTTGAATCAGGCTGGCGACTTCCCCGGCCATGGGGGAGCTTTTCGTCCAGTCTCCCGACCCTAAAGCGGCCTGGTAGCTGGCTTTCAAGCGTTCGCCAATGACTTTGGGATCGGTACCTTGGAATTCAGCGGCCCGAATCTCTTCTAGGAAGTCGGTAGCAAGGCTCCGGACCGGCTGCCCCCAGCTCGCCCCCGTGACAATGGTGCTCTGGTCATCGGCCTGGCAAAGGAGATCCGTATAGCTTTTCGGCAAGTGGGCTTCTTGGGCAGCGAGAAAACGGGTACCGATTTGCACCCCCGCTGCCCCAATGGCTTCTGCGGCGACGATCGCTTGTCCACTCCCGATGCCACCGGCGGCCACCACGGGAATATCAACGGCTCGCAAAACCGCCTGCCAGAGGGGGAGGCTGCTGCTTTGGCCAATATGACCACCAGCTTCCCGACCCTCGGCCACAATGGCATCCGCCCCCAGGTCGGCCATTTTTTGGGCGTGCTTTAAGCTCGCAATAACGGGGATCACTTTGGTGCCTTGGGCTTGTAAGTCTTTCAGGAAGGCTTTGGGGGTGCCGGCTCCGGTGGTGACGACCGGCACTTTTTCCTCGAATAAAGCCTGGAGCAGCTCCGAAATATTATGGGCCTGAAGCATTAAATTCACGCCAAAGGGCTTAGCCGTTAGTTCCCGGCACTGGGACAGCTCCTGGCGCAAGTCCGCTGCCGACAAGCCATTGGTGCTCAAAACACCTAAACCACCCGCTTCACTGACGGCAGCGACGAGTGGTGGCCTTGAGACATAGGCCATGGCCCCTTGGATAATGGGCACGTCAATCCCCAGCAAGTCACAGATTTCCATTCCCAGTCTCCTCCTCACAACAACGTTCAAAAATACCAGCCGCGCCCATGCCCCCACCAATGCACATGGTGACGAGGCCATAGCGCGCTTGCTTTTGCTTCATTTCGTCTAAGAGCCGCCAACTTAAAATCGCCCCGGTTGCCCCGTTCGGATGGCCTAGGGCAATGGCGCCCCCGCGTGGGTTGATGCGTTTTGGATCCAAGTCAAGGGCTTGGCAAACAGCCAGACTCTGAGCCGCAAAGGCTTCGTTCAATTCAATCACGCCCATGTCATCCAGGGTCAGGCCGGTATTTTGGAGAACTTTTTGTGTCGCCGGCACGGGGCCAATGCCCATCATATCGGGATCACAGCCCACCACTTGGTAGTCCAAGAGCCGACCCAGAGGTTTTAAGCCCCACTGCTTGGCCAAGTCCCGGCTCATCACCACGATAAAGCCCGTCCCATCGCTAATCTGGCTGGAGCTAGCGGCCGTTACCGTCCCCCCTTTTTTAAAGACGGCGGGCAGTTTCGCCACTTGAGCTAAGGAGGTATCGGGGCGGATGCCCTCGTCATGGGTCACCCAGTGGGTATCATCGCCCTCTCCCGTATGGGCCTCAACCGGAATGGTTTCGCCTTCCAGGGCCGCCCGGTTTTTCGCAGCCTTATGATGGCTGCCTACCGAAAATTCATCTTGGGCCTGGCGGGAAATCTCGTATGCTTCCGCTAGGTTTTCAGCGGTAATGCCCATCCAGGTGGACAAGCCCACCCCCGCCTCTTCCAAAGGCAGGCTGGCGGTCGCTTCTAGGCTGGCGTAAGGGGTCGTGCTCTGGAATTCCAAACCCCCGGCCACCACCAAATTGGCCTGGCCGCTTTTGACTTTCAGGTCGGCGAGGGCCAAGGCTTCAATGCCCGAGGCGCAATAACGATTGATCGTTTGCGCAGGCACACTCACCGGCAGGCCCGCCTCCAAGGTCAACCGGCGGGCAATATTGCTGCCCTGAATATTTTCCGGCATGGCACAGCCGACAATGACATCGTCGATTTCCACTGGCGAAAAGCGCGGCCCCAATTGCTTAAGGACTCCTTTTAGCACTTGGGCGCTGATAGCTTCCGGCTTGTCGAAATAATAGGTGCCGCCCACCCGGCCCCGGGCCACGGGTGCCCGGCCACCGGCGACAATCACAGCGTCCTGCATTTACCTCGCCCCCTTCACTTGCTTGTGTAATATAGCTTGCGTTTCCTTCGTTTTCAGTAATTGGACAAACTCTGCCTGCTCAACCGCGAAAAAGTCGGCCACGGTCCGCTTTGCCCCCATCGGCACGCGCCCGCCTGCTAAGACCACGCCAATCGCATCGGCGAGTTGCTTTTGATGCGGGGTGATAAAATCACCCTTGAGCCAATTGGCCGTGATGCCTTGAATAATGGCGATCAATTCGGTTCCCATGACTGGGAGGACCTCCTCAGTTTTCGGGGTAAAGCCATAGCGGTCAGCGTCCTGCACCCAGGCCAAGGCGGCCTCGAGCACCAATTCCTCCTGGCGCACGAGGGTGTCACCGGCCTGGAGGTAGCCTTTTTCTTGGGCATCTGCCGCATTTTGACTGATTAAGCCATAGGCGACCTGGGTGAAAATTTCCTCCAGTTGGCGCTTCTTCTCCGCCCGACTCAAGGCCGACTGGTAAACTTGCCGTGCCAGCATGACTAAGCCACCCCCTCCAGGGATGAGGCCCATGCCCACTTCCGGCAGGCCCATACGCAGGGTCTGGCTGGCCGTCCGGTGGCTGGCGGCCAAGGCAATTTCCGCCCCACCGCCTAGGGTAAAGCCCGTCAAGGCCACACTCACCGGCCGGTCCGCTGTCCACAAGGCTTGGATCACTTCATGGCCCAGGTCATTATTGGCCAGGCTATCCGCCAGCAAGCGGTCAGCCGCTAAACTGGCCGCAAAGGTGGTCACGTCATAGCCCACGGAGAAATTCTCCCCCGCGGATGTCAGCACCAAGCCCGGAGCCGAGCTCGTCTTGAGGTCATGGAGCGTCGCCCGCATAGCCTTCAGAAGGCTGGGCTTAATGACACTGTTGCGCGTCTGGTTTTCAAAAACCCAAATGCCGTCTGTAGTGCTGTACAAGCGGTAGAGGCCGGCTTCATCCTTGAGCACGCGGTCCACGTACTGGTCGGGCTGGACACGCAAGGCCAGGCTCGCATTTTTCGTGTAAAAGCCATCTTCTGGCAGCCAATCGGGCAGGGCCCCAAAGCGTTTGGCCAAATCGGCCTTCACGCGCTCATAGCCGACCATTTGCCAAATTTGAAAAGGCCCGAGCCGCCAGTGGTAGCCCCAGACAAGCGCCCGGTCCACGTCCCGGTAATCGGCACAAGCCACGCCCACCTGCCAGGCCGCCATGTACAAGACACGCGCCAGGCTTTCCCACATGAAGCGGCCCTCCGCATCTTCCGCGTGAAAGAGCGCCGTAAAGCGTTCCTCAAAATGCAAGTTATCTAAAACGTCCAATATCGGATAGCGGGGGAAGTCGGCCGGCACATAGTCCGCCGCCTTAAAATCATAAACAAAGCGCTGGCCCCCGGCTTTCTTGTAGTAGCCTTGGCCGACCTTGTCTCCCACATAGCCCGCCTTAAGCAAGGCTTTTTGGGCGGTGCGGTCGGGGAGGAAGGGCGCTAAATGCTCATCGGTTTGATAATTCACTAGGGCGTCTTCAAAAAGATCCACGCCCGTTAAATCGGTCAGGCGGTAAGGCCCCATCTTCGTCCGGCCCAAGTACTTTCCGCTCAGGGCATCCGTTTTATTCACCGGCCAGCCCAAAGCCTCCGCCCGGCGCATGATGTCGTAATTGGAGAAAAAGCCGATCCGATTGGCCACAAAGCCTGGCACATCATGGGCACGAATGGGTTTCTTACCCAGCTTCAAATAAAGCCAGTCTTCTAACTTTTGCAGCAGGCTGTCTTGAGTGACCGGCCCTGGCACCATTTCCACCAAGGCACTCGTGGACACGGGATTGAAGAAATGGAGGCCCAAGAAGCGCTCCGGCGCCCGCATGCCCGCCGCCATTTGCTGGACGGATAAGCTGGACGTATTGCTAGCAATGGCCACTTCTGCCCCGTAATGGGCGGCAAATTTCTCTAAGTAGTCGCGTTTAATGGCCAAATCTTCAATGATGGCCTCAAGCACCAGGTCGGTTTTTGGCCAAGCTTCCTGGTAGTCCACCCAAGGCCAGAGGGTCAGCCGCTCTGCTAAGGCCGGCTGGCTCAGCTGCTTTTTCAATTTGTCGACTAAAGCCGCCCGTTCCCCAAAAAAAGGCGTGGCCTTCACCCAGTGCACCCGAAAACCTTGGTCCAGGAGGTAAGCCGTCAATTGCTTGCCCATGGTCCCGGCTCCTAGCACCGTGATGGTCTTAACTTTCTGCATTTTTTCGCCTCCCGAGTTCTTCTTTCAGAGCAGGTTTCTTAATTTTTCCACCAATGGATTCTGGCAAGTGGTCGACGAAGTAAATGGCTTTCGGCGTTTCAAAGCCCGCCAAGCGCTCCCGGCAGTAGGCAATGAGTTCCTGAGCTGTGACCTGGGCTTCCGGCTTCAACACCACGGCCCCGGTCACGGCCTCGCCCCAGCGCTTATCCGGCAGGCCCACCACGGCTGCCTGCTTCACGTCCGGATGGCTGGCCAGCACCGTTTCGACCCGGCTGCTGGAGACATTTTCCCCGCCGGTTTTAATCATGTCCTTCACCCGGTCCACCATAATGGCCTGGTCGTTCTCGTCATACATAATCACATCGCCCGAGTAGAACCAGTCATCACGAATGGCTTTTTCCGTTTCCTCAGGATTTTTATAATAGCCCGAGAAGGCAAAGGGCGACCGGTAGCAAACTTCACCCGTCTTGCGCTTGCCCAAAGGTTCGCCGGCAATCCGTGCTTCCAAGAGGGCATCGGCCCGGCCCACCATATTCTGCCGATCCGCGATCTCATTACGGGGTTTCTCGTCATGGTAGAGGGCAAAACCAGCCAGCACTTCCGTTTGGGCAAAGGAGTTAATGATTTGAAGCTCTGGCTGGCTGATCCGCTTCAAGTCGTCGACTAATTCCGGAGGCAAGACCGCATAGCCGTAGAGAATGGTCGTCAAATGGCTCAAGTCATAGCGCTCCGGCTCGGCGTCATAGGTTTCCACAATGGCCCGCATGGCATTCGGGCTGCCTGGCCAAAGGGAGGTGACTTTTTCCTGGGTCATGGCATCTAAGAGCGCTTCAAAATCCAGCTCGCGGCCAATCACCAAGGCCCCGCCGTGCAAGAAGCAAGACATGGGGAGCGTCTGGTCCGCACAGTGGTAAACGACCGGCAAGAAGCTCACCATGCGGTAGTGGTGGGGCTGCAGCACCCCGCGGCTAAAGTGCATGCCATAGCGGTAGCCGGCTAAATAACTGTATTGGTGGGAAATCATCGCCCCCTTTGGCATGGAGGTGGTCCCAGAGGTGAAGAGAATTTCCCAAACATCGTCGCCGTGAATTTTCACCTCCGGCTGGCGCTCGTCTTGGCCGGCAATAAAGTCGGCAAAAGTTTTAATATCGTCTACGGACTCCCCGTTAATGGGAATCACCAAGTCCACGTTCCGGTCCAGCGGCGCCAAGGCCTCCTGCACGCGCTCCACAAAGGGGCTGTCGCACAAAAGCAAGCGCGGCTCCACGAGGTCCACCAAATAAGCTAAGACATCCGCCGAGAGATTCGGGTTCACCGGCACACTCACCCAGCCCGCCTTGGCCATGCCAAATTTAGCGATCAAGGCCTCGTTCGTATTTTCACAGAGGTAGAGGCATTTTTGCTCTGGCGCTGAACTCACTTCGAGCAAGGCCTGGGCAAACTGATTGCAATACCGGTTCAACTCGCCATAGGTCAAGCGTTGGAAGCGCTCTTCTGTATAGGAATCGGGCGTTGACGCAATCAAGGCCACGTCTTCCGGCCGACTCGCCCCATTTCGCTCTAGTAAATCTCCGACTGCCAAGCGATTAAAAGGCGTGTCATTCCGCCGTCCCGTCAAATGATAAACATCTAAACTCATAAGGTCCCCCTTCTTCACAAAGCAAAATACAATCACTCCTATTGTAGTGGCTTTTGCCTGGTGGACTCAATGTTTTTGCTGGTGGCGGCAGGGAGGAGGCCGTATGAACCAAGCCCCCCTCCGCCAGCATTTTCAATGGCCGAGTCCACAAAAGCTTGCGACTGCCCACTTCTTGGCCCCCTAATAGAAAAAAAGCCCTGACCTGCAGCGATGTGCCCAGCTCCGAGTTGAGCTTTTGTCGCTGCTTTAAGTACATTATTTGTACCCTTAAGGAAACAGGTTTTGTACGATTAGTGTTTTCCAAGCAAACAGAGCAGCCAGCAGAAGCCGTCTGATGGACGCTTCTGAGTCCATCAATTGAGGCCCCAAGCCAAGCCCTCTAAAAATTAAAAAACACCTGCTAAAGTAACTTAGCAGGTGAAAACGGGGACGAATATTAAACTTTGGCTTCACGACTAAATTGGTGCTCCTTTAAAATTTTAATGTGGAGGGCCAAGGCACCAATCATTAAGACGTAAGCCAAGCCCATAACGTAAGCATTGGGATGGGCAAAGGCGGAGTCGGGACGTTGTTGGACCATGACTCCGAAAAGCATCCAGAAAGTGGGCACGGTCAAGGCGAAATTATCATAGCGGTCATAGAGCCAGAAGATCGCAGCACAAGCCACCACCAGCAAAATGACCGTCAGCACCATGTCGAAGTAGGAGAAGCTGTTGAGCCCCCACTTCACCATGAGGGTCATGAAGTTAACGAAGGCGAGGAAAACCACCCAGCCGGCGTGGAAGCCCACCGGAATTTTCAAGAGCCAGGGCGTCCGATCATTCAGATCGGCACGCTGTTGGATGAGGCGAACGAGGCCTAAGAGTGCCCCAGCATAAACCAGGACCGCCAAAAAGGCGAGGAAAACCAGGTCAAAAGACCAAAAGACGAGCCACAGGAGGCTGGCCAAAAGCCACACCACATAGTAGGGCATGACTCGCTCGTGGTAGAAGGCTTGGAAAGCTTGGGAGCCTGCCTTAAGCCAGGGCAGAGCTAACGTAAAGGCCATGGCGATAGCAATCACGACCCAAATCGCAAAGGTAAAATCAACCGGAACGAAGAGATTGCCATATGCATTCAAGATCTCAGCTTGACTATGAGGGAAGCCTAGACCCAACGCTGACAAAGCACTCACCAAAAGGGTGACAATAAATAGAATAACTGCCGTGGTGTACCAGCGGTTTTTGGAGGTAAACATCATATGACCTTCTTTCTTTAGGGGCGGGATAACTCCCAGGTACTTTATTACACTTTTATTATATAAGTATTACAATAGAAGGTCAAGGAAAAACAGTTATCATTATCCAAGAAAACCTTTTTATTTTAAGTTTTCATGCCTTGTAAACACGGGCAGACTTTCGAGGGGTGTTATAACAGAAAAACAAAACACCTGTAACAGATTATCCCCCTGTCCAGGTGTTTCAAAACAGCTGTGTTTTTTAATTTAACGATGAGCGCGATGCTCTTGATGGATTTTCAAATGCAGGTACAAGGCCATAAAGAAAAGGACGATACCTAACAACATGACGAAAATATTAGAATAGTAGAAACTGGAACTGGGCCACTGCTTCGCGATGATACCAAAAAGCGCCCAAAGTGCGGGTACCGTCAAAGCAAAATTATCAAATTGCCGGTAGAGGTAGAGGATCGTTGCACAAGCGACGACTAAGAGCAGCGTTGTTAGCATAATGTCCAAAACCGAGTAGCTGGCAATCCCGCCTTTGATCAGGAGGGTCATTAAATTGGCAAAGGCCGCAAAAACAACCCAACCGGCATGCAGGCCCACAGGAATTTTTAACAGCCACGGCCGTGTATTGGAAAGCTCCAGCCGCCCTGCCAATAAGCGCACCAGGTAGAGGAGGCTTAGGGCGTAGACGACAATCGTCACCAGGGCGAGGAAAATGAGGTTATAGGACCAGAAGATGATCCACAGCAAATTCGCTCCCAGCCAGAGGACATAGACCGGCATGATTTTCTGCTGGTAGAAGCTCTGGAAGGTGCGGGAAAAACCGCGCAGCCAAGGCAAGGCCAAGGTCACCGCCATGCCCAGGTAGATGAGCCCCCAAATGGAGAAGGTGAAGCCGGCTGGCGCCAGGTAATTGGCGTAGGTGTCGGAGATCATTTTTTGGTCGTAGGGGAAGAGCAAGCCCGCTGCCGATAGGTAATTGGCAAAGAGCGTCAAGGCAAATAATATAAGAGCGATGGAATGCCAACGCCTGTTTTTTTCTAACATAGCTGACCTACTTTCTAAAATGCTGGGCGTGTGCCCGTGAGTCACGATTACATTTATTATAGTGGGGCTTGGACGCTGCTCCAATTGATGTGCTCAAAAGTTTTAAAGGCAGAGGACAGAAAAAAAGCCGACCACAAGGCCAGCTTTGGATGCGGATAACAGGACTTGAACCTGCACGAGCGCTTGCTCACTACCGCCTGAAGGTAGCGCGTCTGCCAATTCCGCCATATCCGCTTCAGTAAAATTCATAACATCCCTATTATACTCCTAAACAGAAATTTTTAAAGGCCTTTTTCAAAAAAAGAAAAAAGCTGACCAGCTAGGGCCAGCTTTAGGCTTAGTCGGTTTCTTTTTCTAAGATTTCACCGGTTTCGAAGTCAAACTTGTATTTTAATTTTTGCCCGTCTTTGTTTTTGAGTTTCAGGTCAAATTTTTTCCCTTCACTTTTGACTTTGAGCTCGTATTCCTTAACCTCGTAGCCAACGCCGGCCTCCTGTTTTGCTTGCTCGATATAATGGCCCACCTTATCCAGATCGGCGGGCGTAATTTCCGCCTTTTCGTCTTGTTCGACTTCCTCAGACTCCTTCAAAACGTCGCCGCTTTGCCCATCGATGGTCATTTCGTATTGCTTGCCCGCTGCTAAACCTTCGATATTGTAGGTGGTTTTCCCGTGGTCTTCTTCAAATTCAATTTGGTCAACCTTGGCTTGGCTGTATTTTTCCTTAAAGATACTGAAAGCTTGTTCAATATCCACACCCAATGCTGGGCTGGTCTCACTTTCCTTGCCTTCTTGGTGGGACGGGGTGTCTTGAGAGGCTGCTGTTTTAGGGGCTGCAACCTCCTTGCTGCTCGGTGTTTCCTGGGCATCATTGGCCGTGCACCCGAAGAGTAAACCACCGGCCAATAACAGGCTACCTGCTAATTTTTTCATCTTCTTTCCTCCTTCACTGTGCTTCTATTTATAGGTGATTTCGCCACCTTTTGCAACAAAGAAGGCCGCAAAAAAATTTAAGTCTTGCTTAAGGAAAAGCCGGTAAGTCGAGAGTAAGCTGGGAATGCTAATTTACCGGGGAAATTCAATCTTGATCAGGTCGCCGGTTTGTGCGTTAATTTTAATTTCCATTTCTTTGTCGCCTTGGGCATCGGTGTACTCAATCTCCCAAACGGTCACCTCACCCTTGCGCTCCAGCTCCCACTCATAAGGTCGATAGCCCGCTGGCACCTGCGCCGCTGCCAGATCCATCAAGGCCTCCAAAGGCTGCAAGTGATCCAAAGCCACCGCCTTCTCCCGGCGCCGCACCCCACCCCGGTACTTCTCCTTCAAGGGCTTGGGTTTTATCTTAAAAATGGTTGTCGTCGCCGCATTAAAAGCAAATTCATAGCGGGTGTCATCGTTTAAGCCACGCATTTCGTATTTGAAGCGGGCCCCGTCAAATTTCAATTCCAGGGACTCAATATCGGTTTCTGGAAAATGCTTTTGGAAAAATGCTATGGCTTCCTCCACACCCACCAATTCCTGTGCGGCTAGGTTTTTAAAGTATTGCTGTAAGTTCATCGCTTTCTCCCCTTTCTTCACCCTGAGTATAGCATATTGGGCTTATTATTTCTATTTAAACGAATGGCCGTCACCCTATACTAAAAAAGCCCGACGCGTGTCGAGCCTTATTCCTCTTCTTCTGCTTTTGCGGCGTCCTGATCGCCTTGCGCCTTGGCTGTTACCTTTTTTCCGGCTTCGTCTAAACGTTCACCGCTGTTTAAGTCATAACGCCGGCTCATTTTTTCCGGCAAGTTCTTCGTTGAAGCGACGGGCGCTGCCAAGGTCACTTCCACCTGGGGGCGACTGCCTTCGACAAAAATTTTGAAGGTGAGCTGCGTGTAGTCGCTCCCGTTTTCGGCGGTCATTTCCTTAAGCACGGCCTTCACCTGCTGATTGAGCCTGGCAGAAGGCAGGGTGAGGGCAGGCGTTTGGGGGGCTGTGCCCCTTTCTGCCTGGCGCTTGCCACAGCCTGTGTGACCGTCAAGAGTCATCATATACTGGCCGGCCTCATCCTGGCCCTGCAAATGGTACACGTAGTGGTCCGCTTCGGGGGCCAGGGTGATCTGTGTGAGCTTTGCGTCGGGGTAAAAAGCCTGAAAGTGCGTCACGGCGTCCACCAGCCCAAATTGCAGGTAGGCCAGGCTATTCGCTAAGGGCGACCCATTGGCCGGCAGCAAGGCGCGTTCTGCTGGGCCATTTTGCGGGCGCTCAGCCTCTTCCTTAGCCCCAGCCTTGGCCTCCCGAGCGGCCTCCTGTGCCGCTTCCTTCACATCCTTAGATTTGACGGTACTCTTGTGCTCAGCCACCGGTGTTTCCTCACTCACCGGGGTCAGCCAGTCGCGCACCGTATGCTCAAGGTTTTGGCAGCCTGCCAGGATACTCACGGCTAGTAAAATTATCGCCAGACTTTTTTTCACTTTCCTCACCTTTTCCCTCTCAGAGCACCGCTCTAAGCCAATCTCCTAGCCCCTTTATACAATAAAACGCCCCCACATGCAATAGAAAGTTAGGCATGAAGGGGTAAAATAAGCTTTTAACTAGCCCTCGCTAAGAACGAGGGACTTTCATCAACCACAATAGAAAACTAAAGCCAGGTTGGCCTTTTTAATAGCGCAAAGGAAAACAGGCCGCCGCGCCCGTTTATGATGACTATCCCCCGCTTTCTTGTAAAATTCTTACTGGCGAAATTGTTTCACGCTACCCACCAAAGAGGCGGTCCCAAGCTATTGTGATGATATCAGCTTGGCTTCTCCCCTCTCTGGCCTCACTACCGAAAATAGAATTCATAAAAACGGTAGCCGATGACTACCGTTTGCTTTGTGCCTTATTAATATTCATGTTGCTTCATGAGTTGTTGACCTATTCCCACCGATAGGAAGAGGAGCACGACAGCCAAGAGAAGCAGGCCACCGCTCAAAAGATAGGGCTGGTGGGTGGTCCAGTCGTTGAGTTGCTGGACGAGGACTTGCCGGTGACTGCTGAAAAAGCTACTAGCCAAAAACAAGAGGAAATAGGTGATGACCATCAGGATACGCCCCTTTTCAGCACCAAATTTCAGGATAAAAGGAATCTGAATGGCAGAGAAAAATACCGGCACAAAGAAAGCCAAGGAAGCCAACAGGATAATGAAGGATCTGGGCTTACCATCGCCTCGCAAAATGATGACGGTCGCTATAGCAGCGAGGAGCGCCAAAACCAAGGTTAGCATGTACTTGCTCCAGACATAGGTGCTTCTAGAAATTGGGGTGGTGAAAATAAATTTCCCTGTCCCCGCCTGGGCCTCGCCGCCAAAGGAAATGCCATTCGCCAGCACTGGTAAGTAGACAAAGAGGGCTGGGATCAGGAGCGGATGCCC
The DNA here is from genome assembly GCF_057919555.1 of Aerococcus sp. BD502. Taxonomy (NCBI): domain Bacteria; kingdom Bacillati; phylum Bacillota; class Bacilli; order Lactobacillales; family Aerococcaceae; genus Aerococcus; species Aerococcus sp. BD502. The sequence goes on along the minus strand of NZ_CP147972.1, from coordinate 1,130,885 downwards.
TTGACTGACCGCATAGATGCCAACGGCCCCTGCTACCAGAAGTAAAAGCAAGTAGGTGGCTTTCGCTTGAACCAGATCTTTGTAGAGTAGAGCTTTCATTGTTCTGACCCCCGAATCGTATAAACCATAATATCTTCAATACTGGGCTGCACCCCGTCCACACCATGAGGCAGGCAGTCCCGTTTAACGAGCAGCTCCTGGCCAAAAGCATGGCGGCGCCGGCCAACAATGGCCTGGGCAGGTAGAGCTTCGGCCTGTTCATCCGTTAAGGTGCAGAGGGCATAAGCCTCCTTAAGCTCGTCTTTTTGGGCAAAAAAATGAATGTGCCCTTCATGGAGGAAGGCAATATAGTCGGCTGCCTTCTCCAAGTCCGACAAAATGTGGGAGGAAATGAGTACCGTATGCGTCTCATCCTGCAAGAAGTCGAGGAGCAGATCCAGCAACTCATCGCGCACCACCGGATCCAAACCAGAGGTCGCCTCGTCTAGAATGAGTAATTTGGCTCCGTGCGAGAGGGCTAAAGCCAAGGATAGTTTCATCTTCATGCCCCTAGACAGGCTTTTCACCCGCCGTTTTTTCGGGAGTTTGAAGCGGGTCAGGTAGCGGTCAAACAAAGCCGCATCCCAAGTGGCAAAGGCCAGTTGGGCAAAACGCCCTGCCTCGGCCACCGTCATCGCGAAGGGCAAGTGCAAGTCATCAAAAACCACTCCCACCTGATTCATTAAGGCCGGCTCCTGGCCTGGGGTCTGCCCCAAAATCTTCACCTCACCCGCATCCGCCTGCACCAAATTTAACAGGGCCTTGAGGGTGGTACTTTTCCCGGCCCCATTTTCGCCGATGTAGCCCACCAAGCAACCGGTCGGCACCGCTAGATTTAGTGGCCCGAGCGTAAAACCGGGGTAATGCTTCCTTAAATTCTTAATCTCAATTGCATTCGTCACCATCGCTATCCTCCCCTAAAGTGTCTAGTATCTGATGGACATCATCTATGTGAAGCCCCACCAAGCGTGCCTGCTGCAGGGCACTGATCAGGGAGGCTTCCACCTTACGTAACTGCTCTTCGCGAATCAATTCCTTATTCTGCACAGAAACGTAGCTGCCCTTGCCTTGAACCGAATGAATAAAACCTTCCACTTCCAAGTCATCATAGGCCCGCTTCGTTGTTATCACACTGACCCGCAACTCCTTAGCCAAAAAACGAATCGATGGTAATTTTTCGCCGGCCGCTAATTCGCCCGCTATGATGGCCGCTTTGAGTTGTCTTTTGATTTGCAGGTAGATGGGTACGCCACTGGCATTGCTGAGTTGAATGTTCAACTGTCCCCTCCTCTCTTCTGACTACACTGTATCTACTGTTTATATATTATATTAACACTTATATACAGCCAAGGCAAAACCGGTCAACAAAGTTTTAAGATATTGGATAGCGATTTCATTTAGGGAATAAAAAACAGGAGAAGGACGTCTCCTGCTAGAGTAGAATATCATCGTACTGGCTTGTTTGATGAAACAAGTGCAGCACGCTTGGTCAGGTTGCGGTCACTTTGACTTTGGCCAGTCGGGCTTTCGCCAGGAGATAAGCGACTAAGTCCTCGTCTAAGCCTTGGCCAAGGTAGGCTTCTTTCACGCCGAGAAAGTCGATAATCCAGATGTTGGGAGAAGCCGATACGGTCAAGCGTCCAACTTCTCGCTGGTGATCGTAAGCCAGCACGGTGTGCGTGCCTTGATCATATTGAAACTCCATGCCTCCACCTCCTCTCTCCCCAAGCCGCTGAGTTACTGCCGGACTTCATCCCATTTCCTGCCATAATAAAAAACACTGGGGCAAGCCCCAGTGTGCGACCCGTGAACTATTTTTTTACCACGTCATCAAATTCATCCGTTTCTCTAAACAGGCGTAAGGCGTAAGGGCAGGTGGCCATCACTTGAACCTTGGCTTCGCGGGCGCCGTTGACCACGGCTTCAACCAGTTGTCGGGCTATGCCTTGATTTTGGTAGTCCTTCTCAACGCCGGTGTGGTCAATAATCCAGATGGTTTCTGAGGGGGAATACGTACACTCCCCAATTTCTTGCTCGCCATCGTAGGCAGCGGCGCGATGTTGATCTTTTTCTAGCGTGATTTTCATGAGCGGCTCCTATTTGGTGGATTCTTCCACGATACGTTTGACATCAGGATCAGCAGCAACATGCTCCATGAATTTCTTCACATTGGGATATTCCTGCCAGGATTTAGGGGTGTTGACCGTCCAACGCGTTAAAATGTAAGCATAGGCATCCAGAACCGTTTTCTTATCCTTGTACAAATGTTCCCGACCGTCGAGCAATTGGTCAAGGCGGGTCATGACTTTATCGATTTGCTTATAAGAAGCTTCCTTCACATGGGCTAATTCTTCATTCGCCGAGCTGGACGTGAACCGTTGGGGCATGAAAAGCGGCCAGAAAGCAGGGTGGACGTCGCCAGTCAAGAAGGCCCCGAGTTCGTTGAACAGGAACTCATCTTCCACGCCTTCGTCAGCACCTAAATCGGCTTCCGGATGGCTAGCGGCGACATATTGCAAGATCGCATTGGCCTGGGTTTTGATTTCGCCATTTCCGCTATCCAAGGCGGGCACGGCACCCAAGGGGTTAATTTTCTTGTATTCGGGGGAGTTGAGTTGCACCCTTTCAACTTCGTAATCTGCCCCTGCCCATTCGAGGGAAATCCAAACCGCTACGGCACAGGTCCCAGGAGCATAGTATAATTTCATTGACATCATAAGCCTCCTAAGAATATTTTAACAGGTCGCAATTTTGACTTGTTAAGGTAAGCATAAGCAATATTCATTTCAAAATCAAACTATCTGCTTGAAGCCTGCCAGCAAGCTACCCGTAAGGCCTTCCCAAGGCTTGGCCACTCATGTTAGAATGAAGGAAAACACGAGGAGTGGGGATACCATGTCTAAACCAAGAAAACCAGTCACTACCGCTTACACTTATGTAGCGGAAGTGGAAGTTCAGCGCACGCCTTGGCCGCGAGAGCGCGTGTGGTGGGGGACACTGTTGGGGGCCTTCTTCGGCAGTTTCCCGGGCGCCCTCTTGGGGACTCTCGTGGCCTATGCCCTCATTTTGCAGCACAATGCCCGGCCAAAAACCACAAGCGTCAAAAAGCGCCTGCCCCTAAGTGCAGATGCTAAAAAAGCTTGCATAAAAGCCGTGCAAGAACTGGAAGGTGACTACCAGACGGCCATGGGTTTCTTGGGCGAGACCACCCACTTAGGGACCTTTTTTAAGTACTTAAAACAAGCAAAAGTGGCAGCCTTAACGAGCTTAAAATTACGAGCCGACTATCATTTGCCGAATAACCTAGCGCCCCATCTGCCATCTGCCGAGGAGGCGGCCGCCTTGGAGGGGCATTTTCTGGCTGACTTCATCCCCCGCTACTATCAAAAGGCGAAGGCAGAGGCGCAAAGCTTGAAAACCCAGCAAGGGATCGAAAATCGCCTCGAGCGCTGCCGGGCGGACTTGCTCCAATACGAGCAGCACCTTAGCCCGCAGTCCTTGGCTTTAATCGAACAATTGTGGGACAGCCCGAGCAAATAATAAGCCGTGAAGCGAGCTCTGTCGAGCCCCCCGCTTCACTTTTTTATTTGGGTTTTTCACTGTAAGTCGCCAGAAAAGTAGGAATATTCAATGCCTCCAAGCGCCCTTCCCCATTGGTGTCATCAAAGAGCGCCCTCAGGATAAAGCCGGCCTCCAACTGGCCGTTCACCTGCTCTTCAATGGTGTGGGAAAATTGCATGCCAAAGTCGCCCGCCGCCAGCTGCTGGCGTTGGTCGGCATTTTTCAAGGGATTGAAGGGTAAATGATTAATAATCTTCGTTTCCGTCTCATCAACAATGTAATTGACCCCAATATCAAGGCCCGCTAACAGCCGGCCGCCAGGCTTTAAGATGCGGTAGCACTCTTACCAAATGGGCTTCACCTCCGCCACATAGCAATTGGATACCGGGTGGAAAATCAGGTCAAAATACTCGTCAGGAAAGGGCAGGGGCTGGGTCATATCATAGTGGATGATATCGATATCGTAATGCTCTTGCTTGGCCATCTGCGCCTCGGTCGCTAATTGCACCTTAGAATAATCCAAGACCGTGCAATGGGCGCCAGCACAAGACAGGAGAGGCATCTGCTGGCCGCCTCCACTGGCCAAGCCTAAAATTTTCCGGCCGCGAATCTCTCCCAGCCAGGCTGGGGGCACGGCTTTAGTGGGCGTGAGGTAGACGTCAAAATTGCCTTGTCGGGCCTTAGCACACGCTGCAGCGCTCACCGGCTGCCCCCACTGCCAGCCGGCTCTAGCCCAGCGATCAATCGTTTCTGAATTACTTTTGGTATAGTCCATGGGTTTTCCTCCTTTGGAAAAGCACACCTTACCTCACCTTAGTTTACCATAGGCCGGCCCTTAAGCCCTGGGAAAGGCTTGCCAGCTTGACGGAGGCTTAAAAGCAAAAAACCAGTCCGTAGACTGGTGAAGGGTTGCTTTAGGGGCGTAGGGTTTGGGCGATATCAGCACGCAAGGCTTCTAGGCTGGGGATATCCAATTCATCCATGCGCTGGGGCAAGGCCGCAATCAATTTCGGGCAGATGTAAGGATCGGTGAAGTTGGCCGTGCCCACGGCTACTGCGCTCGCACCGGCCATGTACATCTCCAAGACATCATCCACGGTCATGACACCCCCCATGCCAATAATCGGCAGGTCCGTTTGCTGGGCAACTTGGCGGATCATGCGAATGGCGACGGGTTTAATGCCTGGTCCGGATAAGCCGCCGACCCCGTTGGCTAGAATGGGCTGGCGGGTATGCAAATCAATGCGCATGCCCACCAAGGTGTTAATCATGGTCAAGCCGTCCGCCCCACCAGCCTCTGCTGCTTGGGCCATTTCCACAATGTCCGTGACATTCGGGCTGAGTTTCACGTAAACAGGCACTTCAGAAACAGCGGTGACTTTTTCTACCAAGCTTTTTAAGATTTCGGGGTGGGTGCCAAATTGAATGCCGCCTTCCTTCACGTTCGGGCAGGAGACATTCAGCTCAATGGCATGGACATTCTCTGCCTTAGAGATCCGGCGGCTGGTTTCCACATAGTCTTCGGCTTGGGATCCCGCCACATTCGCGATAATGGGGAGGTCCTCATACTGGGCGAGGAAGGGCAATTTCTTAGCCAGGACTTCTTCCACCCCCGGATTCTGCAGGCCAATGGCATTCAGCATGCCGGACGGCGTTTCGGCCACGCGCGGCGGTTCATTGCCAAATTTCGGCTTTAGCGTGGTGCCCTTAATCATGATCGAGCCTAATTGGTTCAAATCATAAAAACGGGCGTACTCCTCCCCAAAGCCAAAGCAGCCGCTGGCGGGGATGATCGGATTCTTCAATGCTAAGCCGGGCAGGCTCACTTGGAGTCGTCCCATTAGACAATCACTTCCTTCGCATAGAAAACAGGGCCATCTTCACACACTTTGACCGTATCGAGGGCGGATTTAGGCGTGTGGCAAATGCAGGCGTAGCAAGCGCCTGTCGCACAGGCCATGCGCGCCTCCAGGGATAATTGCACATTATCCAGCTCGGCAAAGCGCCCCATCACACTGCGGAGTAAGCCCGTCGGTCCACAAGAGAAGACTCCAGCTAAATTCTCTTCTTCTTCCGGCAAGTGTTCCATGATCAGGCCAGCTTTCCCGTAAGAGCCGTCGTCGGTTGCCACCACCGTCTCCCCTAAGGCTTGGAAAGCCTCCTCGTAGTAGACTTCCGCCGCTGTTTTAAAGCCAAAGAAGTGCTTTAGGGTCACGCCTTTTTCCTTGAGATCAAGGGCTAATTGGTAGAGGGGCGGCACCCCAATCCCACCACCAATAACGTAGACTGTTTGGCCGGGCTTTAGGTTGTCGAGGTGGAAGCCATGGCCTAAGGGACCCATGATATCAATCTTCTCACCAGCCTTGAGTTCACTAATGGCCCGTGTCCCATCGCCTTGAACCCGGTAAATCATGGCAAATTCCTGCTTCTCGTGGTTAATTTCATTGATCCCCAAAGGCCGGCGCAGGAGTAAATCAGCCCGAGGCGGCAGGAGGTGGACAAATTGACCCGGCTCATGCATTTGGTCGACTAAGTCACCCTTGACCACGAGCTTGTAAATATCCTCGGCAATTTCCTCCTGTGTAACAATCGTCATCGCTTCTGTTTTCACCGTGTCTGTCCACTCTCCTAACGTTTAAAAACCCATTGTCCTCTACACATCGTTTTTTCAATCCGACTTTGAACCCTTTCTCCTAGCCAAGGAGTGTTGCGCCCTTTCGAAGCAAAATAGTCATCCGTCAAGGTATCAGTCGCCTCTAAATCAATCACGGTGAGATCCGCTGGCTGGCCCACTGCCAAGGCACCGCCCGGCAGGTTAAAGCAAGCTGCGGGCCGGCAGGTTAAATGATCCACCAAGTCTTGCAAGGTCAAGAGTCCCTCTTTCACCAAATGGGTGTAGAGCATGGGGAAGCAAGTTTCCGACCCGATGATACCAAAGGGCGCCTCTAAGAAGCCGGCTGCCTTGTCCGCTTGGGTGTGGGGGGCGTGGTCGGTGGCGATGCAATCGATCGTCCCGTCCAACAACCCCGCCCGCAAGGCCTCCCGATCCGCTTGGCTGCGGAGGGGCGGATTCATCTTGTAATTGGCATTCTTAGGATCGACGTCGTCTTCCGTTAAGAGCAGATGGTGCGGGGTCACTTCACAAGTCACGTGAATGCCCGCCCGCTTGGCGTCCCGAATCACGCGCACACTTTCCTTAGCGCTAACATGGCAGACGTGGTAGTGGACGCCCGTCGCTTCAGCTAGGAGCACGTCCCGGGCAATTTGCGTAGACTCAGTCAAACCCAGCATGCCGGGCAGGCCAGCGTCTTTATTTTTCTTCCCAGCGTGCATCACGCCACCATAGAGCAGGCTGTTGTCTTCCGTGTGGGCGGTTAAAATCCCGTCCACCGCTGCCACCGCCTGCATGGCTTCATACATCGTGCCTGCTGTTTGCACGCCCACGCCATCATTGGTGAAAGAAACCGCACCAGCAGCAGCTAGGGCTTTGATATCAGTAATTTCCTCACTGGTTAAGACCTTGGTGATGGGGGCATACTGCTCGACGTGAATTTTGGCGTCTTGGGTGTTGCGCTCCACCATCGCTTGGAAGGCTTCCACCGTATCTGGCACCGGCTGAGTGTTGGGCATGGCACAAACGGTCGTAAAACCCCCCCGTGCGGCCGCTTCGGCACCTGTTTTCACCGTTTCCTTCTCGGTAAAGCCCGGCTCCCGGTAGTGCACATGCAAGTCCACAAAGCCCGGAGCGAGGAATTGGCCGTTTAAGTCTTCAATGGTTAAGTCTTCGCTAGCTAGATGATCTTCTAAATCTTGGCCGAGCGCTTGGATGGTATCCCCCTGTACGAGAATATCCATAGGAAGCAGTTGGTTTTTCCCATCTAGCACCCGTCCATTTTTCAGTAAAATTGCCACATTGACCTCCTAAGAGAGAATGCCTTCTAAAATCGCCATCCGCATGTAAACCCCATTGGACATTTGTTGAACGATGCGGGATTTCGGCGCTTCAACTAAGCTGTCGGCAATTTCCACGTCCCGATTCACAGGGGCGGGGTGCATGATAATGGCGTGGTCTTTGAGCCGGGCCCCGCGTGCTTCGGTGAGGCCGTATTCTTGGTGGTAGTTTTCCTTAGAGAAAGGCGAGTGCTCGTCATGGCGCTCGTGTTGGACACGCAGCATCATCATGACGTCCACCTTTTCCACGAGCTCATCGATCGGTAAGTGTTCGCCGTAATGGTCAAATTCCTCAGGCACATACCATTCCCTTGGCCCAGAGAAGTAAACTTCAGCCCCGAGGCGTTTGAGCATCATCATGTTCGAGCGGGCCACGCGGGAATGGCGCAAGTCCCCCACAATAGCCACCTTCAAGCCATCGAAATGGCCAAATTCCTGGTAGATGGTCATCAGGTCGAGCAGACATTGGCTAGGGTGCTGGCCACTGCCGTCCCCACCATTGATGACGGCGGCGTGCACGTGAGGGCTTTGGATGAGGGGCTCGTAGTATTTGTCTTCGGAATGGCGAATGACAACCGCATCGACCCCTAAAGCCGACAGGGTTAAGGCCGTGTCGTAGAGGGTTTCGCCCTTGCTGGTGGAGCTGGTGCTCGTATCCACGTCTAACACTTGTAGGCCTAAACGACGTTCCGCCATTTCAAAGCTTCGGTGTGTGCGCGTACTGTTTTCGAAGAATAGGTTGGCCACATAGAAATCGCGCTCAGGCAAGGCACTTTTAGCGCCAGCGCGGAATTCCATGGCGCGGTCGATTAAAGCTTGGACATCTTGAGGGGTTAAATTTTCCATGGAAACCAGATGCGGTAAATGCACATGTGTTTCTTGGGACTTGACCTTGACTTCGTTTAAGATTTGCTTGTTATTTTTCATGCTGAACCTCCATGCTTACCCAAAAGTGACGACTAATTTTGACCACTAGGACTCGGCAAGTGGAACCAGACGAATCTGTTCACGCTTGTCAATTTCTGCTAACTCCACAACAACTTTTTCTGCGGGGGACGTGGGAATATTTTTACCGACATAATCGGCACGGATCGGCAACTCCCGGTGCCCCCGGTCCACGAGGACGCAGGCTTCGATTTTCTTCGGCCGGCCCAGATCCATGACGGCATCCAAAGCCGCCCGCATGGTCCGCCCGGTGTAGAGGACGTCATCCACTAAAATCACGGTTTTATCGACCACCGAAAAAGACACGTCCGTCCCCTTCAACTGGGCATCCTGATGCTTCTCCTGCATGTCGTCCCGGTAGAGGGAAATATCCAATTCCCCCACCGGCACAGCAAAATCCTCAAATTTTTTAATATTCTCGGCCAAACGCTGGGCCAAGTAAATGCCGCGCGTTTGAATGCCGATCAAAACCACACCTTCCAAACTACTGCGCTGCTCGATGATCTCATAGGTCAAGCGCGCCAGGGTCCGTTTCATTTTATTCGCGTCCATCAAGACTTGTGTCAAGCCCCCGCCTCCTTCCACAAAAAAACTCCTGCCCGAAAAGGCAGGAGTTCACAGCATTCCTGAAAAATGTCTAGCACCAAACTTGGGCATACTGATGCCCTGGTGTTGTGTCCTTCCTGGCCTCACGGGACCAACCTTTAAAGGATTACTATTCAAATTGCTATTAGTATACCAGTAATAAATAGAAATGCAAGTCTTTTAAGCTAATTTCTAGAAATTTTTCTAGTCAAGTGGGCTTTGAGGTGAAATTAGGCTACTCTTATTGTCCTGAGGAGGCATTTCTCGTCCTTTGGCTTTGCTTCTTGTGGGCGGGTCAGGTTTATGGTCGTCACAGGCTTTCCCGATAGTAAAATTGGCCGCCTCATACTGGCTGAGTTTATTCATCAAAAACTGCCCTTTTTGCCCGCTCAAGCCTCCTAATGATTAGCCTGCCCTGGGTTAATGGGTTTTACTGATAGTAAACCGCCCCCCTGACTCCCCGCCGGCCAGCCGTTAACATCCGGTTAACCAAGACCTGGCAAGCCACTCCCCGGCCTGCTAAAACTTTTCTTAAACATTAATTAAAACTTTAAGAGCTTATCTTGAACGGAATTGGTTATTTATTAAACCAGCAGAACAAAGAGGCTTGCCAGACCATTTTTCCGGTGGCGTTTGTGAAGCAGGCCATCGGCTTTATACTTATCGAATGAAAAAGCAAGGACGAAATTGGACCCGTCAAGGCGCAGCAGCGATGACTGCCATTATCACCGCTCAATCTAATCATTGTTTTGAAGAAGCTGTTCGATCAGATTTTGAAGCTAATACAAGCCCATTTATACCCGAATATCCAGGGATTGTTAGGGCAATACTAAGTCACAGGCCGCAACAAAGTTCTTGTGGTGCCCATCAGGGCACGATTCCAAGTGAAGTGTCAAGCAGTATGGTCGGGAAATTATACCATACATTTTGTTAGCTACTTCGCCAAAAGACACGGAGTGCGTGCTAAAGACCTGCGTTAGCAGTGTTAGCAGGCCGTCCGTATATCTGGCTCTCGGAGTGCCGATAGGGTGAGCGTAGCGAGGCCTTTCCAACGACATAGAGCCAGAATAGGACGGTCAGGCGTAAGCTTTTATGAAGCGTAAGCCGGTGCCACTGCTTTTCAACGCAGCGTCCTTTAGCACAAAAACGAAGTGACTTTTGAATAATTAGATACGAGATAGAGTTCTTTATGATTGACCGAGCATTGCTTGACACTAACATTTCACGCCTAAGCCTTGCATAAACTCTCCCACCATGTTATGGTATGAACCATATCGAGTTAAGCTTAACGAAATGTCACACACCGACGAAGCAAAGAGTAGGTGCCGGGCGCTTTTCTTAGAGAGGCTATTGGGTGAAAATGCCAAAGCCCCCGCCATTGAACCGGATTGCTTGTGGTGAAGTCGTGAAATGAGTAGCGACTTCTGGCTAGCTACCATTAACAGCTGCTGTTATCAGGGTGGATCGTTCCTTTTAGGGACGATTTTTTTGTTTATTAAGGAGGATAAAATGACCCACACGAAAAAAACGGCTCTTGGGAAATTCATACTGCCGTCCCTATTGGGCGTCGTGCTCTTGATGGTGCCCTTCAATTTCGAAGGGGAAACCACCATTCTTGTGGCACTTCTGGCTGATAAACTTCAAGGCCTTCTGGGAAATATCATTCCCACTTTGGTCTTAATCATGCTTTATGTTTCCTTTGGGCTGGCAAGCTTATATAAATTTTTCAAGCCAAAATTCATTGAAAATAGTCCATTTTTAAAACGCGCTGCCGCTTTGACCAATTTCTGGTACGGCGTGCGAGTTCTAGCCGTGATTTTAGGTACGATTATTTACTTTTCCCTCGAGACGACCTATATTGGCCACGAGGAAACCGGGCAGATGATCATGTTTGACTTAATCGGCGGCCTCTTCATTATTTTCTTCTTCGCTGGCTTCCTGCTGCCCTTTTTAACTGATTTTGGCCTGCTGGAATTTTTGGGGGTTTACTTAACCCCGGTGATGCGTCCCCTTTTCGGCTTGCCTGGGCGGAGTGCGATCGACTGTGTAGCCAGCTGGGTCGGCGACGGGACGATTGGTGTCAGCCTGACCAGCCGCCAATACGAAGAAGGCTATTATTCAGCCAAGGAAGCCGCGGTGATTGCGACTTGCTTCTCGGCTGTTTCCATCACCTTCTGTATCGTGATTTTAGACACGGTCGGCCTGCTGAAGTACCTGGGCGTATTCTACCTGACCGTCTGTGTGGTGGGGCTGGCGAATGCTTTTATCCTGCCACGCATTTACCCTTTGAATAAAAAGCCAAATAGCTATTATACGGGCGAAAACAAAAACAAAACGGAAGATTTGCCTGCCGATCAAGGTAAATTAGACTACGCCTTAAAATTAGCGACCGCCAAGGCCGAAGAAAACTTCTCGCTCAAAAAATTAGTGAAGCAAGGGCTGACCACGGCGTTAGATATGTGGCTTTCGGTCTTGCCGTCTATTATTACCTTTGGCACCTTGGCCTTAATGCTGGCAACCTTTACCCCCATTTTCAGCTGGATCGGCCTGCCTTTCCGTCCAATTTTAAATATTCTCCAGGTGCCAGAATACCAAATCGCCTCGGACACGATGCTGGTGGGCTTTGCGGACATGTTCCTGCCGGCCATGATTGCCCAAGGGATTCAATCCGACATGACGCGCTTTATTATTGCGACGGTATCGATCACGCAAGTCCTCTTCATGAGTGAAACTGGCGCCGTGATTCTCGGCAGCAAAATTCCCGTCAATCTCAAGGACCTGTTCGTTATTTTCATCGAAAGGACTCTGATTTCACTTCCGATCGTCAGTCTCATTGCGCACTTGATTTTCTAGATTCAGATTTGCATCCATTAAAAAGGACACTCGCACCGGGCGGGTGTCTTTTTTGTGTGGGGGAATTTTTAATGTGTCGATAAGCGAATGAATAATGGCCAGTGAAAGTGTAATACCAACCGAAACAGAGAAAAATGCACCCAAAAATCGCTTGGCGAAACTTCATTTGGTGTGTATAATATATGTATAGAACAGGGGGGAGGAAGCTTCATATGCCGATAACACCCAGGCAAATGAGCAAATTACTGAGGAAAAATGGCTTTAAAACCGTGAAAAGTAGGGCCGGTAGCCACCAGAAATTTTTTAATCCCAGCACAAAACGAACCGTCATTGTCTCTATGCATAGTAAGGATCTCGGCAAAGGACTCGAACAAGCCATTCTTAAGCAGGCCGGCTTGAAATAATATCCCAAGAAAGGATGATTTGATGTTAGTTTATCCTGCCACCTTAGAGAAAGATGGTCAATACATTTTAGTGAAATTTCCAGATATCCCCGCGGCCATGACCCAAGGGGACTCCTTAGAAGAAGCCTATGCGATGGCAGAAGAGGTCTTAGGCTTAGCCCTTGAAGACTATCAAAAATTTCCCCCAGCAACCCCCATAGCCACGGTGCAAAAGCAATTTCCTACTAAGCAAGTGGCGCTCATCGGCTTCGATCCCGTTGCCTACCGCCGTCGTTACCATGCGAAAAGTGTTCGAAAAAATGTAACCATTCCTGAATGGCTCAATGACTTGGCAAAAATTGAAAACATCAATTTTTCCCAAACATTGACCGAAGCTTTAAAGGAAAAACTAGGTGTATAAACGACTCGACCTTCACCCTTAAAAAGGCATTCGCAGGAAGCGGGTGTCTTTTTTGTGTGGGGGAATTCAAATTGACCCTGTTGTTTTCTAGTCTTAAGATTTTAGTGAGTAAAGATTAAAGGGCTTTTGAATGAATGACCATCTTAGCGTCAAAATTTCCCACTAGAGTGAATAGCAACTCTAAAAAAGAGAGGAAAGAAAAATGGAAAAACTTATTAGTGGTAAGCGCACGACACCGACAGTGCCCACCCAGTCGCCCAAGATAGCCAGCTTTCTTTCTACCGGAAAACGACGGGCGAATTTTTCCTTTTTAACAAAAGTGCAGAAGAAATTAATCCCCTCATCACTTTAGGATACGAATGAGAGATTTCAGGACAATTCGGAATAATATTCTATGAATACAAGTATATTTACACCATATTAAGCGCTAGAGAAGGTGTAAGTACAATGAGAAAAATAAAATTGATTAAGCAGCATGATGAAAAAGATTGTGGTGTTGCATGCCTTTCTATGATCCTAAATTTTTATGATACAAGCGTTCCTATCAGTAAATTACGTTTAATGTCAGGAACAAACAGTCAAGGTACCTCAGCTTTTGGATTAGTCCAAGCATTAAATAATTTCAATTTTCAAACGCAGGTTTTTCAAACTGATGAATCAATTTGGAAAGAGGAACATGTGCCCTATCCATTGATTGCTCACATAATCAATGATGGAACATTCTTCCATTACGTTGTCGTTTATGGAATGAAAAATGGGAAGTTGCTTCTGGCTGATCCGGCTAAAGGAAAAATTGAACGAACGCCAGAAGAATTTTCTTCTATATGAACAGGAATCTTATTAACTACTACTCCTACTGAGAATTATCATCCCACACAAGATAGATCCAATGGTTTATTCTCCTTTATTCCTTTATTGGCAAGCTATAAGAAGATAATTGCCAGTATTGTACTCCTTTCTTTTATATTAACTGGGTTTGGCATCATAGGTTCTTATTACTTTCAAGTGATAATTGATGAAATTGTTCCTTCAAGATCTGTTAACTTATTAGAAATCATCTCAATAGGTCTTTTATCAATGTGTGTGATACAAACATTATTCCAGTATTTTAAACAGTATCTTTTAATTAGGTTGGGACAACAGCTAGGTTCTTCGATTATGCTGAAATATTTCAACCATGTTTTGAATTTACCATTGAACTTCTTTTCAACAAGAAAGTCGGGGGAAATTATTTCGAGATTTTTAGATGCCAACAAAATTATCGATGCCTTGGCAAATGCCACAATATCCCTATTTTTAGATGTATCAATGGCTATATTTATTGGAACTGTTTTGTTTTTACAAAATCGTCTTTTATTTTTAATTAGTTGCATTACACTTCCAATTTACGGTTTAATTGTTTTTCTATTTATAGAACCATTTGATCGAACTAATGAAGAACAAATGGAATCTAGTGCTGTAGTCAATTCTCAGATTATTGAAAGCTTGAAAGGGATAGAGACAATAAAGTCCTTTAATGCGACTGACCAAGTGTTTGATAAAGTTCAGAGTCAATTCAAAGAGATGATGGATAAATCATTCAAAAATGCAAATCTTGATAATCTACAATCGAATTTAAAAACGGCGCTTCAAATAATAGGTTCTACCACGTTATTGTGGATTGGTACGTACTTAGTAATCGAGGGAGAGCTGTCTATTGGACAATTGATTACTTATAATGCCCTGGTGTCTTTCTTCACAACACCCTTGCAAAATATCATTAATCTTCAGGTAAAGATTCAAACGGCAAAAGTAGCTAATGATCGATTAAACGAAATTTTCTCTCTAGATCGAGAACTTATTGGTGAGACAATCAGTCAAAAAATGAATCATACTGAATGCTTTACGAAAGCGCCATTAATCGAAGTAAAGGACTTATCTTTTGCCTATGGATTCGAAGAAAATGTTCTAAATGATCTTTCTTTTTCAATTAATTCAAATGAGAAAGTAGCAATCGTTGGGATGAGTGGATCTGGTAAATCAACGTTAGCCAAATTACTCATGAATTTTTATAGTCCTGAAAAGGGAAGCATACACATTCAAGGTATTTCTATTCAAGATATCTCAAAGATCGGTTTGAGAAATATGATTGGATATGTATCACAGGAAACTTTCTTTTTTAGTGGCACTATCTTTGAAAATCTGAGTTTTGGTTTAGACTATCACCCCACAAAAAAACAGCTTATTTGGGCATGTGAATTGGCTCAGATAAAAGAATATATTGAAGGATTACCCCTTCAATTTCAGTCACCTATTGAAGAGGGTGCCAGTAATCTCTCCGGTGGTCAAAAACAGCGATTAGCTATTGCAAGAGCTCTACTAAAGAATTCAGATATTCTGATACTCGATGAAGCAACTAGTGGATTAGATACTCGTTTAGAACACCGTATCATTCAAAACTTAATGAATATGGATAATAAAACGATTCTATTCATAGCACATCATTTATCTATCGCTAAAGAATGTGACCAAGTATTTGTTTTAGATAATGGACGACTAGTCGAATCTGGCACGCATCTACAATTGAGAACACTCAATCGAACATATGAAGAACTCTGGGAAATAATGACAAAGGTATAAAAATGATGAAAATATAAATCTGTTAATACACTGCCTATTTTATATGATTCTTGTTATAATTAGAGGACTATCAGAATTAGGAGTGTTCTTATGGTATTGCTTGATTCTGTTTCTTACTTTTCAATCGAGTTCTTTGATCTTATTTTACTATTTATATTGATACACTTATTAACCAACATAAAGTCCAAATTATTTCTTATAGGTATATTGTTACTATTAATACCACTTACCCTAATTTCAATGACGAATGCATTTTTAGGAATACTTGCAGTCATGCTCTCAATAACTTTATTATATTTTTATAGATGGAACCGAACTGATATACGCATTCTAATCAGTGATCTTTTTGGGATATTCCTTTCAATATTGATATATTGGATTATTCCGTTTCTTACTTCTAATTTAGCTAGATTTATTTTTAGCCTTAAAATGAATGCATTAAATTATCGAGGAGCTTTAGCAGTTGTTGTTGTGATTACAATGAATTGGCTTTTGTCCCTAGGAATTGCAATAATAATTCAGCGTAAAATATTAAGCCAACCCTTATCATTAGAAGAAAATAAAATCTTTACCATGCAACTAGCTATATTAGTCATCATCATAATTTTATTTAGTGAAATTTTAAGAGAAATGCAAGCTCTGGGTATTTTTAGCCTGATAATGCTTGGATTTCTTATTGCCCAGTTTTCAATTTCAATTTATTTTACCTATCTCTCAATAAAAAAGAATCAAGAAAAAAGAGATCTTGAAAATTTAAAAGAAAAGATGCATATGATGAATAGCTATACAAGTGATATAGAAAGAAACTACCAAGAGTTAAAAAAATTTCGTCATGATTATAAGAACCTTTTAATTGGTTTAAATGCATCACAAGAAATGAATGAAATAAATCGTGAATATTTGGCTGAGATGTTAGACTACTCACATCAGATGATTGACAATAATGTTATGCGTATTTCTGAAATTAGTAACATTCAAGTTCAATCTTTAAAGTCCCTTTTGGCTACTAAACTATTGCAAGCAGAGCAAGAGAACATAAACGTTCATTTTGAATGCCTAAAACCAATAAGTCATTTTAATCTAGAAGAAGTTAAACTAGTTCGGATTGTTGGAATATTGATGGATAACGCCATAGAGGCCGCGAAAGAATCGTCTGATAAAATATTAAATGTTTTAGTAATGGCAAATATTGATATAATAGAAATTTCTATTGAGAATTCATATCAAGGAAAGTTACCTCCCTTAGATTTAATGAATAAAAAAGCGTTTAGTAGTAAGGGACCAGATAGAGGTCTAGGTTTAAACAACCTCAATGACATATTATCAACAACAAAGCAAGCTGATATTATGCATTATGCCGCTGATCAGTTATTTATTTCTACTCTAAATATAAAGAAAGCGTGATTAGTATAGCTTTGCCAATTTTCTTATGTGATGATAATTCAATATTAGTTCAATACTATAAGTCTGTGATTGAAAACTGGATTATGATCAATGATTATGATATGGAGCTCATTTTCGCAACCACAGATCCGGATGATATTTTTCTATATCTGAAAAGAAATAGTATTACTAATTGTTTATTCTTCTTGGATATTGATCTCGGTATGAGTCTTGATGGTATCGATATTGCGCAACAAATCAGAAGTGATAACGAGTTCGCACAAATTGTTTTTATTACTTCACATCAGGAACTAGCCATAAAGACTCTACAAAGACAGATATCACCATTAAATTATATCGTGAAGGATAGTCATACTGAAAAAAAACAAATTCAAAAAGTACTAAATAGTTGCCACCAAAAAACTTTTATTGATCGATCACCTAACCACCGACATTTATCATTTTTGATGGGCTCAAGAAGTATCAGAGTAGATATTTCGACTATTTACTTCATCGAAACTTCTCCCACCCCCCATAAATTAATTCTATATGGTGAGGATATTATGTATGAATTTTATGGAAAGCTGAATGACTTAACCGATGAGTATCCTGAATTGCTTCGTGTACACAAATCATTTTTGATCAATCCACAACAAATAAAATCAATTGATTACAAATCTCGCACTATAATATTTCCTGAGGAATACTCATGTCATTTTCCACTTGTTAAAACTAAGCTATTGAAAAGACTGTTTCATAATTAATCGATTAAGCTTTATCAATATGCATCTAAGAATCTCGCAGAGATATGCGGAGTGTTTTTAGATGCTTTTTGTCTTTTTCAATCATATAAATCATAAAGCTGTAAAAATTGTTGTATACAAAACGAATGGGGCATCCTTCTACATATCATCAGTGCTTAATTATTTATAGCAATGATATTAAAATTAGTTCTATTTTTAAAAAATATGTCATGTGCCTTAACTTAGATTTTGAGATTAAAAAATACGATGTTATGACAATTTAATCCTTTTTAATATGGAGAATCATATACTCTAGTTACAAATTAAGAGGAGTGATGATATATTGAATAGGAAAAAATTGACGAAACAAGAAGCAAAAGCTATCAGAGGGGGAGCGGTAAGAGGTGGATCAATATTTTCGGGAGGGAAAAATGCCGTACAAGATCTGTTTAATAAAGTGAAAGACTACTTTAAATAGTTAACGTCTCATACCGTAACATTCATAAATTGATCTGTAAGCTGAGAGTTTAATTGCTTGATACTACTATCGTTCTTGTATTTTTCAAGCTTGATTTTAGATATTTCATGATAGAATCATTTTTTTAATGTTCACCGTGCTAGAATTTTCTTGTAAAAATAATAAATTGGAGGTTTTTGAATGGAAAAAGTAACGATCTTGTCAGTTGAAGATACCAAAAAAGTAATTGGTGGTAGTGCTTGGAGTCAATTAGGACAAGTTGTTGGTGGAATAGCTACAGGAGCTGCTGGAGGTGCAGGCTTAGGAACTGCAATTTGTGGACCTGCTTGTGGTGTTGTTGGTGGACTATATGGTGTTGTAGCCGGTGGTGCTGCCGCTGGTTGGGATGCAATAAAATAAAGGGGGTTTTGACTATGAATGAAAAAGCACGCACAGTCTCTCTTTCTAATCAGGAATTAAAAGCAATTCGAGGAGGTAGTGCCGTAGGGATTTTAGGTACGACCTTATCAGGGGCAACCACAGGTGTAAAGATATGTTCGGCTGGTGGACCATATGCAATGGCCGCTTGTGGGATAGGTGGCGCTTTGCTAGGAGCTGGTTTTGGTGCATGGACAGGTGCCTAAGAAAATCTTCGGAATAAAAGTTCAAGACTGGTTCATTTCAATAACTAATGTAGTAATGTTTGTCATTTTTTCTAAAATATGGAATGGGGAAAGACTGCTATCCAAATTCCTATTTTTAGGCTTTGTTATACTAGTCAATATTTTTATTTTATGTCACTCAAAATCAATAGGTTCAAAAGAATAGGTCTATGAAAATTCATCGACAATTAAAATAGACTAAAAATAAGTTTGATATTTTCAGGATCATCAAGGCTGGGAAATAAGTCGCCCTAAATAATAAAAAATGCATTGAAGTTATCCATATTTGGCTTCCTTCAGTGCATTTTTTACTTTTAGAGAAATGATTACGAAGAGCTTCTGCTCTTCGCCGAGCTTTAAGGGCTAATTTCGTTAAATTCATGCTCATCAGCATCAATCCGATATCATTATATACGCTTTGTTTGCCTCTGACGTGCGTTCTGCGCATACCAAAGACACCTTTCATCCGTCCGAAAACGGTCTCTATGTCAATTTTACGTTGCGCATAGATTTCTTTTCCAGGTGTGCTTTCTAAATTCTCTTTTGCTTGGTGCTTAAAATATTCCCAATTAAGATTGACCGCCGTCTGGCGCTGACGTCCTGTCGGAGTTTTCGCAAGCTCATTTAAACGCTCATCCATTTGTTCAGTATCGGCTTGATAGACTTTAAACTGTCTTTGGAAACCTTTTTATCTTTTCGCGTACGATAATATGAAAAACTAAAATGAACGCCATCTAAATCCGTATAGGAATCTTCAGCCGCATGATAGTGCCAGTTCTCACGATGCTTGGGTTGGTTTCGATATTTTTTACTTTGTTCTTTATGATACATTCCGTAAGGAATCAAAGGGACTTTCTCAAAGTCATCGATAATCGCCATATAATTCTCTTCACTCCCATAACCCGCATCCGCAACAATATATTGGAACAGATCAAGCGTTGGGATTGTTTTTAAAAACGGAATGAGGGTGCGCGTATCGGTGGGGTTCGGGAAAATATCAAAGTCAATAATATATTGATGACTTGAAGCAACTTGGAGATTATAGCCAGGCTTTAACTCCCGATTTTTCATGGGATCTTCTTTCATACACATAAAGGTGGCATCGGGGTCCGTTTTTGAAAAGCTGTTTCTGCCATTAAATCGTGCGTTCGCTTCCTCGTATTTCTGTTTTCGGGATAAGAAATCCTTCATACATCGATTCCGGTGCTTTTTAAGCGTGCGACGACGTCGCTTGTGTCGAGAACCTCCTTTAGGAATGGTCGTCTCATTTTCAATTTTGCTTTCAACCTCTTCGATTGCTTCATCAAGACACGCAATAATTTTTTCAATCCCATCAGAAGTCGTTAATTCTTCTTCGGTCAAGGCGATATCGACATTCGTTTGAATAAGTTCCTCATATAAACTCGAAACATTTTCATTGAGCTTCGCTTCATAGCGTTCAACAGCTCTTCGCCAAGTAAAACTATAGATGTTCGCATCCGCTTGAATTTTTGTCCCGTCAATAAATAAAGCCTCTGGGTGGATTAAACCATTGTCCCTCAGCAGCATGGTGAAGAGGATAAAAGCATACTTAATCAAGTTCGAGGTATGTTCGCTTGAACGAAAGTTATTGATCGTCTTGTAGCAAACTGGGGTATCGCCCGTTAGCCATTTCATCGGAATAGATGCTTCATTCATTCGTTCAATTTTTCGACCTGAAAACGTTGAGCGACTATAGGCAAATAAACACATCTTTAATAGCATTGCTGGATGAAAAGTAGGAGGTCCCGTATGAGAAGTGTCTTCCAGAATAATTTCCGTAGGAATCGAGTCGACAAATCGGCTGATCAGCCGAGCTCATGGTCCTCAGGAATCGTAAAATCTAGTTTTAGTGTTAAAGCTGTTTCCATTGTAGTATAATTTTGATACAAAGCGAGTTCCTCCTTCGGTTTGCTTACCTTTTATTATAAGGCTTGGAACTCGCTTTGTCTTTATAAAATAAAAAACGCATCAATTAATTTTCGAAATAAATTGATGCGTTTTTTTATTCTGAGACTGAGTTTTTTCTTAGCCTCTTTTTTGGACTCACCCCCGCGTGTGCGGGGAGCATGAAATTTGCCAAAACCTTGACGGCGAAGTTTTTAAAATGGAAGAGCGTGAAACGGGGGTGAACTTTCCGCCCATGCACCCCTACTGCCGGTCAAGCTTTGAAATTGTGGTACCAGAGGACTATGAGGCGCGGTATCGGAGAAGATATGAAAAGAGAACAGAAAATGCTATAATGGATGAAGTAGTTTTACAAAATAGATTTGATTACTTAGACTGTGGAGAGGCCCTTTTTATACCAAAAGGCACTCGGTTTGAAACAACAAAAACAATCGCAGGCTTTGGCACCAACTCAAAGTTAAGAGTTGCCGATCAATTAGCTCATGCATATGGAGGGCGACCGAAGGATTGGGCTAAATGTGTTGGCAAAATAGAATCTAAGTTGTATATTTTTGATATACATTGGTATGAGCGAGAGGAAGAAAATGTTCAAAGAGAAATGAAATTAAAATATAGGAAGGAGAAAAGAAGGTGAAGAAAGTTGTTGGCAGATTAAAATATGTTGGTGAAAGCTTCGGAGTCGATTCTTTAACGAACGGGAAAGTTTATGATGTTTTAGAATTTTTGCCTGATGACTTAGTGAGAGTTATTGATGATAGTGGTGAAGATTATTTATACAGCTTTTCTAATCCCAGACCGCTAGACGGCACTTCACCAGGGGGACATTGGCAAATTTTAAAAGCTGAATTATAAATATATGTTTCATATTAATACTATCTAGAAAATGAAGGGTATTTTAAGAAGTATGATCGCTATGGAAAAAAAGTTTGGAGCACTTTAGACGAAGACCCTGAGATGTTGCATTTGACACTAGGTCTATTGGTGAAAGGTTAGGGGAAACAGATGAAAACAAAAACATTTATTAAGGCCGTTGACGCTTACGGCCAAGCGGTGGAGGATTATCAAGAAAAATTTGGTCCCTATTCTTTAGATTATACAGTCCCTGTTATTAATCCTTTAGCGACAGAACCTGAACTTTGGTTTAAGGCCGCCAAGGAATTACGTCAGCGGATTGATAACAACGATCCTTTATCGCAAGAGGTTGGTGATCCTGAAGTCAGGAGACAAGTTATTTATTAATTTTTTTCGTTTTTAAAAAAGTCGTTTTAGGACGGCTTTTTTTGTTTGTCCAAAGCACTCAAGACATTAAAAGGTGTTGCCTTTTTCGATTGGCGGCGTAACCGCTAAATTTTCGGTTGGTGGCGTAACTGCGGAGGTAAAGCACATGTCAGAAGAAAAAGGCCGGACTTTCACCCGCGACGACGTGGCAAAAATGAGGATCACCCCCGCGTGTGCGGGGAGCATAAGAGTTCTTGAGTCGTATTCTTCTTGTTTCAGGGATCACCCCCGCGTGTGCGGGGAGCATACGTTTGAAAGGGGGTAGAAGGGTGCTTTTTGAGGATCACCCCCGCGTGTGCGGGGAGCATAAGTGATTAAAGATTATACGGAGTACACCATCGGGATCACCCCCGCGTGTGCGGGGAGCATCCTCCCTCATGAGTTTGAAGTGAAAGACGGCTGGGATCACCCCCGCGTGTGCGGGGAGCATACCGGCCGCTCCTCCGCTAATGAAATTTTTGTTGGATCACCCCCGCGTGTGCGGGGAGCATATTGAAAAAGATACGGCAACGATCTTGAATTTAGGATCACCCCCGCGTGTGCGGGGAGCATAGATCTTTCAGCCGGTTAATTTCGTTGGACATGGGATCACCCCCGCGTGTGCGGGGAGCATGGAAAAATAAAATGACAAAAGAATTAACGCTTGGGATCACCCCCGCGTGTGCGGGGAGCATTGTCAATGTTTTTTTCGGGAGCATATATACTTAGGATCACCCCCGCGTGTGCGGGGAGCATACTAAGAAAACGTTGATTTATCAAGTTTTCATTTTTTTACATCCCTGATTTAGGCCCACTTAAACTTTGCCCCTCATCTCCATCTTAGCATAGTCCAGTTAAAATGCTAGTGATATCTTGTAAAAGTCTCCGCCCAGACGGGGTAATGGTATTAGTAGTGAAAGGAGAACTACTTCGTCTGGGCGAAGTAAACAGCTCCATACCAAATGAAAAGAAAAATATAGAGCTGCCCTTGCTTAGCAAGGAACAGATATCATCTATCAAAGACTAAGCCTCTCGTAACTTTTCCCAGCCGCCCAATTTCTCAAGCAAAGCCAAAATCAATCTGGCATCGGCTTCAGCACGATGTTCTTGCTTTTTTGGTAAATTGAAGTAAGCCAGTGCATCAGTCAGACGGTAACCTGGTGTGGACTTTTGCTGCCTCACCAGACTCATCACATCATATGTTTTATTTTTCAAGTGGCAAAACTTTTCCTCCAACAATTTCTGCCTTATGAACTTCACATCAAAATCGATATTATAGCCAACAAGCGGGGCTGTCTGAACGAATTTCAGAAATTGACGCAAGGCCACCTTCAGCTCTTGGCCGTGCTGCAGGTCCACCGTTGTTAAGCCTGTCAGCTTTTGAATAGCTTCTGGCAGAGGGGCGGGGTAAGCAATTAAGGTCTGGAAAGTCTCCAACACCCGCAAGTCACTGACCTGCACTTTCAATGCAGCAATTTCCAAGATTTCATTTTTAACTTCGTCTAGGCCGTCTGTTTCAATGTCCAATAGAATAAAATGATCCATGCTCTTCTTGTGCGACTTGGAAAACTGTCGAGCGCGGTGAAACTGACGGGCTTGACTAAAGCCTCTTTTCGTTTGGCTTTTGGGCTTTTTAGGCAGAAGAATCAAAGGCAGGCCATCAAAAACAATTTTCTCCCGATCGGTATGCCAGGTTTCAAAGTCATAGCCGAGCTCAGAATTTTTGTGGTAGCTTAGCGTCGCCTCACCAGAACCGATCGCTTCCTTGACCCGCTGCCAGATCTGCTCCCGCAAGGCGGCATTCAAATTGCCCACATAAACGCCTGTCGCAATTTCCTGCAGCCAACGCGATAAGTCACCGCGCAAGGCCGCCGGTACCCGGCTTAGGGTAATCACCGTAAAAGGCATCAGTCCTCACCTTCGTAATTCACACCATAAGCTTGCCCCTTACCCTGGTCGTCCCACAGCTTCATCGTCTCGACCGCCACGATACCCTCTTCAATATCCAACAACCATTGAATGTCGCGCACCATTTGCGCTAGCAGTTTGCCATCATAGAAAGCCTCCCGGCATTTCAAGCGCGCCCGGCGTCCGATATCATCTGCTTCTGCTGCTTCCTCTGCTTCACGTGCCACTTGAAAGGCAATGGGAATGCTGGTGTCATGCTTATACAAATCAGCCAAATCATAAACAAAACTCAGGTCATGGCCGGTATGAACAAAACCTAAGCCCGGTGACAGGCCCAAGGCGACCGTCGCACAGTAAGCCAGACCGTAAAGGCAAACGTTCGCCGCAGAGAGGGCACGATTCACCGGATCTCCCTGGGAAAAGTCCTCGGGATCATAGGAACGCTGCCGCCAGGGAACCCCATAGGTCTTAGCCATTTGCCGGTAAAGCTGGCGAACCCGCGCTCCTTCCTTACCACGTAATTGCTTCATGGTTAAGTTGGATACGTCCTCGAAGAACCGCATTTGATACATCTTCCGGGCCACCTGTAAACGCAGTTTGGGGTGGGAGACATATTTTGCCTGCTGGCAAAGAAGGCGCGAGGAGTGGGAAAGGCTGCGCCCATGGGCATACTGGCGCACACCGCGCTCCCCTACCCAAATGACACAAGCTCCGCTATCCCCCAATAATTCCATAGCACGGTGCGTCACATCGGTACCCGGCCCAAACATCAAGAGGCCAAGCATTGCTACCGGAATTTTCACCAAGCCCCGCTTCTCTAAAACGGTGATGGCGCCATTTTCCCGATTGACCTGGCAATGTTCCAGGTAGAGGAAACTAACGCGCTTTGAAAACTGTGGTAATTCTTTGAGCAGGGTTTTTCGTTTTAATGACGCCATGGGACAACCGTCAGCAGCCCAAAGCCATGCGCTTTTTGCCGGCCGATGCCCTCCACCAGGGTGCGGCGAAACTGAGCAATATCCGTAATGCGGAGTTGCCCCTCAAAGGTCGCCTTCTTCAGCATGATGCGCCGCTGTTTTTTCATTAATTTTTCATCCGTTAGAGCGGTCACCGTGAAATGCTCGCGCTCCAGGGCAAAGCCTGCACGGGGGGCGCGTTCCAACAAGTAGTCTTCAATTTCAGTCACATTGGTCAGCGGAATAATTTTCCCCCGCTCCTGGGCGCCGGCAATTTTTTTCCCGGTTTTCCGATCGATTTTTCTAGCGACCACCGGGTTGGCCACCAGGCGGAAGCCCAGCAGGTCGCCTGCGGCTAATTGCTCTAAATAGGCATCATAAGCCTTGGTTTCGGCCGTGCCAGGAACGCCGTATCGCTCTAAAGCGAGTAAGTCGGGCTTCCCGGCGCTGACGATAAGCAAGTAGAGTCTGCCCCCTAAAGGGTCCAGCCGCCAGAGCTTGCGTGAGCGTTCCCCAGTTTGGATCTCCCTGGGAAAGGACGTCTCCACCCAATGATGGAAGGCGCCCAGATGGTTCATTTCCCGTAAATTTTTTCGACTGGCTTGATCAAATTCAACTCGCGATAAATACATTAGCTTTCACCTACTTCCCCAAAAGCGTCATGCTCACTGCTCCTTAAAACGGGCGGAACCAAGAGGCGTACCTCCAAGCGGTAGGCAAATTGCCGGTGCTCTTGTGAGAAGGAAACCACGGCATCTTGCCGCTTTTGCCAAGGCGCCGTTTTATCAAGAGCTCGGTCGGCAAATACTTCCAGATATTTGGGCACTCCATGCTTATAGCGATACCAGTCGCTAGCTTGCCAGTCAAGAGTTTTTAATTCTTCCAGCGGATCCCGTTCACTGGAGTGCATGATCAGGTCATAATTCACCGGATAAGACCGCCGGCCGAGAAAGCCTTGGAAGTAAGGCTTCCTCAAGGCTTCCTGGATCCTATCGATCAAGCTCGCATCCTCATGGCCCAAAGCGACCACGAAGATAGCGTCCTCTAGGTAATAACGGTTGGTGACGTAAGTCCCTTTGTCTTTAAATTTTCCTTTCACATGATATCGAAATTTTTTTTGATACTCTCTAGCGATTTGATAGTCTTTTCTAGTCAAACCTTCTTGGTCCACACGCACAGCAAATTGCAAATCATTTAATACTCTTATTTCTTCTGATTCACGCCGCCAGCCCAGGGCCCCAGCAATGAGACCCAAAACAGCACTTTTCGACGGGTGGCTATCCGTCTCCCGCGTGTTGAAATGTGAATGCGTCCCATAACTTTGCATGGGACCGCGTAATTTTAATACGAGGGTTTTCATCTAATCACCCTTAGAGTAAATGCTTCAGTTCAGCTTCCACGTCAGCGAGTAATTGCTTCAGGGAAGCTTCTTCCTGGCCTAAATGAGTAAAATTGCCCTCTTCTTGAGTCACGTAAAAAGCCTTAATGGGAGCTTCGACAAATTTTTCCACTTTTTCTGCTTCCTGATCCAATTTTTCTACGGATTTTTCTACATAACCCTCTTGACCACGTACCGGTTTTTCAAATGCGGTCACGAGGCTCACCGGACGATCAGCTCTTAGACTTACCATGAGCATGGCTGGGACGGTGGTGTTGGCGTAGGAATTGATTTTCCCCGTCGGTAAGGAGTTAGCAAAGGCTTCCACATAGAGTTTCAAAGACTCAATAGTATAAGCTAAATCATTCTCCATTTGTTCCATAAAATGATGCACATTAACATTCGCATAACGATAAAGAGTGGAAGAATTAAATTCCATGGTGTCAATCATGGCTGCCCCCGAACTTCCTTCTGGTTTTCTGTCATCCACAGCTGTGTAATAATCATATTCTGTGGCGACTTCATGGGTAGAAATCGCATGAGCCACTTGGGAAGAGGCATCCTCATTTAAAGAAGCATCTCCTGCAAGCATCCGTCCAAAAAGGGCAATATCAATATCTGGATGCTCTTTCAACATCTTTTTAATTTTTTTCTGCGTTAATTTACCCTTGATCGCAGCATCTGCAAGCAATTCAGTTTGCTTATTTCCAATAAAAAATAGAGCTTTTGTCGTATCATCAAGCTTTTCAAATTTATCACTAGCTTTATCTAAAACGGCTTTAGCTTTCTCTAAGGCTTTTTCTTTATCAATTGTTGAATCTTGTTTACAAATTTCAGTTGCTATTAAATCAGGAAGGTATTTGGTTCGAACCCCCAATTGGTAACCCTTTTCGCCAAAATAAATCCGCATCGCCCGCTTCCAAGCTTGCGAACTGACCCGTGAGCGATTCACCCCTCCATAAATGGCACTCTTGGGGCTGCCGGTATCATCCCGGTTAATGTTTGAGGGGGGCAAGGTTTGAATCACATGTAGATCTAAAAATAAACGTTCTTTACTCATTTTTTTCTCCTTCTTCCTTTGTCATATGCCCTCTAAAGTATTGCCTCGACCAAGCAACACGCACTTGATTATGCTGTCCTTTTAAGAATGTATAAATATCAGCTGATAAGCAGTTATAATTTACCTCAACTGGTTTTTTATAATTTTTCATTAGTTTGACCATTTGAAGTAAATGATAGCAAAATTTTTCATTATTCCTCGATGTAATTAAAATATTAA
The DNA here is from genome assembly GCF_057919555.1 of Aerococcus sp. BD502. NCBI lineage: Bacteria > Bacillati > Bacillota > Bacilli > Lactobacillales > Aerococcaceae > Aerococcus > Aerococcus sp. BD502. The sequence goes on along the minus strand of NZ_CP147972.1, from coordinate 1,103,579 downwards.
AACGATTACCCAGAGCATCTTGGTTATCCTCATCTTTAATTTGGCTCAATGAATAACCCAAATTTTTATATCCATAGCGTTTATTCTCTTGATCTACGGTACGAATATAGGTTTTTCCTTGGTTAAATAACCCAAAAATCTGTAAAGTTATTAAAATAGCTGTTTCTAAATTATTAAGTTTTCCATAATTACTTTGGTAGACTGGATCAATATTTTCAAACAATAATCCTAAAACATTCAAATTGATGGCTTCTTTCCCAATAGAATTTCTCAGATCAGCTAGCATCTTTTTCTGCCAAGCTGTTTTCTCACCTTCCCCTATAGGTTCAAGCATATGAGTCACTTTCTTAACTACTCGATAAATTTCGCTATAATTCCTATCCACCATTCCTCACCTCAACTTAGTTTAAGATAGCATAAATTTATTATTTAATTGTTTTTCAAATTGATCGTATGCAATCGCAATATTTGATAGACATTCGTCGTCGTTCTTATCCGTATACGTTTTTAATTTGAAGTCTTTTATTGTACCTGATTTTAATATTTTCTTGGCTTCTTGAGTGATTAATTTAGAGCATTGCTTTTTCCATTCAATAACTTTAACATCTTTGCTATCTGTAAATTTTATTGAAGAAAGCCATTGCTTGAAAGGTTGATTCATTTGAGAATAAGCTGATTCTAAATTATTCTCAATAAATAAATCAAAAGCGAATTTTTTGTTTTTATTGGAGTTCGATCTTTTCTTTCTTAAATTACGGTGGCTAGCAATTTTAAATAAATAATTTTGATATATATTATCTACTACATTTTTTGTTTCCATAACAACATTATTGATTCGTACTAACCAGCCCTCATCAGAAAAATCCATCAAGACTCTCTCAGCTATATTTAATTCATCAAATATTTCTTGAATAGGAAGATATGAAGCATGTTCACCATCATTTTCCATTCCTACTGCGACCAATTTAATATGTTTCTTTTCCACATTAATTTCCTGATCTATTATTGCCAACCATTCGATTATACCAGGTAATCTCTTCCTATCAGAAGAATTATCTAAATTTACATCAGCTAACAAACCAAATTCTCGCCATAAACTTCCTTCGAGATCATATTTTTTTGGCGTAAAAGACCCTTTAAATTTATTCTTATCATGAAACTCCCAAAGCGTCATTGGCTCTATAAAATTGTCTTGTTTTCTAATTCCTGGTAATTTTACTCCCAGAATCATCCCTTGACCTGGAATAGACATTTTAGGATTTAAGTAAATTAATCGACTATAAAATGTATACAGTGTAGCAATATTATCAATTTGCGATATCTCATTAAACCAATTTTTCTTTTTATTGAACGATAAATATTGTTGACAAAATTTTTTCACACTGACTTCCCAACATGGGGACTGAATTTTACCTAAATTCCCACCTCCATCTGAGGCTAAATAAAAATTCAACATCAAGGTTTCAAATAAGGAATCTCCTTTTAGATAAATTCCGCTAAGTTCAAAAATCCAACCTCCAGATACTTGTTCATACTTTGTTACTTCTTTATCATTTTTACCTATAGCATAGAATTTTGCTTTATCTGCCTTACCTGTATAGGCATGATACATGATTAGCCATCTTATTAATTCACCCTCGCTATTAACATTATCAACTGTATCCTTACTTTTAGGCCGAAATAAATCTATCGTTTTTTCGCTCTCTGTCACTGTCCGATTCATAAGTCTCATGAATGTAAGACCCGTACGTTTCTCTATTTCATTCAATTTTATTTCTGTAATTTTTTCTGCTAATGGAGTAGATTTTAGATAACTAATATCCATTTCAACTAATTCGTCCTCAGTCACCTGCATAAAGGGGTATTCATCCGAAAAGAGGTAGAAATGATCCTGCCATTCGTCAAAATATTTCTTCAAAACAGCGGTCGGGAATTGCTTATTCTGCCAAATGGCCTCCCAGGTGTCCATCAGGGCATCATAGTAGTCATCCAAATCGTCTTCATCAACCGGCCGCACCTGGCGCAGGCGCTCGTCCAGCTCGATTTCCTCATAAACCTTCCCTTGGGCATTGAAGCGGGAGAAGACGGTATGGAGAATGGCGAGGAGAATTCTAAGCACGGCAAAGTCCTGCGTCTTCATGTCCCCTGCCAAGTCTAAAAACTCCGGCGCCCGCTGGAAGAGTTCCTTGAGCGATACCGACTCTGTTTCCCCCTGCAAGTTGAGCACCTTAAGCCAGGGCTCGGTTAGTAAGTTATAGCGATTAATACTCACACCACCACATCCTTATCCTTTTCACAAAATAAACCAACCTTGGTATCATACTTTAAGCAATAACTCCCGATTTTAAATTCATTGTCCTGGTCAAAAATAATTCCCAGCCGGCCTTTGAGCCAGGAACTGGCCTGAAATTCTGGCAGGTTCTTGAGGTTATAGTCCTCGAGAAAATCAAGCGTTTTTTTAATTTGCTCGGGCCAGGATAAAAGCCGCGGCAGGCGCAAGGTCTGCTGGGCCACTTGCCGGGCGATGCTGGGCTCACTGAGCTGGGGTTGGATATTTTCCCCCTGGCTAAATAAGCCATAGCCATCCGCCACCGCCTTTAAGGCAATGACTTCGATCGTCTCCTCAATGTCACGCACCTGGGCAAAGGCTTGTTCTTCCTCATTGGGATTCGCATTGTCCAATAAATCGCGTAAGGTCATTCCATCACGTCCTGACGCCTTGGGAGCGGGCAGTCGGTAGTCTTTCGCTTTTCTTTTTTTCTTCGCAATGCGCTCATCACGTTCCTTATTGAAGCTGGCATAAGTCGCTGCGTCCGCCTCACTCAAGTCCAGGGGATCTTCCACGTCATAAGTGGCCTGCACGAGGCGGGAAATGTCCCCGGGCAGCTCTATCTCGGGCGGCAAGAGGCGATCGGTTCGTGCTAAGAGCAACTTACTATAAACATAGGCCATGCCCTCCTCCTCATAAAGAAAAGCCTCACTCCGGCCGAGAATATAGGCGCGGGGGGTTTCATAGCCAGGTGGACGCACAATTTCGTGGCGGTGCAGGCGGCCTAGGCGCTGAATGACCAAGTCCATGGGCGCGAGCTCGGTAATCAGCTGGTCGAAATCAATATCCAGGGACTGTTCGATCACCTGTGTGCCGATAATAATCATGCCCTTCGGCCGCTGGGCGCCCTTGCCAATCAGGCTAAGCAGTTCTTGCTCCTTGGCCACCCGCTCCGTCGCAATAAAGTTCGAATGGAGCAGGCGGGTGCGTTCTCCCCCGAAACGACCGCTTAATGTTTGGTAGACTTGCTGGGCTTTTTTCACCGTATCCACAATAATACCCAAGACCGCTTGCTTCTCGATCGCCTCCTGGGCCACCTGGATGACCTCCTCTTCCTGAAGGTTAATAATCGCATAGCGCCGCTGTTTTTTGACCTTGGGGAAGTCGGTATACATTTTGACTTCATTCCCGTCCGTATAGGTCACCAGCGGATAGTCCAGCTGAGAGCTCAAAGCCTCCTTTTTCATTTTGACCTCGCGGCCCCGCAAATAGGCTTGAATGAGGTTTTTGCGGGTGTCCATGGGCAGGGTAGCGGATAAAATAATAACTGGCACCCCCATAGCCGAAAGCCACTCTAAAGCGCGCGCCAAGTACTGCCCCATATAGGAATCATAAGCGTGTACTTCATCGATAATGACGACCTTTTTACTGAAGCCCAAGTGGCGGAGGGCGACGTGTTTTTTCTTCAAGGCCAAAAGGAGGCAGTGATCAACCGTTCCCACCACGAAATCATCCAGGGCGGTTTGTTTCTTGCCCGAAAACCATTCATTGACGGTAATCGTTCCCCCGCGGCGGCCTTCGTCCCCATCAATATCGACTTGGTGGGCCATAGAGCGAAAATCTTCATTCAAGGCCGCCTTGCCGTGAACGAGATGAATGGAGAGCGCTTCCTCACTATCCTTTGCGAGGGATTCCGTGAAGTCCTTAATCCGATTAAAAATCCCGTCACTCGTGGCTTGCGTGGGCAAGCCGAAGAAGAGGCCCGACTGTCCTGCCTTTTGAGCCAGGCATTCTGCCCCATAAAGCGCCGCCTCTGTTTTCCCTCCCCCCATCGGTGCCTCTAAAATAAAGATTCCAGGTTCCTCGGCTTCTGTGATAGCTTTTATTAAACCTTCCTGGGTGGCATTAGGCGCAAAAGGAAAGCGCGCTTCAAAGGGTTGGGCTGGCGATTGATAAGGCTTCCAAAGGCCCGTCCTGTGCCAACGTAGCCAGCCCGCTTCCCCGCGTTCCGCCAAAGCTTCGTCATCCATATCACTAGCAATTGGCAAGAGGGGGAAATAGTCTTCATTACTGGCCAGCCAGTCCGCCATGATGAGTAGGCCCGAGAGGACAATCTCTGCCGCTTTCTTCGGCACTTGGGGCACATCTTCCAAGGAAAAAAAGCCCGCCAGACTCAAAGCCTCGGCACAAATCTCCTGGTGCATCCGGTGCCAATCTTCATAATTTTTCCCCTCAGCCTGGTCCGAAAAATAGTAATTCGATAAGTAAGCCTCTTGCTCTTTGAGCTGGGAAGTTTCAATTGGCTTCCCGTGGTGGGCCCCAATGATACAGGTGATCGTCGGATCCAAGCCCATATCGGCTAAAATTTTCTCTCCGGCTAGGGCATGGGGGCTTTTCGACATATCGGCCAGCGTTAAGCTATCCAGATCAATATGCAGGCGGGCCAATTTATCCCATAACAGCTGATCAAGATCTGGATTGCGAATATAGCCTTCCTTCAGTTGAAATGCCGGCGTGGCTTTGCCGATATCGTGGACAGCAGCGAGGAAAATAGCGAGCTCCCGTCCCCGGCCGGGTGTCGTCAGTGATTGATTAAGCAAAGCCTTTTGCCCTGCAGACAGGTAATGATCCCAGAGCTGATTAATCACAAAAGCTGCATCATGCAAATGTACATGGAGCGGCAGCCACTGGAAAGTCGGCTCCGGTGTTTTCTTGGCCCAGCAGGCCCGATAAGTCTCAGTCATCTCCATGCTCCTCCTGATAGTTCTCATGGGCTGCGCGAAGGCGAGCTTGCAAGGTATCGCGCAAGGTGGCAGGTTCTAAAACGGTCACATTTTCTCCCATACTCAAGAGCCAGGTCTCGATCTCCGTCCGCCCCTGCATCTGCGCTTCAAAAATGATGCCGCCTTCAATGGACGTAATTTTTTGATTGGGCACATAGAGATTTTCCTGAACAATCACCGAGAAAGGATAGGCAATTTTTAGCTTGAGTCTCATGGGGTCTTCCGAATAAATCCCGAAATTTTGCCGCATACTCTCACTTAAAGAGAAATTTTCCTGGCGAATAAAGGTCTGCTTGGTGATTTTAAGCTGCTGGATCCGCGACAATTTAAAATAGCGAAAAGCCTGGCGTTTCAAGCAACGCGCCGCTAAATATAAATTGGCCTGGTAGGAAATAATTTCATAGGGTTCCACTTCACAACTTTCCTCAATCAAGGCATGGGGGCCTAGCTTCCGGTACTGGAGGCAAAGTACTTTTTGCTGTTGAATCGCTTGGTGCACATCAGCCAGCCATTTCTCCTCCTGCTGGCGATTCTGGTAAGTTTTAGAAATCGCTTTGGAGAAATAAAATTGATCCTCCGTGCCGGTGTTATAGAGAATTTTACTGATTAAAATCTCAAAGTCCTTAGCAAAAGCTTGATTACTACTGATCACCTGCTCCTTCACCAGCTGCAGCAAATTCTTCTCATGCTGGGTTAGATTAATATCCGATAAGCGCAACTGATTTTCGAGGTAATAGCCCCCACCAACGCCCCGCTTCGAAGCAATATGAATGCCCGCCATCTCGAGATCGTTTTTATAGGTATTCACCATGCGCTTGGAAATCTCCAATTCCTGGGCAATTTCCTCCGCTGAAGCAATCCCACGATTTTTGAGTAGAAAATACATATTTAACGCATTGGAAACCTTTGACATTTCCCTCACCTCAACTAGATCATACCACAAATTGATGAAGCTTACGGTATGAATTTAAATGTTTTCTAAAAAAGGTTAAAGAGTCGTTAGCTTTTGCCTCATTAACTCATGAATGCGAGGGTGGGGCTATGCTGACAGAGCACAATGGTCTCGTGACCCCGCGACAGGTAAAGGGGAGCGGAGCAAGTATCAGCCCTACGAGGATTGGCAGGCCTCTATGATCGATAAGCGTGGCCAGCAGACTTAGAGCACGCAGGCTAAAAAGGCAAGAAACGAAGCGAGCGACTTTAAGCAATATCAAAAATACAAAGAAATATTAAAGAGTGAAGCGCCTGATGCCTTTGAGAAGTTTCAGGGAATGAAGTATGATGGAAGTGATGAGCGGGAAGCACTCAAAGATCATTATTATGTGAAATCCAGATTAGCTGATGGTCGGTGGACAGCCATAATTAATCCTGAAAAGCAAGCACCGCATATGGAATCCACAAGAAGGAAAGGAGCAAGTTATTTCTATGATGAGGTTGATGTTCAAGCCCTAGTTAGTAAATATGCTGGGACTGGATATGTAGAACGTTCGAAGAGCGGCAAGAAGACTAATAAAGAAATTATCAATATAAGCGAAGATATAGGAATAGTGACTTCTGACGGTAAGAAATTTGTAGCCAATCAATTAAAAATTCATTATTCCAAAAACAGGACGCATATTGTTCCAAGGAGGAGAAAATAATGCGGCTTTACGATTTCTTAGGTAAAAGGATTAGCGTGACATTCACTGATGGAGACGTTTTAGAAGGATATGTTAATGGTTTTACTGGTAAAGCAGACACAGAAAATGAATTATACGATGAATTAACTATTGAGACAGACCGTTATCCATATGTTGGGTTTAATGAATCTGAAGTTAAAGAAATTAAAATAATTGATGATTAAGCACTAACCGCACTGAACTGACCCCTGTCAAGTAGACAGGTAAATAAATAAAATATTTGTTTTTGCCATGTATGATATTTTATCATACATGGTTTTTTGATGGGATCCTTAAGCCCATTCGCAGTGTGACGCGCTTGGTATTGTAGAAGTCAATATATTGGTTAATATCAGACGCTAACTCCTCAAAGGTTTGATAAGCCTTTAAGCGATACATTTCTTCCTTAATAGTCCCAAAGAAGGCTTCCATAGGGCCATTGTCAATACATTTTCCAGCTCTCGACATACTCTGAATCACCTGATGCTTGTCCACAAAATTTTTGAAGAAGTGTGAGGTATATTGAAAGCCACGATCACTATGAATAAGAGTTTGCTTGGGTTTCATACGAGCCTTAATTTGACCGATGGTCTGCCGGACTAATTCGTTATTATTATGCTTAGAAAGTTGGAATGCCACAATTTTCTTAGCCCCATAGTCGAGAATCGCACTGAGGTAAGCTTTTGCGCCAAAGCCATATTTAAACTCGGTAACATCTGTTAATAAGACTTCCATGGGCGGATATTCCTTTTGAAATTCTCTATTCAAAATATTTTCGGCCTCATGGGAGGGAAGATGTGGCTTATAACGGTAACGTTTACGACGGATCACCGCTTTTAAGTCTAACAGTTGCATCAAGCGTTGCACGCATTTGTGATTGACTTTGGCGTTAAGAAAATGATTTAAATAGATCGTAATGCGACGATAGCCATAAACCCCCTGATGTTCTTTATAAACAGAAATAATCCATTTGATCAGTTGCCTCAGACGCTTTTCAGAAGCTGTTGGCTTTCGGTTTCGCCATTTATAGTAGCTTGAACGACTAAGGCCTAGAGCCTCACATAAGTGAGTTACTCGGTATCCTTCTTGCTGGAGTTTTTGGACCGTTTGAAAATCTGCTTCATACTGTGTTCGCGTAACATCAACTCTCTTTCCACTTCTTTTAACTTTTTTAAGGCTGCATTCTCTGTTTCTAAGTATTCATTGCGAGCTTTCAAGGCTGCATATTTTGCGCGTATTTTTTCAGTTTCTGTTTGGATCGCCGCAGGTTTTCCACGACCTCGGCCATCAAACAAGCCGTCTGGCCCATGTTGTTGATATTTTTGGACCCAGGAGTAAACATTATGGTAGGAGACTTGATATTTCTCAGCTGTTTCTTTATAAGATAGGCCGTTGGCCAGACAGTCTTTAACAATTTTAATTTTTTCTGCATGAGTCGTTTTTCTGCTTTTCATCGTATACACCTCGGGGTTAGGAGAATAACTTTTGACTGCTTCCCCTCTAGTATACTTCATCAACCAATTTCTAACAGTGGAATGTGATGGGATATTATATCTTCGAGCTAATTGTTTAATTGGAACGCCTTCAACAAGGTGCTCATTCACAACAGCCAGTTTAAAGTCCTTACTATAGTTATTATTCTTGACATGGGATTGGATGCCTTGGCGACCATGGATTTGATATTTTAAGACCTTGTCATAAAAAACAGAATGAGACAATCTTAAACCATGATACTGACACAATTTTTGATAGCTTATCCCTTTTTTAAGGTACTTATCAATATATCGTTCGAGCTCCTCAACCGAGTGTTTACAATTTGAACGCATAAAAATTCCCCCTAAGTAGTTTTACTTTTTTAAGTGTCTACTTTAGGGGGAGCATATCACACAGGTTAGGTGCTTTTTTAATACCTAAAAAGGAGGTAGCATGTGTTAGCGGACTTTAGAAATGTCAAAGAGGTTTGGTATCAAAACAAGCGGATTGATAGTGTTTATGCTAAGGGGGCTCCCCACATGGGCGAGTGCCCTATTTTGACTGCTATTATTTCTTCTATCTCATGGCTTAGCTCCAGCAGTTAGGCCGCCAATCGCAAAAATTTTGAATGTTTTGAGTGCATTAGACAACAAAAAAGCCTGCCAAATGTAGTAACCCCCAAATGTTAGAGTAAAAAATCTAACATTTGGGGGTTACTACAAAAGGATAGTTTTTTCTTCATCGTCAGCAATATCCCTAAGTCATTCAGCATAAAAATTCCCCCTAAGTAGTTTTATTTTTTTAAGTGTCTACTTTAGGGGGAGCATATCACAGTTAACGTTTATCCTTATTTTATATTAACATATTGCTAGCAAAAAAAGCAAAATAGGATGCTTTCGCCGCCCTAGCCCTTTTAGCTTTCTGGGGGAGAGCGAGCATGCCACTAGCCAAGAGCTATTCCGAGCCTTCCTACACCACAGCCTTCCCAGGCTTGGGTATTCCCTTTCTCGATGGGTTAGAGGGCGACTATTACTCGACTCCTGTCAATCACAAGCTTACTAGCAAAAAAGGGTAGGTGTTACCCTTACCCTTAAGAAATCTATTTGCTTATACGAGCTCGATGAGTGCCATTTTGGCGCTATCACCACGGCGGGGTTCCATCTTAAGAATACGGGTATAACCACCTTGGCGTTCTTCGTAGCGTTTAGCGAGCTCGTTGAATAATTTTTGGACGACGGTTTCGATATTGATTTTGTCGTCTTCGGTGAGATCAACGTTCGCGATTTCATCACGCAAGAAAGCGAGTGCCCGACGACGAGCAGCGAGGTCGCCTTTCTTGCCGAGGGTAATCATGCGTTCTGTGCTTTTACGGATTTCTTTGGCGCGCGCTTCCGTGGTTTTGATGCGCTCGTTAATAATGAGATCCGTGGTTAAATCACGAAGTAGGGCTTTTCTTTGGGCTTCGGTGCGGCCCAATTTACGATAACTCATTCTATTCCTCCTTTTCTCCCTTAATCGTCTTCACGTAAGCTTAAGTCCAGGGCAGCGAGTTTGCTTTTCACTTCATCGAGTGATTTGCGCCCAAGGTTTCTGACTTTCATCATGTCTTGTTCGGTGCGGTCAGTGAGTTCATCGACCGTATTAATGCCGGCGCGTTTGAGGCAGTTGTAGGAGCGCACGGAGAGGTCGAGTTCTTCGATCGACATTTCGAGCATTTTCTCCTTCTTATTCTCTTCGCGTTCAAACATGATGCTAGCTTCATGGGTCTTTTCGTTAAGATCGACAAAGATATCCAAGTGCTCAATCATCACCTTGGCGGCCAAACTGAGGGCGTCTTGGGGGGTGATACTGCCGTCGGTCCAAATGTCCATGGTGAGCTTGTCATACTGATTAATTTCACCAATCCGGATGTTCTCGACTTGGTAATTGACTTTCGAGATGGGGGTGTAAATGGAATCGATGGGAATCACACCAATTGCCATGCTGTCTGTTTTATTATGTTCGGCACGCACAAAGCCTCGCCCATTACTCATGGTGAGGGTCATGCTAAGATGCGCACCAGCCTCGACCGTACAGATATAGAGGTCAGGGTTTAAGACATCGAAATCAGCATCTTGTTTAATATCAGCGGCGGTCACCGTTTTGGGCCCTTCAATATCAATGTGAACACTCTTCTCTTCAATATTGTAGAGTTTAAGGGCCAATTTTTTGATATGCAAGACGATTTGGGTGACATCTTCGCGGACGCCTGGGATGGTGGAGTACTCGTGCAGCACGTCATCGATTTGGATGGCGGTCACAGCACTCCCGGGTAGAGATGATAAAAGAATGCGGCGGAGTGAGTTGCCAAGGGTCGTCCCATAGCCCCGTTCGAGAGGCTCAACGGCAAAACGGCCGAATTTTTTATCGTCGCTGATCTCAATCGTTTCAACGGTTGGCTTTTCAATTTCGATCATGGTCTACAAAAATCCCCTTTCACACGTGTTTTTACCACTACGTCAATTGGACATTGAGGGGCTTTAGCCACGACGAGGTTTGGGTGGGCGGCAGCCGTTGTGTGGTAGTGGGGTGACGTCACGGATGGATGTCACTTCAAGGCCGGCTGCTTGCAGGGCACGAATAGCGGATTCGCGTCCGGGACCAGGGCCTTTGACTTCGACACCGACAGCTTTGACGCCATCATCCATGGCGGCTTTTGCGCAAGCTTCAGAAGCCATTTGGGCGGCGTAAGGGGTGGACTTACGGGAGCCTTTGAAACCGAGCGCACCGGCGGATGACCAGGAAATGGCATTGCCGTGCTCGTCTGTAATCATGACGATCGTATTGTTAAAGGTCGAATGAATGTGTGCGATACCGCTAGCGATATTCTTTTTAGCGCGGCGTTTACGCGACACTTTACGTTTAGCTTTTGCCATGTGTTAGCCTCCTTTACTGCTTATTTTTTCTTGTTGGCGATCGCAGCGCCCCGGCCTTTGCGGGTACGTGCGTTATTTTTCGTTTTTTGCCCACGAACGGGTAAGTTCCTGCGGTGACGTAGGCCACGGTAGGAGCCAATTTCTTGTAGGCGTTTGATGTCCATGGTGACGTCACGGCGGAGGTCCCCTTCGATTTTGATGCCGTCGACGACTTTACGGATGCGATCCAATTCGTCGTTCGCTAAATCTTGGGTCCGGATGTCTTCGCTGACGTTCGCTTCTTTGAGAATTTTTTGGGCGGTTGGTTTGCCGATACCGTAGATATAGGTTAAGGCAATAACGATCCGTTTGTTACGGGGAATATCGACACCTGCAATACGTGCCATAAGTGCACCTCCTTTTTTTATCCTTGGCGTTGTTTATGTTTGGGATTGGAACAAATGACCATGACTTTGCCATTACGGCGAATCACTTTGCATTTGTCACAAATGGGTTTTACTGATGCTCTAACCTTCATTGTGTTTCCTCCTTATGCGACGCGTTTACTTGAAGCGGTAGGTGATCCGTCCTTTGGTTAAGTCATAGGGAGACATTTCGACTTTCACGCGGTCTCCGGGGAGGATACGGATGTAATTAACCCGTATTTTTCCTGAGACATGGGCGAGAATTTCAACGTTGTTTTCAAGTTCAACCTTGAACATGGCGTTGGGTAAGGTCTCCGTGACGGTTCCTTCAACTTCAATCATATCTTCTTTTGACACTTTACTCCTCCTTGGCTTACGCCTTGAGTGATCTGAGTGACAAGGGTTGTGTATTCTCTGGGTTAACTTGCTAATTATAGCATATTTCCGCGCTACTGACCAGTTTCGCTGTCTAAGATGCGCTTGATTTCGCCAAAGATCTCGTCAATATTTCCCGTGCCGGGAACTTTGTAGAGCTTGCCTTGTTCCTCATAAAAGTTGAGGATCGGAGCTTGCAATGCTTTGGTGTCTTCAATGCGCCGGGCGACGACTTCGGGCTTGTCATCATCACGAACGTAGAAGTCCGTGCTGCCACAGTGGTCGCAGACGCCCTCCTCCTTCGGTGGGTTAAATTTCAAGTTGTAAGTGGCCTTACACTTGCTACACACCACGCGACTGGTGAGGCGTTCCTTGAGCTCTGCTTCGGGGACGTCAATGTAGATGACGCCACCCAAGTCAAGGTTTAAGTCGTTGAGGGTGGTTTCTAGGGTTTCGGCTTGGTTGATGGTCCGGGGGTAGCCGTCCAACATGAAGCCGTCTGCCTTAACATCGGCTTCGGCGAGGCGCTCTTTGACGATGCCATTGGTGACATCATCGGGAACGAGTTGGCCTTGGTCCATGAGGGCTTTGGCCTTTTTGCCGAGTTCGGTGCCTTCTTTGGCCGCCTTACGGAACATATCCCCGGTGGAGATATGGGGTAAGTGGTAAGTATTGTGGATGCGTTCTGCTTGGGTCCCTTTCCCAGCGCCGGGTAGGCCCATTAAGATAATATTCACAGACAATTCCTCCCAAGTTAGTGGATGAAACCAACGTAACGACGACGAATGAGTCGGCCTTCAATTTGCTTGGCAGTATCCAAGGCAACGCCGACGACGATGAGTAAGCTTGTCCCTCCCAGGCCAAACGTGCGTGAGAGGCCGAAGAAGTAGGACGCAAGTAGCGGTAGGACAGAAATGGCCATCAAGAAGACGGAGCCCACCGTACTCAATTTATTTAACATGTGGCCAATGTAGCGCTCGGTGGCGAGTCCGGGCCGGACGCTGGGGATATAGGCGCCTGATTTCTGGAAGTTCTCCGCCACCCGTTCAGGATTAATCTGAATGTGGGAGTAGAAGAAGGTAAACAGAATAATAATCAGGGCGTAAATCACCATACCGGCTGGTTTCTGCAAGTCGAAGATGGACTCCGTGACTTGGTACCAGGTGGCTTCGCCGAATTGATTACGCAGGAGGCCGAGGACCGTTTGCGGCACCATGATAAAGGAGCTGGCAAAGATCACAGGGATGACCCCTGCGGAGTTAATCTTAAGCGGCATGTGCGATTTCTGCACGATGGCATTGGCCCGCTTGGCATAGCGAACGGGAATCTGACGCTCAGCTTGGTTAATGTAGACGACCAAAATGATCAAGAGCAGCATGGCGAGAAGTAAACCCACACCGATCAAGCTATGCTTCATAAGCGCATCTTGGCTGGCTGCATTAATAAAATACTTTTGGACATTGGTATAAATGTCCTTGGGAATGCGAGCGACGATCCCACTGAAGATGATGAGTGAGACCCCATTACCGATCCCAAATTGCGTGATTTGCTCACCGACCCAGACCACAAACATGGTCCCAGCCGTCATGACTAAGGCAATCAGGAGGTAAGTCGTAAAGGACGGATTTTGAACCAGGCCAAACTGACTGAGGGAGTTGAAACCCACGGACAGGGCGATGGCCTGCATAAAGCCGACTGCGACTGATAAGTAACGGGTCCATTTATTGATTTTACGGCGCCCAACTTCCCCTTGCTTACTCCATTCGGTGAAAATCGGGATGATTTCCATCTGCAAGAGCTGCATGACGATCTGGGCGGTAATGTAGGGCGACACCCCGAGCGAGAAGATAGAATAATTCTGCAGGGCGCCCCCGCCAAAGGTATTTAACAAGCCAAAGAGGCCGGAATTGGCCAGGGTTTGGATGGCTTGGGCATTGACGCCGGGGACGGTAATATGGGCACCGATCCGAAAAACGATCAGCATGCCCAAGGTAAAGAATATCCGCCGCCTAATGTCTCGATCCTGAAAGGCAGCTTTCAGTGTTGGAAACATTAGATCACCTCACAGGTGCCCCCAGCAGCTTCAATTTTTTCCTTAGCAGCAGCTGAGAATTTATGGGCTTTAACGGTCAGCTTGCGTTCTAAGTCGCCTTCACTAAGGATTTTGACGGGCAACTTGGTATTTTTAATGAGACCAGCGTTGACCAATACTTCAGGAGAAACTTCTTCTCCGTCTTGGAAGACATTTAAGTCTTTCACATTTAAGATGGCGTAATTTTTACGATTGATGTTGGTGAAGCCGCGTTTGGGAATGCGACGGAACAAAGGTGTTTGTCCCCCTTCGAAACCTAAACGGACTTTACCACCGGAGCGTTGTTTGAGGCCTTTTTGCCCGCGGCCTGAGGTTTTCCCCCAACCGGAACTGCGGCCCCGCCCAACACGATGGCGCACGTGGCGTGAGCCAGTGGCAGGTTGTAATTCATGCAATTTCATGTGTAGTGCACCTCCTTAGGGCTAAGCTTTTTCGTCGGTGACGCTAATGAGGTGAGCGACTTTATCGATCATCCCATCGATGGCGTCGTTTCTTGTTTTAACCACACTATGGCCGACACGTTTTAAGCCAAGCGCTTTTACGGTACGGATTTGGTCTTCCTTGCGGCCAATGGCACTGCGTGTTTGAGTGATTTTAATTTCTGCCATCACACATGCCTCCTAACCAAAGATTTCTTCAACTGTTTTCCCACGTAAAGCGGCAATTTCAGCTGGAGATTGCAATTCACTGAGACCTTGGACGGTGGCACGCACAATGTTAATTGGGGTGCTCGAGCCCAAGTTTTTGGATGTAATATCGGCGATGCCGGCTAATTCAACCACCGCACGCACCGGTCCACCGGCTGCGACCCCAGAACCTGTTTTAGCAGGTTTCAAGAGGACTTGGCCGCCATTGAATTCACCTAGAATTTCATGCGGAATGGTGGTCCCTGCGCGAGGGATTTCGATCATGCTCTTCTTGGCATTATCGATCGCCTTGCGAATCGCTTCGGGAACTTCTGCGGCTTTGCCGGTGCCAAAACCGACATGGCCGTCCTTATCGCCGACAACGACGAGGGCTTGGAAGTTCATGCGACGGCCCCCTTTAACAACCTTGCTGACGCGGTTGATGGCGACGACGCGATCTTCGATTTCTTTATCTTTGACTTCAACGAATTTTTTTGCCATACGATCTCTTCCTCCTTCGCTTAAAATTCTAAGCCATGTTCACGAGCGGCATCGGCGAGGGCTTGGATCCGGCCGTGGTATTTGTAACCACCGCGGTCAAAGACAACTCGTTCAACGCCAACTTTTTTAGCGGCTTCGGCAATGGCTTGGCCGACTGCTTGGGCACGTTCAACCTTGGTACCTTGGGCTTCCTTTCCGTCAGAGGCGCTAGCTAAAGTCACACCCGCTACGTCATCAATTACTTGCGCGTAGATGTGTTTATTTGAGCGGAAAACGCTCAAGCGTGGGCACTCTTTCGTTCCAGAAACATGTTTACGGAGGCGTGTGTGACGCTTTTGCCGTAATTTGTTACGATCTGGTTTGCTGATCATTTTGTCACCTCTTTATTCTTCCCTTGTGGGTATTTGGCCTTAGGCGGCCAGTGATTGGATACTATTTACCGGTCTTACCTTCCTTACGGATGATGTGTTCATCGCTGTAGCGAATCCCTTTGCCTTTGTAAGGTTCAGGCAGACGGGTTTGCCGGACGTTAGCAGCGAAGGCGCCAACTTGTTCTTTGTCAATGCCTTCAATGTTGATTTCCGTGTTACTTGGCATGTCCAAGCTTAAGCCTTCGGGCACTTCAAATTCGGCAGGGTGAGAAAGACCAACGTTTAAGGTCAATTTCTTCCCTTGGGCTTGGGCCCGGTAACCAACCCCTTGGAGGATTAAGGTTTTCTTGAAACCGTGGGTGACGCCTTCCACCATGTTGTTGATGTGGGCGCGGGTGGTGCCGTGGAGGGCACGCATTTCCTTCAAGTCATTGGGGCGGTTGACTTTGATTTCTTCATCGGTGATTGTGACATCCATGCATGCAGGGATTTCGCGGCTGAGTTCGCCTTTTGGTCCCTTAACGTGGATGGTATGGTCTTTCATTTCGACGGTTACGTCTTTTGGAAGAGTGATAGGTTTTAAACCAACACGACTCATAGAGACTGCACCTTCTTTCTATTTCATTACCAAACGTAGGCGAGGACTTCCCCACCGACGTGCTGTTTACGGGCTTCTTTGTCAGTTAATACCCCTTCTGAGGTACTGATAATGGCGAGACCTAGGCCGTTTAAAACCTTAGGCACTTCGTCGCTTTTGGCATAAACGCGTAGGCCGGGTTTACTGATTCGACGTAAGTTTTTGATGACCCGAGTTTTGTTTTGGCCATATTTTAAGGTCAAGCGAAGCACATTTTGCTTGTTGTCTTCGATGACTTCATAGTTTTTGATGTAACCTTCATCGACTAAGATTTTAGCGATGGCTTCTTTCATGTTTGATGCTGGAACTTCAAGCGTTTCGTGTAGCGCGCGGTTGGCGTTACGAATGCGTGTTAAGAAGTCAGCGATTGGATCTGTCATAACCATAACCGTTTTACCCTCCTTTACTGACGCTTACCAGCTAGCCTTTTTGACGCCAGGAAGCTGTCCTTTATAGGCAAGTTCACGAAGGCAAATGCGGCATAGCTTGAATTTACGATAGACAGAGTGTGGACGCCCGCAGCGTTGGCAGCGCGTATATTCTTGCGTTTTGAATTTGGCTTTTCTTTTGTTTTTTTCAATCATTGATTTTTTAGCCAAGGCAATTCCCTCCTTCGTTACTTTCTAAATGGCATTCCAATTTGTGTTAAGAGTTCTTTGGCTTCTTCGTCGGTGTTGGCGGTGGTGACAACCACGATATCCAACCCTCTCACCTTGTCCACGTCATCGAAGTCGATTTCGGGGAAGATGAGTTGTTCACGAATCCCTAAGGTATAGTTCCCGCGACCGTCAAAGGAGCGATTGCTGATCCCTCTAAAGTCACGAACCCGTGGCAGGGAGACGCTGATGAGCTTGTCTAAGAAGTCATACATGCGCTCGCCACGTAAAGTGACTTTACAACCAATAGGCATGCCTTCACGGAGGCGGAAACCGGCGATGGATTTCTTGGCATGGGTGACGACGGGACGTTGGCCGGAGATTAAGGTTAATTCTTCGACGGCTTTGTCCAAGTTTTTAGCGTTAGCGACAGCATCGCCAACCCCCATGTTCAAGACGATTTTTTCGATTTTAGGTGCTTGCATCACGGATGTGTAGTTGAATTTCTCGATGAGGCTAGGCACGATCGTTTCTGTATATTTTTCTTTTAAGCGATTGGTCATGGATTAAGTCTCCTCCTCTCTAGTCGAGTACTTCGCCAGATTGCTTGGCATAGCGAACCCGTTTGCCATCTTCTTCTTTAATACCGATGCGGGTTGGTTTGCCTGTTTTTGGGTCGACAAGTTGAACGTTAGACACGTGGATCGGTGCTTCTTCCTCCACAATACCCCCTTGAGGGTTAGCTTGGGAAGGTTTTTGGTGTTTTTTAACCATGTTGACACCTTCGACAAGGACGCGATCACGTTTTGGGAAGACGTGCTTCACCATGCCTTCGGTTCCTTTGTCTTTGCCAGCAATGACAAGGACGTTATCTCCTGTTTTAATACGCATTAAGGTCACCTCCACTTATCGATTTAAAGTACTTCGGGTGCGAGTGAAACAATCCGCATGAAGTTATTATCGCGCAATTCACGGGCCACGGGGCCAAAGATACGCGTGCCACGAGGTGACTTGTCGTCACGGACAATCACGCAGGCATTTTCATCGAACTTGATGTAGGAGCCATCGGACCGGCGGACACCGCTTTTGGTGCGCACGATGACGGCTTTAACAACGTCGCCTTTTTTGACAACGCCACCTGGTGTGGCATGTTTGACCGAGCAGACGACGATATCTCCGATATTAGCAGTTTTACGGCCTGAGCCGCCTAAGACGCTAATCGTTAAGACTTCACGGGCGCCTGAGTTATCGGCGACCTTCATTCTGGTTTCTGTTTGAATCATCCTAGAAATCCCCCTTCCCGGTCACGATTAGATGATAACCGATTCTTCGACAATGTCGACGAGACGGAAATGTTTATCCCGTGATAAGGGACGAGTTTCCATGATTTTGACAATGTCACCATTTTTAGCAGCATTTTTCTCATCGTGAGCTTTGTATTTCTTCGAGTATTTGATCCGTTTCCCGTAGGTGGGATGGAACTTAAAAGTATCCACGCGGACGACGATGGTCTTATCCATTTTGTCGGATACGACGGTGCCACGCAATACTTGACGATCATTACGTTCTGCCATAATCATTGACCTCCTTACACGGTTTACTTGGCAAGTTCTTCTTGGCGCAAGGCGGTTTTTACCCGAGCGATGGCCTGACGAACTTGTTTGATGCGAGCGGTGTTTTCGAGTTGGCCCGTTGCCAATTGAAAGCGGAGATTAAATAATTCTTCGCGATATTCTTTTTCCTTGGCTTTGAGCTCGTCGGTTGAGAGTTGTTTAATAGCTTCAAATTTAGTCATTCGCTTCACCACCAATATCACGTTTTACAAATTTAGTGCGTACGGGGAGTTTGTGGGAGGCAAGGCGGAAAGCTTCACGAGCAGTCGCTTCATCGACACCGGCAATTTCAAAGAGAATTTTACCGCGTTTGACGGGCGCTACCCAGCCGTCAGGAGCCCCTTTACCGGAACCCATCCGAACCCCAATGGCTTTGGCGGTGATGGATTTGTGTGGGAAGATTTTGATCCACACTTTACCGCCACGTTTCATGAAACGCGTCATAGCGATACGGGCTGCTTCAATTTGACGGTTGGTGATCCATTTGGAGTCAATCGTCTGTAGGCCGTATTCACCGTACGCGATTTCCTTGCCACCTTTGGCTTCACCGCGCATTTTGCCGCGGAATTCACGTCTATGTTTTACGCGTTTAGGTACTAACATGCTTATTCCTCCTCTTCGTGGTCGAGCGTAGGAAGGATTTCACCGCGACAGATCCAGACTTTGACACCGATCTTCCCATAGGTGGTATCGGCTTCGACATTGGCAAAGTCGATATCGGCGCGCAAGGTGTGGAGTGGAACGGTTCCTTCACCACTCGTTTCGGAGCGTGCCATATCTGCACCATTCAAACGGCCAGCGACGGTGACTTTAACCCCTTCGGCTCCCGCTTTCATGCAGCGTTGCACGGCTTGTTTTTGGGCGCGTCTGAAAGCAACCCGATTTTCTAATTGTTGGGCAATGCTGTCGGCAACGAGTTTGGCATCAAGGTCTGGTTTTTTAACTTCGATGACGTTGATGTGCACCCGCTTGTTGGTTAATTGGTTCAATTGCTTGCGCAAGGCGTCAACTTCCGAGCCGCCTTTCCCAATGACCATGCCGGGTTTGCCCGTATGAATGTTGATGTTAATTTTGTTCGCCGCCCGTTCAATTTCAACACGAGAAACAGCGGCTTCGGCTAAGGCCTTATCGATATATTCGCGGACCTTTAAGTCTTCATGCAAGACATCAGCATAGTCCTTTTCAGCATACCAACGTGCGTCCCAGTCTTTGATGACCCCGATACGCATGCCGGTTGGATTAATTTTTTGACCCAAAGTTACTCCTCCTCTGCTTCTTTGACGACGATAGTGATATGACTGGTACGCTTGTGAATCCGACTAGCGGCTCCCTTGGCGCGCGGACGGAAACGTTTCATCGTTGGTCCTTCATTGCAATAGGCTTCGTTAACGTAGAGGCGGGTGATATCGAGGTCGAAGTTGTTTTCCGCATTGGCAACAGCGGATTTTAAGACCTTCTCGATCACTTCGCTAGCAGCGCGAGGCGTGTTTTTCAAGATTGCGATCGCTTCGCCAACGGTTTTATTGCGAATGAGATCAAGGACTAAGCGGACCTTACGTGCTGGCATGCGAACAGTCCGTGCTGTCGCATGTGCCGTGTTTGTGTTTTCTGCCATTACTTATCCCCTCCTCAATTAGCGAACGGCTGTAACTTTATCAGCTTTGGCATGGCCCCGGAAGGTTCGTGTAGGGACGAACTCTCCGAGCTTGTGGCCGACCATATCTTCTTGAATGTACACCGGAACATGCTTGCGTCCATCGTGAACTGCAATGGTGAGTCCGATGAAATTAGGGAAGATGGTCGAGCGACGTGACCATGTTTTAATGACGGATTTTTTCTTTGCGTCTTGTTGTGCTTCCACTTTCTTCATTAAATGGTCGTCACAAAAAGGCCCTTTTTTAATACTACGGCTCATGTTTGGCTCCTTTCGTTTTTCCGATTTAATGGAGATTATTTCGTCCGTGGACGAACAATCAATTTGTTACTGCGGGCTTTGCCACGACGGGTCTTCACGCCGCGAGCAGGTTTACCCCAAGGGGTCATTTGAACCTTACGCCCGATTGGTGCGCGACCTTCCCCACCACCGTGAGGGTGATCGACAGGGTTCATGGCAGAACCACGAACGGTTGGGCGTTTGTTTAGCCAGCGTGAACGTCCGGCCTTACCGACAGTAATGAGTTCGTGTTGCTCATTTCCGACGGCACCGACCGTTGCACGGCAAGAGCCAAGAATCATGCGCACTTCGCCACTGGAGAGTTTCACGAGGGCGTATTTGCCTTCTTTCCCCAAGACTTGGGCGCTGGTCCCGGCTGAACGAGCCACTTGCCCGCCTTTGCCAGGTTTGAGTTCAATGTTGTGAACCACGGTACCGACGGGGATATTGGCCAAGGGTAGGGCATTCCCGAGTTTGATGTCGGCGTGTTCTCCTGATTCGATTTTGTCGCCTACTTTGAGGCCTTTGGGCGCGATGATGTAGGCTTTGGATCCATCAGTGTAGTTGATCAGCGCAATGTTTGCGGAACGGTTAGGATCGTATTCGATGCCTTTAACGGTTCCGGTGACGCCATCTTTGATCCGTTTGAAATCGATCATGCGGTAGGCTTGCTTGTGCCCACCCCCATGATGACGTACGGTGATCCGACCTTGGTGGTTACGGCCCGCACGGCGTTTTTGTTTCGCAAGGAGCGATTTTTCAGGAGTTTTTTTGGTGATTTCATTATAGTCGTAACCACTCATGTTACGGCGACCATTTGTCGTTGCTTTATAGGTTTTAATCGCCATGTCAATTTCCTCCTATTCTTATTCTTCGGCTTCGTCATCCCCGAAGACGTCAATGGAGTAGTCTTCTTTGAGGGTGACGATCGCTTTGCGGATGCTACGACGGTAGCCCGCATAACGTCCCATGCGCTTTAATTTTCCGCGCACGTTTAAAATGTTAACTTTCTTGACTTTGACGTCAAAGATTTCTTCAACAGCGTGTTTCACGGCAGTCTTGTTGGCTTTGGCGTCTACTTCAAAGGTATATTTGTTGTCGTCCATGGCTTCCATGGAAGCTTCTGTGATGATTGGACGTTTAATAATATCGTGGGCAGTCATTAGGCCAAAACCTCCTCTACATGTTTCAAGGCGTCTTGGGTCATGATAACCAAATCGTTGTGGATGAGGTCATAAACGTTGACGTTCGCTTCGGTCACCACGGTTACTTCTTTCAAGTTCCGGGCAGCCCGCATGGCGTTGTCGTTGCCGTCTTCCAAAACAACCAAGACTTTTTTGGGTGCTTCAAAGGCCTCTAAGAAAGCTTTGAAGTCTTTGGTTTTTGCGTTGTCAAAGGCCAAGCTGTCAACGACGCGTAAAGCTTCTTCGCTCGCTTTTTGGCTGAGCGCACTGCGAAGGGCTAAGCGACGCATTTTGCGTGGCAATTTATAGGCATAAGAACGTGGTGTTGGGCCAAAGACGCGACCGCCACCAACCCATTGAGGGGAGCGGATAGAGCCTTGACGAGCCCGGCCTGTTCCTTTTTGCCGCCATGGTTTGCGGCCACCACCACTCACTTCAGAGCGGTTTTTCACTTTATGAGTGCCTTGGCGACGGCTTGCATTTTGCATCAATACGACATCTGTCATCAAGTCTTCGTGTGGTTCGATCGCGAACACAGCGTCTTTGACTTCGATATCGCCTGCTTTTTGACCGTCTTGTTTAAATAGATCTAATTGTGCCATGATAATCCCCCTTCCTCAATTATTGGGCGCTCTTCGCGCTACGAATTTCCAGATAAGATTTCTTCGCGCCAGGAACATTGCCCTTAATGAGTAAGCAATGGTCGTCGGCGAGAACTTTGACAATTTCAAGGTTTTTGATGGTGATACGTTCGCCACCCATGCGGCCGGCTAATTTTTTACCTTTTAAAACGCGGCCTGGGTCAGAGGCACCGGCCATGGCACCGGGTTTGCGGTGGAAATGAGAACCGTGAGACATGCGTCCCCGTGCTTGCCCGTGGCGTTTGATGGGGCCTTGGTAACCTTTACCCTTTGAGGTGCCAGTGACATCAACAATGTCCCCCGCTTCAAAGAGTTCGGCGGTCACTTCTTGACCTACCTCGTATTCTCCCAGCGAGACATCACGCATTTCGCGAATGAAGCGCTTAGGAGCAGTTTCTGCTTTCTTTACATGACCTTGTTCAGGTTTGTTAGCAAGGCTGTCACGTTTGTCAAAAGCGCCTAACTGAACAGCTTCGTAGCCGTCTGATTCAACAGTTTTCACTTGCAGAACCACGTTAGGATCAACTTTAACCACGGTGACAGGAACAAGTTCGCCAGCTTCGGTGAAAACTTGCGTCATGCCAACTTTTTCCCCTAAGATTCCTTTAGTCATGATACACCTCCGTAAATAAATTTATTTGCCTAAATGGCGGTTTAACGAATTAAAGTTTGATTTCGATGTTGACGCCGGACGGTAAGTCCAATTTCATCAAGGCATCGACGGTTTTTGGCGTTGGGTTAACAATGTCAACCAAGCGCTTGTGGGTGCGCATTTCGAATTGCTCACGGGAATCCTTGTGTTTGTGGGGTGAGCGGATAACGGTGAAGACGGAACGATCGGTCGGTAGTGGGATAGGACCCGCTACATCTGCTCCGGTCCGTTTAGCCGTTTCAACAATCTTCTGTGCGGATTGATCGAGCGCACGGTGTTCGTAAGCCTTAAGGCGAATACGAATTTTTTGTTTTGCCATCTTTATTTCCTCCTCGTCATGATTAAAACTGACTCGCTCCGCGTAAATGACCGGCACGCCCTAATGGCAAAGCGTCCGGGTGTGTCGCAACCTTACGCATCATCGCTAAGCCCCCTTTTTCAATTAGGGGGTGGTCCCCCAGATATAAGGGGTCACCTTGCCTATTATACAGAAGTGCCCTCCCACTTGCAAGGTGTTTTCTGGAAAAAGTGCGATTTTATCGGGATTTAACCCTATCAGGCGGGGCTTTCCTCGACGTCGATTGGGAGAGTGCCCCAGCGCGTGGGGTATACCGATGGTTAACTCAGTAAGCGACTGTCTTTTAGGGAGCTGGTTCGCTAGCGGTATACGGATCGTTAACGCACGCCCCTTCTGAGGCTATCCCATGATGGCGAAAAAGTGAGCCCTTGTCAAGCTTTTTTTGGCTGCTATTGATTATTTTGGTGGCAAACGAGTTTCTACTATATATATAGGACACTTGGCTTCTATAATATAAGCAGGGAGCCATCATTAGCTTGCCAACTTAAGAGCGTTTTCTTTCCCTGGGGGCTGTGCTATAATAAGTTTAAGAAATCAAAGGTAAAGGAGTTCAGCATGAACGTTAAGGAATTGGAGCGGCGGCTTGACGCCTATAAAAAAGACCCGAGCGACGAAAACACGCGGGCGGTGATTATGGCCTTGCAGCTGGCGGAATTTATTTGCCCCTATGTGGTGGATACCAATAAGGAGCCGGCGCAAGAAGAATTGCTCAACGTGGAGGCACCAGATGGGCTGCGCTATTTAGCTATTTTTACGTCAGTGGATGAGATGAAGAAAATGACCGGCAAGCACAAGCCCAAAATTAAGGTGTTCAATTATGCCGAATTGGAGCGGGCCTTGGTGAGTCCTTATAACCACGCCCTCTACGGCTTTATTGTGAACGTGAATAGCCATCACGTGAAAGTACCCGTCCAATTTATCAAGCAGCTCATTAAAGCCAGAGCTGCCTACCTTAAAAAAGAAGACCCAAAGAAGTAAAAAAACCGCTCAGCGCGAGCGGTTTTTTGTTTGATGATGCTATTGGGCGAGTTGACTGTTGGTATGCACGGGCACCCGTCCGTAGAGAATGATTTTCTTCACGACAAGTTTTTGCCCGGGGTGCAACATGGTTTTTTCGGTGACGCCGGGATTTAAGGCTAAGATATCTTTCACGGTGAGGCCGTGGCGCTGGGCGATTGCCCACAAGCCGTCACCGGGCCGCACGGTGTCGTGTTCGACGCGAATGGTGTTATCGTTTGAACTTGGCTGTTGCGGTTGGCTAGGCTTGGGTTTTGCGGTAGCCGTCCCCTTGACCACTAATTTTTGACCGACTCGAAGAATGGTGTTCGTCTTCACGCCGGGATTCAATTTCAGCAGTTCCTCTAGGGTCAAACCGTTCCGATGCGCCACTTGCCACAGTCCTTCACCCTTCCGCACGGTGTCCGTTTGGGCTTGGGGTTTTTCGGGTTTTGGCTCACTGGTTTCAGGCTTTCCCGGGGTGGTTTGGCCCGCCTCAACGACCAATTCCTGGCCAATGCGTAGGATGGAATGAATGGAGACACCGGGGGTTAAAGCCAGCAATTCTTTTAAGCTTAAACCATTCCGGTGGGCGACCTGCCAGAGGCCTTCGCCTTTTTGGACTTTATCAGTTTTAGTGTTCGTGGGTTTCGGTTTTTCTGTTTCAACAGGCTTTTCCGGTTTTTCCCCTTGGCCACTGCCCACTTGGACGACCACTTCTTGGCCGATTTGGAGCAGGGAGCCGACTTTTAAGCTCGGATTCAGGGCGAGCAGTTCTTTTAGGGTCAGGCCGTTTCGATTTGCGACCTGCCAGAGGCCTTCACCTTTTCGGACTTTGTCGGTTTTTTTCACGCCCTCCGGCTTTTCTAAAGTTGGTTTTTCCTCCGGCGCAGGTTTAACACTCGTGCCTTTGACGACTAATTTCTGCCCGACTTTAAGCCCGTCGCCAACTTTAACGTTGGGGTTTAAAGCCAGCAATTCTTTTAAGCTTAAACCATTCCGGTGGGCGACCTGCCAGAGACCTTCACCACGGCGGACCGTAGCGGTCGTTTCGTTCGCCGTGTTTTCCCCTTGGTGCTCGGCGATAATTTCTGTCGTCGTTTTTTTGGAAGCGGTCACGTTCACACGCTGCCCGACTTTGAGGTGCATTTGTGGGGAAAGCGTGGGGTTAAAGTCCATGATTTCCTCGAGGGTCAAACCATTTCGGTGGGCCACTTGCCAGAGGCCTTCCCCCGGCCGCACGGTATCGGTTTTAGGGGCTGGACGGCTCGGTGTGGGTGTTTCTGTGGGCTCCGTGGTTTCTTGCTCGCCCACTTCTTGTTGGACGATGAGGGTTTGTCCCGGATGCAGCATGTAATGGCTACCCAATTGGTTCCACGTCTTCAACTGCGTTAGGCTGACCCCATGGCGCTGGGCAATGGCCCATAAACTGTCGCCAGGGCGGACCACATCCGTCACTTCCGCGGCTTCTACGGTGGTCCCCAAGACCAAAGCGGCGCTGGCTGCCAAGACAGCTGCCGATGCGCTCCAGGCCAGCCTTTGTTTCTTGCGATATTCTGCCATGATGATTCCTCCTTAACGGTCCAACCGTTATTGACGCCCCTGTATTTTGTGGGGCTCCCTTTCATTTTTGTGCTCTTATTGTAACATGTTTGTAACAATTCCTCCACGACCAACCGGGGATTTAAGCTTTTCTTAGGGAAAAGACGACCTTGCTTAAAGAACTTTCTTTCAAAGTTTGCTAAAATATAGCCAAGCCTGCTGGTTTAAAGCCAGCTCATGCTTTGACTGACTCCTTTTAGAAAGGTGATAACGCATGAATAATCCGCTCGAAAAAACGAAAGCCAATATCTGGATTGAAAGTTTGAATGCCAGTACTCACGGCCTGGGGGTCTTATTTAGTCTCATCGCCCTGCCCTTTTTATTTTGGCGGGCCGGTATGGCGGGCGGCTGGCCGGCCATCCTCCTCATAACCGTGTATGGCTTCGGTTTTGTTGCCATGTTTCTCGCCTCTACCCTCTACCACGCCTTCAGCTTCAGCCGCTACCGCCGCTTGATGCGCCACTTCGACCATTCCGCCATCTTTTTAATGATTGCGGGCTCCTATTCGCCCTTCTGCTTTTGGCTGTTACCCAGTCGCCGCGCGACCCTTTTAGGCCTTGCCCTCTGGCTAGCGACGCTTGCGGGTATTGTGGTCAAAAACCTCAGCATGACCGTGCCGGCCTGGCTCCAAGCCGGAGTCTACCTCCTCTTTGGCTGGGTGGGCTTGCTATTGATCCCTGAAATGCTAAGGGCCCTCCCCCCGATCAGTTGGAAATTTCTCCTCGCCGGTGCCCTTGCCTATTCCTTAGGCAGCATTTTCTACGCCCTCAAACGCTGGCCCATCTTACATATCATCTGGCACCTCTTTGTTTTAGCTGGGGCGATCTTCATGTTCTTCGCTATTTACTTGAGTATTGGATAAGACGATATGGTCATTGAGCGCTACTTCAAGGAGTGGCGCTTTTTTAGCATTAAAAAACCAGCTAGCCGAAACTAGCTGGTTAATTTTTTGCTTAAGGGTGATTAGCCCAAGATTTTTGATACAACGCCAGCGCCAACCGTGTGGCCACCTTCACGAATAGAGAAGTTGGTTCCTTCTTCGATAGCGATTGGGTTGATCAATTCAACGGTCATGGTGACGTTGTCGCCAGGCATAACCATTGGGGTGTCTTCACCGAGGTGAACAACACCAGTGATGTCCGTGGTCCGGAAGTAGAATTGTGGACGGTAGTTGTCCATGAATGGCGTGTGACGGCCACCTTCGTCTTTGGTTAGGACGTAAACTTCCGCTTCGAACTTGGTGTGGGGAGTAATGGTTCCTGGTTGAGCCAAGACTTGCCCACGTTCGATGTTTTCGCGAGTCACACCACGGAGAAGGGCACCCACGTTGTCCCCTGCTTCAGCGTAGTCCAAAGTCTTACGGAACATTTCAAGACCGGTAATGGTGGTCTTCATAATGTCTGGGTTGATACCAACGATTTCAACTTCGGCACCAACTTCAACTTTACCACGTTCAACACGGCCGGTAGCAACCGTACCACGACCGGTAATGGTGAAGACGTCTTCGACAGGCATCATGAATGGCTTGTCGGTATCGCGGTCTGGAGCTGGGATGTATTCGTCGATAGCATCCATCAATTCCATGATGTGTTCTTCTTCTTTTTCGTCGCCTTGGAGGGCAAGAAGGGCAGAACCAGCGATCACAGGGATGTCATCTCCAGGGAAGTCGTATTCGGAAAGCAAGTCGCGAACTTCAAGTTCTACTAATTCTAGCAATTCTTCGTCGTCGACTTGGTCGGTTTTGTTAAGGAAGACAACAATGTAAGGAACACCAACTTGGCGAGCCAAGAGGATGTGTTCACGGGTTTGAGCCATAGGGCCGTCAGTAGCGGCAACCACAAGAATGGCACCGTCCATTTGAGCTGCACCGGTGATCATGTTTTTAACATAGTCGGCGTGCCCTGGGCAGTCCACGTGAGCGTAGTGGCGGTTAGCCGTTTCGTACTCAATGTGAGAGGTGTTGATGGTAATCCCACGTTCTTGTTCTTCAGGTGCGTTGTCAATGGCAGCGTAGTCTTTAGCTTCACCAAAGCCTTTTTTAGCTAATACTGTAGCGATGGCTGCCGATAGAGTTGTTTTACCGTGGTCAACGTGACCGATCGTACCAATGTTAATATGTGGTTTGCTACGATCAAAATGTTCTTTTGCCATATTCATTTTCCTCCTCAGATAAATCCTATTTTTAATTTTAAAGATAGTCTTGCCATCATTATAGGCGATGCCGGCAGGGAAAGTCAAGGCTTACACCCGCCTGCTCCGCGCTATGTTTAAAGGTCAATTCAAAGCCACCTTAGTCCGCAGAGGGGACTGGTTGCCAGTGGCCTTCCCTGCTTATCGAGCTTCGCTTCCTTTAGTCCAGTTCGAGCGGGCGGTCAGAACATCCACTTCCCTAAAGGGAGAACCTGGTCACAGACCAGAACCTCCCTTTAGCTCCAGTGCTTCCGACCGCTTTTCCGCTCTCGCTTCCTTTAGTCCAGCTCCCGCCTGTGGGAGGCTTGCGTTACGTCAAAGCGACGAACCTGCCCTAAGGCAGAACCTTCGCTTTGGCCGTCAACTCAGCGCTCCCTCTGTGCGGCGTTCGCTTCCTTTTACTTACTGCCGTATTTTTCGATGATTTCTTCACCGACGGATTTTGGTACGGGTTCGTAGTGGTCGAAGGTCATGGTGAAGGTTCCGCGGCCTTGGGTGCTGGAACGCAAAGTGGTGGCGTAACCGAACATTTCGGATAGTGGCACCATGGATTTGATCATGATGGCATTCCCGCGTGGTTCTTGGCCTTCGATGCGTCCGCGACGGGCACTGACGTGGCCCATGACATCGCCAAGGTATTCTTCGGGCACCAAGACGTCGACTTTCATCATTGGCTCTAAGATCACTGGGGCAGCGGTCTTGGCAGCTTCACGCAAAGCGAGGGAAGCGGCCACTTTAAAGGCTGTTTCACTGGAGTCGACATCGTGGTAGGAACCGTCGTAGAGTTTGGCGGTGATATCCACGAGTGGGAAGCCAGCGAGCACCCCGTTGTCTAGGGCGTCACGCAAACCAGCTTCAACGGCTGGGATAAATTCACGTGGTACGACCCCACCAACGATGGCGTCTTCGAATTCGAAGCCAGAGCCTTCTTCGCCCGGGGTGAATTCAATCCAAACATCCCCGTATTGCCCTTTACCACCGGACTGACGGATAAATTTACCTTGAGCCTTGGTGGGTTCGGTGAAGGTTTCACGATACGAGACTTGAGGGGCACCGACTGTCGCTTCCACGTTGAATTCGCGTTTCAAACGGTCCACGATAACGTCCAAGTGCAATTCCCCCATCCCGGCGATAATGGTTTGGCCGGTTTCATGGTCGGTAGAAGCCCGGAATGTTGGGTCTTCTTCGGCCAATTTGCCCAAAGCGATGGACATTTTGTCTTGGTCGGCTTTGGTGTTCGGTTCGATCGCTACTTCAATCACAGGTTCTGGGAATTCCATAGATTCCAAGATCAGCTTGTGGTCTTCGGCACAGAGGGTGTCACCGGTCGTGGTATTTTTCAAACCAACGGCAGCGGCGATGTCCCCAGCGAAGACTTCGTCGACTTCGGAGCGGGAGTTGGCGTGCATCAAGAGGATACGGCCAATCCGTTCACGGGAGTCTTTTGAAGCGTTTTGGATGTAGGAACCAGCTTCCAATTTACCGGAGTAAACGCGGAAGAAGGTTAAACGTCCAACATAAGGGTCGGTCATGACCTTGAAGGCTAAGGCAGAGAAAGGTAAGTTTTCATCAGCCCGTACTTCGAAGGTTTCATCCGGATTGTCAACCGATTGGGCTTCAATCGGAGGCACATCCAATGGAGAAGGCAAGTAGTCAATGATCGCGTCAAGGACCATTTGCACACCCTTGTTCTTGAAAGCTGACCCACACATGACTGGGAAGAAGTCCAAGGCCAAGGTCCCTTTCCGGATGGCTTGACGTAAGGTGTCTTCACTGATTTCTTCCCCGTCGAGGTAAGCAATCATCAAGTCTTCGTCCAAGTCGGCGAGGGCCTCGATTAAGTCCGTCCGCCATTCTTCAGCTTGTTCTTGGTATTCTTCAGGAATATCGGTTTCTTCGATTTGGGTTCCCATGTCGTCTTTGTAGATTTCAGCGCGCATGGTAACCAGGTCGATGATCCCCGTAAACTGGTCTTCGGCTCCGATCGGTAATTGAATCGGATGAGCGTTGGCACCGAGACGTTCGCGGATAGTCCCTACCGTGTAGAGGAAGTCCGCCCCAATCTTGTCCATTTTGTTGGCAAAAACGACACGAGGAACATGGTAGGTGTCGGCTTGGCGCCAAACCGTTTCTGTTTGTGGTTCGACACCAGATTGGGCGTCAAGAACGGTTACCGCACCATCAAGGACCCGCAAGGAACGTTCCACTTCCACCGTGAAGTCCACGTGCCCTGGAGTGTCGATGATGTTGACGCGGTGGTCACGCCAGTGCGCGGTTGTGGCCGCGGAAGTGATCGTGATCCCACGTTCTTGTTCTTGTTCCATCCAGTCCATTTGGGAAGCCCCTTCGTGGGTCTCACCAATTTTGTGAATCCGACCGGTGTAATAAAGAATACGCTCGGTCGTGGTTGTTTTACCGGCATCAATGTGCGCCATGATCCCGATATTTCTAGTTCGTTCGAGAGGATAATCTCTTTTCGCCATGTCTTAACTCTCCTTTTCTTGGCTTGTCCTAAATAGTAAGCTAACGTGAAGTGGCTTACCAGCGGAAATGAGCAAAGGCCTTGTTGGCTTCTGCCATTTGGTGGGCCATCTCACGACGACGAACAGCGGCGCCTGTATTATTGGCGGCGTCCATCACTTCACGGGCGAGGCGGACAATCATTTCGCCTTCCCCGCGTTCGCGTGCAGCAGCCACCAACCAACGTAAGGCTAAGGTTTGGCGACGTTCTGGACGAACTTCAACAGGAACTTGATAGTTGGCCCCACCTACACGGCGAGATTTGGTTTCTAGTACAGGCGCGACGTTTTCAACAGCCTCTTCAAAAACTTCCATGGGGCTGCGGCCTGTTTCTTCTTGAATCATTTCAAATGCTTTATATAAAATTGTAGCAGCCTTACCGCGTTTCCCATCAATCATGATTTGGTTGATGAAACGAGTCACGACTTTTGAATGGTAAATCGGATCCGGTAAGACATCACGTTTTGCAACATGTCCTTTACGTGGCATGCTAAGCCTCCTTCCTTATCTAGCGAATTATTTCTTTGGCTTCTTCGTCCCGTATTTGGAACGGGATTGCTTCCGGTCGTCGACCCCAGCGGTATCCAAAGCCCCACGCACAATGTGGTAGCGAACCCCTGGCAAGTCTTTCACCCGGCCACCACGAATCAAGACCACACTGTGTTCTTGTAGGTTGTGGCCGATGCCTGGAATATAGGCCGTCACTTCGATAAGGTTAGAGAGGCGAACACGCGCATACTTCCGTAAGGCAGAGTTCGGTTTCTTTGGTGTCATGGTACCAACACGTGTACAAACCCCACGTTTTTGAGGAGAGTTTGAGTGCGTTGGTCTGTTTTTCATAGAGTTCCAACCGCGACCTAAAGCGGGAGATTTGGATTTCTCCTTCGTTGATTTGCGCGGTTTACGAAGTAATTGGTTAATTGTAGGCATGTACTGCTGCTCCTCCTTTCCCCTTAAGGGAATTAATTTGTTAAGGCCACACATCCTGGTGTGTCCCAAAGATTGGCAAAAAAGAAATCATCGACCGTCATCGATGACGTCTCTTCCACACTTGCACTTTCGTATCAGTCAGCACGACTGTTTCGATACAGGAATCTGCATACAAAAAGCACCGATATTAGATTAGCACGCCCAAGACCCTTTGTCAACTGTTCTTGGCGGCTTTTACGAGAATCACACACGGAAGTTTTCTGGGCACCTCTTCAACCATATGTTTCGTTTTTTACTCGCTTTTTTAAGGCTTTAAAAAAATTCCTTCCTTATATATAGCCCTCAGGCAAAAGCAAGTCCCAGCCTTCTTTGGGAAAGCCCAATTGTTTCAGGTCAACGACAGGATGA
The DNA here is from genome assembly GCF_057919555.1 of Aerococcus sp. BD502. NCBI lineage: Bacteria > Bacillati > Bacillota > Bacilli > Lactobacillales > Aerococcaceae > Aerococcus > Aerococcus sp. BD502. The sequence goes on along the minus strand of NZ_CP147972.1, from coordinate 1,071,852 downwards.
GCGCTAATGAGGGCCACAAGGCGGTCGTAAAAGACCTGGTAAAGGTCTGGGGGCGTGACCTGGCGCAAGTTGAGGAGGCTGGCCATGAGGGTATTATTTTTCACGCCGGCTTGCCGGAAGCGGGCATAGAGTCGGGTGGGTTTCTCGAGGTAGCGGCCATACAAGCGCCCGTAGTGGGCACAAATATTCCGCAAATGGGAGAAATTGTCCAGCCAGGACTCCAAATAGGCCACCTCTACGTTAAAGCTTTCCGCCACCTGCCTTTTGTCTCCGCTCGCTAGCTGCTTAAATAACTGCACTAAAGTGCCAAAACTCGCCACTTCCACCAAAGCATAAAAAGGCACCTGCCCGCCTTGGTAGTGCTGTTTAAAGTGTTCCACAATCTTAGCCCGTTGACTCCGCTTGGCCTGGGCTTTTAATTCCTTCACTGCTTGGGCGAAATGCGCCTGTTTTTGCCCGCGGCCGGCATTTTCTGGGTGCAAGTGGCCAAAATTCCCGTAGCGCAGGGAGAAATGCTGGGTGATCGCCGCCCGCAAGGCCAATTCCAGCGGCTCCAGCAGGGTCAAAATCAGCCGGCGCAGGGCCTGGTCGAACTGATACAAGTCGACGATATCTTCTAAGCTCGCTCCCGCTATAAACTTGCCCTCCCACTTCAAGGTGCGCCCATAGCCCTTAATGAGGCGGTAGTAGCTCACCCGTTTTAAAATGCGCCTGGCCGCATGCTCATCAAGAACCGTCAAGCCGAGCGCCTTAAGATGCTGAATTTGCTCGGCAATCGTGAGTGGCGGCTGGTGGTTTTTTCTCATCTTGACCTCCTTAAAAAATGACCCGACTTCCTCCTTAAAAGAGGCATGCCGGGTGCGGTTAACTTGATTATACCATGTCCTCCAGGGGTTCGCGAGGCTGAAGTCCCTGGGGGAGGGCTTCATCTTCCTCTCCTCCTTTCCTTAGCGAGTCCTCTATATAAGGCAAGAGCGAGCGATATTAAGGCGTGCTGTCTCCATGAGGTCGCGCCAGTGTCGTCAGGAGGATATGGGCTCTTTTCCCCGATTCTTCAAGGCTAAGCTAAGCCAAGCCCACCCCAAAGCAAAGAAAAAGCCTCCACCTAGTTGGGAGGCTTTTTCTCTAGGAGACAAGGAACTGCCTGTGAATAAAGGGTTGGGGTAAAGGAGTGTCAAGGCAGTCCTAGTGTTTTAGGCATGGGATGGGGGCTCTATTGGGTGAGTAGCAAGCGAGTCCCCCACCGCACGTAGGAATGTCAGTGGAGTGAGTGGTGACAAGGTAAACTTGGCGCACCACCCGGTACCAGCTGATTTTTTGCTTTAAATTACTTATCTTCTTTCTTTGTGGCAGCGATGACGCCTAAGCCCCCCACGCTGGTGAGGACGCCCAAGGCCAGGAGGCTAGCGGCGGCACCCGTTTGTGGCAAGGTTTTGGCTTCATTTTTAGGGAAGTATTTCTTGGCTGCCGGTTTTTCAGCAGGCTTTTCTACCGCTTCGACGGTGCTGCCCACTTGTGGCCGCCATTGAGAAGGTGGCAATAGCACCTCGCCGAGGGAAGGTTTTTCCCCTTCTTCCGGTTTCTCGCCTTCTTCGGGCTTCTCGCCTTCTTCAGGTTTTTCCCCTTCTTCAGGTTTTTCCCCTTCTTCAGGTTTTTCCCCTTCTTCGGGTTTTTCGCCTTCTTCGGGTTTTTCGCCTTCTTCGGGTTTTTCCCCTTCTTCGGGCTTCTCGCCTTCTTCAGGCTTCTCACCTTCTTCGGGTTTTTCCCCTTCTTCGGGTTTCTCGCCTTCTTCGGGTTTTTCGCCTTCCGGTTTCTCGCCTTCCGGTTTTTCGCCTTCCGGTTTCTCGCCTTCCGGTTTTTCTGTGTCTGGTTTTTCCGTCTCCGGTTTTTCTTCTTCAACCACCGTATTGCGGTTAGCAATCGTGAAGCCCATCAAACGTTTGGTTTCCCGCTCTTCACCCTTAGCTAAGTCGCCGCTCGTTTGGTAGAGGTTGACTTTGATGCCTTCCTTCGTCACATTCAGAATATAGAAGTTTTGAATGCTGGCATCGCGGTAGTTGGAGTGGGATTTTTCAAACTTATCGGAGTGGTTGGGTTGATCCATCTTCAAGAACAAATCGCGGTATTCATCCAATTGCGCTTGCGTCAACGGATATTTGCCGTCAGGTGCCAGTTTCTTTTCAATCTTCCACAGTTTTTCCAAGCTCCAATTGTAAATATCGGCGTAAGCCTTAGCCCCGATCGTGTTCGGGTTCAAGTAGAAGCTGCCGTCACTCTTAATGATCGGTTCGCCGTCTGCGTCTTCCCCGACAATGTCATAGTCAGCGACTTTCGCATTGACGAAGGAGTCCTCGTCATATTGGAGGGGCTTGGTGATGGCTAGGGTGTGGTCGTGGCCGGATAAGACGACGTCCACCTTATATTTATCGGTGAGCTTGGCTAAGCGATCGCGGGCTGCCCGCACATCCGCGTCTTGCAAGGCGTGGTAGGAAGCGGAATAGAGCGGCTTATGGTAGGCCAGCATGATGTAGTTCACGCCCCGCTTCCTGGCAGCGGCCAAGTCTTTTTCCAGCCAAGCAAACTGTTCTTCGCCAATGGCAGCGAGGGTGGGCGTGTCATCAGTTGAAGCTTGGTCAGAGTCATTGGTGTTCAACACCACCATGTGGACACCTTGGTAGTCATAGGAGTAGTAGGAACCGCCATCGACAGCGTTGTTGGTGATGGGGGCGTTGGTATGGTCGATAAATTCATAGTCATGAGTGAGGGAGCCTTCGAAATAAACGTTGGTGTTTTCGTCGTGGTTCCCAGCCACAAAGGTGAAGGGGTTATTGAGCATGGTGTCTTGGCTGAGGTTGAAGATGGACTTATACTCATCCTCATTTTGCTCCCAGCCGGTTTCAATCAAGTCCCCGGTGTGCAAGGTGAAGGCGGCACCCCCAAATTTTTCCTTGGCCACTTTTTGGGCTTCAGCGAGGGTGTTGGCCCCAAAGGCTGCTTCATCGCGAACATTTTCATTCCACCAGGCGTTTTGGGAGTCCGTCACATGAATGAAGGAGAAAGGAGCTTCGCCTTCCTTTGCCGTGGTGAAGGAACCAATCTTACTGAGTTTGCCCGCTTCTTGGGACCCCACGCGGAAGAAGTATTTCGTGCCCGGTTTCAAGTCTTTGACGGTGACGTGATTCGTCGTTTCGATGAGGCGTTGGTAGGCGACGCCGCCCGGTTGCTTGCCGTCGGTCCAGGCTTTGTTGTCGGAGGAAATGCCTTCGTCCGTATAGAAGTAGACTTGGCCGGTTTCCTCATCTTCGAAGCCGAAGATTAAATGGCCGTCCTTGGTTTTCTCGTGGAAGTAGGAAGCCACGTCATAGGAATGGGCTTGGTGGAAGATAGCGTCCTTCATATCTTCCCTTTCCGATACCCACACCCCAGCATCTGCCAACTGCTCTTTCGTGAAGTAGCTGAAGTTCATGCTGTGGGCAGGATCCTGGGTCATAGCCATTGCGATGCGGTCGGGCTTGTTGGAGAGTTTAACGGGAGCTACTTCAGGTTTTTGCGTCGATGCGGTGACTTTTTCGTCGCCAATTTCGATCGTTTTTTCCTTGGCCGCGTCCGTATCTTCCCCTTCTTCCGTCTCTTCGTCCTCAGCAGCTCGTTCTGCGGTGGCGTCCGCTTCCTCTAAATCGGCGGTTTCCGCTTCGGCTTCCAGAGCGGCCACCGTGGTTTCTTCTGCTTCTTGGCCTTCGCCTTCCGTTGCTTCCCCGTTCAACTCACTGACGAGTCGATCCTCGTCCACAGCAAATTCTGCGGCGTCTACATTCGTCTGGGCGAGTCCCGCAACCAGAGTTGCCACTGCCACGGAAACCACACCAATCGACAACTTGCGTAAGGCGTAACGTTGGCCTTTCTTCACCAATTTTTCCATTTTGACCTCCCAAAAGTTATTGTTTTTTGACACCTTCAGTGTATCAAGTCATTATCAAGGACATGTAAAAAAGTCAGCCAATTGTAAATTCCCCATGTGAAGCGAGTTAACTTGCTGTAAAATTGCCTTTTTTGTGCCTTTAGCCTGATCTTTTCCTAAAATTTTACTGGCAAAAGAAAAAAGGCCACGGGGTGTGGCCGAATTTAATGCTTTAGTCTTCCTTTTTCTGCCTAGCTGCTAGGCCTAATAAACTTAAACCCGTCAAGCCAACCACAAGGCCGAGACCGAAAGTTGAGTAGGCACCCGTTTGAGGGAGTGTTTGGTCTTGAGGGCGGCTGGGCGCTAGCATGGGACTGGCAGCGGCTCCTACCGGCGGAGTATGAGCTTCTGCATCTGGTAGGCTTGGCTTGGGCTTTTGAGCTGGCTCTTCCTCCGTGGAAAGAAAATCTGCCGCCGTCGCCTGGCGATTAGCGATCGTAAAGCCCATTAAACGGGTCATTTCCCGCTTTTCCCCCTTGGCCAGATCCCCGGCCACTTGGTAGAGGTGCACCTTAATCCCGGCGGGGGTCACATTCACCAAATAGAAATTTTGAATTGAGGCATCCCGGTAGTTCGAATGATCTTTTTGGTATTTTTTTGAGCTATTGGGCTGCTCCATTTTGAAGAAAAGCTTGCGGTACTCGTCCAATTGCGCCTGGGTGAGCGGGTATTTGCCCTGGGGTGACAATTGCTCTTCAACCTGCCAAATTTTCTTCAAGCCCCAGTTGTAAATATCAGCGTAGGCTTTCGTTCCAATCGTATTGGGATTTAAATAGAAGGTCCCGGGGCTTTGAATAATTGGCTCCCCATCCGCATCCTCGCCAAGAATATGAAAATCAGCGACTTTGGCATTCACAAAGGAAGCTTCGTCAAACTGGAGTGGTTTGGTGATGGCGAGACTGTGGTCGTGGCCTGAGAGCACCACATCAACTTGATACTTGTCGGTCAATTTAGCCAAGCGATCCCGCGCTGCCCGGACATCATCGTCGGATAAGGCGTGGTAGGACGCGGAATAAAGTGGCTTGTGGTAGGCCAGTATGAGGTAATTGACGCCCCGCTTGCTGGCGGCTGCTAAGTCTTTTTCCAGCCAGGCAAATTGGGCCTCTCCAATGGAAGCTAGAGTAGGATTATCATCGGTCGAGGCTTTATCCGAGTCGTTCGTGTTCAAAACCGCAATGTGCACGCCCTGGTAATCGAAGGAATAGTAGGAACCCCCGTCCACGGCTTCATTAGTGATAGGAGCGTTGGTGTGCTCAATAAATTCCCGGTCGTCCGTGACCGAACCGCCATAAGCGGGATCAGTGTTTTCATCATGATTACCGGCGATAAAGGTAAAGGGTTGGTCCAGCATGGTGCCTTGACTCAGGTTAAAAATAGACTTGTACTCGTCCTCATTATTTTCCTTGCTGGTTTGAATGAAGTCTCCAGTGTGTAAAATAAAGGCCGACTCGCCGTACAGGGCCTCGGCAGCTGCTTTAGCGTGGGCGAGTGTATCGGCCCCAAAAGCCGCCTCGTTGCGCACATTTTCATTCCACCAAGCATTTTGGGAGTCCGTGACATGAATAAACGTAAAAGGCTTAGCGCCAGTTGCTGCGGTTTTAAATTGGCCAATCGGGCTCAATTTTCCTAAAGCCTTGGAGCCTAATTGGTAGAAATAACGCGTGCCGGGCTTTAAATTTCGCGCCGTCACTTGGTTGGCTGTTTCCCAAATAATTTCATAAGCCACGGTGGCGGGCTTACCTTTACTATCCGTCCACGCTTGGTTGTCCGAACGAATACCAGCGTCCGTATAATAGTAGTTTTTCCCTGTTTCTTTATCCTCACGCTTGAAAATCAGGTAGCCGTCCTTGGTTTTTTCATGGAAATAAGAGGAGACGGGAAAGGAATGAGCAGGAAAGAATTGAGCATCCGTTAAATTCTCATTTTCACTCACCCAAACACCCGCATCGTCTAAGGCATCCTTCGTGAAGTAATTCCAGTTCATGCTGTGGGCGGGATCTTCCGTCATGGCCATCGCAATCCGATCAGGTTTATTGGACAGTTGAACCGGCGCTACTTCCGGTTTTTTGGTGGAAGCGACGACTTTGTCAGGGCCGATTTCATAGATTTTCTGCTCATCGACAGGCTGCTGATCCGGCATGGCCTCTGTTGTTTCCCGAGGAGTGGTCTGCTTGTTTTCTTCCACTGGGGCGGCTTCCTGATCCTCTAAGGCTTCGACCAAAATCGTCTCGTCAACTGCAAATTCAGCTGCCTGAACTTGACCTGAAATCGCTACCCCCATAACGGTGGCTACCGCCACGGACACCAGACCCCCTGTTAACTTCCGCAAGGCATAACGCTGTTTCTTCATCATTTTATTCATGGTCATCCTCCATTATGTTTTTCTTAAGCCCAGCCTAGCAAAGGCAAAACAAGAAGAGGTAAAACTTGGTAAGCAGGCGTAAAAATCCCGTTAAAGAGGCGTAAAGGTAGATTTTGGCATTAAACTTGATCGCATGCTAGTGGTTTTTTAACAGCCGACTAAAATCGAGGCTTCCATTGATCAGCAAGGTCAGATAATAGGCGAGGAGCGGTAAATAGTCTGGCAGCGACAAACTTCCCAAAACAGGAAAAACTTGCTGCCCGTGTGGCCCAAAGCGTATAGCCAGCAAGGTGAGAGCCAAGCCTAAAAGGGCAAGAGAGATTCGCCTTGGTCGGGTTAGGACGAGGCTTGCCCAAGAATTCAGTAAAAAGAGTCCTAGCCAAAACGCGATATGTGTTAATAAGTAGCCTATCATTTGGCTCCGTTCAAAGGTATCCATACGAAAAGGCAAGCGAGTGATTAGGAATAAGCCTAAGAGGGGAGAGACCACCTATACGATTGAAAAAAGTTTTCGCTGCATTTTTCCTCCTAAAATCTTACCTCAAGCTCAACAAGGGTATTTTTCTTATAATTCGTTCTCCCTCGCGCAGATGACACCGCACCATTAGCTCCTATACTAGAAGGAACATAACCCCACTTCGGAGTCATAGTGAAAAAATTGCCCGATGGACGAGCTACTCCAGTTTTTGCTAGAAAATTAATCCCGTAATTTACTTTTCTCTCCGTCACAATAAGCCCTTTGATGGACGGAACCCAATACCCTGTTATTTTATTGATCCGAACATCACCTTTCTTATTACGATTATAGTTAACTAAAAGGCGAGCTCGAATACCCCCAGAATTCTTATAACTGCCTAATTCATCAGCATAAGCTGTTTTAACAGTCAACATCTTTTCTTTTAATGGCGTTACGACCTTATTAATAAGAGATAACCCTTCTTCCTTAGGCGGCGTATCCTCTGCGGGAAGTTCAAATAAGACCTCGAGCTCTTTTTCAAAACACTCTGAACTTCTCGTTTCAATATCTGATACATTCAATATCTTTATATTTCCATTCTTGATCCCATACTCGTCTCCCATTCTAGCCACAAAGACCACGTCACCGACAGGAATCTCTTCTGCCATAGTGGCTTATGTGTCATTGTTAGAAACCGCTTTTAAATTGGTCGAACATAAAAACAAACAGCTAAGTAAAGCAAGTAACATTTGAACAAAGCGATACCATTTTTGCAACATAAGACGAGCTCCTTTTTTTTAATTAACAAGAGTATAATCTATTGTTGCCTTGTAAGCAATAGGATTTTTTATTTTCATAAATATTATTTTCTCGCCTACTTTCAAGTTTAGTTTTCCCTACAGAACGCCGTCCCGCTCATCCAGCACGGGGACGGCGTGCTGGCAAATAGAGGAAATACATTTCAGCTAGATCCTCCTATTTAGCCAGCAACTTAACCCTCCCCTTTTCGATGTTCACTGGCGTAAACCCACGTTATAAGAGGAACAACCAGGCAAAGTGTCAAAGAAGCTCTTCCCAGCGAAAATTTACCGGGTGATCGTTGGCCGAGGTAAAAAGCAAGGGCATCATGAGGAAACAAGCCCTAAGATATAAAATAAACCGACCATTTAATTTGTAATTTTTTATATCTGCTATGTCATATATAAGGGAGGGAAATAGATGTTAACGAATAAGAAACGTGGTCTGCTGCTAGGGATTGTTATTTTCCTGTATGTTTTATTGGCGCACAAATTTTGGCCTAATCTTAATGTTCTTTTCAGCTGTAGCTCCCAGTGTCGTTAAGGCTTCACAATAGGCCACTCATAGCAAACGAACCATTATTAATAAACGCTGTTTTTTAATAATTAATATGCAAGCTTCAGATGATCTACTTGAGGCAACAATGACTAAAATAATATGTAAAATTACAGACCGTAGACAAAATAGATTGAAAATAAAAAAGACCTTACGCTAGGTCCATTTTCTTCTTCATTTTTGCTAATTTCTTCATATAATATTAAATAAAAAGTGTTTTCTTTGTGAAATTTTTATATTTATGTTAACTTACAAGTAGGTAAGGAGGAAGAGAAATGTCAACAAATTGGAAACGTGGTCTGCTGCTAGGATTTTTTATTTTCCTATATGTTTCAGCTTCACAAAAGTTTTGGCCCGATCTTAATATTTTTTTAAATGCGTTGTTCGGTGCCATTGTAGGCCTGATAAGCTATAAGATTGGTGATTTTGTCTTTAAAGACTAAGTTCATAGAAAAACACTTAAATTTTTGACCCTATTTGTGTCTAAATTTAAAGGAGAGACATGTATGTTGAAGAAAGTTTTATCAGTTAGTGCCCTAGCGTTGATGTCCTTTTCAACTGTAGCTCCTAGTGTCGTTAAAGCTTCACAATATCATGCCAATATAGAACAAAACAAGGTACCCAAGCAAAATAATGAAAAACAAGAAAGATTAACCGAATATATTAGTGAATATATTGAAGAAAATATTGAAGGGGATTCTGGAACGGTAGAAATATCGGATACCAATCTAATAAAAGCATTCGATAAGGCAGGATATGATGTTCCTGATACTATACCGTTTGCTAATGGTGTGACGAAAGTTGACATTCATTCCTTAAAACAAGGTAATGCAGACTTATATCTAAGCAAAACATTTATTAATAATGCCATCTCTGGAGGTGCAGGTGCAGTAGGTGCTGCTTTGGGTAGTTTACTCCCCGGTGTAGGATGGGCAGCAGCTATTGGTGCGATTACTGGGATCATTGGAGCTCAATCTGTTGACCATGGAAAAGTATTTAGTATTAGAAACTTTAAGTATGTTGGCTCCAGAAACCAGTAGCATATAAAATAAAATAAGAGAGTTCAAGGGGAAAATGGCTCATCACAGACCATTTTCCTTTTTTTATAGACTTTTACAATCCGGTGCACAGGCCTCTAATGGCGCCTAGCGTTATTTGAACTTCGCAGCCTTCTTTTACGGCTTTAAATTTGCTAGAATAGAGGGGAAAGCGGTTATGCTGAATATTTTTAGGAGGTTAGGGATGAAACCGATTATTTTCGATACGGATCCGGGGATTGATGATGCGATTGCCCTATTGGCGGCGATGGCGGCTCCGGAGCTGGATATTTTAGCGATCACGAGTGTTTGCGGTAACGTCAATATTGACTTGACGACGCAAAATGCCCGTAATTTAGTAGGCTTTATGCATGCCGACATTCCAGTGGCACGGGGGGCGGAAAAGCCGCTCTTACGGCCTTATGAGGATGCCAGCTATGCGCACGGAGAGACGGGCATGGGCGGCTACACCTTCCAAGGGGAGCCGGCAGCTTTGAGTGAGAAAAATGCCCTCACCTTAATGAAAGATGTGATCGAAGCAGCCGAAGAGCCCGTGACGTTGGCGTGCTTGGGGCCATTGACGAATGTGGCGCTCTTCTTGCACAGCTACCCCAACTTGAAGGCAAACATTAAGGAAATCATCAGCATGGGCGGCGTCTATGGGGCTTTGGGGAATACACATTCCTTGGGCGAGTACAATTACTTTGGCGACCCGCATGCGGTGAAAATGGTCTTCCACAGCGGCGTGCCCGTGACCATGCTTGGGCTCAATGTGACCCACACCACCAAATTATTGAAAGAGGATTTAGATCGCCTCCAAGACGCGGGTGAAGTGGGACAATTGGTGCACGGTTCCCTGAGCCATTATACCGGCGGAAATTTGGCTCAGGGCTACCACATGCATGATGCCTGTGTGACCCTCTATGCCTTAAAGCCTGAACTCTTCAAAACGAAAGCCTTGGCTTTGGATGTGGTGACAGACGGGGTGGCCCAAGGTGCGGTCGTGAGTGATTTTCTGAGCGAGCATGCGCCCAACGTCAACGTGGCCCTGGCGGCGGACGTTGCGGCCTTCCGAAAAGAATTAGTCAAACGCCTCTTCGCTGCTGAAGATTGGCGGCAAAATCACGCAAAGGAGGCCTAGCCGTGAGAAAGATCAAAGCGGATTTCACCCCCCTCACGATTCTCTTAATTCCGATTGCGGTCGCCATTAACTTTTTAGCGGGTACCTTAGCCTTTAACTTAAAGCTACCTATTTATATGGATATGATTGGTACCTTCATTGTCAGTTTCCTGGGCGGACCTTGGATTGGAGCCTTAACCGGTGTTTTAAGTATTGCCTTAAACTCGATTAATGACCCCATGCTTTTTCCTTATACCCTGGTCAGTGGCCTTTTGGGTTTTTTGGTCGGCGTTATGACGCAGTGGGGCTGGTTTAAGAATGCTTGGCGCACCATCCTGAGTTCCCTCCTCATTGCGGCTGTGGCGGCTGGCGTCTCCATCCTTATTACCGTCGGCTTCTTCGGGGGTTTTACGGCTTCAGGCGTCGCCGGCTTAAAGGCAGTCTTAATGGAAGCATTTGGCTTTAGCTTCTGGGGGGCGCAAATTACGGGCGGAATCCTTTCTGAAATTCCTGATAAATTAATTTCCCTCCTGATTACTTACTCCATCGTCAAGAGTATCTCCGCTCGCTACGTGATTAAATATCCGAGCGGCAGAATTTTCGCTGACAAGGCCGAGGTGAAATTACCAGGCAGCCTCAGGGAAAAAGTGGCGGCAGCGCAAAGCCAAGAAGCCCAAGGAAAAGCGCGCGGGCGGACAGCGCCTGGCCAAGGGAAAGTCCAAGCAGGCCGGTCGAAGCGTGAGGCTTTGAGCGCCCTCTTAGGCTTTAAGTCGGGGCTTGGCCCCGTGCGGACGAGTCAGGCCACTCAACCGATCACCACGCCGGAAGCGACGGGGGTCATGCGGGAAGCCGGCGGGGACGCTCCCGTCTTAGGGCAAATGTCCGATGCAGAGATTCTCGCCTACCTGCAACCAGAAAAGCACGGGCTGGAGGCTTTAAGCCCCCTGACCTGGGTGGCCTTTACCCTGGTGGGGGTGGTGGGGAGCATCCTTTTCGACGGGCGCTTTATTTTGCCCTTCGTCCTTGTGACCTTACTCCTCGCCCTCAATACTTCCCACAGGCAACGTTTCTTCAAGCGTTGGCTGAAAACAGCCGTGCTTTTAGCGATCGTCATTGCCTTCTTCCAAGTGCTCGTCATTCATAGCGGCGAGGAACTCTGGCGGCTGGGCTTCTTCAGTGTGACGACAGATGGTGTCCAGCGAGCCTGGCACTTTGGCTTGCGCATTCTGGGGATTTTTACCCCCGTGCTCTTGGCCATAGAGGTCGTGGACGCGAACGACCTGCTTTTAACCCTGGAGCAAAAAGGCGTCTCTCCCTTGGCCAGTTATGTCATTTTATCGAGCTTAAACATGATTCCTGAGATGGGAGAGCGTTTGAAGGTGATTACCGATGCGCAAAAGTCCCGCGCTATTGAAACCGAAGGCAGCCTTTGGACGCGCTTTAAGGCTTTTGTGCCGGTTTTAACCCCAGTGATTTTAAGTGCCATTGTGGGCATTGAGGAGCGGGCGATGACCTTAGACGTGCGCGGCTTTGAAGCAGCTTGCCCAAAAACAGCCCTGAAGGATGTCAGTGATAGTAAAGGGCAAGTTTGGCTTCGGCGCCTGTTTTATCTGGTGATGCTTCTGATGTTAGTAGGGAGGGTATGGTATGGCTTACATAACGCTTAGGGACGTGTCTTTCACCCACGAATTGGCGAAGGAAGCAACCTTAAAAAATTTGACTTTCAGCTTGGAAAAAGGCAAAATCTACGGTCTGATTGGGGCTAATGGGAGTGGGAAAACCACTCTCTGCAACGCCTTACGCGGCTTTATCCCCCACTACTTCCCTGGCGACTTGTCGGGGGAGATCACTTTAGACGGCCAGCCCCTAAAAGCTTATACGTCAGGGGAATTGGCGCAAAAAGTTGGCTACATTTTCCAGAATCCTTTCAGCCAAATTTCTGGAGCGAAGCGGACGGTGTTTGAGGAAGTGGCTTACGGCTTGGAAAATATTGGTGTGGCGCGTTCCGAAATGTTCCAGCGCGTGCGGAAAGCATTAAGCGCCACGAACACGGAAGCCTATGCCTTCCGCGATCCTTTCGCCTTATCAGGGGGCCAGCAGCAGCGGGTGGCTTTTGCGAGCGTTTTGGTGATGGATACGGAATGCTTGATTATCGATGAGCCCACCTCGCAATTGGATCCGGCTAGCAGTGAGGAAGTGTTCGCAATTATGGCCGACTTAAAGGCCTCAGGCAAGACGATTCTTCTCGTCGAACAGAAAATGGACGCCATTGCCCGTCTGGCGGACGAACTATTAGTTATGCGGGACGGGGAACTCTTGGTACAGGGTGCCCCCAAGGAAGTTTTCAGTGCTGAGTGGCTGCCTGAACTGGGCGTGGAATGGCCGGAAGTGGTGCAGCTGAGGGAAGCTTGCCGTGAGGCAGGCTTAGCGGTCGACCCCGAGGCCATTACGCCAGACCAGCTCGACAAAAGCCTCAGTCAGATTTTAGAAAAGGAGGCTGGCCATGCTTAAACTCGCTCACGTCAGTTACCACTACCCTAACGGTTTTTTGGCCGTGGACAATTTAACTTTAACCGTCCAAAAAGGAGAAAGTGTCGCCTTAATTGGGCAAAATGGGGCGGGAAAAACAACGACGGCGAAATTATTGAACGGCCTATTGAAGCCCACGGCGGGAGAGGTTTATATTAATGACCAAAACACCAAGGACTATACCACAGCCGAAATGGCGAAAACAGTCGGTTATGTCTTCCAAAATCCCGACGACCAGCTTTTTAACAGCACGGTCTACGAAGAATTAGCCTATACCTTGCGAAAAAATCAACTGACCGATGACGTGCCCGCCGAAGTTGCACGCTGGGCGGAACTTTGCGGCATTCAAGGGGAATTGGCCATGAATCCTTACGACCTGCCCCTCTCCGTGCGTAAATTTGTCGCCATCGCTGCGGTCTTAACCATTGACCCGGAAGTCGTTATCATGGACGAGCCCACCGCCGGCCAAGACCACCACGGCCTTGACGAACTAGCTGGCATTGTCCAAGCCCTGAAAGCCATGGGCAAAACGATTATCACCATCACCCATGATATGGCCTTCGTCGAAAAGGCCTGCGAGCGCATCGTCGTCATGGCTAATCGCCAAATCCGAGGCGAAGGCAGCGCTGAAAGCATCTTCACGAACACCGAACTCATGCAAGTCGCCCAGCTTAAAGCGCCAATCCGATACCGGCTCGCCCGCCATCTACATTAATGATGCAAGAAAGCGTGAATTTAACCTTCACGCTTTTTTCTTATCAAAACTTCCCTCCTGGTTCAAAACACCACTGCCTGCCAGCAAAGAAAACATTTAATAAGCAATATTTCCGCTACGGGATCCACAGACAGGCCTTAGCCTTGCGCTGGCTTCCGTGCAAGCTCTAGTCATTCCGTTAAAAAATAAGCCTCTCAGCCAAACTTGGGGTAAAGAAATAACCGCTCATGGGCTTGTCAACTCACCGCTCCCTCTCCTCGGCGCTCCCTTCCTTAGTCCAGGTCGACCAGGCAGGCTGGACTTCCACTTCACTCAATGGAGAACCTGATTTTAGACCAGAACCTTCCTATAGTTGAACTCACCACCTGTCTCTGCACTTGCGTTACTTTTGCGAATGAACCTGGCTAAAGCCAGAACCACTCGCAAAAGTCAACTCAGTGGAGACTTCGGTGGGTTCGTATCCTGGAGTTGCGCTCAGGTGGGACAGCAAGGCTCCACTTCTTCAAGCTGTTAGAGACCACGCTGCGCCGTCTCTGCACAGCTTGACTCCAGTGGTCCTGCTGTTCTGGCTTCGCCTCCTTTAGTCCAGGTCGACCAGGCAGGCTGGACTTCCACTTCACTCAATGGAGAACCTTGCTAAAGCAAGAACCTCCATTGAGTTCCAGTGTTTCCTTAGTGTAAAATTATGCTCGGTAAGACTTGAAAAATAAAAAAAGGACATCTATCTTTAAGTTGATCAAAAAAAAGAAAGAAGATGTCCTCATGAATGATATTATCACAGATATTCTAAAAAAGACGGAAAATTGCTCATCTTTAGGTGACTTTGAAGATCTTGTTTATCCGATATTAAGCAATTTTTGCTGTGAATGTCTTGCAGCGGTTTTCACTCAACTTGATCAGCAATTAATTCAAAGATACCAAGCCGAAGGCTGGAAAATTGCTCGCTATGAACCACGCACACTATGTTTTATGTTTGGTGCCGTCACTTTTAGACGCTGTCGGATGAAAAAAGAAGGTCACTCTAGCTTTCTTCCCCTAGATTTGTGTTTAGGCCTAGAAGCAAGAAGTCATCTTTCTTCTCAGGTCAAAGAAAAAATTGCCCAGCTTTGTACGAAGCAAACTTTTCGTGCGACTGCAGAAGCCTTCAATGCTTTAATGCCTTTTAGTATTTCGCATCAGACCGCACATCATATTGTTCAAGAAATTGGGCAAAAAATTTTAAGCTTTGAGAATAAAAAAGCAGAAGAGAAGGAACTGGCTTACTCTCAAAAACGATCCGTTCCTTTTCTGTACATTGAAGGGGATGGGGTTTTAATCACTAAGAAGAAGAAAAAAGGGAAAAGGACAAAACATCTTCAACTACACCGTGTGACTCTCTATGAAGGCGTCGATCGATCCACTTCGCGGCATCAACTTATTCAAGCTCATTATTTTTCTTCTGTTCAATCTAGTGCAGCCCTTCGAGAAAAAGTTAGCCGATTTCTTAACTCCTACTATGATTTACATCAAACGATTGTGATTTCTAATTCGGATGGTGGCAGTGGTTATACGGAGGAAGATTTTAACGAGATGATTGGGGTATGCCTTCGGCATGAACATTTCTGCGATAAATTTCATGTCATTCAAAAAATCAGAACGCGCCTATTTTTTGATCATAAAATACGTCAATTCGTCATTAAAAAAGTGAAAGCTTATGATTTTGAAGGGATTCAAGTTGCTTTGGAGACATGTGAAAGTCGCTGGCAACATCAACAGGAATTTTTGGCTGAAATTGAAGCTCTAAGAGCTTATCTTCAACGGAATTGGTTACTCATTAAACCAGCAGAGCAGCGAGGCTTACCGAACCATTTTTCCGGTGGCGTTTGTGAAGCAGGCCATCGGCTTTATACTTATCGCATGAAAAAGCAAGGACGAAATTGGACCCGTCAAGGCGCAGCAGCGATGGCTGCTATGATCACCGCTCAATCTAATCATTGTTTTGAAGAAGCTGTTCGATCAGATATTGAAGCTAATACAAGCCCATTTATACCCGAATATCCAGGGCTTGTTAGGGCAATACTATGTCACAGGCCGCAACAAAGTTCTTGTGGTGCCCATCAGGGCACGATTCCAAGTGAAGTGTCAAGCAGTATGGTCGGGAAATTATACCATACATTTTGTTAGCTACTTCGCCAAAAGACACGGAGTGCGTGCTAAAGACCTGCGTTAGCAGTGTTAGCAGGCCGTCCGTATATCTGGCTCTCGGAGTGCTGATAGGGTGAGCGTAGCGAGGCCTATCCAACGACATAGAGCCAGAATAGGACGGTCAGGCGTAAGCTTCTATGAAGCGTAAGCCGGTGCCACTGCTTTTCAACGCAGCGTCCTTTAGCACAAAAACGAAGTGACTTTTGAATAATTAGATACGAGATAGAGTTCTTGACGCTTGACCGAGCATTGCTTGACACTAACCCAGTGTTTCCGCCTGCTGTTCTGGTCTCCCTTCCTATGATATAATATAAGCATGTTTTGTTTTGTTTGGGGGTTTTGCTATGGGTGTGCTGTTTGGTGCGCTGTCAGGTTTGTTATCCTGGCGCAATGTGTTTAATGTGCTGGATATTTTGCTGGTGTGGTTTTTATTGTTCCAGCTTTTGAAAATTATTCGCCACACGAAGGCAGTTAATATTTTAAGCGGACTTTTTGTCTTTATTTTAGTGAAAATTTCTTCGTCTTTACTCGGTTTGGAGACGATCGACTGGTTGATGAACAACATTATCCAGTGGGCGGTGATCGGGATGATCATCATCTTCCAACCGGAAATTCGGCGGGCTTTGGAGCATTTGGGCCAGCGGCTGTTTCAATCGAAGCAGCGGATGGGGGCTCAAGACCCAGTGGTGGCCATGGTGGACGCCATTGTGCAGGCGTCAAATTACATGGCCAAGCGGCGGATTGGCGCCTTGATTTCCCTGGAAAAGCAGCAGACCTTAAATGAATTTGTGCGCACGGGGATCAAGATTGACGCAGCGGTGTCTCAGGAGCTACTGATTAATATTTTCATTCCCAATACGCCCCTCCATGATGGGGCAGTAATTATTCAAGAAGGCCGGGTGGCGTCAGCGACGAGTTTTCTGCCCTTGTCCGAAAATCCAAGTATCCCCAAAAATCTGGGGACCCGGCACCGGGCGGCAGTGGGCTTGAGTGAGGTGAGTGATGCCTTGACGGTGATTGTGTCCGAAGAAACGGGCAATATTTCTGTCACTTATGAAGGGCAAATTAAGCAAGCCTTGAGTCCGGACGCCTTGCGCCAAATTCTCTTGCGCCACTTCCAGCCTGAAGGCGACGTTGAGGGCCACAGTCGCGGCCTGCCCAGCTGGCTTGCGCGCTTTTTCACGACGAAGGAGGATGGCGATGAATAAATTATTCGAGAACCGGGTGGCGATGGCGCTGGTGGCTTTGGCTTTGGCCCTCTTACTCTTTGTATTTGTGAAGGCGGAGCGCTACAATGATAATCCGGTGACCTTTTTCAAAAATGTGAGTGAAAATACGACAGAGACCGTGTCCAATGTACCGGTTCATATCAAAGGCAATGTCGATGACTACTATATTACGGGCTTGCCAGACACGGTGAGCGTGCAATTATCGGGGCCGGCCAATTTAATCCAGCAAACTCTGGAAAGTGAACAGTTAAAAGTGGTCACCGAGGATTTGAGTCAATTAGGCGAAGGCCAGCATTATGTGCGACTAGAAGTAGGAAGTTTGAATTCCGATTTGAAAGCCTCCGTCCAACCCTCCAGCGTAAACATTACGATTTCTACCTTGGAGTCGGCGACTTTCCCCGTGGAAGCCCACGTCGACCAGAGTCAGGTGCCGGCGGGCTATGCCTTGGGGGCAATTCGGGTGAAGCCAGAACGCGTGACCTTGCAAGGCTCGGCAAGGGTGTTGGAACAAGTGGCGCGGGTGGGCGTCAATGTGCGTTTGCCGGAAGAAGCCAGCGGTACCTATGAGGTGGACGCCACGGTATTGATCACCAACAGCAGCGGCCAGATTCTCGATGTGAATGCGGATCCGCAGCGAGTCAAGGTGAGCGTGGACGTGGCACCCGAGGAGAACACCGTGCCCATTCGTCTGGATCCTAAAAATGAGGATCCAAACTTCTCCTACCACTTTGAATTATTATCGGGGAAGAATGCGACCCTAAAAGGCCCGCTCGAGCGCCTCAATGATATTCGCGCCCTGACTGTCCCTATCGATGTGAGTGGGATTGAAGGGGAAGATACCCTGACCCTGCCCCTGCCCCTTCCAGATGGGATTCGGGAAGCCTTACCGGAGGAAATTACGGTGCGGGTGAACGCGACGAAAAAGAAAAAGCAACAAAATCAGGAAGAAGAGAAGCGCTCTGAGCCGAAGGACTTGGACGTGGACCAACCGAAGAAGAAAGATAGCAAGCAGAAAAAAGCGGCCTAAGTTTAGGCCTTGGTGGCCAGTTCTGTAACTGGCCGGCGAAAAGGAGTTTGAAACATGCGACATTATTTTGGTACTGATGGCGTTCGCGGGGTAGCGAACAAGGAATTGAGTCCGGAATTAGCCTTCCAATTAGGGCGTTATGGCGGTGCAGTCCTCTTGCGCCATGCGGGGGAAAGCGAGGAAAAGCCCCGTGTATTAGTGGGCCGGGATCCGCGTATTTCAGGCCCGCTTCTAGAGCATGCCCTGGTCGCCGGCTTGCTGTCGATTGGCATGGATGTTTACCAATTGGGCATCGTGCCCACCCCGGCGGTCGCTTACTTGACCAAAACGACTGGAGCCACAGCGGGGGTAATGATTTCGGCCAGCCATAATCCGGTAGAAGACAATGGCATTAAATTCTTCGCCAACGATGGCTTTAAACTCTCCGACGAACAAGAAATGGAAATCGAAGCCCTTATTGCAGCTGAAACCGACGACTTGCCGCGGCCGAGTGCTGCCAACTTGGGCACTGCCCATGAGTACTTGGAAGGCATTAGTAAGTACCTGGAATTTCTCGAAAGTACCGTGCCGGGCGACTTTGCGGGCTTAAAAATTGGTATCGATGCGGCTAATGGGGCGACAGCACCGATCGTTAACCGCCTCTTTGCGGACTTCAACTGCGAATTTGTCACCATGGCGACGCAAACGGACGGCCTCTCCATTAATAAAGGCGTTGGCTCGACCCACTTAGATGCCTTGGCTAAAATGGTGGTGGAGAAGGGCTTGGATTGTGGCGTGGCTTTTGACGGAGATGGCGATCGCTGCCTGGCCGTGGACGAATTGGGCCGGACGGTGGACGGCGACCACATCATGCTGCTCTTGGCTAAGAAAATGAAGGAATGCGGAAAATTGGCGGATGACACGGTAGTGGCCACGGTCATGAGTAATTTAGGCTTTCGCCATGCTTTAAAGGCTTTGGACCTAAAAGGAGTCACGACTCAGGTGGGCGACCGCTATGTCGTGCAGGAAATGCGGGCTAAGGGCTACAATTTGGGCGGCGAGCAATCCGGCCACATTATTCTCTTCGACCACAACACCACGGGGGACGGGCTGTTGACCGCTGTGCAACTCCTTGCCATTTTAAAGGAAAGCGGGCAGAAATTCTCTGAACTGGTGGATGAGATCATGACGACCTACCCGCAAGTTCTCGTGAATGTCCAAACCACCCCCACGGGCAAGGCTCAAGCCCTTAAGCAAGCCGAGGTCAAAGCAGCTATTGCCAAGGCGGAGGAAGAGCTGGGAGCGGACGGCCGTATCCTCGTCCGGCCGAGCGGCACGGAACCCCTCTTGCGGGTGATGGTGGAAGCCAGTACCCCAGAAGAAGCCCAAGAAAAAGCCACTGCCATCGCCCAAGTCATCCAAGACCGCTTCGGCGCTTAATGTTAAGAACAACGCTTGGGCAATTCATTTCAAGAACAATACTTCGGCAGTTACTTTCAAGAACAAGGCTAATTTCAAACAAAAAGCTTGCCTCTAGGCAGGCTTTTTTTCTTAGGCAACTTGACAGCGGACCTAGGGATGTGTATTATCTAGTTACAATAACGAGTTATTAGGAGGCCTTATGACCATTCACTTACCGGACTTAAAACATTTCCGCTGCCCGCGCTTTCGGGACTTGCCCGCAAAGCCTTGCTTCAACCAAGAAGCGGTCCACTTTGTGACCCAGGCGCTCGCGCCCTTGGACTTGGCAGCTGACTTAACGACAACGATGGTACAAAATTACGTGAAATGGGGTTTTTTAGAGCGACCCCAGGGCCGGAAGTACGAGCGCACGCACGTGGCCTACTTACTGGTGATCACGGTGTACAAGGCGGTCTTGCCCTTGGCGGAAGTGAAGCGGGGCGTGGACTTGCAACTGGGCGTGATGACGCTGCCCGAAGCCTACGACACCTTCGCTGGGGCTTTGGACTTGGCTTTAACGCGGGTCTTTCACAACCTTTTTGACGGAAAATCAGCCGCTCACTTGCCCGCCCTCACCCTACCGAAAGAGCAACTCGGCGTGAGTGCCGTGGCGGAAGCCTTTGCCTTTCGCCTCTTAGGACGCTATATTTTACAGGAAAATGGCCTTGCCCAAAAGGAGAGACAATGAAAAAACTAGCCATTGTGACCGATACGTCCGCCAATTTAGCCTTCGACCAGGCCAAAAAAGTCGGCCTCGCCCTCATCCCCTATTCAGTGCGGATGGGTGGGGTGGTCTACCAGGACATGGTGGAATTGGATTCCCGCACCTTCTACGAGCAAATGACGAACCACGACGACCTGTCCACGGGCACCCCGCCCCTAACGACGGTGAGTGACGCCCTCGAAAAACTTCACGCCCAGGGCTACACGGACGCCCTCTGCCTGACGTCCGCGCCCCAATTGACGGGCATGGCGGGCCTTTACCACGCCATGGAAAAAGCCGGGGACTGCCCCTTGAAACTCCACCCCTACCCGACCCGTCAAGTCGGCCCTGCTGTCGGCTTAATGGCCATGCGAGCGGCTCAGTGGCGCGATCAGGGCTGCCCGGTGGAAGATATTCTAAAAAAACTGCCGGCCTTGGATCAGGCCAGCGACACCTTCGCCCTCTTTCGGACCTTGAGCTACGTGCGCCAGGGCGGGCGTTTGGGCCACTACCGGAATATTTTAGGGAATATTTTAAATATTCAGCCGGTCCTCACCATCAATCAAGCTGGCCGCATCGAATTGCTCAGCAAAAAGCGGGGGAAGAAGCGGAGCTTTCAGGCCCTTTTAGACACGTTAGAGGGCAGGTTAAAGGATATTGGCCCCTACTGGCTCAGTATTTTCTCTGGCTACAATGATTTGGAGCGGGAAAGCTTGAAAGAAGCCCTCGCCCCGGCGATTGAGCGGGCTGACTTTTACCTGGAGCGGGAGCTGACTCCCGTGCTGGGCGTGCATGCGGGCCCCGGTGCGATTGGGGCCGCCCTCTTGCCTTTGGAACCGAAACTTTAGGACGGCTGAACTCCTCTTGCAGATTAAAAAGGGGCTGGGAAATAAGTCGCCCTAAATAATAAAAAATGCATTGAAGTTATCCATATTTGGATTCCTTCAGTGCATTTTTTACTTTTAGAGAAATGATTACGAAGAGCTTCTGCTCTTCGCCGAGCTTTAAGGGCTAATTTCGTTAAATTCATGCTCATCAGCATCATTCCGATATCATTATACACGCTTTGTTTGCCTCTCACATGTGTTCTGCGCATACCAAAGACACCTTTCATCCGTCCGAAAACGGTCTCTATGTCAATTTTACGTTGCGCATAGATTTCTTTTCCAGGTGTGCTTTCTAAATTCTCTTTTGCTTGGTGCTTAAAATATTCCCAATTAAGATTGACCGCCGTCTGGCGCTGACGTCCTGTCGGAGTTTTCGCAAGCTCATTTAAACGCTCATCCATTTGTTCAGTATCGGCTTGATAGACTTTAAACTGTCTTTGGAAACCTTTTTTATCTTTTCGCGTACGATAATATGAAAAACTAAAATGAACGCCATCTAAATCCGTATAGGAATCTTCAGCCGCATGATAGTGCCAGTTCTCACGATGCTTGGATTGGTTTCGATATTTTTTACTTTGTTCTTTATGATACATTCCGTAAGGAATCAAAGGGACTTTCTCAAAGTCATCGATAATCGCCATATAATTCTCTTCACTCCCATAACCCGCATCCGCAACAATATATTGGAACAGATCAAGCGTTGGGATTGTTTTTAAAAACGGAATGAGGGTGCGCGTATCGGTAGGGTTCGGGAAAATATCAAAGTCAATAATATATTGATGACTTGAAGCAACTTGGAGATTATAGCCAGGCTTTAACTCCCGATTTTTCATGGGATCTTCTTTCATACACATAAAGGTGGCATCGGGGTCCGTTTTTGAAAAACTGTTTCTGCCATTAAATCGTGCGTTTGCTTCCTCGTATTTCTGTTTTCGGGGTAAGAAATCCTTCATACATCGATTCCGGTGCTTTTTAAGCGTGCGACGACGTCGCTTGTGTCGAGAACCTCCTTTAGGAATGGTCGTCTCATTTTCAATTTTGCTTTCAACCTCTTCGATTGCTTCATCAAGACACGCAATAATTTTTTCAATCCCATCAGAAGTCGTTAATTCTTCTTCGGTCAAGGCGATATCGACATTCGTTTGAATAAGTTCCTCATATAAACTCGAAACATTTTCATTGAGCTTCGCTTCATAGCGTTCAATCGCTCTTCGCCAAGTAAAACTATAGATGTTCGCATCCGCTTGAATTTTTGTCCCATCGATAAATAAAGCCTCTGGGTGGATTAAACCATTGTCCCTCAGCAGCATGGTGAAAAGGATAAAAGCATACTTGATCAAGTTCGAGGCATGTTCGCTTGAACGAAAGTTATTGATCGTCTTGTAGCAAACTGGGGTATCGCCCGTTAGCCATTTCATCGGAATAGATTCTTCATTCATTCGTTCAATTTTTCGACCTGAAAACGTTGATCGACTATAGGCAAATAAACACATCTTTAATAGCATTGCTGGATGAAAAGCAGGACGTCCCGTATGAGAAGTGTCTTCCAGAATAATTTCCGTAGGAATCGAGTCGACAAATCGGCTGATCAGCCGAGCTTCATGGTCCTCAGGAATCGTAAAATCTAATTTTAGTGTTAAAGCTGTTTCCATTGTGGTATAATTTTGATACAAAGCGAGTTCCTCCTTCGGTTTGCTTACCTTTTATTATAAGGCTTGGAACTCGCTTTGTCTTTATAAAATATCAAAACGCATCAATTTATTTTCGAAATAAATTGATGCGTTTTTTATATTCTGAGACTGAGTTTTTTCCCAGCCCCTTTTTCTTTAGCCATCAAATTCCGAATCCGATAATGTTCGGTAGGCCTGCCAGTGCTTCTGCAGGTGCTTGTCACATTCCTGGTCCACGCCGTCGATTTTTTCGGGCGCATAGAGCACATACTGGCAGTGCCCGTCCTCGTCATCGACAATGGCCACCTCGTCGTACTCCGCCGCCAGGTCAAACAGCCGCCTCGGGTCACATAGCGCCTCCTTAAGCGTCAGCTGGGGCACACTTGGCTTCACCATCACCACACCTCATTTCAAAAATTCGGCTTGTCATATCTGCCTCAAATATACCATAAGCCTAGGAAAAAACAGGCTCAGCCACAAAATATTTACGGAGAATTAATAAAGGGGGAAGGGTGAGGGCTTGAAGTGGAGCGTCAACGTCCATCTGCCAAGCCTTTAATTCCTTTCCGGATAGTGGGGTTCCTGGGTGATGTTGATGCCGAGTTGTTTGAGGGTTTGCTGGTTTTGCTTGGAGAGGATGACGGTGGAATGGGCTTCGGCGTTAGCGAGTTGGGAGAGGCAGTGGTAGGCCAGTTTAGCTGTGGGATTGGTGAGGGCACTGATGGACAGGGCAATCATCAATTCGTCTAGGGACAGCGTGCTGGCTTTTTTATGGAGCTGCTGGAGCTTGAGATCCTGGATGGCCTCTAAGACCATGGGGGCGAGGAGGTCGATCTGGTCGCCAACGCCGGCCAAGGTTTTTAAGGCATTCATCAAAGCTGCCGAGGAGGCGTCCATCAAGTCGCTGGTGCGACCGGTCACCTGTTGGCCGTCTGGTAATTCGATGGCCAAAACGGCTTGCCGGCTGTCATCCTGGTAGCGTTCCTTGAGGCTGGCCTCGTAAGTATGGGCGACGTTAACAACCGCGCGATCGGTAGGCCTCAACCCACTCTCCTCCATTAAGAGGTGCATGCGGGCGCGGGCGTCGTCATTGAGGCTGCCTTCTTTATAGTCGACTTCCACGTCGAAGAAGCGGCGGATAATCTCCTGCTGGGCAGCGGCGCGAACGAGCTTGTCGTCCGTGATACCGGCTTTGACGCAGTTGACGCCCATATCGGTTGGGGACTGATAGGGGCAGGGTTCGCCAGTGATGGTGCTTAAAATCCGTCGAATGACCGGGAACATCTGCACGTCGCGATTGTAATTGATGGCGAGCTTGTTGTAGGCCTCGTAGTGGTAGGAGTCGATGACGTTAGCATCCTGGATGTCCACGGTGGCCGCCTCATAGGCCACATTCACCGGGTGTTTGAGGGGCAAATTCCACACCGGAAAAGTCTCAAACTTCGCATAGCCTGCTAAAATGCCCTGCTCGTGCTCGTGGTAGAGCTGGCTGAGGCAGGTGGCGAGTTTCCCCGAGCCCGCTCCCGGGCCGGTCACAATGACAATGGGCTGCTCGGTTTCAATGTAGGCATTCTTCGCAAAGCCTTGCTCGCCAAAGAGCACCTCCACGTCCGTCGGGTAGCCTGGAATTTTACCGTGCGTATACACAGCGACCCCCATGCGTTCCAACTTGTTTTTGAAAATCAGGGCGGCCTTCTGCCCCTCGTAGCGTGTCAAAAGCACCGAATTGACGCGAATCCCACGGTCGGCATATTCCCCCAGCAGCCGCAAGACCTCTTGATCGTAAGTAATCCCGTAGTCGCTGCGCATTTTATTTTGCTCAATGTCACCGGCGAAAACGCAAATGATCAATTCCGACTTGTCCTTAATTTTACTGAGGAGCTTGAGCTTGATGTCCTCGTCAAAGCCTGGTAGCACACGTTTCGCATGCTTATCCCCTAGCAATTTCCCGCCGAATTCCACATAAAGCTTGTCCTTGCCTGCCACCCGCTCAAAAATTTTGGCGGACTGTTCCTTGAGGTAAATTTCATTATCAAAACCAATGCCTGGCATTCCGATTCCCCCTAATCATCTCATATCAACTTATTATACCGTGTTCTGGGGGGAATGACAAAAGCAACCTCGCGCCCTTTTTCCCCTGAAAACCAGTAAAAAAGGACTTTTAGCGCCAGCTAAATTTTTTATTAAATCACTGATGCCGGCTAGCGGGCGAGGAACGTCACCGCTTAAAATGTGAAGGAAACCTCTCGCTGCTGGCCGCTACCCCAGCTCCACTTCAAAGTCCATTTTCAACTCCCTCGCGTGTTCGCTAGTTTGTTCGCTCAAAAAAAGCCTTTGTACCCGCCCTAGGGCGAAAGGACACTTTTTGACGCTTTCCCTTTTTTTAAAAGCTTGATTTGACGGGCTTTTGCTAAAAATATTGGCCAAGTGCCCTTTTGCCGGGCTGTTCGATTTGATCGAACAAGAATTAAAAAGAGGCGCCTCTTTGCAGGGAGAGGCGCCAGAAGGCTTAGGCAAACAAAGTGATGATGGCTACGATGCCGGCGATGGTTATGAGCAATAAGCAGAGGCTGGCTATTTTTTTCGAGCGGGCTTCGGCTTGGGCCTCAGCTTGGGCGAGGTCACGACGAGGATGGCGGCGCCGATACATGAAGTAAAGCAGGAGGCCGCCGCTCCCTTGACCGCTAGCAGCGAAGGCTCCCCAGAGTTTGGGACGTTTGAGGCCGCGCGCCTTGGCATCGAATTTAACGAGCTGGTAAATTTGGTAGGCACAGGTCAGGCCGGCAACCAAGAGCATGGCCAAGCAGGCGAGGCGAATGAGTAGAGTCGAATCCATGGCGAAAACCTCCTAAAAATTCTGGATCAATTGGTAAAGCAACAGGCCCGAGGTCACGACCATCAGGCAGAAAATGCCCACTAAGTAGTAAGAATTGGCAGGGATAAAAGCCTGTAGAGCCAAGAGTAAGGCCACCAAGATAAAATGCAAGACGATGGCCCAGATGAGTTGCCTGTTGACTTTAACGGTGTTGGTGCTATCTTCTAAGTGTTTCATTAATGCGTCGTCTCCCTTCAGCAAAACGTCCAAACTGACGCCGTACAGGTCGCTCAACGCTACCACACTCATGATGTCTGGGTAAAATTTACCAGTTTCCCAATTGGAGACCGTCTGCCGCGACACATGAATCGCTGCCGCCACGTCAGCCTGCGTGAGGTTGGTTTGCTTTCTGGCCTCCCGCAGTTGTTCTGAAATTTCCATTGGCTCCTCCTTTCAGCCTTAGACTACCTTCTTGACGCCAAAACGTCGACCAAAAGTCTTGGACAAGGCCCACTTTCCTTGTCAAAAAGCTTGGACAAGCCGTGTACGACGGCTTTTTAGCAGTCTATTTAGAGTGTCTAGGCCTGGCTTCGTCTAAGTCTACCTTCATTTTATCGGAAAGTAAGGCAAAAGGACAATGCGAGGCAAGCTAGGGATCCATAAAGTAAGAGAAAAAGCGATGTTAAGGATGAGCTCTCGTTATGGTTAAACAGCCTTAAATCTTTAGCCTTCCTCATCTGGAGTCTCATCTAGGGAAGTCGAGCGCTGCTCTTCTGGCCTGGAGCTGCTGGAAATAAAAAGAGAAGCCCAGCGATTCACCGCAAAGCTTCTCCTTTATTCTCCTTCACCCTCAGGAAGGACTCACCAGATCGTACTGCCAGCTAGCCTGACGCCGCAATAGATCGTTTAAAATAGTTTCATTTTTCCCTTTCCATCATGTTAAGGGTATACACCAAATCTGATCTTTTAATGATTTGTCGGTCGTGACTAATGACCAAGACCAGCAGTCCCTGTTCCTTGGCGAGGCGTTTTAGATAAGAAAAGATTCCCCAAGCTAAGGGCTCGGCTAAATTAGAGAAAGGTTCGTCAAAAATCAAAACTGAACTCTGAACTTTGAGCAGGGTCAATAAAATGCCAAAACACTGCCTCTCTCCGCCCGATAACTCCTGAACACGCTGCTCTTCCTTCCCCCTGAAGTCCAAAAAGTGCTCTTCAAAATACTCTAGTCGCTTCCAATATTCGTCAAGCAAGCCCAGGGCCTTACACTGGTTTTGATAGGTGCAAAAATAACGCGCCAGAGAAATATCGGCCAGCTCTTCCTGCTGAAACATGAGAGACAGGTGCTGGGCACGGATGGCCGCCATGTCAAGCTGCTGGTGGTCGATGCCATTCCACTTGATTGCTAGCCCTTCTTGGGGTTGAAGCAGGCTTAATAAGGAGAGGATGAGGGTCGTTTTCCCAGCTCCATTTTCCCCAGTCAACACCGCACACTGCCCCAAACCCAAGCTCAGATGAAAGTCGTTAAAGGGAGCTATCGCATCGATCTCAATCTGCCTAATTCTTCCCAGCGTTTGCTTGGACGTCACCCTTTCTAGAGGTAGGGCAAAAACATCTCCCAACCGGCCTTGGGCAACCTTAAACTCTTGAATACTCACCGAAAGATTAAAGAAAAACTCAATACTTGCGATCAGCAGTGCGAAGTATTGCGTTAAAATAACAAAGTGGCCAATGGTTAAATCCTGCTGAATCACGGCCTGTCCTCCCAAAATAAAGCATGTCATTTGGGCAAGCATGATGACCACTACTTTGAAACTTGACAGCCTAAAATTCAAAATAAAATCTTTTTCAATTGCCTGCATAGCCGTTGCTTTATCATCATGAACAAAGTTGAGCTCAGTGCCCAAATTTTGCTTACCCTTGATCGCAAACAGGCGATTAAATATAGAGTTGAGCTTGGAGAAATAGCGATCGCGGCACTCCCTCACCCAATGAAAATTGGTGTAAAGTTTCTCTCGACTGCAGGCATAGACGAGTGTATAAATAAGACAAAGGCCTAAAAAAACGAGAGCAATAGCAGGCATGATGGCATAAATCACAATCATGACCCCACCAATTAATAATAAATGCCCACAGGCTTCTGGGAGGGCACTATATAGCATTCCAAAAACAGTATCAATATCGCCAGCGATGCGCGTATGCAAGTAGGCGCCTTCGATAGAGCGAATATTCTCTCCCTCCACCTCAGTCAGCCTTTTTATGAAATGTTCTTGAACCTGATAAGAAAAATCTGTTAATTTCACATAATGAATGCGATTACTAAAATAAGAAGAAATGAGTTTAACCAAACCTAAAAAAACTAAGCAGGCAACGACCATATAAAATTTGCTGATCGAACGGTCAATGGTGATAGCATTAATAATCTCACCTTCAAAAAAAGGGAGCAAAATAGCTAAAAGTTGAAAGATAAGCGCTAAAATAACTTGTGTGCTGAGCAAGCCAGCTGAAAGCAGACCCATTGTTCGCAATTTTCTCACTTTTCATTCTCCTAACAGTTATAGAATAATCTCTTCAAAAGCTAGTACATCCTTCATCGCTTCAAGATCATCTGCCCCTCCGCCACAGATGGGCCTCCTCTAACCAGATGGGTAGGGTTTTGAACACCCTTGCCAAAAGAATGATCAGGCATATTAAGCAACGCCATCCTTTTTTGTAAACCGTTACATCATTTGTATGGAATTATACCACAATAAAAAAAAAAAAAAAACAATACTTATTTAACATTTTTATAGAGGGTATGTCTAGAGTTGTCAAACCTATGTCATACAACTTCTAATTTAACTGGAGACTTAATCCTTTTTTGCCCTTCCTTAAGAGGGAGCCAAAGGGGGCGCTGTAACATCCATCTCCGCTCCCGCTTTCGCTTCCCCTGCGTCACCTGAGAAGTAAATATTTTCTCCCAAAATATTTCTCGTCCGGTCAACTCGGTAGTTAGGACTTCCACTTCACTAAAGGAGGAACCTGGTTTTAGACCAGAACCTTCCTTTAGTTGAACTCACCGCTCCCTCTCCCCGGCGTTCCCTTCCTTTCTATCCTGCTGGTGGGGAAATGGCATTTTTTCTCCTTAAGGCAAAAAGAAAAAGCTTGATTTAACAAGCTTTCTGCAAAAATAAATGGGAGGTGCGCTTCTGACGGGGTGTTCGTTTTTATCGAACAAAAGTTTAATGATCCACGCATTCTCCGTCTTTGGCCCAGAGCCAGCCGACGGGAACATTTTGGGCATGCAAGAGGTAGGCGAGCTGGCCGTTCACTTTTTTGACACTGGCGACGGGGTAAGTTTGTCCTTTGACCCAAGGGGCAATGGCTTGACCGGTTTGCCAGCGCTGGGCATCGTTGTGGACTCGGATTTTTTTCGGCAGCCCCCAGACAGCTTGGTTGACGAGGCTTTGAATTTGCTGGGGCTTATAGCTGGCTGCTTCTAAGCGTCGGATCCGTTCCGCTCCTTGCCCCCACTGGCCAGCTTGAACTTCCCGAGCGATGATGCTGTAAGCTTTTAGGGGAGTGGCTGTCAGGGCTTCTTCCAGCCGGTAGGCCGGGCGCGCAAGCCCCTTAATCCGCCAATCGGTATGGGTATAGCATTTTCGCCGTACTTGACATTGGCTATTGCCTTCAATGGTTTGAATTTGCGAGCCCTGAATCTTTTCCACGAGGCCAATGTGGTCTGCCCAGCCGTTCGCCTGCCAGTCGAAAACAATCACATCGCCGGGACGGGCGGGCTTGCGGCCTAGCCAGATGCCCTTTTGCTTCATCAGCCGGACGTGGCGCTCGACCCCACACTCGCGCCCGATCAAATGACTCAAGTGGCACTGGTCAAAAACCACGGTGACAAAAATATCACACCAATCATCGCCCACCTTAACCCCGTAACCCCGTGGCCAAGGCTTCACGCGCCGGTAAGCTGCCACGAGTGCCCGGTGCCGCTGGCTGCCTTGAATCACACCAAGATATTGCCTAGCTTTTTGTAGAATTTGGGACGCCATGTCCGCCACCTCCTCGGTAATGCTGGCTGGAGAGTTGGAGTAGGCTGCCCAAAAATACCGCCAGTAAATTCACGGTGCCTACCCATTCCTCCGTCAGGGGTAGGCTGTACAATTCCCCCAGGCCTTGCAATAAAACAGCGACCGCTGGCAAGCCAATCAAGGCCAGCCATTTCAAGCGATCATACACCGCATTCGACATGCGCATACTGCTTCAACTCCTCCACCTCGGCGGCCATTTCCTCCACCGCCAGACCCAAACCTTGCAGGTGCTTGTCCAGGCGGCGTTCGGCCTGAAGCCGGTCTTGCCGCTCCATTTCAAAGCGTTTTAGCCCGGCGTTGAGGGCTGCCATGTCTTCAAGCAGGCGCTCCTGCAGGACTTCGACTTGGGTGAGTCGGTCTAGGACGGCTTGAATTTTTCGGACTAAAGTGAGCAGCTGCTGCCCTAAAGCCAAGATTGACAAGCAAGCCCCGGACCAGGCCCCAATTTTTAATAGCATTGACCTGCCTCCTCTCTAAACATTAAAGTTAGAAAAGGCCCAGGTTGCCCCAGGCCACAACATCTAAGCTACGGCTTCATCTTGGGCCACGTAGATATCCTCCACATTGCGGGTCACATAACGCGCCCCCACGGCTTTAGCATAGGGCTTTAAGCCTTCATCATTCAGGAAAATATCCGTCGCCAAGAAGGCTGCCAGTGTGCTTTGAGCTTCCGCTTCGGTAATGCCTGCCTTGGGTTGACTGAGCGTGATTTTCTTGGTGCGTTCAGCCTCGTCTTTAAACAATAATTCAAAAGTTTTCTTCATCTAAACCCCTCCTAGGCCACGAGATAGGTTTCGGCCACTTGTACTTCTAAGACTTCCTGCTCTAGTAAAGGCGCCAAAGCTTCCTTCACCTGCAGCATTTGCTCGGCGGCCGCCCCTTCCTTCAGCTGGCTAAGGGTGACACTCCCCCGCTCACCAGTCTCCAAATTTTTGGTCACTAAACGTAAACGTCCATCCTTAAATGCCTTCATGGCAATCCCTCCTTTGTGTTTCAGCGCGCTTACTCCTAAGGACGAGCGAGGGAGCTTAAACGTCAAGGGGCTTTTTAACAGAAGCTTGAAAAGGGGGGGAGGTCAAGCCCCTGGCAGACTTTTAAAAGCTAGCCTACCTGGCTACGAAAAATAAAAATATGCCTCCTTAGCCCTCGGGACAGTTAACCAAGCCGAACCGCCAAAACCCTGCAAAATACCGCTCGCTACTGGCTAATAGGACAAGCCAGCAAGGCCTTAAAAATGCGGACCCCATCGTGTCCGCATCCCCCTTTAAATTTCTAGCCACGTTTTTAAATCCGCCAGTTTCCTGCGCAGACGGCAGCGCCGCTCATACAAGGCCTGGGTGGAAATACCCAAATCCTTAGCTAAGCTTACCCAACTCTCACAGGCAATCACCTGGCAGAGAAAGGTATAATCAGCCGCTGAGAGGCGTTTGCAGGCTGCCTTTAGAAAGGGTCGCCAGCCACACGTTGCCCCTTCACCAGCGTCATAGAGAAAAAAATCCGCCGTCAAAATCTCCCCTCGGGGCGCCTGGCGCAAGAGATCGATGAGCTTATGGTAGAGGGCCTGCTTGGCGAGGGCGGTAAAGCGATAGCGATCGACGCCTAAGGGCTCCCCCGTAAAACGTTTCGCCAGCAATAGTAATTGGCAGCGTAACTCCTGGGCTAAATCCTCATACCTTGCCTCCTCTTGCCCCACACCCGCCCGCACCAAGGTGTAGTGGATCAACTTCTCAAACTGACGCAGCAGCTGATCGGCCTGTAAACATGCTAAATCCATTGAAAACCTCCTTCTTGCCCCCACTGAATTGAACTATGGTTCTAATTACAAATCAGTCTTAGTACTCTTCGTCTTCATAGGGGGCGATTATCCACAAATAGTTTCTTAACAACTTGCTTTTGGGCGCTCAACCTTCATTTTTAGGAGCATGAGCGCTAATTTTCGCCTTGTCCACAACTTATCCACAGTTTACCTGGGCATAAGTTGGCCTTTTTGGGGATAAGTCCCAGTAAAAAGCCTGTCGTATCGGAATTTTGCTCTTTTTATCCACACAGACTTCTCCACAAAGCGAATTTATCCCCAGCCAGCTGTGCACAAGTTAGCCCTCTTGCTCCTGATGTTGGTCGAGCGCTTGCAATTTTTCCTGGGCTTCTGCATCCCCTTGCAGCAAGCGCAGGCTTGCTTTTTTTGAACGTTTAGAACGTATGTTCGGAAAGTGGCCTTTTGGTGCCAGGCGTCCTTTAGCCAAGTCCTCCGAATTTAATAAGGCCAGGTAGGCCAACATCTCTGTCGTCACCAAGGACGGCCCCATTTTAAGGCGCAAGCGTTTGAGCATGGCCTCCAAATCGCGCTCAGGGTACTCGCATACCACAGTCAGCCAATAGGCAATCCGCCGACGGTCATATACAGGCAGGCGCCAGAGGTAATGAGCCTGGATCAACTCCTGAAAGGCCGTCCGCACGGCATGGGCACCATCCGTCGCATGGGTTAGAATTTCTTTTTGTACGATGTTCCAATTGTCCGGCAGGCTGAGCAAGTACGTCATCAGCCCCTTGGCCTTGAAACTGAGATTGGGGTTATGGATATAGTGATTGTGCACCATCGTGAAATCCCCCAATGCCTTATCCCGCCGCAAAAAATAGGTCGTTCGCTGGTACATGTTCTCCCTCCTTGACTCGCTGTTCTTGTTTTTCTTGACCTCCTTTCACCTCATATCGTACACATGTTCGATAAGGAAGTCAAGGGAAGTTAACCTGATGTAAACAAATGAGGTGAAAAGCGATGCCCAGCTTGCCTTAGCGTGCTTCTTTTGGCCACCAGTCTTCAAGGACGGAACGGTAGCGACGACTGATGGGGAGGCGCTGACCAGAGCGCAAGATGACGTCATGCTGGTCAAAGCCTACCATATAGGTTTTATTGACTAAATAACTGCCATGGCACTGAAAAAATAGCACGTTTCCAACGACTTTTAGGAAGTGGGCGAGTTGCCCGTAAAAATAGTGCACGGTCTGGTCTTGCCAATAAACATAGACCCGTGGGCTATCAGACATGATGTAAACGATGTCAGAAAGGGTAAAGGTCAGCCAACCCCTGTGAGTAAAATACCAGGAAAAGTTAGGCTGGCCACTCAAATAGAGGAGGGCCTGCCTTAATTGGGGACGCAAATGCCAATTCCAGCTGCTGGGAGGGAGAATAAATATTCCTTTTTGTCTCATTCGAAGGCTCGAACCCCAGTCATGATGCCGATCTTTTAGCCAAAGAAAGGCTGGGCTAGGCTGCTGTTTTATGGGTCTTGTTAAAAACGGAGCCCCTGTCCCTGTTTTTGGCAGCAGTAGCAAATCAACCTCTGACCCAACCTTCTCTTCCTCTTCAAAGGAGTGATTATCATGAAGCTGGTAAGCTAAGCCAAAGGCAAGGAGAGACTGGGTCAAGGCCGCAAAAAATTGCGAGGGAAAGGCAGAACGCTCACCCAAGACGCCAATCTTAAGCATAGGAGGCGTCCTCCGTTTTTGGCGCCGGCCCAATATGAACCTCCCGATCACATTGCTTTGCAACCGCTGGATCATGAGAAACGAGCAGAATTGTTTTCCCCATTGCTTGCAGAATTTTCAGGCTCTGGATAATTCGGTCACGATTCCCTTGATCGACCGACCCTGTCGGCTCATCCGCCAGAATTAAATCACAGGGCTTCACCATACAACGCGCTAAGGCGATCCGCTGTTGCTGCCCGCCCGAACACGTATAGATTTTATTTTGTTCATAACCGCTAAGGCCAACGGTCTCTAGGGCCTTGGCAATCGCCGTTTCCTGCTCCTTAGCGCTGAGGCCAGCGTATTTCATAGCCAATTTTAGATTATAAGCAACGGTTTCATGGTCAATGAGGGCAAAATTTTGAAACAGAAAGGCAATGTGCTGGCGGATCAGCTGATTAGCGGCCTGGGTATTCACCTGAGGAGCCTCCTGGCCAAAGAGGTGATACTGCCCATCATCGTAGCTTTCGATCAAACCTAGAATATTTAATAAGGTCGATTTTCCGCAGCCAGAAGGCCCAACCACTGCCAGCATTTCCGCCTGTTCGACTACGAGGGAAAAATCTTCGAAAATCACATGGTCCCCAAATTGCTTGTGTAAATGGCTCAGTTCAATCGTTCTCATTAACGTTCTCCCTTCAAGGCGGGGACGAGCTGCGTTTGGTCCTCGCGCCACAAAAAGTAGCCTAATAGTAAGGCATCAACAATAATTACGAGTCCATATAGGATAAAAACACGTCCATCACGGGCTAAAAGGAGGGTTTCAACCAAGCCTAAGCCATAGAGCAAGACCATCAACAAAATATCGGCTCGATATCGTGCCCAGAGTGTAAAGCCCAGCAGGCGTTTCACCAACATTTCTTGCTTTTGCAAAATGGCAATGAGGGTAAAAATATAGTAAGAGGCTAACCAGCTCAAGAAAAATGTCAAGCCAATGATTCCCAGCCAAACAACAATATTGAAGCGCGCAATTTGTAAGCCAGCCCTGACCTCCCCATCTGCAATCGGCAAAAATTCCAGTTGAAAATTTTCAAGAGCAAACTTTTGAATGGCTTGGGCAATGGCACGTTCATGCTCGGGTGTTTTCTGGATGCGCATGGGATTAGCGGTCCCCGTGTTCGTCAATAAATAAGACGAATTTTGAATTTCACTTGGCGATAATCGGTGGATGATCGGATTTTGAATAAAGGTCACACCTTGCTCCAGCAAGTCCATATCCTCAGCAAAAATGGGAGGCGTCGTCTCTTCATAAGGGATGAGCTTGATCGTGGGCTCTTCTTGCCGGGTGGGACTATTGTTTGCGACACGCTCCTTAAGCCAAGCGAGAAGGAGGGGCTGCTGAGCCATCAATGCTTGGGGAACATAGTAAGTGAGTGCATTCTCATCTGTCTCCTCTGGGTCTGGGATAGCTTTATGGAGGCCTGTCGCCTGTAAATACTGTTCATTGCCTTCCAAGAGAAAAATAGGCTGATCAGGCAAGCGCCCCTCCTGGCTATTCAGAGTTTGAATACTGAGGAAGGTCGCTTGAGCGGTTTGTTCGACTTCCTGAAAGAATTGTCCCATTTTATATTCCAACGAATCGGGGTGGTCCATGGGAAGATTAGCGCTGCCATAATGGACTCGACTCAAAGTCATTTGATCACGACGTTTAAGAAACTGCGCTTCGGCTTCTTGATAAGCATGAAGGTCATCCAGCGCTCGAATCGTTTGCGGTAAGATGCCAATCAAGGCGAGGAGGACGCCAAATTTAACCGTATAAGAAACAATAATCGGCAAGCGAGCATTGAAGAAATGCTTCAGGATATGAAGCAAATGATACCGCCGAATAAAAGCCAACATCACAACCGACAGGACAAAGGTCAATAGGAAGAAAAGTGCCATTCCTAGGCCTTGCCAGAAAAAAAACGGCAGAGAGGCGTCTGGAATAAAGAGCGCTTGCAAGGGTAAAGTCAGGAGGTAAATAATAATGGGCCAAAGCAAAATCGAGCGATTTAAAGCGAGCCAAATATCTCGTTCCTTAAAGCCAAGCAATTTCATGACGCCAATATCTTCCAGTTCTGAAATGGGATAAAAGGCACTCAGTAGCAAGTAAAGCGCAAATACTAAGCCCAGCAAAACCAATGTTAAAAAGAAAAGCGTGCCTGAATCATAGGTCTGCCCACTGGTGGCTTGCTGTAAGCTATGTGCATCCGTCTCAAAAAAATCAGCAAGCTCTTGGAAAATCTTTTCATGCTGGTCCAAGGGAGCAATGAGAGCATATTGCCCATTACTACTCTCATCTTGGTGCGTTTGACTATAGGTCGCTAAGTCAACCATCATGACCGGCAAATCATGAAAAAGATCCCGAAGACGTCCCGTTTGTTTTGGGGCTTGCGTTTCAAAAGTCGCCAAAAATTCGCCCGCTGCTTTCGGGTAGCTGCCTTGCGCTAAAGGGGGTTTTGCCTCCGTATAGTACGTGGGCGCATAAATGCCGGCCTTAATGAGCGTCAGCTTGCCCTGCACCTCTTCGGTACTTGTTTTGACGATGGAGGCTTCATACTGCTCAGATAATTGAGTCAAAAAAGCGAGGGAAGCTGATAGGGGACGGTCACTATCACTAATATAAAAATGCGTGCCTTGGGAAGTCATTTCAATATTTTGTAGGCGGCGGTTTTCAGTGGCATTCGTTTGAAAAATGAGGGCAGCAGTCAATAGCAAGGACAGCAGGGACAAGAAAAAGATCAGCATTTTTTTCATCTGGCTACCTCCTATTTCCCAGGGGAGGTTGCCCTCCCCCTAACTTACATAACATTGTAATAGAAACTACAGCCAGAATATCGCAAATAATTATTGGCCTTCGCCCAAACGTCTGCATTTCTGACGACACGATTAGAGCCATCAACCGGATGAGAGACTGTGGCTGAATGTCGCCGTGTCTCATGGTAGTAATGCGAGTAAGAACCGGTGGGATTCACTCCCTTCTTCCAAATCCCCCCAGCAGGATAAGAGGTCGCCGCCTGAACGATGCCGGTCATTGCCACCCAGAGGATGGCCCAGAAAGCAAATATTCTTCGTATCTTTTTCATCCTTTTCTCCTCCTCAAAACCTATCGTAGCAGCTATAGAATGCGCATTCACATTTACTCTAGCAGAAAATAATAATAAAGCAAGGAGAATTGCGAAATTAACCTCTTTTTTGTCATTCACAAATGATATTGTCTACTTAATTAACAAATGAAAATGTCCATAAACTGGTAAAATAATAATTATTAGTTTATGGAGGATCAAGATATGAAGGAGTATTTAACCGTGAATGAACAGTATCGCTACGACGTGATTAAAGATCTAGTGAATGACCGTATTTCAAAAGCTCGAGCTTGTGCCAAATTAAACCTCAGCGCGAGACAAGTTCAGCGGCTGGTGTGTCGTTATCAGACCCAAGGTCGCCGAGGTTTCCGCCATGGCAATGCAGGTCGACAACCGACGACAACCATTGCCGCATCAGTGAAAGAACGTATCATCGAACTCTATCAAACTAAATATGAGGGGTTTAATCTGACGCATTTTCGTGAAAAGTTACTCGCCTTTGAAGGGATTGGGGTCTCTTACACGACCTTACGGACACTATTTCGCGACCATCTCATCATGACGCCCAGAACCAGCCGAAAAGTGAAGCGTCAAATTCAAAAAGAACGCGAAAAACAAAAAAAGACGCCCTTATCAACGTCTTCCCGTGCAGAAGATACCTGCAATTCTATTCCTCTTATTCCAGCCGAACGTGCTCATCCCACCCGTGAACGAAAAAAATATTTTGGCGAGCTTTTCCAAATGGATGCTTCCGAACACCGCTGGTTTGGTGATCAGAAATATCACCTTCATGCGGCTATTGATGACGCCACAGGTCAAGTTGTGGGGGCTTATTTCGATCGACAAGAAACCTTACGAGGCTACTATCAAGTCACGGAACAATTTATTCAACAATATGGCATTCCCGTCCGCATTTTAACCGATAATCGAACGATCTTCGCTTATAAAAAAAGCCAAGACCCCAATCTTGACGGTGGAGTCCTGACTCAATATGGTTATGCTTGTCAAACGCTGGGCATTGCGCTGGATACGACCAGTATTCCTCAAGCCAAAGGCCGTATTGAACGTCTGTTTAATACCTTCCAAGATCGATTAATTAACGAAATGCGCCTGGAAAATATTACGTGCGTTGAACAAGCCAATGCTTTCCTAATGGCATACCTTCCAACGTATAATCATCAGTTCGCATTGTCCATTAAGGATAGCATAAACGCGTGCGTAGATCTAGATTCTAGTCAAAATCTCGATTATATTCTAGCTATTTTTAATGAGCGAGTCATCGATCACGGTCACGCCATTAAATACAAAAATAAAACGTATCGCTTACTTGATCAAAACGGCCAACAGGCCTATCTTCCCCATCGCACTCGAGTTCAAATTATTGAAACTTACCAACAAGAATTATTCGCTAATCATGCGAATCAATTATATCGATTAGAGGCTATCCCACCACATGAACGCTACTCCAAGGAGCTGGATCAAGTTCCTGAAAGGAAACAGCGAAAACCTTATATTCCACCCCTCACTCATCCTTGGCGCATTCAAAATTATTATCTCTTTCGTAAAAAACAAACCGTTCTGAGAGAATAATGTATAAAACGCTCAGAAATGGAATGAACGACCCGCTTGAGTGTGAAAAAAATCTACCTCAGGTTTAATTGGGTAAAAAAATTGAATTGATCTTTTCGTGGAGTTCGTTCCATTTCTGAGTGTAAAGCAAGCGAAGCGCGCTAGCTTTTTCACCCAAAAAAGTGTAAGCAAAATTGCGTATTTTTCGGACAAAGTCATTTGCGATTGACAGGAGAATTGCGAAATTAACCTCTTTTTTCATGATTTTTCATTGGCCACTTTTTGCTTGGGAAAATGAACGTGCTATAATGGAGAAAAGCTTGCCCCCAAGGAGGAATACGATGGCGTTTAAATTTGATAAAGACAAAATTCAAGAATCAACCGACTTTTTTGAGCGCTGGCTGGGGCCAAAGCCTGCTAGCAGCCAGCCGGAAGTTGATATTCACCAGCTGAGGAACGTGCCCTTAGCCAATCTCTTGACCAATACCTTCCTGCAAGACCACACCGCCTATGCCTCACAAGCGGATCTCGCCGCCCAGTTAGGCCTAGTCGATATTGAAGCCCTCAAAGACTGGCCAGAAGCCGACTTGAATGCCTGGACCCAAAAGCAGACACGTTTCGACTCGTTTGCGGCCTTGCTGGTCTGTGCCGGCCAAGAGCGTCAGCATTAAGGCACCACTAAAACCCCGAAAACCCCCACTTGGACAACCCAGTCCCCGAGTCAGTCCAAGGGGGTATTTTTTTGATGTAAAGCCTGCTATGATCAAAGTGAAGGAGGTGCTCCCATGAAAATTAAGCTGAAAATTGCTCATCACTGTCCCAGCGAACCTGAAGTGATCATTCAAGCCCAAGAGCTAACCCCAGAAGTCAGAGAAATGCTTGCTGCCTGCCAAAAAACTTTGCAAAGGAAACCCCTTGTGGGTGAGCGAGCGGGAAGCTATTACCCCGTTGTTTGGGAGGAGGTCTGCCGCATCGTCGTTGAGAACCGCAAGCTCTCGCTCAAGCTCCAAAACGGCCAGAATCTTACCCTCCACCGTCCCCTCTATGAGGCCCTCAGCCTGGCCCCTTATGCCTTCGTTCAAATCAATAAGAGTGAAGGTATCAATGTCCACCAGCTGGCCTCCCTAGAATTATTAGCTAATGGTCTCATTGCCCTCACCCTGAAAAATGGCGATGTCACTTATTGTTCCCGTCACTTTGTTCAAAGCATTAAGGAGCGTGTTGGTTTATGAAAATCTCGGCAAAAAAATTATTACTCAGTGGCAGTCTGGGCGGTAACTTCGGCCTGCTGATTTCCCTGGCCTATAACGTCCTCGCCCAAAGCCCCACCTATTATCCGACCAATCCCACCAGCGCTGTTGGCCAATGGCTGACGAGCCATACATCCGTCGTCGGCGCCCTGCTCTACTCCTTCGTTCTCTGGTGCGTCATGGGGGTCTGGGCGGAAATCGTGAGTGCCCTCTTCCAGCCCAGTGAACGTCGCCCCCTCACTTATCGCACTCTCAAGCACCTGCTCGCCCTCTTTGTCCCTTACCTGGGCCTGGGTGTTTTAGCCGGCTGGTTTCCGCTCAATCTTGGCGCTTTCTTGAGTTTTGTGGTCAGCTTCTTGATCATCTACGGGCTCATCTGGCTCGTCCTCTACCTCAAAACGAAGCGAGAAATTCAAAAAATCAATCAGAAATTACGCTAAGCGAAAAGCTGCCGTGAGAAGCAGAGCCCCAGGTGAAAAAGAAACGCCCGCAAAAAACTGGGCTAGCGGACGAAAAGAAAAACAGTGAACCTTGGCCTTAGGTTCACTGTTTTTTTAGGGCTTTAACACTGTCTGCCTGTGCCGACTTGAAGGGCCTAGAAGAGGGCAAGCAAAAAGCCCCGACCACTGTGGCATCTGTCAGTGATCGGGGCCTTTTAGCGTCTAGGGGAGAGTGATTTTTCTAGACGCTTTTTATGACGGGGTATCGTGAATCCCTGCGTCGATACCTGGTTTTTTCCATTTAACTTTCTTTACGGCCTTTTAAATGGAAGATCGCACCACCGATTCCCATGAGGGCCAGGCCGAGGCTGACGCTGATAGCGGCGTTAGCATCGGTCGCGCTCGTTTGTGGGAGGGTGTCCGCTGTTGAAGCTTCGGGTGCGGAATTATCTGTAGCATCTGTCGCACCAAGAGCTCCGTTGCCTGAGCCCGGTTTTTGTCCGGCATTTTCACCGGCTCCAGGCTGGTCTGTCGGTTTATTTTCACCAGAACCAGGGTGGTTGCTTGAGCCACCTTGGTCCCCGTCATCAGGTAATACACCAGGAATCGTGATTTTCACGGCTGAACTTGGTTTTTTGCCGTGTTCGGTTTGCGTAATCGACAAATGGTCGCCTGGTTCGACCGGCTTGGGCAAGGTAATGGTCCACTGCCCCTGGGCGTCGACTTGGCCGGTATCAATTTGACCCGTGCCGTCCACAATAGCGATGTCCGCGCCGGCTTGGCCCGTCCCGCTAATGGTGGTGTCGCCTGGTTTGATCGGCTTAACGCTTGGTTTAGCACTTTCCTCTTCCTTGTCAGACTCTTGAACCGTGGCTGAGATCGAAGTAGGTTCTTTGCCTTCTTCTTGTTGGGTGATCGTTAATGTATCGCCTTTTTCAACTGCGTTTGGTAAGTCGATCTTCCAATCGCCATCCTTGTCGACGGTGGTGGTGTGCGTCTTGCCATTTTGGTCGGTGACCGTGATGGTCGCGCCAACTTCACCTTTACCAGAAACGGTCTTGTCACCAGCTTTGACGTCTTCAACGGTAGGTTCGGCGCTTTCCTCTTCCTTGTCAGACTCTTGAACCGTAGTGGAGATAGAGGTTGGTGCTTTACCATCTTCCGTTTGGGTAATGGTGAGTTCTTCACCTTGTTTCACCTCAGGAAGATCAACGCTCCAGTTGCCATCTTGGTCAACAGTGGTTGTGTAGGTGTTACCATCTTGGTCGGTTACCGTAATGGTGGCACCGGCTTGGCCTTTACCGGAAACTACTTTGTCACCAGCTTTGACGTCTTCAACGGTAGGTTCGGCACTTTCCTCTTCCTTGTCAGCTTCTTGAACCATAGTGGAGATAGAGGTTGGTGCTTTACCGTCTTCTTGTTGGGTAATGGTGAGTTCTTCACCTTGTTTCACCTCAGGGAGGTCCACACTCCAGTTGCCATCTTGGTCAACAGTGGTCGTGTAGGTGTTACCATCTGGATCTTTAACCGTAATGGTGGCACCGGCTTGACCTTTACCGGAAACTACTTTGTCACCAGCTTTAATGTCATCAACCGTTGGCTTAGCACTTTCCTCTTCCTTATCGGCTTCTTGAACCGTGACAGTTGTAGAAGCAGGTTCTTTGCCTTCTTTTTGTTGGGTAATGGTGAGTTCTTCACCTTGTTTCACCTCAGGGAGGTCCACACTCCAGTTGCCATCTTGGTCAACAGTGGTTGTGTAGGTGTTACCATCTGGATCTTTAACCGTGATGGTGGCACCGGCTTGGCCTTTACCGGAAACTACTTTGTCACCAGCTTTGACGTCTTCAACGGTAGGTTCGGCACTTTCCTCTTCCTTGTCAGCTTCTTGAACCATAGTAGAGATCGAAGTAGGTGCTTTGCCTTCTTCTTGTTGGGTGATGGTGAGTTCTTCACCTTGTTTCACCTCAGGAAGATCAACGCTCCAGTTGCCATCTTGGTCAACAGTGGTCGTGTAGGTGTTACCATCTGGATCTTTAACCGTAATGGTGGCACCGGCTTGGCCTTTACCACTGATGGTCTTGTCACCAGCTTTGACATCCTCAACGGTAGGTTCGGCACTTTCCTCTTCCTTGTCAGCTTCTTGAACCATAGTAGAGATCGAAGTAGGTGCTTTGCCTTCTTCTTGTTGGGTGATCTCAAGTTTGTCACCTTGTTTCACCTCAGGAAGGTCCACACTCCAGTTGCCATCTTGGTCAACAGTGGTTGTGTAGGTGTTACCATCTGGATCTTTAACCGTAATGGTGGCACCGGCTTGGCCTTTACCACTGATGGTCTTGTCACCAGCTTTGACGTCCTCAACCGTTGGCTTAGCACTTTCCTCTTCCTTGTCAGCTTCTTGAACCATAGTAGAGATCGAAGTAGGTGCTTTGCCTTCTTCTTGTTGGGTGATGGTGAGTTCTTCACCTTGTTTCACCTCAGGAAGATCAACGCTCCAGTTGCCATCTTGGTCAACTGTTGTCGTGTAGGTGTTACCATCTGGATCTTTAACCGTAATGGTGGCACCGGCTTGCCCTTTACCACTGATGGTCTTGTCACCAGCTTTGACATCTTCAACGGTAGGTTCGGCACTTTCCTCTTCCTTATCGGCTTCTTGAACCGTAGTGGAGATAGAGGTTGGTGCTTTACCGTCTTCTTGTTGGGTAATGGTGAGTTCTTCACCTTGTTTGACTTCAGGAAGATCCACACTCCAGTTGCCATCTTGGTCAACAGTGGTTGTGTAGGTGTTACCATCTGGATCTTTAACCGTAATGGTGGCACCGGCTTGCCCTTTACCGGAAACTACTTTGTCACCAGCTTTGACGTCCTCAACGGTAGGTTCGGCACTTTCCTCTTCCTTGTCAGCTTCTTGAACCGTAGTGGAGATAGAGGTTGGTGCTTTACCGTCTTCTTGTTGGGTAATGGTGAGTTCTTCACCTTGTTTCACCTCAGGGAGGTCCACACTCCAGTTGCCATCTTGGTCAACAGTGGTTGTGTAGGTGTTACCATCTGGATCTTTAACCGTGATGGTGGCACCGGCTTGCCCTTTACCGGAAACTACTTTGTCACCAGCTTTGACGTCTTCAACGGTAGGTTCGGCACTTTCCTCTTCCTTGTCAGCTTCCTGAACCGTGACGGTGAGCTCATTACTACGGTTCTTGCCGTCTTCTTGTTGGCTGACGGTGAGGGTGGTGCCAGCTTGGGCGGCTTGGCCGAGGTCCACTTGCCAAGTCCCGTCTGCACTGACCTTCGTGGTATGGCTGTTCCCATCTGGGTCTTCGACCGTGATGGTGGCGCCGACGACTCCGGTCCCGCTCACCGTGGTGGCGCCGGCTGCGATCGGTTTGACGACCGGTACGGCGCTGGTAGCCTTGGCGGCGTCTTTCGCGTCGGTGGTAACAGGAGCGCTCGGCTGCTTGCCATCTTCCGTTTGGGTCACGGTAAAGGTGTCCCCCACGGCGATAGGTTGGCCGAGGTCCACCTGCCAATTGCCGTCTTGGTCAACCGTGGTCTCGCCTAATTGTTCACCTTGGGCATTGGTGATGGTAATCGTGGCGCCTGCTAGGCCGCTGCCGGTCAGGCTTTCCTCACCAGCGGTCGGCCGCTTGACGCTCGGTTCCGTGCTCAATTCCTGGGCCTTGACTTCGGCTGTGGTGGCGTCACTAGGCTTGGCCCCGACTTCGGTTTGCGTGGCCGCGACGCTTTCCCCCTCAACTAAAGGGGTGTCCAGTTGGACCTCCCAGTGGCCATTGGCATCCACCGTCGCTGTCTTCTGCTCGCTATCAGGTAAGATGACGGTGATGACTTCGGCATTGGGGACCCCTTGGCCAGAAATCTTAGTGTCACCCGCGGTGATCGGGTCGATCGTGGGCTGGGCACTGGTATTCAATTCGGCCGCTTGGACGGTGGTTGTGGCCAGAGGGCTTGCCTCCTTGTCGTCCTCCGTTTGGCGGGCGGTGATGACTTGATCCGTTTCGACTGCTTTAGGCAGCACTGCGGTCCATTTACTGTCCGCATCGACCACCACAGTGACGGGGTCTTGGCCTGGCGCGCTAACGGTAATGCTGGCGCCGGGCAGGCCGGTCCCTGTAATCTTGGTGTCGCCATTGTCCACCGCATTCAAGCCCGGTACGGCAGAAACAGCTTTGGCTTGGACGGTCGTTTCGGTGGCTTCACTGACCTTTTTCCCAGGTTCGGTTTGGGTGGCACTGACCGCTTGGCCGGCTGCTAAGCTAACGCCTTCCGGCAGGGTCAAGCGCCAACGTCCATTTTCATCGACTTTGGCGGTGTAGGTTTCCCCATCCGTTTGGACGATGACGGTACTGATCTCTGAACCAGCAATCCCCGTTCCGGAAATGGTCGTATCGCCGGCTTCGAGGGGATCAATGGTTGGCTGACTACTTTCCCCTTGGAGGGTTTGGGCTTGGACGGTCGTTTCGGCGGTGTCACTTGGGGCTAGGCCAGCAATTTCCTGGGTGGCGGTGAGCTTTTGGCCCACTTCTGTTAAGGCTTCGTCCAAAAGCACCAGCCAAGTGCCCGTCTCATCGACTGTCGCTTCATACGTTTCACCTTGTGGGTCGGTGACCACAATCTTAGCCCCTGGGGTCCCCGAGCCACTGACAAAGCGGTTGCCGACTTCGGGCGTGTTTAAGCCCGGTTGGGGAGATTTTTCCAAGCCTTCCACCGTGCGACTGACAGCTTCACTGGGCTTGGCCCCCATTTCAGTTTGCGTGGCTTTGACGGTCTGGTCAGCTTCTAAAGGTTTATCCAGCGTAATGGACCAGCGATTATTTTCATCGACTGTGGTTTCCACGGTCTTCCCATCCGGTAGGGTCACCACAATGACTTGGGAGCCAGCGATCCCGTGGCCTGCTAC
This sequence comes from Aerococcus sp. BD502, assembly GCF_057919555.1. Lineage (NCBI taxonomy): Bacteria > Bacillati > Bacillota > Bacilli > Lactobacillales > Aerococcaceae > Aerococcus > Aerococcus sp. BD502. The sequence continues at coordinate 1,027,529 of NZ_CP147972.1, read as the reverse complement.
CGTGGTGTCGCCGGCTTTGAGGGGATCGATCGTGGGTTGGGCACTGTCATTTTGGACAGCAGTGGCTTGCACTTGGACCCTGGCGAGCTCACTGTCTTTTTGGCCAGGCACGCTTTGGCGGGCGGTTAGTTCCTGGCCTGCTTTGACCGGCTGTTTGACTTGGATGGCCCAATTCCCCTGGGCGTCCACCCAATCGGTATAAGTGTTCCCTTCGTCGTCGGTAACGGTCACTTTCGCCCCGACTTGGCCGGTCCCGGAGATCGTCTTGTCGCCCGCTTTGGGCGTATCAAAGCCCGGAACCCCGGCTTGAGGCTGAGCGATGGCGGTGGCGGCCACCACAGGACTTGCTTTCTCGCCCGGCTCGGTTTGGCTAATCTCTACCTCGTCGCCCACTTGGAGGGCTTTAGGCAGGCGGGCTGCCCAGTAGCTATCCGCATTGACCGTGACGGTTTGCGTGCTGCCATCGGGGGCAGTTACCGTAATGGTCGCCCCCGGCACCCCTTGGCCGGAGACGATATCGCTATTTTCTTCAGGCGTGGTTAAAGTTGGCGTGGCACTGGTATTTTGCTTGCGCTGGCTCACCACCGTACTCTCAGTGGCCGCACTGACCTTCTTGCCCTCGCCTTGCTGGGTGGCGGTGAGCAAGTCCCCCACGGTTAAAGGCGCAACGTCAACAGACCACTTGCCCGCTTCATCAACGGTCGTCGTATAGGTTTGCCCGGCCGCTTCCAGCTGAATGCTGGCGCCAGGAACGCCACTCCCGCTGACGGTGGTGTCGCCAGCTTGGGCACTGTTAATAGCTGGCGCTTGGCTGACGGGTTGGGCTTTGACACTGGCCGTGACGGCTTGGCTTTCCCGCTCGCCTTTTTGCGTTTGGGTGACGGTTACAGTGTCCGCAGCTTGGAGGGCTTCCGGGACGGTGAGGGACCAGTTTCCTTCAGCATCGACCGTGGTGGTGAGGTCTGTGCCTTGGAGCTTAATGGTCGCACCCGCGATCCCGGAACCGGTAATGGCGGTCGCCCCTTCCATGAGCGGATGAATTTCTGGAGCAGCGGATTCGTTGGCAAGCGTCACTGCTTGAGCGGTAGCCTCTGCTTCGCCACTCGGCTTCTTGCCGGCTTCACTTTGCACGGCATGAATGGTATCCCCCACAGCGAAAGGATCCTCCACCCGCACACGCCAGTAGCCGTCTGCGCCTACGGTTGTCGTAAAGGTTTTATTTTTCGAGTCGGTGAGGGTAATCGTCGCACCCGGCACCCCGGTCCCATTGACGAAGGTGTCGTTTTCGTCCGGCGTATCAAGCCCCGGCTTGGCACTCACTTCCTGGGCCTTCACCTTTTGCGTGATCGGCTCACTCGCCCGCTCGCCTTTTTCGGTTTGCGTGGCGGAAATTTTGGCTTCCGCGACTAAAGGCGTATCCAAAGTCAGCGTCCAAGTCTTGTCGTCTTGGACGGTGACGTCTTTCGTTTGGCCATCGGGGAGGGTGACAGTAATAGTTGCGCCGGGCACCCCCGTCCCGTTGAGTTCTTGCTCGCCTTCCAGTGGCCGGTTTAGGGTCGGTTGGGTACTTTGGTTCAAGAGGGCAGCTTTCGTGACCGTACTTTCCGTCGCGGCACTTTCCTTTTTGCCCGTTTCGGTTTGCGTGATGCGGATTGCTTCGCCTTCCTGCATGGGTTCATTAAAGGTGAGCGCCCAGCGGCCATCCTTGCGCACGGTGGCTGTCTTTGTTTGGTTACCGACCGTGGCTTCGATGGTGGCGCCGGCGACCCCCGTCCCGATCAGATCCGTGTCCCCAGCGCTCGGCGGGTTCACCCCTGGTTTGACACTCACAGCTTGGGGCGCAACGGTCCCAATAGCAGGGTCACTAGGGGCTTCTCCCGCTTCCGTTTGCGTGGCTTTAATCATTTGCCCTTCTTCTAGCGGCTGATCGAGGTCGACCCTCCAGGTGCCGTCAGCGTTGACGGTCGTCTTCTTCTCTTCACCACCGGGCAGAATGACGGTCACCACTTCCGCGCTCGGTACCCCGTGGCCGGACACGCTTGTCGCACCGGCCTTTAGGGGATCTAGCGTAGGCTGGGCACTTTGGTTTTGGACCTTGGCCGCATCCACTGTGGTGGTAGCTTGGGCACTAGCCTTCTTACCCACTTCTGTTTGCGTGGCCTGCAAGCTCTCGCCCGCTTTGACCGGCTCGTCAAAGGTCACGCGCCAATGTCCCTTGACGACGGTTGCCGTTTGTTGCTCGCCTTGGGCATTGGTTACCGTAATCGTCGCGCCTTCGATCCCAGTCCCAGTAATGTCTTTGTCGCCATCTTGGGGCAAGTCAAAGGCCGGTTTCGCACTTTCCTCCTGGGGAGCGGCTTTGGCGGTCACAGTCTTACTTTCCTGCTTGCCAGCTTCCACTTGGGCCACTTTTACGAGGTCCGCTTCAACCAAGGGCTCTTTTAAGGGCACGGCCCAGCGGCCATTTTGATCCACCGTGGTTTCCATTTGCTGGCCAGCGGGGGTGGTTAAAATAATTGTCGCACCGGCCACCCCAGCACCGGTCACCACGTCTTCACCGGCCGTCAGGGCATCAATTTTTGGGGGGCTGGATTGCTCTTGCGGTGCTTCAGTGACAGTGATCAATACATCGACCACATCTACCGTGCCGTCCGCATAGGTCACTTTGATGGCGCCCTTGTAGGTGCCTGGTGTCGTGTTGTCATAGCCATAGGAATCGTCCCCGGCCAGCTTGGCTTCTTCTGTCACATCCTCAATGTTAGGCTCTTCTCCCGGCTTAAAGGTGTAAGCTTGCCCGGCTTCATCCACATAACCCGTCACATTATTCGTCAGGTCAATGGCTTGCCCGGCATGAATTTCTTCAGGGGCAACAGTGGGTTCATAGAGCTGGCTCATGGCCAATTCGTACTTTGCGTCGAAGAAGGAGTTGGCGTAAGAACCTTGCAGGCGCTGATGGGCTTGGCCGTTATCCGCATAAGGAGTGGCTCCATTCAAGGCCCCTTGCGGCGTGTTGACAAAGTCCGACTCCAGCCAGGATTCAAAGAGCAAACGCTGGTTCTGCTTTTCTGCAATTTTAGCCAGCTCGCGGCCGATATCCGCCTTCGATTTCCCCGCGATAAGGGGGTAGACAATCGTATAGGTACGCGGCTGGCCCAGCGTCCCTTCAAAAACATTGTCGTTTAAAACGCCCTGTGCTTTCCCAAGCGCGGCAATTTGTTCCTTTCGGCTCAAATTGTCCGTTTGCGTGATGGAAATATTCGGGTTCCGGCTGGAATCCACCAGGCCATTCTCGTCAATGGTCAGTTTCTGCGGCGTAATGCTACCCCCAATGGACGTGCTCCAGCGATAAGGATTCTTCTCGTCATTCATCGCCCCAAGGAGAATATTATCCCGGTCGATATAAGGCAGGAGGGCCTTAGGAATGCGCTCTTTCACGTAGAGGAGCCAGTTGTAGTTCGACTGCAGGAAATTTTGCGGCGGGGTGAAGGTGTGGCGGGAGACAATCGCATGCAAGTTTTCGTCATAGTAAACCTGCTGGCTCACGCCCTTATCAGTGAAGAGTCCGTCCGCAAAGCGGTTATCGCCCACTGCTCCGGCAACCCGGTGGGGGGCATAATTTCCGTCCTTCAAGTCCGGATTATTCGGGTTTTTCTCCTGAATCCAGCCGTTAATGAGGGTCCCGTTGACGACTTTATTGTAGTCGTTTTTGGCCCCTTTCCCCGCGACCATGCCAGCGGTAAAGCTCAGCGGAGTTTCCGACAGGCCCAAGCTGCCCAGCGTTTTTTGGTCTTTTAAGGTGATTTTGATATTGAAATTGTGTGGCGAACCGATCACGCCGGCGCCCAAGTTCGCATTGTTGAGTTCCATGAGCCAATCGCGGCCGCTATTGTTTTTCTTCCATTTAGTTTCTCCCGCCGGCCCGTTGGCTTGTTCGGTATCAATGGAAGCAATGTTTTCATAGAAATCAGGATGGTTGAAGCTGATGACGTAATGCCCCGCATATTTTTCCGCATTGGGGGTGGTTCCCCAGAGTTGGGCGGCTCCCTCCCTCGGGAAAATCGTCATCTTCAATTTGATGACATGGCCGTCTTGTTCCACCCCGTCATACTCCAGCACGCTATTTTTAATCGGCCGGGGCGTCCCCGGTTTCAATTCTATTTCCCCAAAGGTTTCATCCAAAAAGGGCACATCGTTGTTGAAAGTTTTGTCGCTTTCCACTTCAGCTGCCAGCGTGTCCGCCGCTTCCCGGCGTTCGGCCTTATTTTTGGGACGGATGATCGTATCGGCTTCGGTGGCGGCCGTTACTTTTTTTGGGGTCGCCAAATAAGCCCGCTCACCCAAAATTTCCTCGAGGACGGCGGCTTCCTTGGCCGCTTGACTCACCGTGGCTGTGTCTTTTAAAACCGCAAGCTTCCTGAGGGAGCGTTCTGGGCCGGCAAGTTTTTCCACCCGGGGAGCTGGCGTTTCTGCCGGCTGCACGGTCGCAAGCTCCGCCCCAGCAAGGCGGTCAACCGTCTCAGCTTCCTTGCTGTCGGCTTCTTCCTCGTTTGAAGTGGCTTCTTCCTCGTTTGAAGTGGCTTCTTCCTCATGAGAAGTCGGCTCTTCCTCAACGTCTGCTGAGGTTTCCGGGGCATCTTCTGCCTCGGCTTCGCCCGCGGTTTCCGAAGCTTTTGGCGTCATGTCTCCTTGTAAGTCAGCCAGTAAGGCGGCCACTTCCGCCTGCCAGGCCTCTTCGTCCGTGGTAGAACTGGCCTCCTCCACCTCAGCCTGTGCTGCTGCCTTGGCTTCTTCCGCTGCTAAGGCCCGCGGCGCTTGGCCAAAGAGCAAAAAGGCTCCGATGGCCACCGAAGCGGCCCCAAAACTTAATTTCTTGATCGTGTAACGGGTAATGGTGTTGGCCTCTTTTTCGCGGCGCAACTGCCAATTATTTTTTCCAACCATGCGTGGCATTCCTCCTTCAGATTTGTGACTTAACCAACCACTTAAGTCCCATAATCAGTCACCTAAGTCGCTTTAATTTTACAAAAAA
>NZ_CP147972.1:840000-1017500 GCF_057919555.1 Aerococcus sp. BD502 | reverse complement strand
ATAAGGGTTGCGCTCGTTACGGGACTTAACCCAACATCTCACGACACGAGCTGACGACAACCATGCACCACCTGTCACTCTGCCCCCGAAGGGGACCACTAATCTCTTAGTGTAACAGAGGATGTCAAGACTTGGTAAGGTTCTTCGCGTTGCCTCGAATTAAACCACATGCTCCACCGCTTGTGCGGGTCCCCGTCAATTCCTTTGAGTTTCAGCCTTGCGGCCGTACTCCCCAGGCGGAGTGCTTAATGCGTTAACGGCGGCACTGAAGGGCGGAAACCCTCCAACACCTAGCACTCATCGTTTACGGCGTGGACTACCAGGGTATCTAATCCTGTTTGCTCCCCACGCTTTCGAGCCTCAGTGTCAGTTACAGACCAGAAAATCGCCTTCGCCACTGGTGTTCTTCCATATATCTACGCATTTCACTACTACACATGGAGTTCCATTTTCCTCTTCTGCACTCAAGTTCCTCAGTTTCCAATGACCTTCCACGGTTAAGCCGTGGGCTTTCACATCAGACTTAAGAAACCACCTGCGCTCCCTTTACGCCCAATAAATCCGGACAACGCTTGCCACCTACGTATTACCGCGGCTGCTGGCACGTAGTTAGCCGTGGCTTTCTGGTAAGATACCGTCAAGACGATAGCAGTGACTCTATCGTTTGTTCTTCTCTTACAACAGAGTTTTACGATCCGAAGACCTTCTTCACTCACGCGGCATTGCTCCGTCAGGCTTGCGCCCATTGCGGAAGATTCCCTACTGCTGCCTCCCGTAGGAGTCTGGGCCGTGTCTCAGTCCCAGTGTGGCCGATTACCCTCTCAGGTCGGCTATGCATCATCGCCTTGGTGAGCTTTTATCCCACCAACTAGCTAATGCACCGCAAGGCCAGCGATAAGTGACAGCAGAGCCGTCTTTCAACTTGAAGTCAGGTGACTTCAAGTGTTATGGGGTATTAGCACCCGTTTCCGGATGTTGTCCCCCGCTTATCGGTAGGTTCCTTACGTGTTACTCACCCGTCCGCCGCTAACGTCCGGGGTGCAAGCACCCCTTCAGTTCGCTCGACTTGCATGTATTAGGCATGCCGCCAGCGTTCGTCCTGAGCCAGGATCAAACTCTCATGAAAGAAAGATTTTGATCAGCTCAAAATTTACTGACAGTTTTTTGTCTTGTCTAGACTTGAATTGTTGGGATTTGCCTCAAGCAAATTCCCTACACATTTGGTTCGTCTCTTTGTTCAGTTTTCAAAGGTCACATCTCGTCGCTCTCACGACGCGACTTATTAAGTATACAACATATTCCGAGATCGTGTCAAGTCTTTTTTAAAACTTTTTATCTCGCCTCAGCAAAATGCTAATTCATAATTTTGCTCAGGAATTATATTGTAGCATAAATTTTTGTGATGTGTCAAGTGCTTGTGCCTCAACAACAGTAATAATCATACCAGGGGCGTTGGGCGCTGTCAAGGATAATTTGAAATTAATTACTGATTTCTAGAAATTGGACAGAAAAAAGGGAGGCCAACCTCCCTTTCCTCATTCTTAGCAAATAAATCCTACTATAATATAGACCTTATTTTTTCGTTTGGAGAAGTAATACGCCGTCACCAAGGGGGAGGTAGGTGGAGATAAGATCAGGCTGGGCGGCCACCCAAGTTCTGAGGTCCACCAAGCCATCATGGATGCGGCGAACGCGCCGGGGAATGGCACGGCGATCGAGAAAAACCGTTCCCGCCTGGAAGACATCGTCTAGCATGATGAGACCGCCAGGAGCTAAAAGTTTTAGGCAGTGGGGTAGGAAGTCAATATAGCTGGCCTTGGCCGAATCAAGGAAAATAAAATCATAAGGACCCGAGAGTGCTTGGAGTTGATCTTTGGCATCACCGAAGTGCAAGGTGATTTGCTTCGCTAGGCCGGCTGCTTGGATCCGTTCTTTCGCTTCTTGGGCCATTTTGGGATTGCGTTCAATGGTTTCCACCTGCCTTTCTGGATGGTTAAGGGCCATGAGCAGAGCAGAATAGCCAATCGCCGTTCCTAGTTCTAGGAGGCGCTGGGGTTTTAGTAAGGCCAAGAGAAAATCGAGGAACACCGCTGTCTCATAGGGAATCACCGGCACCCGACGTTCTTCAGCAATCGCCTTAAGCGCCATAATTTCTGCAGGCAAGTCCCTTTGGCCGTGGCGTAAAAAATTTAAGACGCGTTCCTCGATAATAGGACGATCCATCATTTCATTGCGAGTCATTACAAATCCTTTCTAAAAAATGAGCGAAAGGCAAATTAAGCCTGCGCTGAGCAGTAAGGTTATGATATACTAAGATTGAAATAAGAATTTAATGAAGAGGAGGGTTGACATGGATCTGACACCCTATATCGTTCCTTATGAAGAGGTGCATTATGTCACGGCGCAAACGACCATTCAAGATGCCTATGAACAGATTCAGGAGCTGGGCTATCGGGCCCTGCCTATTATCGGGCGCGGGCAAGGGCGCAGTTTATATCGCGGTACCGTTTACCGTTCGCATTTGAAGGAAGCCCTGCTAAAGGGACATGAGCCATCGGAACCCGTCATCGCTTATCTGAGAAATGCCACTAAGTTTATTAATCTGGATAGTTCCTTCTATCAAGTGCTTTTTGCTTTGGGCGACCGACCTTATATTGCCGTTCTTAATGACGAGCATGAATTTGCTGGCCTATTAACGCACGGTGATTTCGAACGCCTGACCTACCAAGCCTGGGCTTTAGACCAGAGTAGTTATTTTATCACCGTCAAAGTCCCCCTCCAAGGGCGCGGTAAATTAGCCAAGGCCCTCCAAATTATCAGTCGGCATGCGTCTATTAATAGTGTGATGAGCCAAAATGATCTGACCAATCGGCAATACGCCTACCTCACCTTTGCCTTGGACGAAGCCTGCACCTACCGCAGCATCCAGCGCTTGCGGCGAAACTTAGAGCGGAGACATTTCCCTGTGATCGAAATTCATGACACCAAAAATCTACTTTAAAAAAGAGGCACATGGCCTCTTTTTTCTTGACTTATTTTCGACGTTTGAAGAGCACCCAGACTCCGACGCCGAGTAGGATGATCCCAATAATGATGGGCCACCAATTGATTTGTGTCCCGGCTAGTGGTCCTAGCATGCTGAGTGGTTTGAGTTCCAACAAGCGAACCCCTCCTAACTCTCTAATCGTGGCGAACGTGCGCAAGAGCAATCTTAATCACGTCACGCACATGGTCATCAGCCAGGCGGTAGTGCTTTTCTTTACCCTGCGCCTTGGCCTTAACCAAATTCGCGGCTTTCAATTTTGCTAACTGGTGGGAAGCTGCTGATTGCGAACAACCAACCTGCTCGTGAATTTGGGTCACGTTGGCAGGACCTTCGAGTAAAAATAACACGATGCCAAGCCGAATCCGATTGCTCAATTGGTGAAATAAGGCTTGCATGCGCTCCTGACTCGCTGGTTCAATCATCCCACACCGTCTCCCTCTTTTGGCGTTCAATTTAATTCAAGTGTACGGCTTTTTTTCAGAAAAGACAAGCGCTTTTTGTTTTTGTCATGGACTTGTCATGCTTGTAATATTTTTAAGAACAGTCCAAAGGGGCAGAAAAAGCGGGGGCAAACCTCCCCACTTTAACATTTAACATTCCAAAGGCTCAGCACTCTCTAAGGCCCAGTCTTGCAGGGAGCCATCATAGACCTGGACGTCTTCTTGGCCCAAATGTTCCAAAAGCAAGGCCACATAGGCGGCTGCCACGCCAAAGCCACAGTAGACGATCGGCCTTATTCCTTGGCCAAAAGCACCAACAGCCTCAAATTTTTCCCGCAAGTCGTCATCGGGAAGCAAGGCCCCCGTTTTCGGATCCGCAAAGTCTCCGTAGAAGAGGTTCACCGCTCCTGGAATATGGCCCGGCCGATCCTCACCGAAAGGCGCAATTGTCCCCGTAAATTGCTCCTTGGGCAACACATCCACCAAGACCGTTTCTTCATCCTGCATGGCTTGCTTCACAGCGGGGCGCTCAATAAGGCGCGCGCTGATTTCTTCGGCACTACCAGGCACCACGACCGAACGCTCGGGATGCTTGTCCGTTACAGGGCGGCCTTCCGCTTGCCATTTGCCGAGCCCGCCTACCATCACATAAGTCTCCGCTAAGCCCATGGCGCGCGCCTGCCAGACAAAGCGTCCTGCCCAGCTATCTGCTTTAAAGTCGACGCCCACTTGAGGGCCGCTATCATAGGCAATCAGAGTTTTCTCCGTATCGATGCCCGCATCAGCTAAATTCGCAAAATACTTGGCCGGCGCCGCAGCGGTAAAGGGGACCGGCGCTTTTTCCTCTTGGAGGGTCAATTGATCGACAAAGTATGCCCCAGGGAGGTGGGCTTTTTCATATTCGTCGTGGCCGGGACGCAGAAAAGCCCCATCCGGCTCGAGAAAAATCATCGTGGTATCAATAATCTGCACGTCGGGATCAGCCAAGTGTTCAGCGACCCAGTCCGTTGTTTTAAAGGGTGAAGTCATACCAATACAAGCCTCCTAATCAATTTGCTGCCAAGTGTCATACAAATGCTTCCTCAGGGCGGCTTTTTTTGCCACTCGGGGCGTATTCAAGGACCGCCTGGCATAAGGTTTACTGGTGCGGTAACTCGTCTGATCGACCGGCGGGCAATCCAAGCGCCCCGTTGCCAAGCCCTCCACACTCACGGTGTACTCCGCCCAGACATCTTCGTAATATTTGGGGTGAAGCAAGTAGGCAGCCGCCAGCGTGTCCCAATTGTAGAAGCCTTCAATGCCGTACTCCACTTCATTATCCACAAACCAAGGCGCCGAGTACTCCCGAATTAAGTCCACAATAGGAGAATCTTCTCGGGTAAATAACTCCCGGTACTCCGCCTCATGGAAGAGCAAATCCAAGCAATGATTGCCTGTCATAATCGCTAAATTAGGCGTCCGACTCAAGACACTAAAACTCGCCATCGGGTCACAGGAAAAATTCAATTCCTGCATGGTATCTTTGGCGAACACGAGGGGCTGGGTAAGGCCGCCCATTAAAACAATCTGCTTTACTTGCTTAAAAAAATTGGGATTATAGAGATAAGCCCCATGGAGATTGGTCAGGGAGCCTGTCGCTAAAACACACAGTTCGCCCGCCCAGCGCTCCGCCAAGTCCGCCAATTGCCGACTCGCCGGACTCAAGTAAGCCCCCGGCTCCGAGCCCCCGCGCGCATAAAGTTCGCGACTTAGGCCACAAACCTCTAACAGCTTTAAGGTATCCGCTTCCACAACAGCAATGCCCTTATTTCCGAAACTAGAGGTCACCGACAAGAGCTCCACCTGACCGCTCCCCAGCAAGTAAAGCAAGGCCAGGCCATCGTCCACGTCCCGATTCGGGGTGAAAAAGGTGTTATCAAAATCAATTGCAACCTTCATAACATCTCCTCCTCAATGAACCGACCACCTTAGCGGACAGTTCTCTTCGGCCGCTGGCGCAGGAAAACATTCAGAGCCTGGAAAATATAGAGGAACAAGCCCCCTAAAAGCCAAACGTAATAGAGGCGCTGGCTTTGGAAATTACTGATGACGGCAAAAACGAGCCAGGCCAAAGCGTATAGGAGCCAAAGTCCCGTGGCCAAGTTTTGCTGGCGGCGAACAGCCAGGATTGCGAGTAGTAACATGACCAGGCCTAAAACCCATACCCAGGAGCCCACTAAACGATCTAACTTCAACGAGCGATGCAAAATACTGCGCATGAAACCCAAGTGATTCTCATAAAAAGGCTTCACCCGCCATAGGAAAAAGGCGAGGATCGCCTGCAATAGATACAGGCCTCCCCGCATAAAAGTGCGCCGCTGCATTACTTATCCTCGACCTTAAAGTCTTCGGTACCGGGGATACCTTCTTGGATGGGGAATTTAGCCGGATCATCTTGGTGTTTCATATCCCATTCGTACCAGCCACCGTCTTGGACACTGACATCTTTGAAGCCGGCTTGCTTGGCCATAAAGAAGACGGTCGTATTCCGCCAGCCCGTCCCACAGTAGAAGGTCACCGGCGTGTCCTGAGTAATGCCCCATTTTTCCCATTCTTTAATGACAGTTTCCGGATCTCGAATCGAGCCATCGGCGTTGGAGATATAATTGACATCGGCCGCCGTTTCTGAAGCCATCGCCCAGACCGCATCCTTAATTTCGCCAGCATTGTCGATGTAGTCATAGCCGCTCGTCTTGCCAGCAAATTCATCCCAACTGCGAACAGAGGCAATCTTTAGGTCAGGCTTTTCTGCCTTCACTTCGAGCAAGTCCTCGGAAGTTTTAATGTATTCATCCGTGCGTTCGGGGAAAGCACCGCCAAAGTCCTCAGCAGCTGCAACGTCTGCTTGGTCCGTGGTTAAGTCATAGCCGGCTTTTTCCCAAACTTCCTTCTTGCCATCAAGAATTTTGACATCCTTAACGCCCAAGTAGTAAGCCGCAAAGGCCACCCGGCAAGCTGCATTAATATCATCCCCATAGAAAACCACGCGTGAGTCCTTCGTTATGCCAGCCTTGAGGAAAGGCTTCACTAATTCTTCGGGTTCAAGTAGGTTCCAGTCACTCTCTAAAGTCTCCACATCATTCGTGTCCACTAAGGCAGCACCAGGAATGTGACCCTTGTTATAGCCTTCATCCCCATAGGATCCTTCAATGACCTTCAAGTCCTCGTCTTTTTCCATTTCTTGCTTCAGCCAGTTCGCCGTCACAAAGAAGTTGTCCGTTTGCTCGTCTTCAGGATCAACAAATTGTGTTTCTGGCATTTCACTAGCCGGCGCCGGGGCTTCCGTGGGCGTATCTGCTTGCGCCGTGTCCTTATCAGCATCTTTTTTGCTAGCTTTGTCCGCTTGGGATTCAGCCTCCTCGTCAGCTTGAGACTCTTCGGTTTTTTCCGTTGCTTCCTTGTCACTCGAAGCTTCACCCGCTGCTTCCTTGCTTTGGGTTACCGCCGGGGCTTCCGGCTTATCCGCATTTTGCCCTTGCCCCTGGCAAGCTGCGAGTAAAAAGCCACTCAGTCCCAAGGCAATTAATGTCTTCAATTTTTTATCCATAAGTACTCCTTCCATCTGAGCTTAGCAAACAAAGGCCATGAGCCCACTCAGATCCAAATTAATTGAGTCTATTATAACAATTTTCAAAGCGATTTAACAGGGAAAAGGTAAGTAGGCTGCGAAGCCAGCTAAAAAACACCGTAGACCGGAACGCCAGAGTGTGAGTCAGCGAATCGCCACGGCTGAGTTGAGCTGGACTACAGAGACTGGTGGTGAGTTCAACTATAGGCTACGAAAGCCAACTCACCATTCATCCCTCTTCCTAATACCGCTTGGCCAACTCTTCTGCGGGCACGCCCCGCCGAAATGCCGCCTGCAACTTCTGCATATGATACAAGGTTGACCAGACCCCCTGAGCCTTAAAGCGCCGCGCCGACGTCCAAAGCACTTGCGGGCTCTGCCTAAGTTTTACGCCCGCTTCCCGCAAGCGCAAGCTCAAATCATAATCCTCCATCAAGGGGATCGGTTTAAACCCCCCTACCGCTTCATAGGTTTCCCGCCTTAAAAACATGCCCTGATCCCCGAAGGCAATTTGCCGGTAGCGAACCCGCCAATTCGAGCCCCAGGCAATACTTCTAAGCCGCCAGTCCGCCCCCTTAAAGCCCAGGGTAAAACAGCCCCAAGAATGCTCCTGTAATAGCCGTTCGATTTCCGGCAAAGGATCTACCTCAAAGCCACTATCGGCATGCAAGAAAAATAAATGCTCACCCTGAGCCTCATCAATCCCCCGACACAATTGCTGGCCACGGCCGGCTTCGCTCGCTAAAACACGAAAACCTGCTGCTCTTAATGCTTCTGGGCTCCCATCCGCACTACCGCCATCTACCAAAATGATTTCCTTTTGAACCGGACTCGCCTCGAGCTGGCGCAAGAGAGCCAATAGTCGCTCCAGCTGTTTGCCTTCCTGGTAGATGGGCATGATGATACTTAACAAAATTTGCCTCCTAAGAAAAAAACGGGGCTGGGAAATAAGTCGCCCTAAATAATAAAAAATGCATTGAAGTTATCCATATTTGGATTCCTTCAGTGCATTTTTTACTTTTAGAGAAATGATTACGAAGAGCTTCTGCTCTTCGCCGAGCTTTAAGGGCTAATTTCGTTAAATTCATGCTCATCAGCATCATTCCGATATCATTATACACGCTTTGTTTGCCTCTCACATGTGTTCTGCGCATACCAAAGACACCTTTCATCCGTCCGAAAACGGTCTCTATGTCAATTTTACGTTGCGCATAGATTTCTTTTCCAGGTGTGCTTTCTAAATTCTCTTTTGCTTGGTGCTTAAAATATTCCCAATTAAGATTGACCGCCGTCTGGCGCTGACGTCCTGTCGGAGTTTTCGCAAGCTCATTTAAACGCTCATCCATTTGTTCAGTATCGGCTTGATAGACTTTAAACTGTCTTTGGAAACCTTTTTTATCTTTTCGCGTACGATAATATGAAAAACTAAAATGAACGCCATCTAAATCCGTATAGGAATCTTCAGCCGCATGATAGTGCCAGTTCTCACGATGCTTGGATTGGTTTCGATATTTTTTACTTTGTTCTTTATGATACATTCCGTAAGGAATCAAAGGGACTTTCTCAAAGTCATCGATAATCGCCATATAATTCTCTTCACTCCCATAACCCGCATCCGCAACAATATATTGGAACAGATCAAGCGTTGGGATTGTTTTTAAAAACGGAATGAGGGTGCGCGTATCGGTAGGGTTCGGGAAAATATCAAAGTCAATAATATATTGATGACTTGAAGCAACTTGGAGATTATAGCCAGGCTTTAACTCCCGATTTTTCATGGGATCTTCTTTCATACACATAAAGGTGGCATCGGGGTCCGTTTTTGAAAAACTGTTTCTGCCATTAAATCGTGCGTTTGCTTCCTCGTATTTCTGTTTTCGGGGTAAGAAATCCTTCATACATCGATTCCGGTGCTTTTTAAGCGTGCGACGACGTCGCTTGTGTCGAGAACCTCCTTTAGGAATGGTCGTCTCATTTTCAATTTTGCTTTCAACCTCTTCGATTGCTTCATCAAGACACGCAATAATTTTTTCAATCCCATCAGAAGTCGTTAATTCTTCTTCGGTCAAGGCGATATCGACATTCGTTTGAATAAGTTCCTCATATAAACTCGAAACATTTTCATTGAGCTTCGCTTCATAGCGTTCAATCGCTCTTCGCCAAGTAAAACTATAGATGTTCGCATCCGCTTGAATTTTTGTCCCATCGATAAATAAAGCCTCTGGGTGGATTAAACCATTGTCCCTCAGCAGCATGGTGAAAAGGATAAAAGCATACTTGATCAAGTTCGAGGCATGTTCGCTTGAACGAAAGTTATTGATTGTCTTGTAGCAAACTGGGGTATCGCCCGTTAGCCATTTCATCGGAATAGATTCTTCATTCATTCGTTCAATTTTTCGACCTGAAAACGTTGATCGACTATAGGCAAATAAACACATCTTTAATAGCATTGCTGGATGAAAAGCAGGACGTCCCGTATGAGAAGTGTCTTCCAGAATAATTTCCGTAGGAATCGAGTCGACAAATCGGCTGATCAGCCGAGCTTCATGGTCCTCAGGAATCGTAAAATCTAATTTTAGTGTTAAAGCTGTTTCCATTGTGGTATAATTTTGATACAAAGCGAGTTCCTCCTTCGGTTTGCTTACCTTTTATTATAAGGCTTGGAACTCGCTTTGTCTTTATAAAATATCAAAACGCATCAATTTATTTTCGAAATAAATTGATGCGTTTTTTATATTCTGAGACTGAGTTTTTTCCCAGCCCCAAACACCATGTTAATCCACTTTTGCTTTTTGTTTTTGCCGGTCGCGCCAAATTTTGCCGACCAGGCCCACCACAATGGACAAGGCAAAGAGCACGACGAGGCCAATGAATAATTTCTTCGCTCCTCCAGTCAGCATCCCACCAAAGTAGGAATAGACGATTGTTGCCGGGGTTTGCCCGACGCCCGTCGCCCAAAAGAAGCTCCAGAACGACATCGATGTCAAGCCGGCCGCATAGCTCACAATATCAAAACTGATAAAGGGCAAAAGGCGGGCCACCAAAATCGTTTGCTTCCCGTAACGGGCGAAGAAGCGTTCAATGCTTTCCAAGCCACGACGAGTCGTGAAGCGAATCACCACATCACGGCCCAAAATGCGTGCAATGGCAAAGTTAATGGCCGCTCCCACCATGGCACTGGACCAGGATAGAAGGGCTCCCTGCCACCAGCCGAAAAGGTTGGCATTGGTGAGCGTCACGAGAAAGCCTGGTAAAGGGGCAAAGACGGAAGTCACAATCATCAAGAAGAAAGACACCGCCATCGCCCAAGGACCATAAGAATCCACAAACTCTTGCACCCGATCAAAGTTACCCGTGGCCAGCATATGCAAAATGGAATTAAGCCATTGGCGAACAGAGGGGACAAGCAAGTAAATCAGTACCAACACAGCCGCCAAGGCGAGCAAGCCTAAACGCTTCTTGTTGCCCTGGGACAGATGCTCCAATTTCTCCATTTCCACAGTCTCCTCCTAGGCTACTCGATTAGTCTTGAACGAGATTAAATTCCCATTCCTTCGTTCCGTCTGTCCCATTCAGGACTTTTTCCCAACCATTGTCCATTAATTTTTGGGCAATCGTGTAGGATTTGTTCCCGGAGTAGCAGTAGGTCACAATCGTCTTGTCCTTAGGAATTTCACTCATATGCTCATCAATGTCATCCACGAAAATGTTGTGGGCACCCTTGAGATGGCCTTCGTTGAAGTCTTTTTCTTCGCGAGCGTCAATGATGTAGTAGTCATCCGAATCCTTGTCGGCAATTTCTTGCAAGGTGTCACCGAGGATGAAGGCGACCTTGGTCATTGGCTCATAGTCGAAGTCTTTCACGCCGACAGCATTTAACACGTCAAGCCCATTTTCAGCCAATTTTTCTGCCGCTTCGCTGGATTTTTTACCCGTATTGCAGATGGTTACAATTTTCTTGTGGCCATCGTATTGCTTGATGCGGTCAATATTGTCTTCAATTTCATCCACTGGAATATTGACAGCCCATTCCACGTGCCTTTCGTCATATTGTTCTTCAGGACGCACGTCAAGGACGAGGTATTCTTCCTTTTGCTTTTTATCGGCGAGGGCTTTATTTAAATCTTCGCCAGAAATTTCGCCGACTTCACCTTTTTGAGCAGTTTCTTCGCCTTTATTGTCAGCTTTACCATCTTCTGATTTAGCGTCAGAAGTTTGCTCAGTCTTGGGCTTTTCTTCATTAATTTTTGGCTTGTCTTGACCACAAGCTGCCAAGCCCATCACCGCGGTTAAAGCAGACGCTGTCAGTAATAACTTCTTGAATTTCTTCATCATTCAACACTCCTTATATGTGTGTATTTTTTAGAATAATACTTATTCCCAATTTTTAACTTCTTCGGCTCCGCCATGCACGGCAAAGTCGAGAAGGGCGCGCACACCCGCCAGTTCACTCTCCTTATCAAAAGCCTCGGGCGCAAAGGTATGGCCCAATTCGTAAGGGGTGACGAGCATACGCGGTGGCCGGCATTTTTCCGCCACCTTCGGCAAATGCATCATGGATGCGGTTCTGATACCGTGCGTTTCAATTTCGCGCTGTATTAACCCGACAGACTGATGGCAAATATATCAGCCGGGCGACAGCAAGGCAATATCGACCCCATCGGCCAGCATCATCTCCGCAATTTTCGGGGCGGTTTTATTCATTAAGGGCTTCACCTGGGGAATGTAACCCATCAAGCCGTAATGATGCTTGGCGACTTGGCCAATTTCCCCCTTCGCCGCCAGTTCCTTCAGAATTTCTAAAGGAAAGACCAGATTATGGTCCTGCTTGGCAGCGGTGGTGTCATAGTGCTCGTGATCCACTACCAGAGCTTGGGGGGGCGTCTCCTTGGGAATCACGCGGAAAGTAGGATCCCCCTGCTTCGTATCAAAAGGCTCATCCGTCTCCAACCGCAAGCCGGCCGTCGTCACGAAGGCCACGGTCGCCTCTTCAACAGGTTTTTTCAAGCTGGCAATCGGCGGCGGGGTGGTAATGGTGACCACCATATGCTGGGCAACTTTTTCGAAGAAAATCTCCTTCAAACTACGCCGCCTGCGTCGTCTGCGTTTCGCCATTTCATTCACCTCCCTTGCCTAAAATTATCAAACAATTGGCCCGCCCAATACGGTAGCCAATTCTTCCATGTAAGCCCCGATCTCGTCTAAAAATGGCGGGCTAATAAAGCGTTCGATCACGCGGAAAGTCGGATCACTCGCTTGCCCCCGACCTTCCTCTATGTACTGAACGTAAGCCATCGCGCACCAGGTGAGCCCACGCAAGCAAGTGAAGCGCAAGTACTGCTGCAATTTCGCTCGGTTCACCGGTTGGGCACTCCTGGCCTCATAGGCAGCCAAGAAGGCTTGAAGAGCCTCGCTCTCATAGCGGTAAGACGTTCGCCACAAGGTCGTTGTCGGCGCCAGGAAATGGGCTAAATCCTGCTCGCGCTCACCGATCAGGGGTTTTTCCCAGTCGATCACGTAGGAAGCTCCCCCAGGATTAATTAAAAAATTGTGGGAATTAAGTTCTGTATTAATAATACAAGGCTCCTCTAAGGGCGCTTGTAAGTCATACTCAGTTTTCAAAGCATCCAGCCAACTCCGAAGACGCTCGGCAACCGCTGGCTCCTGCTCCTCCCAGCTTTCATAGTATTTAAACATGCTTTCAAATTCATCCATCATCACTTGGAAGGGGGCTTTCGCTAAAATAAGATGGGGAGCTCGCTCGCACGACACCTGGTGAATACGCGCCAACAAGTCTGCCGCAAGCTCACTGTCCGTCTCATAGTCAAGCGGGCGGCCCGGTAGAAATTCTTCTGTAAAGTAGTCTAAGCCAAGTAAAGGTTCGTCCTCTACCAAGTCATACACCCTAGGCACCACACCACTGGGAGCCAATGCTTGTAAGGCTTCAAATTCGTAGCGCGCCTGACGCTTAAGATGCAGCTGGGAACCTAAAGGCAAGCGGAAAAGTCGGCCATTACTCAAGGTAAAATTGGCATTGTATTCGCCTTGCGCCAGGAATTTCGCTTCTTCATCATCGGTCAAATAACGCACCAAATCTTCGCGGGTATCAATATCATGTAATTGCCCCAGCACTTGCTTGGAGAGGCCGAGCGCTGCCACTTGGGCTAAGGTTTGCTGGTAAACGGCCTTGTGCCCATAGGTTTTCAAGCCAAACACTCGCGGCTCATAATGGCTCATGCCCAATAAGCCGTAGCCGCCATCCGCAGTGGGGGTAATAACTAAATCTTTGGTTTTTAAAGTCAGCAGCGCTTCGTTAAGTAGTTCGGCAGACAGATCTGCCAAATCCGAACCAATTAATACAATACGTTCGTAGCCGCGGTCAAAGCCACGCTTAAAAGCCTCCGCCATGCGTTCGCCCAAGCTAGCGCCGACCTGGCGTTCCACCCAAGCCTGTTCCCCAAGCGGCAAAAAATCTTGCAAGCGCAAACGCTCATCAGCACTGGTCACCCAAAAAAAGTGATCCGCAGCGACTTTTTTAACCGCTTCAAAGTTTCTGTTGAGTAAGCGTTCGCTGATCGCCACAATATCCTTCTTCTTAAATAAGCGCTCCAAGCGAGTTTTAGTCTGCCCCCACTCTGGCAGCCGGGTCATCAATATGATTAAGCTTCGACTCATGGTCTCTCCCTATTCCTTAGTTACTAAGAAACAATCCTTTATCCTTTTAAAAGGTATCACAAGAACTAATTTTTAACAAGTAAATATGGAGGCTTTCCGGTTAAAAAGAGGGTAAAACGTTTCAATTCAAGCCCAAGTGGGGCAGAATTTTTCGACAAATACATTTCTGTACGCCCGTCTTATTGCACAGGGTATTGTTCAGGCTCAGCATCATGGGCAATTTTCCATTTGTACCAACTGCCGTCAAAAACTGCCACTTCCGGATAGCCTAAACTCTTCAAAACGAAGAAAGCTGTGGAAGCTCGCCAGCTCGTCCCGCAATAGACAATAATGCGCTGATCTTTGGTGAAGCCCGCTGCTTCAAATGCTTCCAAGTAGGTTTTGGGGTCGGCTAAGAGGCCTTGTTCATCCATGAGCACCTCATCGTCTCCCATGTAGATGGCGCCTTTGATTTGTCCTGCACCCGCATTCCAGGCATGCCCTTGCGTTTTGCCTTCAAACTCCTCTAAGCTGCGGACACAAGCCAATTTAACATTAGGCTTCCCCTCTAAGGCAGCCTTTAAATCATCCGGCGTTTTCACATGGCAGTCGGGGTGCTTGGGATATTCTCCCTTAAAATTGCTTTTGGGTGTGGCCACATTGACGCCTGACTCTAAGGCAAAGCCTGCGCGTTCCCAAGCCTGGAAACCACCGTTGAGAATTTTCACATTTTCAACCCCCACAACATAAGCCGCCCAGGCCACGCGACTCGCAATATACATGATGTCCTCCGCATAGATAGAATAAACGACCAATTCCGTTTTTGCATCCACCCCATGAACAAGGAAAGTATTCACCAAATCGGGGTAAGGTTTTAAGTAGGCTTTAAATTCCCCTAATTCATCCGTACTAAAATTTTGGGCTCCAGGAATATGGCCCGCCTCATAATCACGTTCTGTCCGTGTTTCGGCCAGTGGGTAATTCCCCTTCCCCCGCGTCACATCCAGTAAAGCAAAATTCTCTGGCTTATTGGCTAATTTCTTCTCCAAATCTTCTGCACTCATAAAATATTTCCAATCCATGCCATTCGCTCCTCTCTCTTACCAATTATAAGCTAAAAAGTCTCGAAAGGAAAAGAATACAAAGGCATTTTGACCACAAAAAAACACCGGCTAAAAACCGGTGCCAAAGCAGGGAACGGCATAGGCATTTAAAGACCCATGGCCTGCGAAAGTTCGAGGGGTTTTACATAGCTTCCGTTTTTGTAAACACGCATGTTGCCACCGCTCACTTCATCGATGAGGAGAATATTCCCCTCTTCATCCTTGCCCCATTCAAATTTAATATCGTAAAGCTCAAGCCCCCGTTCCGCAAGAATACTCTTCACTATTTCCGCCGCTTGGCGATTTTTCTCAACAATGAGATCATATTCCGCTGGCGTCATTACTCCGAGAACAGCGAGGCCAGCTCGGGTTACCAGGGGATCTTCGCGTTGATCGTCCTTCAGGGTCATTTCCGTATAAGCCGGTAGCGGCGTGCCTTCCTCGATATAAGCTCCGTAGCGCCGAACAAAGGAGCCCACCGCCACAAAACGAGTGATGACTTCCAAACCTTGGCCAAAGACTTGGGCTTTTTTGATTTCCATCAAATTCTGGCTCAAATCAGCCCCTACAAAGGCCGTATCCAGGCCGGCCTCCGCCATTTTTTGAAAGAAAAATTCCGAGACTTTCAAGCACTCTTGCCCCGCACCAGCCATACTGCCAGCGACCTGATTGCCACCCGTATCAAATTCACCGTCCGCTGTGCCTGTCATATCATCCTTAAATTTGAAAAAGTAACGATCACCGTCTTGGAGTAAATCCTTCGTCTTCCCTTGGTAAATAATTTCCATTGTTCGTCCCTCCTCAGGATAAAGGCCCAGGAAAATAGGTCACGAAACCTATCCTCCTGGGCTTTTCCCCCTCTGGTGTCCTACTATTGTAGTCGTACCGCTCGGTCTTGCCAGGCAGATCCCTAGGTACGCTTTCGCTCCGCTCTAGAGCCTTGATTTAACTAGCTTTATCCTAGCAAAAGCCATCGTCACTGTCAAGAAAAAAGTGAACGATTAACTATATTTTTAATTTATTGTTTGGCTTATGGGTTATCTTTTCTTTCCTTTCCTTGCAATCGAAATAGGCTTTCAGTATGTTTAATGTAACAGTCACCACTAAAACTGCACATGAGGAGCATCCATGAAAGAAAAAATCCATCGTTTGAGAAGCCATCTCGGACTCTCGCAGGCCGAATTTGGGAGGAAAGTATACGTCAGCCGGCAAACCGTCTCCAATTGGGAACGCGGCAAAACCCAGCCTGACTTGGCCTCTCTTAAGCGATTAGCCAAAATTTATGAACTCCCACTCAGTTATTTTACGGACGAAGGCAAGGAAATTTTAGATCCTCCGCCTCTGCCAAAGCAAAAAATTTCCTGGCCCTACTATCTCTTTTTCTGCTTTTCTTTTTTGGTCCCTGGAGCGCCCTTTATCCTTATTTATTACTATCGAGAAGAGCCCCTACCTATTAGCTATAAAAAATGCTTGATCATGGTCGGCTTTATACAGCTCATTATCCTCACCGGTTTGACTTACCGGCTGATTGAACTTGCCGCTATATCGCCATAGAAATACCTGCCAGGGAAAAATGGGCAATATTCAAACGTTGGCTATTATTTTAAGTCCTTATATTTTTTCAAGAAAAAGGAAGCCAAAGCCACCAGCAAGAGCGGGAGGAGACTTAGGCCTCGATAGCCATTTTTCCATAACCAAACTAATAAAACCAACGCTAATAAGCCTAAAATGATGCTTGTCAAGCGATAAATAACCGTCTTTGCCATTTTTCCATCTCCTCGATTCTTAAAGCTAAAGTATATTTCAAGCCGTAGACTTCCTGCTCACCAAAGAAACTAAGCCTTTCACCAACTTCATCATAGCAACGCCAGGTAAAAAAATACTTTTTCAAAAGCCCCATGATTGCCTGGCCAAGGATCCAAATTTTCCCCACTCCTTTTACCTTCTTAAATTCAAGCTACTCAAAGCCAGTCAAAAAGGCAAGCGAAAGTCTTTGTCATCTTGCTAAAAAGATAAGCAAACTGTCAAAGCAATTGGTCAAATAGGCTTACAGGGCGCCTATGCCCTCAACAACGGACTTCATTTCGCATTCTGATTTTTAAATACCATCGAAAGACTCCGTCTCTTTATCTCAATGCAAGCCTCTGCTTTTTAAATCTACCAGGAAATTAACCGGCCTTTTACACAAAATTCCCCAGTAGGCATGCTTTATCGTGTGAGAACGGTTATAATGATAGAAGAAACGCAACATTTTTACCGCTAATTGCTAGCACAAGAATCAAGGAGGAAAATGGATGACTTTTTCATGGAAGAAAGCCCTCATGCTAGGGGCAAGTTTACTGGCTTTAGGCGCTTGTGGCCAAGGCCAGACTGAGCAAAATCAGCAAGAAGCTAAAAAAGGTGACCAGCAAGCTTTAACGGTGTACACGAACTCACTGGATGATGAGAAGGAAGACTGGCTAGCCAAGCGCAGTAAAGATGCTGGCTTCGACGTGCAATTTGTCAAGGCTGGTGGTGGGGATACCTTCAACCGCATTATGGCTGAGAAAAATGATCCCCAAGCCGATGTGATTATTGGCTTGGATGAGGGGCAATTGAAGCAAATTAAGGAAGCGGACTTGCTCGCTGAATTCGAACCAAGCTGGGCTAATGATATTCCCGACAATCTAAAAACAGGGGGCAAGTACTATTACCCTTGGACTGAGCAAAGGATTATGGCCTTCTACCGGGCTGACCAAGTCAAAGACGCCCCTAAAAAATTAGAAGACTTCGCTAAGATACCGGAACTGGAGAAAAAATATGCCGTGCCAGCCGATATGGCAGGCTCCACCAACCAAAAAATTGTCTTCAGCATTTTACTCCAACACCTCGACAAGGAAGGTGAATTGGGTGTCTCCAAGGAAGGCTGGCAAGCGGTCAAGGACTACTTCGATCATGGCTATGTGCCTACCGAAGGCGAAGATCGCCACGCTAAAATGGGCCAAGGCGACCTGCTCGCTTCCTACTATTTCAGCGGCGGTATTCCTAATGTTGAGAAGGAATTTGAATTCCAAGCCACACCCGTCAATCCGGACTATGGGGTCTTTTCCATGTCAGAACAAGTGGCTGTCGTGAAAAAAGACGATGACAGCAAATTAGCTACCGCCAAAAAATACGCCGACTGGTGGGGCTCTAAGGAAACCCAAGAAGCCTGGGCCAAGGACTTCGGGACGGTACCTACCCTGAAAAGCGCCCAAGACGCCGTCGCTCCCCGTATTAAGGAAATCATGACGGCCACGGACCGCATGGACGTGGACTGGGACATCATTAATGAATACGCCGACCAATGGGTAGAGAAGATCGAATTGGATCTCCTCCCTGCCCAATAGGTGACAGCATGTTAGAAGTTAAAAATCTACAAATCAAATACGGGGACTTTGTGGCCGTTGATGACGCCAGCTTTACCATCGATCAGGGGGAATTTTTTACCTTGCTCGGCCCTTCTGGCTGTGGCAAGACCACGACATTACGCGCCATGGCGGGTTTTTTAAGCCCCAGCCAAGGAGAAATTCTTCTCAATGGCCAAGATCTCACCCGAATCCCCGTGGAAAAGCGGGGCGTGGGCATGGTCTTCCAGTCTTATGCCCTTTTTCCCACGATGACCGTTTATGAAAATATTGCTTATGGCCTGAAAGTCGCCAAGTGGAAGAAAGCCGACATCAAGGCGCGCGTGGAAGAAATGGCCCGACTGGTAGAACTGAGGCCCGAGCAATTACCCAAGAATGTCTCCGCCCTCTCTGGGGGCCAGCAGCAACGGGTCGCTATTGCCCGCGCCTTGGCCCAAGGGAATGATGTGGTGCTTTTTGACGAGCCCTTATCCAACTTAGACGCCAAACTTCGCAAGCAATTGCGCCAGGAAATTCGCCGTATCCAGGAACAGACGGGAATGACGGCCATTTATGTCACCCACGACCAGGAAGAGGCCTTGGAAATGTCCACGCATATTGCGGTATTTAATGAAGGGAAAATTGTCCAAGTCGGCACGCCCCAAGAAATTTACCACGAGGCCGCGACCGAATTTGTCTGCAATTTTATCGGCGAGGCCAATGCCTTAAGCCCCACCCAAGTTAAAGCCATTAATCAGCAAAAACCCCATGCCCTAAATCCTGAACACCGGCACTATATCCGCGAGGAACGCCTGCATATCAACGATACGGAGGGCTTGTGTGAATTGTCGGGCGACGTCACCCAAATTATTTTCCAAGGGAATTTCACCCGCTATCAAATGAATGTCCTCGGCGAGCCGCTCTACGTGCAAACGACCCAACCACGTGAGGTGGCAGTAGGCCAGAGCCTCACCATTGGCTTGGACCCAGAGGATGTTTTAAGTTACAAGGAGGCCGGCCATGCCAAAGATTGCTAACGACCAAGTGGCTGCTTGGACCCGCCGACTTCCTAAAGTTCTCCTCCTCTTAGGCTTATTCTGGTTCATTTGGACCTTTTTAGCCTATCCCGTTTTTGAAGTACTCCGCCAAGCCCTCTGGGTCGATGGCCACTTCAATGCGGAACTCTTCCAACGTATTTTAGGCTCTGAGCGGGCGATGACGGCCATTAAGAACTCCCTCTTTTTAGCCGTGATCCTAACCATCACGGCCAATGTGGTGGGCACCTTGCTCGTCTTATTTACGGATTACTTCCAGATTAAGGGCGCTAAAATCTTGCGCCTGGCCTACATGTCCACCCTCTTCTTCGGGGGCTTAATTTTAAATAACGGCTACCTGTTTGTTTATGGTGAAGGGGGCATTGTCACACGCGGTTTAATGAAGCTGTTCCCCGGCATGAATCCGGGCTGGTTCACCGGCTTTACGGCGGTGATTTTCGTCATGACCTTTGGCTGCACGCACAATCACATGATTTTTTTGCGCAATGCCATCCAAGGGCTAGACAATAATATTATCGATGCCGCTAAGAATTTAGGAGCCAGTCCCTTCCAAATTCTCAAAGACGTGGTCTTCCCCAGCCTGAAGCCGACTTTTTTAACGCTTATTATTATGGTCTTTGCGACCGGTCTGGGGGCTTTTGCGGCGCCTCTCATGGTCGGAGGCCAAGCCTTCCAAACCATGTCGCCTTTAATTTTAACCTTTGCCCAAAGGCCCAGCTCCAGAAATCTGGCCGCCCTCATGTCCTTATTCCTAGGACTGGCCCAAGTGCTGTTACTGTTGGCCTTGAATGCCTATGAGCGCCGGGGCAATTACCTGTCGGTGGCTAAAACACAAACCCACTTTGAGAAGCAAAAAATTGAAAATCCCCTGCTGCGGGTAGGGGCGCACATTCTGGCCTATGCCTTGTTTGTGATCTATGCCCTGCCACCTGTCATGATTGTGGCCTTTTCCTTTATGTCCACGCGGGCGATCAGTACGCAAACGTGGTCCTTGAGTGAATTCACTCTCAAGCACTACCAAAAAATTGTCATCAGTGCGAAAACTTACGGGCCCCTCCTCCGCTCCATCCTCTTCTCCGGCCTGGCCGCGGTGGTGGCAGTTTTCCTAATGCTTTTCGTGGTCCGCTTAGTGATGGACAAGCGCCAGGCCCGCTGGCTGAAGGCCTTGGAATTCCCCTTCTATATCCCTTGGCTCTTGCCCAGTATTTTACTGGCCCTGGGCTACTTGCTGGCCTATGACAAGCCGAGCGCCCTCTTACTGGGGCAGAGTGTGATTGGCAATCCCTGGATTCTCCCCGTAGCTTATGGGGTGATCGTCCTGCCGGTCACCATTCGCTATTTGAAGAGTGCCTACTATAATTTTGACCATCATTTAGAGGATGCTTCGAGGAATTTAGGGGCCAGTTCCTTCACAACCTTCCGCCGCATTATTGTACCTGCCCTACTGCCGACCATGTTGGCGCTCATTGCCTTAAACTTCAACACTAACCTGGCTGAGTACAACATGTCAGCCTTCCTCTACCAGCCTGGTTGGGAGCCCATTGGCGTGGTCATCCGCAATAACGCCGCTCCCACCGCCACCATTGACGGCAAGGCCATTAACCTAGTCTATTCCGTTATCCTTATGATCACCAGCGCCCTTGCCCTCTACCTCGTTTACGGCCGGGGCACAGCGTTAAGCGAACGCCGCCAAGGCCGCTAAAATTAGAAAGGAGCCCCCATGCGCAGTGCCTACGAGCTTTTTATCGATGATGAAGCCTCCCTAAAACCCAAAGTGGGGGTCGATCCCACGCATTTAAGCCCCACCATGGGGCAAAGTTACCGGCCCTACAAAGCCTTACAGCCGGCCTGTGACTTCGCCTTAGCCTGGAATTTAAAAAAAGCCCGCGCAAGTCTAATCGCCGTCCAAGAAAACACAGCTCCCACCGAAGACTTGCATTTTCTCGCCCTGATGTTTGAGGTGGAACTCCTCCTGCATTACTTTCAAATGCGAACGGCCCAGGAAAAACTTCAGCTCGCCGTCAGCTTGCGGCCCAGCGATCCAGAAGTCCTGACCCTTTTAGCCCTATTAGCCTGGCAAGCTGAAGACAAAAAAGCACAAAAAGCCTACCAAGAAAAATTACAAGCCATCAGTACCCCGCTCGGCCAATGGTTTTTGGCCTTCATCCAAAGCCTTAACGCCAATTGGCAGAAAACGAGCTATGAACATGAAATTCCAAAAGGCCAAGCCCCAGCCGCTATTCTCGTTTACGGCCACCGTTTTGAAGCAAATGGCCAGATGTCGACCATGCTGAAAGAGCGCCTGGAAAAAACACGGGCGCTAGCAAAAAAATACCCCCAAGCCCAACTGATCTTAAGCGGGGCGGCTGCCCAAACCCCAATTGAGGAAGCAGAGGCCATGACAGATTGGCTGGTCAAGCGGGGCATAGACCAAAAGCGCTGCTGGCAGGATCGGTGCGCCAAGGACACGGTCGGGAATAACCTCGGCTTTGTGCGCATCTTAAAAGCGGGCTTCCCCAGGGTGCGAACGGTTTGGGCCCTCACTTCCCTGAGTCATTTGGCCCGCTCGCTGACCGGCCTTCGCTGGGCCATCGCCCAAGCCCAGCTGCCCATGCAAGCTTACGGCCTCGCTCCAGAACGCCCGAAGCCCCTAAATTTTCCTTGGTACGAAGATGTCTACTATGCCCTAACTATCTTCCGCAGTGCGGGCATGCTGGACCGTTCGGCCTACAACAATCTGCGCTAAACACAAAAAGTCATCGGTTTTAGTGCCGATGACTTTTTTCTGGCAAAAACAAAAGGAGTGATCCACTCTGGTTCACCCCTTTAAATATTTTACTAAGCGTTGAGGTCTAAAGGTTTAGCGTATTCCCGGGGTTTCTTCTCGAAAAGGTATTCCCCGTGGCGAATGGAAGCCAAGCATTCTACCCGCAAGCGTTGGGCTTCAAAAACGTTAGGCGCATCCAAGACAATAAAATGAGCGGGCTTGCCTTCGTCTAAGCCGTAAACATCCTCTAACTGCATCAGTTTTGCGCCATTGTAAGTGATCAAGTCAAAGTTCTTGGGAAAATCTTCCTCCCGCATCAATTGGGTCGCATGCAGGCCGTTATCTAAAATATTCATCAAGTTACCCGAGCCGGCTGGATACCAGAGATCCACGATCGAATCTTGGCCAAAAGCAACATTAATGCCATGGTCGACAAATTCCTTGACCCGAGTGAGGCCCCGCCGCTTGGGATAGGTATCTTGGCGGCCTTGGAGGAAGAGATTTTCCGTCGGGCAAGAGACAAAGTTCAAGCCTGATTGGCGGAAGAGACCCAGCATGCGGAAGGCATAGGCATCATTCGCCGAACCGAAGGAGCAGGTATGGGAAGCGGTAGTGGCTTGACCATAACCTTGCTTCATCGCTTCCGCATTCAGAAGTTCTAAGAAGCGTGCTTGGTCGTCGTCCGTTTCATCACAGTGAACATCGATGAGTTTATCGTATTTAATGGCTAGACGCACAATTTCATGAATGGCTTTGGCGCCATCTTCCGCACTCCATTCATTATGAGGAATCCCACCCACACAGTCTGCCCCCAATTGCAAGGCTTCTTCCACGAGATCCCGGCCGGTTTTACCTTCTTCCTGATAGGAATACATGCCATTTTGAGGGAAGGCCACGACTTGAATGGTGATTTTATCCTTCAAGGCATCCCGCACTTCAAGGGCAGCTTTGATCCCGGTCAAATTGGGATCCGTACAGTCCGTTTGCGCACGAATAAATTGCGTCCCATAGGAAGCTACATCATGAACAGCATGGAGGATCCGCTCCTTCATTTCTTCCTTGCTGGTGCCTTTCTTGTAGTCATTCCATAGGTCAATGGCTTCAAAAAGCGTGCCCGATTCATTCTTGATCTGGTCATCTTGGCCGGTGAAATAATAATCCAAGTGCAAGTGCGAATCCACATAAGGGGGTAGGACAAGTTTACCGTGCAGGTCAACCACTTCATCCGCCTCATCTAAATCCACACCAAAGGCCTTAAAAACGCCATCTTCCACAAGAATTTCTGAGGCCTCATCGTGCTTGTAGATCTTCGCATTGATGAACTTTTTAGTACTCATTAACATCCCTCCACTAAGTAGGCGTAATAATTATATTATATGGTTTTTTATTCATCATAGCAATTAAATCACACTACCAATGCTTTTATAATAGGCTTTCTTAGCTTTTTGTATTTTAAAATCTATCATAGATCATAATGGTTCGATAGACAGGAGCAGGGGGCTTGGACAAAAGATGAAAGTCATCGAACGCTTCCTCGCCATTATTCACCGGAACGTCAAAATGACTAAGCTTGACTGCAGCAGCCACCTCCTAGATTCCCATCAAGCCGATCCGTCATTTCGCACAAGAAAAAAAGCCCGAGCCTGGAGGGGGTTCGGGCTAAGTGTCTAATAGTTAGTGGAGGTGGCTATGGAGGACGGCCATAGAGTATTAGCCATTATTTTTTCTTGTCGTCATCGCCTCCTTTCTTCTCATCATCAGTATCGGCCTCTTCTTTATCAGCTTTCTCTGATTTTTCTTTAGTATCCTTATCAGCTTTTTTCCCTTGCTTTTCTTCTTCTTCCTTGGCCATCTTCTGCAAAGCTTCGTCGCGCTTCCCTTCCCATTCCTTCTTCAGGGTTTCATATTGCTCAATCGTAACCGGCTTATCTTGGATACGCAAGTATTTGAAGCGAGCATCGGTTGGTCCGGCGAAGGCAAAGGGGCCTGAGAATGGTACCGCCTTGGTGACCCGTGGTACTGCTGCTTCCAAGTTGATCGGTAAGAGCAGCACGTTTTTCAAGAGAACAGCTTCCGCTTCCGCAAAGAGTTCGTTGCGTTTTTCAATATCAGACGTTTCCTTGCAGGCTTTTTCATAGAGTTCATAGTATTTGAAGAGCTGGCCAGCTTCTTTGGCTTCTTTATTCTTGTCAAGGCCGGTTTCTAGTCCCATGGAGGTCATCATTTCCCCATCATCAGGGTTGACGATACTTAAGTAAGTCGAAGGATCACGGAAGTCTGGCAGCCAGCCACTGGCCGTCGAAATATCATAATCCACGGCGTCCGGCGACGTCGCATTAAAGGTGGCGTTCAAGTAGTTATCCTTGCTCAGTAAGTTCAAATCAATCACAACATTGTCGCTGCCCAGTACATCCTCGATCGTTTTTTTCATGGATTTCCCCCAGTTCACCTGGATTTCATCCTGTTCTTGGAGCGGTAAATCCACATGGATTGGGAAATCGACCCCTTCAGCTTCGAGGGTTTTCTTCGCTTCTGCAAAGACTTTCTTAGCCTTATCAGGATTGAAGTAGCCGTCTTGGCCGTCTGCGAGGTCAACATCCCCAAAATGCTCCGGATCGAGCTCATGGAGTTTTTCTTCTAATACTTCCCCGTAAGTCCGATCGCCAACCATGACGAAGTCGCCTGGGACAATAGTGTTGCGCACCCGTCCGGCCGCATACTCATTCCCCACTTGCTGGGCCATGTAAGTCTCCCGGTCAAAGGCAAAGAGCAAAGCCTGGCGGAAGTCCGGATTGAGAATCGCTTTTTGCGTATCGGCTTTTTCTTTATCGGTGGTTTTCTTAGTCGCATTATAAGACTGACGGTTAAAGTTAAACTGACCATAGAAAGTCCCCGGTCTAGCCATATTTACCGTAATAGCATCTTTGTAAGTCTTTTTGACTTCTTCATAAATCGGTAGGTTCGGTAAAACGGTAAAGGAGACGAGGGCATCATCATTAAACATTCGGAAATAGGCTTCTAGGTCTGAACCATCGTTGAAGGTATAGGTCACCTTTTCAATATGAACATTATCCTTATCCCAATACTGATCATTCTTCACATATTCAATAGCGGATTTAACGGTCAAATTAGCAAGGCGATAAGGCCCGCAATAGAGAATGGAATCCGGTTTTAGGGCACCAAAGTCCTTGCCCTTCGATTTGAGGAATTCCTCATTCAACGGCCAGAGGATCCCATAAGTGGTTTTCGAGTTAAAATAAGGCTCAGGCGCTTCTAACGTATACTCAACCGTATAGTCATCGAGGGCTTTAACGCCCACGTCTTCAAAGTCTTTGACCTTACCGTCCATATAGGCTCGTAAATTTTTAATGGAGTCAGAGACGATAGGCAAACTATCCGACTCAACGTCCACCGCATGTTTCAAGCCGGTCACGAAGTCTTGAGCCTTCACCTCAGCATAGTCGTTCCCATCCACGTCCACCCACCGCACGCCTTCGCGCAGGTGGTAGGTATAGGTTCGCCCATCCTCACTGACCTCATAATCCTTGGCCAGGGCGGGGATATAGTTCCCGTACTGATCCGTTTCAAAGAGCGGTTCGATAAAGTTTACCGTATGATCCGTCGTTGAGGCCCGGGCACTCTGCAAATAGTCCAAAGTTAAGGGATCCGTCCCGTAAGTTGCCTTAAAGTCATCAACCAGCTTGGCCCCCTCTGGCAAGTTTTTCTCAATTTCTGCCGTGCTCGGGCCCTTATCCCCACTACTTTGCTTCTGCTCCGTCTTCCCACCGCAAGCAGCTAGTAAAAAGCCTGCGGTCGCTGTCAGTGAGAGCAGCTTCATCCATTTGCGTCTCATTGTCATCTCCTCCAATTTCTATAGGGGTACAGCAAATGTTGTTCTAGGACAACTGCTTGCTATTATCATACCTGCTTATTAAGAATTTGTCTAGTCTTTTTCTTATTTTTTTGTAATTTGTCCTACAATTCGCACCTTTTTAAAGGAAGCAAAACAAGACTTTTCAAGCTTTTTCTTACCAAGTAACAGCCAGCCCCTTGCCTAGCCTAAGCACTCATAAGCCTTAGTTTTAGGAGTTTTTGAGAAAAAAATGAGAGAATGACTGGTGCGACTTCACCTCCTCAGGTTTCATTCTCGCCGAAAAGTTTTCACAAATAATAAGTTTTCATTAAGATCTTTACTGTTTTCTTATTTCATGAAAATATAAGAAAAACAGGCTAGCATTGAGCCTGTTTTAAGAGTTCAGCGTCAGCGCCTAAGCGTCCACCAGAAACTGGGCTTATTGATCCTCTGCAGTGGAAGTCGTCGCTTCTTTTGCCTCGGTCGGTTGGTCTCCAGCAAAATGCTTGGCTTCCTCCTCGGCCGCCTTTTTATTTTCTGCTGCTAATTGGCTGTCCCATTCGCCCTTTAATTTATTGTACTGATCAACGGTCACGGGCTTATCTTGCAAACGCAGGTACTTATAGCGCAATTCCGTAGGCCCAGCAAAGGCAAAGGAACCCGTGAAAGGCACAGCCTTCGTCACGCGGGGGACGGCGGCTTCAAGATTAATCGGCACGAAAAGGACGTTTCTCAGTAAGACGGCCTCCGCCTCAGCAAAGAGAGTATAGCGCTTGTTGAGGTCATTTACTTCATTAACAGCTTGTTCGTACAAGTCGCCATATTCTTTTAGGCCCGCTTTTTCCTTAATCTGCTGATCCTTAGTGGGATCCCCCGACAAGCCCATCGCAACGAGCATATCCCCATGATCGGGCTTAGCAATGCTTAAATAGGTCGATGGATCTCTAAAGTCAGGCGTCCAGCCACTGGCAGTCGTGATATCATAGTCGACAGCATCGGGCGAAGTCGCATTATAGGTGGCAGCATTGTATTTGTCCTGGTTCAAAAGGTTCAAGTCTAAGACAACATTCTCCTTACCCAAGGACTCTTCGATGGTTTGCTTCATCGATTTGCCCCAGTTCACTTGGATATCATCCTGCTCTTGGATAGGCAAGTCAATATGAATAGGGAAATCCACCCCGTCAGCCGCCAAGGCTTGCTTGGCATCAGCAAAAATCTTCTTCGCCTTGTCCGCATTGTAGTAGCCGTCTTGGCCATCTGCCAGCTTCACATCCCCAAAATGCTCAGGATCTAGTTTTTGCAATTGACTTTGCAAAATATCGCCATATTCCTGGTCACCTACCATCACAAAGTTTGGTGGTACAATCGTATTACGCAGGCGTCCGTTGGCATACTCATCGCCTACTTGCTGAGCCATGTAGGCTTTCCGGTTAAAACCAAAGAGGAAGGCCTGGCGGAAATCACGATTGAGAATCGCTTTTCGGGTATCTTCTTTTTGCTTGTCATTTTTCTTCAAGGTCGCTTGGTAAGACTGGCGATTGAAGTTAAACTGCCCGTAATAAGACCCGGGGCCAGCTGGCTTGACCGTAATAGCATCAGCATATTGTTGCTTCACTTGGTCAAAAATAGGCAAATTAGGAAAAACAGTAAAGGCGACCAGGGCATCATCATTAAACATGCGGAAGAAAGACTCCAAGTCCGAGCCGTCGTTATAAGTTAATGTGACGGTATCGATATGGACATTATCCTTATCCCAATAGCGGTCATTTTTAACGTATTCAATGGCAGACTTCGCCGTTAAATTCGCCAAACGGTAAGGGCCGCAATAGAGAATGGAATCAGGCTGCAAGGCCCCAAAATCCTTCCCCTTCGATTTCAGGAACTCTTCATTGACCGGATAGAGAATCCCATACGTGGTTTTTGTATTGAAGTAAGGTTCCGGCTTCTCCAAGGTGTACTGGAGCGTATGATCATCAACTGCCTTGACCCCCACTTCAGCAAAGTCCTTAATTTCCCCATCCATATACTTGCGCAGATTTTTAATCGTACCGGACACAATGGGCAGGGCTTCCGACTCCACATCAGCGGCGTGTTTAAGCCCGGTAACAAAATCCTGGGCCTTCACCTCCGCATAATCATTGCCGTCTACGTCCACCCATTGAACCCCTTCACGCAAGGTGTACGTCCAGGTCAAGCCGTCCTCACTGACCTGATAATCCTTAGCGAGTGCTGGAGTGTAATTTCCATACTGATCCGTCTCATACAAAGGATCGACAAAATTAACCACGTGCTCTGACGTCGTACTCCGATTGCTCTGTAAGTAATCTAAGGTAAGGGGATCATTGGCATAAGTTGATTTAAAATCGTGTGTTAATTCTGCTCCATCCGGCAATTGCTCCTGAATTGCCTGCGCTTCTGGATCATTTTCTTCTTTTTTTTGGGCGGTATCCTCGCCACCACATGCCGCTAATAAAAGGCCGGCAAGGCCACTGAGAGCCATCAATTTTGACCATCTCTTTACCACGTTTATCTCCTCCAACATTAAAACTCCACACAAGCTGGCCAGCTCGCCTTGCTAAATTAGTTTCACTATACGCTTCATTTAAGTTTTTGTCTAGGCATTTTCTCATTTTTTCTTCATTTTTTATCATGAAAAATATATAAAAAACCGCCACCAAGGACGCGGTGACGGCAAGCAAGCCATATTGAAAACCATCAATGTAAGCAAGTCAAAACAACCTTTATCATAGAAATATATTTTCTATAGCGAAATGATCGTTCTTAATTTTGTGAAAAGATCATTTTTATCGATCATGTAAAGCGTGAAAATAAATAAATTATCGTCAAATAATGAGAATTATTCATGATTTCCTTATAAACAATAATGATCTCGCTATTGATAAGGTTCCGCTTGAGCTGCATAGAGTTCTCGGTAGTAAGCATTATGATGGAGGAGGGTATCATGCTTCGCAAAGCCAAGTACACGCCCCTCTTTCAACAGTAATACGCGATCTGCCTGGCGAACTGTCCCCAAGCGATGTGTCACGTACAGAACCGTCCGATCTTCACCGAGCTCCAATAATTTCTCTAGTACTTCACGCTCAATTTTGGGATCCAAAGAAGCGGTCGGCTCATCGAGCACCAAAAAGCGCGCCCGGGAGTAAAAGGCTCGAGCTAAGGCAACTTTTTGCCATTGCCCACCTGAAAGCTCCACCCCCTCTGAAAAGCGCTTCCCGAGCATCTGTTCTAGAGGCAGATCCTCCCTAAAGCCTGCCGCCCATAAAGCTTCTCGGCAAAGCTCTCCCCCTGCCGGTTGATCCAAGTCAGCAAGCTGAACATTTTCCGCCAAGGTTAAGTCAAAAGGCGCAAAGTCCTGAAAAATAGCGGCAAAATTTTTTCGATAGTCGAGCACATCAAAGCTTTGAATATCTTGCCCATCCAAAGTAATTTCCCCCCTGGACAAGGGATATAAGCGCAGCAAGCATTTCACAAGCGTTGATTTCCCAGCACCATTTTCACCAACAATCGCTATTTTCTCTCCCTGCGACACCGTGAAGGAAAGCTCATCTAAGGCAGGCTTGGCTTGCCCAGGATAGGAAAAGGTCACCTGATCAAAGCGAAGTTCCTCAAAGTCGCCTGACCAAGGCAACTGACCCGGCTGGCTGTCTTCGGGCAAAGCCAAAAAGTGAAAAAGTTTCTTCATATAGAGCAGCGTATCATAAAGCATACTTGAATCGGTTACCAAGCGATTTAAACCTTGCACAGCATAAAGGATGGCTGAGGTATAAACGGCCAAAGTCCCTAGCCCAAAAGTCCCTTTGGCAATCCCACTAGCAATAAAATAAAAGCCATAGGCCGCCAAGCCCCCAGTCACCAGCAAGTAAAGAGCGGATAAGCCAAAACGCTTCAAGCGACTATGCTGCACTTTTTGTAAAATCCCTCTAAACTGCGTCCGATATTTCCGAAGAAAGAAATCATATAAATTATAAAGTCTAACCTCCTTAATGGCACGGGCATCGAGCAAGGCTTTGGTATAGTAGGTTAAGCGTCTGGAATCTTGACTGTTGGAAACTAAAACCTCAAAGGCTTCCTTTTGAATCCGATAGGACATCCAGGCCTGGGGAAGGATCGATAGAAGCAATAAAACAGTGAGCAGCCAATGAAAACTTGCCAATAGAGAAAAAATAGAAATAACCATCAAAAATTGACTGAGAATACTGGTGCCAAAAATCAGCAAATTCACCGGCCGCCAGCTCGCCTGGTCACTCAGCAATTGAATTTCATTATAAAAATCAGGATCCTCATAATAAGCAATACTCTGAAGCTGCTGGGCCTTTGTCATGAGTTGTTCATTAAAATAATAGGTTAAGCGATCCGTTAATTGCCCCTGAATAAAAGTGGTCAAGGGATCTAAGAGATTGCCTAGCATGAAAAGCAAGGCCCAAGCCAGTAAATAGGGCCAAGCTTGGGACAATGCCTTGGCTTCAAGCGCCTCTAAAACCTGATTCAAGCAGTAGAGACTGGCTGTCGGGACGAGGGCTTGCAGGGGGGTGCTAGCGAGAAGAAGCACACTTAACATTTTAGAGGCTCGCCAAACGAAGTGAATACTTTTACCATAAAGTTTGAGGTACTGCCACCAAAGACTAAAGCGATGGGCCATAAATCTCTCCTCCCTTTCTTTGTTAATAAACAGGGGGCAAGTTTTTGCCCCCTCACTACCATAGCCATTTAATGGCTAAGCCTTTTTATCATCCTTTTCTTCCTTTTTGTCCTCAGCCTCTCCTTCTGATTTATCTTTCTCCTTGTCTTCTGTCTTCTCGTCTTTCTTCTTGTCGCCTCCCTTAAACTTGCTGGCTTCTTCTTTAGCTGCTTCTTCATTAGCTTTAACGCGAGCGGCTTGCCACTCTTTCTTCAGTTTGTCGTATTGCTCGTTGGAGACAGGCTTGCTTTGAATGCGCATGAATTTGTAGCGCCCATTGGTGGGGCCAGAGAAGGAGAAAGGAGCAGTAAACGGAATAATTCTGGTGACTCGCGGCATGGCTGCCTGGAGATTAATCGGAACAATCAACACGTTATCAAGCATCAAGGCCTCCGCATCGGCAAAGTACTCATAACGCTTCTCTAAATCATCCACCTCATCCAGTGCCTTATGGTAGAGTTCTCCATAATCATAAATTTTGCCAGCTTCCTTGGCCTCTTTATCCTTGTCGTACCCGCTCTCCATCCCCATAGAGATGAGTAACTCCCCATTATTGGGGTCAAAAATATTGAGATACGTCGAAGGGTCACGGAAATCGGGCAGCCAGCCACTCGCCGTCGAGATATCATAGTCAATGGCATCCGGCGAGGTCGCATTGAAAGTCGCATTGTAGTAGTTATCCTGATTGAGTAAGTTCAAGTCCAAAACGACATTCTCTGCTCCCAGAGATTGTTCGAGGGTTTTTTTCATGGATTTACCCCAGTTCACTGCAATTTCATCCTGCTCGAGGATCGGCAAATCAATGCGGATTGGGAAATCTACGCCTGCTGCGCTCAGCTCCTCCTTCGCCTCTGCAAAAACCTTTTTCGCCTTATCAGGATTATAGTAGGCATCTTGACCATCAGCAAGATCGACATCGCCAAAATGCTCCGGACTCAATTGGTGTAGCTTATCCTGCAGTACTTCACCATATTCCTTCTCACCAATATTCACAAAGTTTCCAGGCACCAGGGTGTTTCGGATCCGTCCAGCTGCAAACTCGTCCCCCACTTGCTGGGCCATGTAGGCCTTGCGGTCAAAGCCAAAGAGGATGGCTTGGCGGAAGTTTTTATTTAAGATCGCCTTTTGCGTGTCTTCCTTTTGCTTGTCTGTTTCTTTTTTCGTGACGTTGTAGGAGCGGCGGTTGAAATTAAATTGCCCATAGAAGGAACCTGGCATGGGCATATTCACCGCAATTGAATCCCCGTATTCCTTCTTAACCTCCTCATAAATCGGAAGATTGGGCAAGACGCTGAAGGAAACGATCGCATCATCCTTGAACATGCGGAAGAAGGCTTCCAAGTCCGACCCATCATTATAAGTCAAGGAGACTTTCTCAACGTGCACATTATCAGCATCCCAATACTGGTCATTTTTGATATACTCAATCGATGATTTAGCGGTAAGATTAGCTAAGCGGTAGGGACCCGAATAGAGAATGGAATCGGGTTGCAGGGAACCAAAGTTATCGCCTTTCGATTTCAAAAACTCCTCATTGACTGGGTACATGACCCCATAGGTACACTTGGTATTAAAGTAGGGTTCTGGTTTTTCTAAGGTGTACTGGAGGGTATAGTCATCCAAGGCCTTGACCCCCACATCCTTAAAATCTTTCACTTCCCCATCGATGAATTTCCTTAAATTCTTAATGGATTCTGACACCATGGGCAAAGCTTCAGAGTCTACCTCCACCGCATGCTCTAAACCAGTGACGAAGTCCTGCGCCTTCACTTCCGCATACTCGTTGCCATCAACATCCACCCATTGAACTCCCTGACGCAAGGTGTAGGTCCAAGTGAGTCCATCTTCACTGACTTCATAATCAGTTGCAGCCGCCGGAATATAATTCCCAAACTGGTCTGTTTCATAGAGCGGTTCAATAAAGTTCACCGCATGGCTGGCGGTCGTATCTCGGTTACTCTGCATGTAATCTAAAGTGAGTGGATCGTTTAGGTAAGTGGCTTTGTATTCATTGACGAATTCCGCCCCTTCCGGCATGTCCTTTTCCAATTCCTGGGTATTCGGGGACTTAGACCCATCGGCCGTCGATTTTTTACCTTGATCCCCCTGGCCACAAGCCGTTAACAGTAAGCCTGCTGTAACAGTCAGCGTAAGCACTTTCCTCCAACTTGCTTTCATTTTAATCTCCTCCAAAAATTTTGGTAACAAGCAATACGAACAAATTACCTTTCAGGCAATGGCAGCATCATTAGCTTGAGGTCTCTTTAGGTTTTCTGAGCCAAGAATTTGCTAGTAAATTCATATTTTTCTTACAATTCACTCAATAATCTTAAAACCAAAGGGAGGCTAAAGCCCCCCTTGCTATTAACTTACTCCTCCTTATCCTTTTCATCTTCCTTATCGTCTTCTTTTTTCTCGTCTTCTTCTTTCTCGTCTTCTTTTTTCTCGTCTTTCTTCTTGTCGCCTCCCTTAAATTTGCTGGCTTCTTCCTTGGCTGCTTCTTCGGCAGCTTGTTTGCGGGCTTCTTCCCATTCTTTCTTCAACTTATCGTATTGTTCATTGGTCACCGCTTCGCTTTGAATGCGCGTGAATTTATAACGATTCCCAGTTGGTCCTGAGAAGGAGAAGGGTCCTGTGAACGGAATAATGCGCGTAACGCGTGGTACCCCACCTTCCAGGTAGATAGGCAAGATCATCACATTATCAATCACCAAGGCTTCCGCATCGGCAAAATACTCATAACGTTTCTCCATATCATCAACTTCATTGATGGCTTTTTGGTAGAGTTCACCATATTCATAAATTTTAGCGGCTTCCTTGGCTTCCTTGTCATTATCGTAACCGGATTCGATACCCATGGAAATGAGCAATTCCCCATTGTTCGGGTCAAAGATATTCAAGTAGGTAGAAGGATCACGGAAGTCTGGCAGCCAGCCACTAGCTGTCGAAATATCATAGTCGATAGCGTCTGGAGTGGTCGCATTAAACGTGGCATTGTAGTAGTTATCCTGACTGAGCAGATTCAAATCAATCACGACATTATCGGTCCCCAAGGAATCCTCTATGGTTTTCTTCAAGGATTTCGCCCAGTTCACCATAATCTCATCCTGCTCAAGGACTGGCAGGTCAATATGAATAGGGAATTCCACTTGATCAGCTTCTAATTCCTTTTTCGCTTCATCCAGTACTTTATGGGCCTTGTCCACATTGTAGTAAGCATCTTGGCCATCAGAAAGATCGACATCGCCGAAATGATCGGGGCTAAGCTCGTGAAGTTTTTCCTCTAGGACTTCGCCGTACTCCTTATCGCCAACGTTGACGAAATTGCCAGGAACTAAGGTGTTCCGCACTCGGCCAGCTCCGAATTCATCCCCGGCTTGCTGGGACATGTAGGCCACGCGGTCGAAGCCGAACAGAATAGCCTGACGGAAGTTTTTATTGCGAATTGCCTTTTGGGTATCTTCTTTTTGCTTGTCCGTTTCCTTTTTCGTGACATTATAGGAACGGCGGTTAAAGTTAAATTGCCCGTAGAATGTCCCAGGACGAGGTAAGTTAACCGCAATGGAGTCGCCGTATTCCTTCTTCACTTCTTGGTAAATGGGTAAAGTCGGCAAGACCGTGAAGGAAGAAATGGTGTCGTCCTTAAACATACGGAAGAAGGATTCCAAGTCGGACCCATCGTTATAGGTAAAGGATACCTTCTCCAAGTGAACATTATCAGCGTCCCAGTATTGGTCGTTTTTAATGTATTCAATAGAGGATTTTGCCGTTAAATTAGCCAAACGATAGGGGCCAGAGTAGAGAATAGAATCCGGTTGCAAGGAACCAAAATCGTCCCCCTTCGATTTTAGGAACTCCTCATTGACGGGATACATGACCCCGTAAGTACATTTCGTATTGAAGTAAGGTTCAGGCTTCTCCAAGGTGTATTCAAGGGTGTAGTCATCAATCGCCTTCACGCCAACTTGGTCAAAGTCCTTGATTTCCCCATCCATGAATTTCCGTAGATTCTTAATGGATTCGGACACCATGGGGAGGGCTTCCCCTTCCACATCTACTGCGTGCTTCAAGCCGGTGACAAAGTCCTGAGCCTTCACATCCGCATATTCATTGCCGTCCACGTCGACCCATTTCACTCCTTCGCGTAGGGTGTAGGTCCAGGTGAGCCCATCTTCACTGACCTCATAGTCCGTGGCGGCAGCCGGAATATAATTCCCGAATTGGTCGGTTTCATACAAAGGCTCGATAAAGTTCACCGCATGGTTGGCCGTGGTGTCCCGGTTACTTTGCATATAGTCCAAAGTCAGCGGGTCATTTAAGTAAGTCGCCTTAAATTCATCCGTGAATTCAGCGCCTTCCGGCATCTCCTGCTCTAATTCTGCGGTGTCTGGGGCCTTATCATTCCCACCTGAAGCCTCCTCCTTGGGCTTATCATTCTGGCCACAAGC
This sequence comes from Aerococcus sp. BD502, assembly GCF_057919555.1. Classification (NCBI taxonomy): domain Bacteria; kingdom Bacillati; phylum Bacillota; class Bacilli; order Lactobacillales; family Aerococcaceae; genus Aerococcus; species Aerococcus sp. BD502. Next base: position 982,463 of record NZ_CP147972.1, on the reverse strand, counting down.
CGCCAGCAGCATGCCCGCCGTAGCGGAAAGCGCTAGCAATTTCATCCATCGTGCTTTCATGTACATCTCCTCCAAAAATTTCCTCCAACAACAATACCATGCACTCAAATAGGCAGTGACAGCGCTTATCTGAGTGATTGCTTATATTCTACCCTTTATTTTTAAAAAAGTCTAGTTAAATCTTATTTTATCGTTAATATTATGGAGGAAAAATAAATTAAGCCCTAGAAAACGAATGTTCATCCGTTTTTTAGGGCTATCGTGTTCTTTTATTCTTTTTCGAAATAGTTTAAGAGATCGGGATCGCGCAAGGAAGCCAAGGGCTTTAAAGTAACGCCAGAAACATCATGATCCAAGCGATACCAATAATCAAATTTAATGAGTCGGTAAGCCGCTGAAGCAATGGGGACGCCCAGAATCATGCCTAAAATGCCGGCCATGCCACCCCCAACGGTAATCGCCACGAGCACAAATAAGCCGGGCAAGCCAATGGAATTCCCCACCACGAAGGGGTAGATGGCATTACTTTCAATTTGCTGGATAATAACGACAAAAATGAGGTAGATGACCATCTGCATGGGCGAATTCACCAGTAGCAGTAAGGCACCGACCGCTGCTGCAATATAGGCACCCACGAAGGGAACAAAGGCAGAAACTCCTGTTAGTGCCCCCAGCATGCCGGCATAAGGTAGGCGGAGAATCCACATGCCCACCGTAATCAAGCAACCTAAAATAATCGCTTCAATCACCTGCCCAGAGAAATAATGGGCAAAGGCATGGTGGACGATCCCTAAAAGATTGAAAATCACATTGGCCGTTTTTTTCTGGGTATAAGTTTTAACGAGCTGGCGGAACTGCCGGCCGAGGCGTTCCTTACTGGCCAAAATATACAAGGAAATCATCCAGGCCAAAAGCCAGTTGAAAAAAGTCGAGGTCGATGTCGCCACAAAGGACAAAATGGAGCCCATGGCGACCTGTGTCCAAGACGTTAGGCGGGCCGCCGCTTGTCGGGTGACATCTGCCAAGTCAATATTGAGGCGTTTGACAATATCCATGCCTGTCGGTAAGCGATCACTGAAGGTCATGAGCCAAGTCTCCCCTTGCTGGATCAAACGGGGCACAGCGGAAGCAAAGGCCACAATCGCATTAACAGCTTGCGGAACCACCAAACTGATCACCAAGGCAAGCACTAAAGTGATGGTCAAGTAACTAAGAATAATTGAAGTAAAGCGACGCAGCCCATTTTGCCAGCCCTTTTGGTGCTTGGGCCAGAGCCAACGCTCATAAGGCTTCACTAGCAGGTTGACCACATAAGCCAGCCCACAGCCTAAAATCACCGGATGAGCCGCTGCTTGTAAATAGCCTAATGTCCTGGTGACAAAAGACCAGTTGGTAATAATGAGAACTAAAAAACCTGCAAATAACAAGACTCGAAAAATGATACGTTCCAGCGTCTTAGCAGACATGTTCTCCCTCCTTTGCATTAATATTTAAGAGACACGATCTTGAGGCTGAGTGAATATAAAGACCCTAAGGAGGGGCTTGAGCATTAGCCAAAAAACATCTTGACGGCTGCTAATTCTTTCAAGCTGTCCTCCCCGTGACGTGGCTAACCGGCCGTGGCGCTCCTTTGAAAAGACGGCTCGCCACGCCAATGCCGGCAGCTCCTCCCCAATCAGCTTTCCCTCCTAGTAGGCACGAGCATACCAGACGGTATACTTAGCAGGTTTGCCACTATAGAGGTCAACAGTTTTTTCTACTGGAGGATCAAAGGGTATATTCCGTGTGGTGAAGCCCGTCGCTTCCTTAACAGCGGCCTCCGATTCCTCAGTGCCATCCCAGCCAGCGAGAATCCAACCGGGATGAGTACCGTCTGCTTCACATTGCTTGAGATGGGCTTCTAAGTCTGCCAGCGTATCGATATCATAATGTTCGTTAGCCTTCCGGAAGGCATCAGCTTTATCGTAGAGGCGTTTTTGCATGCTGCTTAAGCGTTCTGGCAAAACTGTTAGCAAGTCATCGAGGCTGACCTTTTCCTTAGCGTCTTCATCACGCATTTTAAGCATGATATGGCCGCCTTCCAAATCACGAGGGCCAAAGTCCAAGCGTACGGGGATTCCCTTAACCTCCACCTCATTATATTTATAACCTGGTGAGTTATTCGAATCATCCAAAGTGGTCCGATAGCCGGCTTTTTCTAATTCTTGTTGAATATCACGCAATTTGCCTAAGACATCCGGGTTTTTCTTCAGATTCCCGACCGGTAAAAGAGCCACTTGAATTGGCGCCATTTTCGGTGGGAAGACCACACCCCGTTCATCCCCATGAACCATAATCATCGCACCAATGAGGCGAGTGGAGACTCCCCAGGAAGTCGTATAAGCCAATTCATGCTCATTATCTTCGTTTAAGAATTTAATATCGAAGGCGTCCGCGAAATTATTCCCCATGTAATGCGACGTACCCGCTTGCACCGCCTTCGTATCCTTCATCATGGCTTCAATCGAGAAGGTATTCTTCGCTCCCGCAAAACGTTCCGACGGCGTTTTTTCTCCCTTGTAAACTGGCATGGCTAGTAAATCAGACACTACTTCCTCATAAATATCCAAGAAATAACGCACACGGTTTAAAGCTTCTGACTCGCTCGCATAAGCACAATGGCCTTCCTGCCAGAGAAATTCTGAGGTCCGTAAGAAAGGTAGTGTTCGTTTTTCCCAGCGGAAGACGTTCGCCCATTGATTAATTTCCATGGGCAAATCCCGATAGGAATTGATCCAGTCGCTCATGGCCGTCCCGAAAAGCGTCTCTGATGTAGGACGCAAGGCTAAAGGTTCCTCTAACTCTTCGTCGCCAGCTTTGGTGACCCAAGGAAGTTCCGGCGCAAAGCCTTCCACGTGATCCGCTTCCTTCTCAAAATAATGGGCAGGAATCAGCATGGGGAAGTAAACTTCCTCTACGCCACTTTCTGTAAATTTTTCATCAAAAGCTTCGCGAATTTTCTTCCATAAGGCAAAACCGTTCGGGCGGAAAATCATCGTGCCCCGCGCTGGCCCATAGGAAAATAATTCGGCTTGCTGGATGCTTTGTAGATACCATTTGGAAAAATCAGTCGCTTGCAAATTTTTTTCTTGACTCATAAGTCCTCCTTTAAAATAAAAAACGAGTGCGTCAGCCAAGGACGAACACTCGCGGTACCACCTTAATTAAGTAAACTTCTCTCAATAACGATAACGGTGTCAGCCGTATCCCATGACGGATAAATAAAGCAGGAGGTTGGCTGCTTAGCGGGGGAATTTTCGCACCAACAAATTCTCTCTGAACCCATAAGCAATTACTAGTCTGCAGGCTCATTTTGCCTTATTTTTTCACCTTTGTCAATCTCTTCTCTAGGAGGCTACTGATGATGGGCACCAAAACCGCCCCTGCTAACATCTCAAAACCGCCATTGGTGACCATCATAGCCGTCAAAGCACCTAAAACCTCTGTTTCACCGACACCCACAACTTGCATATAGGCCTGCCGCGCCAAGAGCAAAACGCCCAGCAGAACAAATATCGTATTCACAAAAGCCGTCAGCGCACCCGTCAAGATATAAGTGAGCCGATGGTTAAAGTGGCGCTTCAAACTGTCTGCCAAAAGACCGGTCAGATAGCCGGCAAGGAGTCGGGGAACTACCGAAATGATGGGGTTAATAAAGACCGGCGTCATGATTGAAGGCTGCAGTAAATGACGCAGCCAGCCTAAAACACCCCAGCCCAGCCCCATGGCTGCCCCAAAGCGTTGTCCCAGCAAGCTGGCCACCACACTGACCGTCAGCGGAACGAGGGTCAAACTAAAAGGGCCAAGAGGAATATAACCTAGCCAAGGGACAAAAGTTTGTACCATTAAAATCGCCAGTAAAATAGCCAGCACAGCCTGGTGATGAATTTTCTGCTTACTCACATCATCGCTTCTTCCCATAAGAAATTAAAAGCCCGAGGAACCCACCGACTTCATCAGCTATTCTAGCATGAATAAGAAAAAAAGCTAGGGGCTTTTTATAAGTAACATTGTTGACCTCCCAACTCGATAGCTTGACCTGACCTTTCTACTACTTTCTATTTCATATTCCCCTCTTCATAGGCCACAATAACAGGCTTATCCTGCAGGGTGATATGCCCGTTTTGGACTTCAATCGGTTCTTCATTCAAAATATCCTCATAAATACCGTCAGGGATAGGAATGGTGACAATCTCCTCCCCGGGTGGTGTTTTTAATTGGAAAAAGCCGAACAAGTACTCATCATAGTATTCATAAGTGATACGAATCGTATGCGGACTAGCTGCTTCATTATAGTAGAGACCGGCCTTCATGATTTCCCGTTTCTTAATGCGGGCTAAGCGCGCCAGCATGTCACTCATATCAAAAGGCTTCTCCCAAGCTAAAACTTTTTTCTCATGCAGAGGAATCGGATGCCGGCAGCCGTACTCTTGACCCATCATTAGACTGGCAATGCCTTTTTGGAAAACGGACATGGCTGTCCAGTTCACAAGTGCTTCAGCACTAGTAATCTGATTGGAAAAACGCTCAGAAGGCACAAATTCCAAGCCCCGATCCATCACACTGGTCGAGGGTGTAGTCATCTCCCGAATATCTTCCAAGTAAGCATAGTTTTCCATGGACATCTGCCCCCGCAAGAAGCGCTGCTGGATGCCTTTAACAGGTTCAATATTTAGCACATCAAAACTTAAATACAATTCGCCTTCCGTCCAGAAGGGCAACTTACGGCGCTTGGCTTGGTAGAGATCACGCAGGCCAATTTGCCCCCCCAGCCAATAGAAATACTGGTGCACATCCTCCACCTCTGCCCGCGCACTCTGCCAGAATTCCGGGCGAATGTACTGGGCATGCTGGATCGCAAAGCCGTCCACATATTTGGCCCAAAACTTCAATATGGCAATAAGATCATCCCACATTTTAGGATTTTTAAAATCCAGATCAACGACCTCCTCCTCCTCGGTGATGCGGTGGCTGAGCGAACCGTCCTTCTCCCATTTGAAAAAAGCCGGCTCCTCTGTCAATAACTCAGCTGACCTGGCCATACTGGTCAAGGGAAAATTCAACACTACTTGCATGTCTAAATCATGAATGGCATCCACCAAATCCATGAAGGCCACCATATCCCCGTATTCCGGATTCACCCGCTCAAAGCTCTCCGCATAAAGGATTTGTCCGTTGCCTTCTGTCCCTACTTGCGTTGGAAAAATGCTCATGAGATTAATGATATCGACACCCAGAGCCTTCAAGCGGGGGAGGTCGTCAATCACCCCTTGAAAGTCACCTGTTTTTGAATAATTACGAATATAGATTTGATAAATCATTTTATGACGCAAGGTTAAATTGGTCACTTTTGCCATGCCTTCACCTCCTTGTCGGTATCCCTTACATTCTATCACAGCCAGCTTAAAAAAGCTGATTTCTTTCCATTTTATTTACCTTTAAGCGTCTGCTGATAAGCTGCTGCCCAGTGCTTAGCCTCTGCCTCTCCCCAAAATAAGGTCACTGCCGCAAGTACTTGTTCATGTTGACTCAAGCCTACATTAGCCTGACCCCATAAGCTTTCGTAGGCTGCTGCTACCTCTAAATAACGCAGACGATGAAAGGTGAAGTAATAACCCTGGATCGTTTTATTAAGCGCATTCATTAATTTTTTAACGCCTTTCTGTTCTCGCCGGTCGAGAAAGGTGCCGGCAATATTTAACAAGGTATCCAAACGCAAACGATCTTTTCCACCTTGGACGGGCTAGGAGAGATCCGAGGCAATTTCTTGGGCACAAAGCTCTAAGCAGGTAGTTAGCAGATGGCTCGCCACATTGCCCAACATACTAACATCAAAACTTGTCCACACCTCAATCCCCAAAAAATAACCGTGCAGCCAAGCAAGCATCTGCTGATCAGGCTCTTGGCCCAATAATTCAGCTCGTAGGATGAAAAAATTATAAGCTAGCAATTGGTACATAGTCTGCCGCGTACGTGTCGCTCGTTTTTGGCATAAATCAGCCAAGGCAGCTAATTTTTCGATATTTTGCGTATCAATAGCGTTTTGCGCTTCCCGAGTGAGTTCGTTGAGCTCAGGATCCCTCACTTCCTGCCAAGTGAAAAAATCCTGGTAAGCCACGAGTAAAACGTCCAGAAGTGGGAACAAGGTCTCATAAGCCAAACGCGTCTTACCATTTTCAAAATCTGAAATACTAGCCACCGAACCTGCCACTTTAGCGAGATCAGCTAGCGTCCAACCTCTTTGCTGGCGTATTTGCCTAAATTTTTTATGCAGTTCCATCAGCCCCTTTTTCGGTTTTCCGAATATTAAGCCGTTTCTTGTAAAACTAGTTTACCATAAGTCAAGAAAGGAGGGGTGGAAACATGATTATAAGCAAAATTAATGACCCTGAAGTAAATGATTGTATTTTTGAAATTAAAAATGGAATATGTGGAGGCGGGTGCTAATTTTAAAAGAGTAGGCTGTCCTATTATTGGGCAACTTACTCTTCCCTTTATACTAATCAACAAATGAAAGGAAGAGCTATGATTCTACTATCTTCTTATATTATTAAAATTCAAAAAGAAAAATATACGTACCTTAAACTATGAAATACGAGGTGAATAAAATGCGATGCTTAATGTCGTGCTTACCAAAGAAAAAATGCTTTCTCTATCTGTTCTTCGCCTTGATATATTCAGGAAATGGCTTAGTGACCGCTCTTGTTATGGACTACGCCGGCCGATTAAACCCAAATGAACCGGGGCAAATTATAATTTTTGTTGTCGGTGGTTGTCTTTTATTCCTTGTTATTTATTTAGCCATGTATATTGATAATGTCTTGCTCCGGCAAATCATTAAAACTTTTAATCTGAACATGAGCCGACTCAATTTAAGACAATTTGCCAGCCGCCAGCAAGACCAAAGTGCCCAAGCTTGCCTTAGCTTTCAAACTCAAGATCTACCCCTCTTCTGGCAGGAATATTTGCTCCCTCTACTCATTTATCCTATCTGGGGACTGACCTTGTTTGTTTCTATGATTTACCTGTTCCTTAAAAATATACCGCTCGCCCTTGCTTTTATTTTAGGGAGCTGGCTGATGACCGTTCCGCAATTTATTTTTAGCCGCCGTCTTGAACAAGCTGGCGAAGCCTTAAGCCAAGCTAAAGAAATTCAGCTAGCTAGCTTAAATGATTTCACGGCCGGGCTCCCCACAATTCGCCAGCATCAAGCGACCGAGCCCTTCCTTGCACAAATCCTTCTTAAAATTACAGCCATGGAGGATGCCCAAGTCCACTTCTATACCAGCCATAATTTGGTCATGTTCTGGACCGGCCCTCTGAAAGCTCTTGGTCTCCTGCTTCCTTTAGCGGGAGGACTTTTGACCATGGAAGAAACAGGGCTTAATTTGGCTAACTTGCTGGCGATGATGACTGCTGTTACCAGTATGATTCATCCCTGGCACCAAATTCTAGACGCTACCGCCAGCCTCCAGAGCGCCAAAAGCCTTCGGAAAAAAATGCTTGCTAAAATTAAAAAAGGGGTGCCGAAAGAAAAGAAAACGCCAGTAAAGTCACACCAACTCCCTTTAAGTATCGTTTTCAAAAATGCCAGTAAGGCCTATCCTAAACAAGTTATCCTCCAAAAAGCCAATTGGCTCGTTCCAGCCCAAAGCCACACCCTCCTTACTGGAGCAAGTGGTAGCGGCAAATCTACTCTTTTTCGTATGTTATTAGATGAAGAAAAGTTGGACATGGGGACGCTGGAATTGCGCGACCAAAAAGGCCAAATCTATCCACCCAATTGCCAGCAGGTCAGTATGATTGCTCAAAATCCTTACTGTTTCAAATTAGATTTGCGAAGTAATTTAACGCTATTTCAAAAATTTTCAGATGATCGCTTGATTGCTGTGCTGAAGCAGGTCGAGCTTTGGGAAGAGTTAGGTGAAGATTTGGCCTGCCCCCTACACTGCCACCAGCTTTCCGGCGGCCAGCGAATGAAGTTAGAAATTGCTCGGAGCCTGCTCCGTAAAAAAACCAATCCTCCTCGCTGATAAAATCACTGCTGCCCTAGATGCTAAAAATGCGCTTAAAATTCGTCAACTCCTCCATCAGCTTCCAGTCACCTTAGTTGAAATCGCCCACCACTACGAAGCAAGTCATTACGAACGCATTGTCGAGTTAAAGCATGGCCAGGTGTACACGATTAAAAAGCCAGCGAGTCGAACAAAATGATGCCCTCCTTCCCTGGCTGGCCAAGAGATTTGAGAGACATCAGGTGGCTATTCCACAAAAATTTTCGTATCCAATAAAAACCAAGCGAGGAAGGCGCAGACCAAAAAGTACAAGCCTGCCAGCATGAACACCGTCTGAATGGAGAAGCTTTCCCCTAAATAGCCTGCCAAGAGGGTGGCGATAGGAATACAGATAACAGCGATGGTTTTCATAAAGCCAAAAACTCGTCCCGCATAGGCCACGTCCAAATGACGCATGGTCAATGTTTCTGTGAAAATGCCACTCATCACTTTCCAAACTCCGGAAGCAAACATCATCATAGCCATCAACCAACCCATTGTTGACCAAGCCATCATTACGGTTGTGCCTGCCGAAAGCAGAAGCAAGACGCAAATAGCCAGACGGCTGCCTTTCACTTTGCCGGTCATAATACCCGCGCCAGCTAAAACCGCACCTAGAGTCATTGCACTCTGAAAAAGGCCAAAGTAGAAAGGTTTGTCCCCAAAATTTTCATAAATCAATGCCGGCATTAAGGTTCCCGTAAAACTTGTTAGATTCACCATAAAGGCAAGAATACTTAAATTTCTGAGGATCGGATGGCGTAATAAGTAACGGAGGCCTTCGCGCATGGCTTGGATACTTTCTCCTCTTTTTTTAGTCTGTTGCTGGTGTTGATTGGCCTCCTGGCGCTCAATAACTCCCCAGCTAAAGAAATAGAAACCAATAATCACCAAGAAATAACTCAAAGTATTGAAGCTCAAGGAAAGGGCTAAGCCTAGAGCTCCTAACACTAAACCACTAAGACTGGAACTTAGGACTGAAGCGGCTTGACTAACAAAAGCAAAGAAGCCATTCACTTGATCCAAATTTTCTTTCGGGATCATAGTGAGAACCATAGCGCTACGAGCTGGAGAAACAAAGGCAGTGAAAATGTTCAGTGCAGCCATCGAAAAAATGGCTAGCCAAATCGGAAGCTCTCCTCGCCAAGTCACATAAGTAGCAAGTAACAGACTATAGCACATGGCACAGGCATTACTTGCAAAAATAACTCTTTTTTTCGAATAGCGATCCACCACCAAACCTGCAATCGGAGCGATTAATGCATCGGTGAGATGCCAAACGACCCCCACTAAACTGGATAAAAACACAGATTGCGAATCTGCATAAACCACCCACATGCAGGCCATATTGAAAAAGTCGTCTCCAAAGATATTTAGCACCTGACAGAGAGCGAGTAGTAGTGTATTTTTAGAACGAAGAGGTCTAGTAGTTTCCATCAATATACTCCCCTTTTCTGGCCAATAAGGCTTCTCTCCCGACCGCGTCTAGCATAAAATGAAAATTATCGACCTGAATTTCCTTACCATCCATTATATTTTCCAAACGTTTCAAACAAGCCAAAACTCCTAGCGAACCCGTCGCATAGTCATCAGATATTTTAAATAGATGCTTTCCAGGCAATGCTATCCGATGTTCGTCATCATTAACACGATGATAGTAAATAGCAGTGAAATATTGTTTTGCCTGTTTTAAGAATTTTTCCTCTTTTAAAATGATGTAAGCATCAAGTAACGTATTAATAATGCCTGCTAGCAACTATGCATATAGCATGAAGAACAGCTAGCTACTGTTTTAGTCAAATCTGCATCTTCTAGGATTTCTTGAAGGCTTAAGATTTTGTTATCATTTTTGACACCCCTTTCATTTAAAGTAAGTGAATATTATCGTATAAAAAAATAAAAGTCAAGCTTTATCTTGACAGGTTGTAATATAAACTGAAACCCTCAAAAACACAAAAAAGCCCATGTTTTCTGAGCAACTAAATTTAAGATCCATATTTAGAAAGGATCAGAAAACATGAGCTATGTACAGTCTACCACATTTCGCAAGAAAAAAGCGCACCTAAACTACAATGATCGCCTAACCTTAGAGTATTTCATTAAAGAGCGTGAACGACGTTAAAAAATAACTGCTCACTCATCGATAAATTTGGGAAAAGTTGAGAATCAGTAAGGCGATATTCTATCGTGAAATAAAACGAGGCGCTGTTGAAATAAAAGACACGGAGTGGCATTTCTACACCTCTTATTCTGCTGATCTTGCCCTGGCAGATAATGATGCCTGCTCTGCTATGAAGAGGACCCTACTTAAAGATTGCTAAAGATTGCAGATAATCTAGAACTAGCTAATTTCATTGAAAGAAAAATAAGGAAAAGTAATTATTCCCCCATGCCGTGACTCAACTGATCAAACAGCCTCAATATAAAGATCGTTTCAAAGTGTGGGTAAGCTGGCGAACAATTTACAATTATATTGATCAAGGGGTTTTCTATGCAATTACAAATAAAAATTTATTCTGCCAGAGTAGACAACGCCGATGAGACTATCAATCTGTTCGTCGAACACGTTCAGTTGCCTTATGAAAAAGAATTGAGAAGCGACCAGAAGAGATCAATAAACGAAAAGTTTGGGGACATGGGGAAATGGATTGGATTGAAGCTGGAAAGAAAAAGAGTTAAGAAGCTTTGTTAACCTAACTGAACGCCGGATGCGTTATACGTTAATATTCAAACTTCCTAGCCAAACACAAGCTGAAGTCATTCGTGTTTTGAATCATCTACAGGAGAAATACCCTGGCGATTTCTCAAAATTTTTTCGACCCATAACCGTTGATAAAGGTAGTGAATTTCTAAACTGGGAAGGAAGCGAGGAGAGTCAATACGGAAAAGAAAAGCGAACGTTCTTATACAATGCACGCCGGTATGCTTCTTACGAACGAGGGACAAATGAGCAGGCCAATGCTCTTATTCGACGATGATTTAAAAAAGGATGTAATTTGAGCTCCTATTCTTGTTAAGAAGTCAGCCAAGTTCAGATTTGGCTTAACTCCTATCCACGCCAAGTCTTTAATGGACAAAGCGCCCAATAGAAACTCGAAAAAACTCTTCTCAGGTCGCAGGCTGAGAAGAGTTTTTCTGAGTCGCTTTGATACTAATGATTTAGTTATCAGAAAGGTCTCCTTTAACCTTGCAATTTACATATGAGATTTTTAGCCGCTTAAAATATTTTCTCAAGAACGATAAAACCTCAAGCTGGCGCCACTGTTACTAGCCATGAACAAAGTAATCTAAAAATTCAAACTTCTTTCCACAGTTTTCTGTTTGTGTCTTAAACGTATTCGGACGATAGGAATAACACTTCCTCTCATCAAGCCAATGAACCATGAACTGGTCAAAATGCTTGAAATCTCGGTAATCATGAGTCACCATCACAATCGTCTTCCCCTGCATTTGTGCCAGTAACTGTAGCAATAAGGCAGCATAGCGCCGATCCAAAGAAGAAGTGGGTTCGTCTAAAATATAACAGGCTTTATCGACCTGCAAAAATAAAAACAATTGAACCAAACGCTGCTCTCCACCTGAGCATTCATAGTAATATTGCTGCCACTTATCAGCGAAGAAGTCATTAACGAGTGGGGGTAACTGCGCTTCAATCTCCTGACATTGTAAATAAGGCTGTTTCCAAGCCACTCCTAAAATTAATTGTGCAATCTCTAGGCAAGTCATTCTCCCCAACATGGGCAAGCCCTGACTAATCGCCAAATAATTATTTTTAAAACAATAATCCCGAACACAGTGAGCCTGCCTAAGGCCTAGAAAAATGTCTAATAGGGTTGACTTACCTACACCATTTCTGCCAAATAAAAAATTAAGTTCCCCCTCTTGAACGCAAAAAGAAAGATCGTCAAATAGAAGCTTGTGATTGCCCGGATAATGGTAGGTGAGATGCTCTAAGTGCATTAAATCCCCTCCAAAGGTAAAATATTAAAAGTTGACACCGAATAAAAGCCCAGGGGTAAATATACTAAGGGAGGAGCTAAGAATAGCGGCGATAATATTTCCAGTCCATAAAAAGAAGCTAGAACATGATTACTCACGGCCAAAGGATTAACCAGATTCCACCAACCGATGGACAGCACCGATATATAAAGCAGGCCAATCGCTCCGAGAGTCAGTAAACCTGTGTAAGTGTTAATCGTTCGTGCACTGATTCGAAATAAAAACAGGAGGCTGGCTAAAGCTAAAAAGGAAGGATAGAGTAAAGTAGCGGCCAGTAAAGCAACGAGTAATAACCGCAATAAAGCTACAGCTTGCGACGAAAAAATAAGCATTAGCAAGCCCAGAATAGCGACAATCGATAGAAATAGAAATAGAAATTCGACAATGGCTTTGGCCAAAAAAATAACCCAATGAGAACTGACGAGCGTATGATACTGTTTCAAATAACCTTGCTCACGCAGTAAGATGTAGTCGGCGATGACATTGATGCCAGCAACCAAGAGCAAATAAGATAGCCAAGGAATAATTTGCCGAATTACCAGTTCGGGATCACTCTTTCCGATACTATTCATGATCAATAGCAAGGCAGGTAAAAAGATCTTATATAAGTAATTAACAGGGGTTGATAGGGTTAATTTTAAAAAGTATCGACTAAAAACAAACACTTCAATACATTGCGCTCTCATCACGAATCCTCCTAAGGAAATGGTATCCGGCCTTTATTTTTTTGTTTCTGTAAAGAACCGTTAAACTCAAAACAAGAAAGCTCTTCCTGTGTAAATAAAGGCACATTCATATGCGGAAAGGCTCCTTCAGGCGCAAGACATTTTACTATTTTTATACCCATTTGAGCAGGTGCTCGTAGAAAACGTTGACGCTATTATAGCTCGGTTTAAGTCAGCCCCTGAACCTACTCCACAGCTATCAAGATATACATCATTCGAAAAATATAGCATAGAAGAATTTAGCAAAACAGTCTCTTGGTTTGATAATCTCAATCCGTTTTGTTTATTTTGGCTACCTCTAAATAAATACAATCTCTCAAGATATTCACCAATGCATGCTTGATAGGAACTGGTTGTTGAAGTAGACACACCATGGCCAATATGGTTATAGTTATTCAGATTAACAAAGCTACTTTCTATAAGATTATGTCGATAAAGTGATCTTTTGATATTTAAACTACTGTATTCATTTAGAAAGTTAACAGCAACCATCTCTTATCACCCACTAATGGGCTAACTGTTTCTTTTTATTTTCAATCTCTAAATGCCTTATTTTTTATTCATGCGTCCACAAACTCATCAATTTGCCACTGCAAGGTCAGAAAAGTCGCAACACCTACTGCCACCAAGTCCAAGCCTCCACGGCAGAGTAAATCCCACCAAGCCCATTCAAAGCGCAAGCCTAATTGCACGTGGTAGAGCATAATCAAGGGCGCCGTGTAAAGCAACGTAAACTGCAGAAATTTCCCTTTTTTATCTTGGCGACGGGTGAAGCGCTGCAGCAAGCAAAATACTATGCCATAGGCCAAGCCTAAAAGCAGCGCCCACAGAAAATTGAAGGCATTGAAAGGACTAGGAAATTGATAAATGTCTAAGGCCAAGTAAGCAATCACACGGAAGACAAAAACGGCTCCAGTAAACACCAATAAAGCCCGCCCGTAAATAAAAGGCTGGCGTTGGTGCTGGTAGCGTTTGGTCGCCACAAAGGCTGCCAATAGCGCTCGTAAGGTTAAAAAAAGCAGCACGCCTTTAAGCAATTCTAGCGAGAGTGACAAGGCCGCTTGATGGGGGAGGGGCTCCACTAAATATAACAACCAGAGTAAGCCTGTCCCTAAAGTGAAGACGCTAGTTTTCGCCAAGCGTCCCCCCGTTAGCCGTAAATCAAATAATTCATAACTTGCCGCTACCATTGTCCATAAGGCACCCATCACCAGTAAATAAAGGAAGGAATAGAGTACCGGACTTGCCATCAAGCTTTGCGTCAGCAAGACACCCGGCACATGAGGTTCGGGCAAGAAAATTAAGAGCGCCCATTGAAGCAGAGCCACCAAGTACCCCACCCCTGCATATTTTAACCAGCGTGTCTGACTCACAATACCGTCCTTCCTAAATTAGAAACCCTGGTCTTCCAGGTAAGTTTTCAATACGACTGCATTATTTTCTTGCTCATTTTTAGAGGCATAAACGAGGGTTAATTTTTTCCGATCTTCTTCTTTGAAGGTTTGCTTCAAGTTTTTGATGGCTTCCTGAGCCTCGTCGCTGTTCTCTAATTCTTCAATAAATTTCTTCTTAAAGCTCTCAAAATCATCATGATCATGGAACCATTTCCTCAATTCATCAGAGGGAGCGAGGGCTTTGCTCCAATCATCAAGCTTGGCTTTTTCCTTACTCACTCCACGCGGCCACAAGCGATCCACCAATAAGCGATAGCCATCTTGGGGCTCGGCTTTGTCATAAGCACGTTTTAATGCCAACATCCTGGCTGCCTCCTCTCTTTCCTTTCTATTATACAATTATACAATGAAAAAGGTTGTCAATTCTAGTGGGGGCCTTTGAAAGCAAGACAACAAGAAAACATCAACGCTGATAGCGAGCCTCTTCCTTCCTTCTTAATCCTTTTTGTGCTATACTTATTTCGAATTAGAAATATAGAGGAGGAGCAAGCATGACCCCTGAGAAGAGACTGATGCCGAAATTTGATATGAATAAGGGTTTAGAGTTTGGCTTATATACTCTAGGTGAGCACATGCCCCATCCGGTGACGGGAGCACATCTCACCTCCAAGGAGCGCATTAAGCAAATCATCAACATGGCGCAATGGGCAGAGGAGGCAGGCTTTGATAGCTTTCAAGTCGGAGAATCCCACCAGGAATACTTTATCTCCCAAGCCCACTTTGCCATTCTCGCTGCCATTGGCCAAGCTACCGATAAGCTTAAAATTGGTTCCAGTGCCACTATTGTGAGCACCGATGATCCCGTTCGTATTTTCGAGGCGGCAGCAACCATCGACTTAATCGCAGATGGCCGCTTTGAATTAGTGGGTGGCCGGGCTTCGCGCTTGGGTCTCTTCAAGCTTTTGGGCTATAACCGGCGCGATTATGAGGCTTTATTTGAGGAAAAATTTGAACTCCTTTTACAAATGAATAACGAGCAGCGGGTGACTTGGGAAGGAAATTTCCGTGCTCCCCTGGACGATATGTTAATTCTGCCACGCACAGAACATGAAAACGGTGGTGTTCCAATTTGGCGAGCCGTCGGTGGCTCCATGCAATCCGCCATGCGCTGTGGAGAAATGGGCGTTCCCTTCCAATTGGCACATCTCACCGGTCCCGCAGAAACCTTCCAAATGTATATTGACCGCTTCCGAAAATCTGCCGAAGAAGCTGGCTATGATGCCAGTCAGATTCCTGTTTGCACTGGCGGCTTCCTCTGTGTCCGTGAAAACACCCTGGATGCTTATCGAACCTGCTATGAACCGATCGCTGCCGGCCTCAAAAAAGCCAATGGCACCACGCTCTCCAAACGTGTCTTCGCCCAAGGCCAAGACCAACGCAGCATTATTAATGTTGGGGATCCGGAATTAATTATCGATAAATTGCTCTACCAGCACGAATTATTCAACAATCAGCGCTATATTGGGCAAATTGATTTTGGCGGCCTCAGTGAAAAGGATATTCGTCAAACAATCGATATGATGGCAGAGAAAGTCATCCCAACTGTCAAGAAATATACCAGAAAGGATGAACAATACGGTGGCTAAGTTAAATATTACTCTCTTGCAAAGTTCAGCCTTTGGCAATAAAACCGAAATTGCCTTGGCAAAATTAGCCCAAAAATTAGAAGCCAGTGGGCAAGACGTTACTACCCTCAATTTAAAACAGTTAGAGCTTGAATTCTGTGATGGGCGTAACTTTACGGAATACGAAGGCGACACCAAAAAAGTCATCGATACAATCATGGCCACTGATGTCCTCTTTATCGGCTTCCCCGTCTTCCAAGGCAGCATTCCTGGCACGCTGAAGAATATTTTTGACCTGCTGCCCCAAAATGCCCTGGAATATAAAACCGTCGGCTGCATTGTCACTGCTGGCTCCAAGCGGCATTACCTTGTCTGCGAACAGCAGCTCCTCCCCATCCTTCGCTATATGAGGGCTAACGTCGTCTCACGCTATGTCTTCATCACTGACACGGATTTTACCGGCCAAGAACTCACCAGCGATGATATCGACTTCCGCCTCGATCGACTCCTAGAAGACACCCTTGTCCTCGCCGAAACCTACCAGCACATCTGGCAAAAACAAGAGAACAGTTATGGCTTTTAGGATACGAATCCACCATAGTCTCCGCTGAGTTGAGTCGATGAAGATGGTTCTGGCTTTAGCCAGGTTCATCCTCATTGACTAACGCAAGCGTAGAGACTGGTGGTGAGTTCAACTTTATGACATAACGTCCTCCTTCTGGGTTGGCCTTCACACCCTTATATTGTTCGGAGTGGAGCCTCACCTGCCGAGCTGAGCTGGACTTAAAGTTAGGAACTACCGGGACATCACTTCAAAGTCCAACTAACGCAGACGCAGGAACTATTGATCAACCAGATTTAAAAACCCTTCGTGATTTGCATTATAAAAATACAAGCCTAAATCCACCTAAGTAATTAGGAAAAAAGCTCTCAAAATAAAACCAAGAAGTTACCATTTTAACGTGAGTCCTTCTCACGTTTTTTTCGTCGTTTAATAACGTTATCAAAAAAATATTTTTGAAGATAGCGTTTTGAGCCCTTGCTTTGTTCGCCTAAGTACCGTATAATACCGAAAGTTTGAGCAATTTTAAGACATACGTTTAGGAGGCACGCAATGGAATTTAATATCAGTAAATTAAATATGATCTATGACATTGAAGAGCACCCACCCCTCGGCCAAGGCTTGTTGCTAAGTTTCCAGCACGTCTTTGCCATGTTTGGCGCCACCATTCTTGTGCCCATTATTCTTGGCTTACCCGTTTCTGTCGCCCTTTTCTGTAGTGGCCTAGGAACCCTCATTTACCACGCCTTCACCAAATCCAAGGTTCCTGTCTACTTGGGCTCGTCTTTTGCCTTTGTGGGGGCAATGGCTTACGCTATCAAGCAAATGGGCGGAGATATTTCGGCTGCCCAAACCGGCGTCATCCTCACCGGCCTCTTCTACGTAATTGTCGCCTTTGTGGTTAAGGCAATCGGCACGCGTTGGATTGACCGCCTCCTGCCTCCGATTGTGATTGGGCCGATGATTATCGTCATTGGTTTAAGCTTATCCAGCACTGCGGTGCAAAATGCTGGCCTCATTGAAAAGGGAAACTGGCGGGAAATGCTGGTGGCTTTAATCACCTTCCTCATTTGTGCCTTCGTTAACACCAAAGGCAAAGGCTTTATCCGCGTCATTCCTTTCTTGGTGGGACTCGTTGGGGGCTATATTGTGGCTCTCTTACTAGGCATTGTGGACCTCTCACCGGTGCATGAGGCCGCTTGGTTCCAATTCCCTGAATTCTTCCTGCCCTTCAAAACTGCCCATTTCGGCCATTACCAATTCTATTTTGGCCCCGAAGCCATTGCGATTCTGCCTGTAGCCTTAGTGACGATTTCTGAGCATATTGGGGACCATACCGTGCTTAGTGAAATTTGCGGCCGGCCTTTCCTTCAAAAACCTGGCCTCGATAAAACTCTCATGGGAGATGGGGTCGCAACTGCGGTTTCTGCCTTTTTGGGGGGACCAGCGAACACGACCTATGGGGAAAATACTGGGGTGATCGGCCTAACCCGTGTGGCTTCCACCACCGTCATTCGAAACGCCGCCATCATTGCTATGGCGCTTAGCTGCCTCGGTAAATTTACAGCTCTGATCCAAACCATGCCCAATAGCGTACTCGGCGGAATGTCTATCCTTCTCTACGGGGTCATTGCCTCTAACGGGCTCAAAGTCCTCATCGAAGCTCAAGTGAACTTCAACCATGTTCGTAACCTGGTGATCGCCAGTGCCATGTTGGTGCTCGGGCTGGGGGGTGCCGTACTTGAAATCAGTGTCTTCACCTTATCCGGCACAGCCCTCGCTGCCATTGTCGGCATTATCTTGAACTTAATTCTCCCCCCAGCTGAAGAAGAATAATTGAAGCCAAAAAATCGCCTGCCGCAAACAGAGACAGGCGATTTTTATATTCGTAAACTGTTTTAGTCTTTTAAGGTATAGGTGAAGGCCACATACTCACCGTCTTCAGGTAAATTATCGCTATTCACCTTGAATTCAACTTCCTTGCGGTCCTCAATCGCCACCAAGGTATAGGTGGCATTCGAAGTAATCCCCACAAAGCAGCTATCCAAGCATGTAATGCAGCCGGTTGGGATTTCCTTTGCACCGTCTAAGTTGCCACTGAACCGCATGTCGATGGGCTTGCCATTGGAATCCTCAAAAATTTCCTCCAAATTATGCTCGCTCTGATCGGGGTTGGTGACCGTTACTTCTAAGGATGAGCCTTCTGTGGGCGTGTTCGCCGCATTCTCTTCCGTCACATTATCGCCCGGTTTTGCCCCTATATCTAAGAGTGCTTGGTGAAAGTCAGCCGGACTCACTTCAGAGACAAAGAGGGACTTATCCGCAATGCTGCCATCCTTGAAAATAACGGCATGCCGGGTTGCTTCCTCAAAATATTTACCATTTACCTTAGCGAGCAAGGTCACTGTTTTAGCTTCCTTGTCCACTTTCAAAGGTTCTGCCAAACTAACCCCAGCAATACTGTCCTCGCTGGCATCACCCTTCGCTGAGCTTTCCTTTGCATTTTCAACCATTTCGCTTTTTTCACTGCTAACATCCTTAGTGTTTGCCGTCTCATTTCCTTTCCCACAAGCCACAAGAACAAAGAAGGCAAGGAACAACAGACCCAAGTAACGACTCCATTTCTTCATCCCATCACTCCTAACAAATTTTATCTTATATTCTTAGGTTAGCACTTATGTTTAATAAGTAAAGCGATATGACTAATTCGGCCCATAATCAACCCAGAGAAAATACCCCGTTAAACCCACAATAGTCCAGGCCAAGAAAACTGCCCAAGGTACGACAAAAGCGATCGGAGTGTGAGGAAGAAAGAGATCACGCACTATGTACAAGAGTGTGGGCCCTTTGCCCAAGAATATTGCCAGCAAGACACCACCATCACCGAGAAGCAAGCCCCAGATAGGATACTGAAACCAATAAGTTCCCACTAGAGTCAAGAGGAGCACTCCCCAAAAAACAGGTCGAGGGTGGATGCGCATGGCCAGCCAAATATTAGCCTCTAGTCCCAACAAGATAAGCAAGCTCACTGGCAAACTTAAAGCCAAAGCACGCCCGGCTCGTTGGAGGTAGAACTTGTATTTAAAAGCCACAATGGCCACCTCCTTTCGCTTCTAGAGTAGCAAAAAACCGCTAGGCGAGCTAGCGGTAGAAGTGGAGTGAGATTTTAACTTTAGTACCAGCCGTTGGCGTTCCAGAAAGCTAAGGCATTGTCCCAAGAACCGTAACGGTTAGCCACGTATTGGTCGGCAACCCGTTCTTGGTTGGCTGGGGAATAGTCGCCACCGAGGTAGCTGGCGCTCAATTGGTAGCGGCCGATGTATTGGCCATTCCGAGCGTTGTAGGAGCCACCGGATTCGCGTTGGGCGATAATTTCTTTGGCGCTAGAACTTTGCCCCTGGTAGTTGTTATTGACTGGTGCTTGTTGAACGGGTGCTTTTTTTGCTGGTGCTTGCGCTACTGATTTTTGTGCTGGCGCTTGAGCTTGGGCTTTAGGCGCTGCTTTTTTCGCAGGAGCAGGGTCATTTTCTGCCTTCACGGACTTAGCTTCCCCAGAAGCATCCGTCGTGATGACAAGTTTTTCACCTGGCATAATTAGGTTTTTATTTTCAATGTCGTTTAATTCGGCCAAAGCATTCACGTCTGCCTTGATAGCGCGAGCGATCACACCGAGCGTGTCGCCCCATTGAATGGTGTAAGTTTTTTCGTTGCCGGCTTCAACAATGTCCGCTTGAACTTGTTCAACCGTGCGTGCTTCCCAGCTAGCCGCTTCCACGTGGTCGCCCATCATGGCATCAACACCAAAACCAACCACAGCAACACTAGCAGCTAAGAGGAACTTATTTACTTTCATCATCATTCTCCTTTAAATTTTTCGATTTCTATCGCTTCTAAAGTGGGGACATTTCCCACTAGCAAGGCGTCTTGCCTCGAACACTTAGTATCTTAGCATAGGAAAACCGAAAAAAAAGGCCTTTGACGGACTTGTTAAGGACCTTTAAACTTCTTGTAAAGCCATCCCCGACTATATCAAATTCATGTTACGCTTGTCATCGTTTTGTAAAGGAAAAACGGGGCAAAACCCCGTCAGAACTTACTTTGTATTAGTCGGCTGCTGTAAAAATACTGGCCTAAACCGCCGGATCAGACGTCGAAGCCACCTCACCAGCTTTTGCTAAATTAGCATAAGTTTTCAGACAAATACCATAAAGTAAAGCTGCCAAACAAAGACTAATCGCCAAGCTAAGCCAAGTAAAAGCCGTTATTTTCACAAAACTTTGCATTAGGCCCATCAGGTTAGCAAGGATTTGCTGGGCAATTGTGATCACTAAGCCCGTAAGGAAAGCTTGCTTCGTTTTTAGATCCACTTGTGCATTTTCCTGGCGTAATTTCCGCCACTCCTTAAACATGAAGTAAACAATGACCCCAAAAGCAAGCAAGTAAAGCAAGGATAATAACGTAAAGGGGAGCGAATGCTGATACTCATGCACTTGCTTCAAAATCGTCATGGCTTCCTTGCCCTGACTGCCAAGGCTTCCCATTTCTCCCTGCATTTTACCCATCATCGTCTCTTCAAAAGGCTTATGATTTAAGGAATTAACAAAATTAAAAGCTTGCGAAATCACTCGAATAACATTCACAACCATAAAGAAAATCGCAAAATTCTTCAACCGACGCACCCAAGACTGATGTCGACTCGTTTCCATAGCCACACTCCTTCATCTCATTTGAATCAATTATAACGAAAATAATCCCATCTTCAAAAGGATACGATTCCACCAAGGTTCCCGCTGAGTTGACAACAGGAAGGGAGACCAGAACAGCAGGCGGAAACACTGGAAAACCAGGATACGAAGCCACCGCTTGCCCCCGCTGAGTTGACTGCTTAGAATGGTTCTGACGATAGTCAGGTTCATTCAAAGCAGTAACGCAAGCGACGGGGCAGGTGGTGAGTTCAACTATAGGATACGAACCCACCAAAGTCTCCACTGAGTTGACAACAGGAAGGGAGACCAGAACAGCAGGCGGAAACACTGGAACTAAAGGAAGGTTCTGGTCTAAAACCAGGTTCTTCCTTTAGTGAAGTGGAAGTCCAGCCTGCCTGGTCGACCTGGACTACAGAATGGTTCTGACGATAGTCAGGTTCATTCAAAGCAGTAACGCAAGCGACGGGGCAGGTGGTGAGTTCAACTATAAGGATACGAAGCCACCAAAGTTCCCGACGAGTTGACTCTTGAGGACGGTTCTGACGGAGTCAGGTTCGTCCTCAAGAGTAACGCAGGCGTAGGAACTGGTGGTGAGTTCAACTAAAGGCTGCGAAGGTCGCACGTCGCCGCCGAGTTGACCTGAGGAGCATGCATTTTTGAAGAAAATACATGCTCCTCAGGTAACGCAGGGGAAGCGACCGGCCTGAGCGTAACTTGGAGTCAGGCAGAAACGGCATAGCCTTGTCTCTAGCTTAGTTAGGTTTAGGTCTAGAAGGAGTCCCTCACCCCCTTCTTTAGTGAAGTGGAGCCTCGCCGGCCAAGTTGAGCTGGACTAAAAAGTAGGAAGCAAATATCATACAAAAAGCAAGCACAGCATGATTAATCCAATAAAAAAACCGCCTAGCAAAGGCGGTTTCTCTATTCATGGACCATGGGGGACTCGAACCCTCGACCCTCTGATTAAGAGTCAGATGCTCTACCAACTAAGCTAATGGTCCCAATGAGTCTATTATAGCTGCTTTCCACTTAGCTTTCAAGACTTTTTCAGAAAAAAATGAGTTTTTTGAGGAAATTTCAAGGCAAGTAAAACTTCGTCCGCCTAGCTAATTTAAGACAGATTCAGCAAATGGGTGAGGATTAAAAATGCTACGGAAACTCCATTATTTAAAAAGTGCAGTAACATAGAATCCTTAATATTATTACGCCGACTATAAGCTAAATACAGCGCAACACCTAGAAGGAAATACATGAGGAAGGAAAAAATACCCGTGGGCCCATGGAAGAAGGCGAAAATCGTGCTACTAACCAGGAGAGGCGCATAGAATTGCCCAGGCTTAAACAAGAGATGCTTGAAACCGGCCCGAAAAACAATTTCCTCAATGATGGGGGCCCCTACGGTCGTCATCAGGGCAAAAATTAAGGCTCCCCAAATATTTTTTGTGCTGTTCAGCATCAATTGCAAGCTGGCATCATTGGGTGTGGTTTCGATCCCTTCAAAATGCACCATAAAGTAATTTAAGATAACAATAAGCAAGCGTACAACCAACCAAAAGCCGACGCCATATAAGAAATCCTTCCTGCCCAACTTAGCGAGGTTATCGCCTGACTGCCAGCGCTGGTATAAGCGCCAAGCGAGAATAGCAACGCCAATTTGAACAATCAGGGCCAGAATAAATAAAATAAGGCCACCCCAAAGACCAAAAATAGCGGTCAAGGGCATAAAAACACCGAGTAAAATAGTCGCTAACATATTTAAGGCAAACAAACCAATGACCTTCAAGGCGTTGAGGAGCCACTGGCCAATGGTGCGTGTCGAATCGTTCATGCTAAACCTCCTCAAAAACTCTCTTCCTATCATAACATATTCGAACAGAGCCTTGCACTAAAATTAACTTTCACTAATAGCATCTTAATCTTTTCACCAAAAGAAAAAAGGGCTGGCTAGAAGCCCTCCCTAGAGGGAAAAGGCTCTTTAGCCAGCACCATTCTTGGCTTAATTATTGGCGTAGTTATCGAAATAACCTTGAATGTAGACAAAGGGCGTGCCCTTGTCCCCTGAGCCGGACGTTAAGTCCGACAAGGAGCCGAGCAGGTCGGTGATTTGCCGTGGGGTCGTCCCAAGCGAGGTTTTCTCATTTTTATTATCCTCATGGACTTCTCGGTTTTTAATATACTCTTGCATCTTTGCTTCTAAGGCTTCGCCAGAGAGGTCAGCGAAGTCATTATCAGCCAGATACTTTAATTTAATTTCATTAGGCGTCCCTGCCAGCCCCGCCGTGTGGCCTGGGCAGACAATCGGATCGGCTAATTCCCAAATTTTACCTTGGGGATCCTTGAAGGCCCCGTCGCCGTAAACCATGACTTCAATGGTTTTACCGGTAGCTTCCTTCACGCGCTCTTGAATATCTTGGACAAATTCCATGCAATTCTCGGGGAAGAGTTTCACACTCTCATCGGTCGCCATATTGGAACCGAGCAAGCCATATTCACTATTGAAGCCACTGCCAGCAATCGAAGCCGTCATGAGATCATCCAGGCCCAGCACTTTCTCCCCACCGGCTTCTTTAATGATGCGTTCGTCACGCTTGCGGCTATGGATGCTGGCGACAAGCACGTCTTTGGTATAGTCGAGAATGCTTTCGGCTTTATTGGAGAAAATAATCTCACACGCGCAATTTTCTTCAGCACAAACATCTTGGTAAAGTTTCACATAGTCCACACCCGTGAACGTGTGGCGGATATCACCGAAAGCCTCACGGAATTCTGCTTCGGTTAAAACATCCTGCCAGGGGTTGATATTTTTCTCATCGAGATTGTCGAGGGAAATCAAATGGTTGCCGACTTCATCAGAAGGATAGCTTAATTGGATAGTGACCTGGTCCACGCCTCGGGCTAGCCCCTTCAAAAGTTGCTGGAAACGATTCCGGCTCAAAATGGGGAAGACAATACCAATGTGGGAACTGGCAAACTTTGCCTGCACATCCTGGGCAATGGCGTCCAAGCTGGCATAATTGCCTTGGGCCCTGGCCACCACGGATTCTGTAATGGTTAAGATGTCCCGGTCGTTAATGGCATAACCTTCTGCTTCACTAGCATCTTGCACCACGTGAGTCAAGATGTCCACCAAATCATCGCCTTGATGAATAATCGGACCGCGTAAACCTCTAACCGTCGTACCAACTAATCTTGCCATATGTCTAACTCCTTACTCTAAAACCGCGATAACACTGCCTTGTGGAACCACGTTACTATTTTACTAAAAAATATGATGAGGTCAATAGTTTTTTTCTTAATCTTCTGTTCGGAAACTGACCGAGGAGAACTTATTAAATTCCTTGGTGAAAATTAATTTCACTGTTCCCCGGGCCCCACTCCGGTTTTTCTCAATAATAATCTCAATCAAGTTATTCTCTTCCTCGTCCTCATCGTCCTCGCCAGCATGCTGGTAGTAGTCCTCGCGATACAGGAAGGCCACAATATCCGCATCCTGCTCAATGGACCCCGACTCCCGGATATCACTGAGGATCGGCCGCTTATCCTGGCGGGCTTCCACACTCCGTGACAATTGGGAAAGGGCAATCACCGGCACACTCAATTCCTTGGCTAATTTCTTCAATTGCCGGCTAATTTCCGACACTTCCTGCTGGCGATTTTCTGTCCGCCGGCCGCTCTCAATCAATTGCAAATAGTCAATCACAACCAGATCCAATTCTTTCTGTTCTTGCTTCAAGCGGCGAGCTTTGGCGCGAATATCATTGACCCGAATGCCAGGCGTATCATCGATAAAAACATTGGCCCGGCCTAATTCTCCCATGGCCACCATTAAATCCGACCATTCTTCTGGAAGCAGGCGCCCCGTCCGCAGGCGGTTGGCATCAATATTTCCTTCCGCACAGAGCATCCGGTTGACCAATTGCTCCGCCCCCATCTCTAAACTAAAAAGAGCGACGGTGGCTTCCTGCTTGGTCGCCACATTCTGAGCAATATTTAAGGCAAAGGCTGTCTTTCCCATCCCCGGACGGGCAGCAATAATAATTAATTCATCGTCGTGCAAGCCAGTCGTCATCTTATCCAGATCCGGATAGCCCGTGGGCAGGCCGGTGACCGCCTGATCCAATTGGGAGAGTTCTTGAATATTTTCGACGGCTTTTTGGACCAAGTCCGCAATGTGGGCAAAGCCCCCACGATTGCGATGCTCGCTTACCTGCATAATACGCTGCTCCGCTTGCTCGAGAATTTGATCCACATCGTCGCGTTCTTCATAGCTGTCTTGCTGGATATGGGTCGAAGCCTGGATTAAGTTCCTTAAAATGGCCTTCTCTTCCACAATTTGCGCATAGTACTCGGCGTTCGCTGCTGTGGGTGTTTTCTCCGCCAAGTCGAAGAGGTATTCCGCCCCACCCGCGTTTTCCAATTGCTCCTGGCGGGTCAATTCTTCTTGAACGGTCAAAATATCGATCGCTTCATCCTGGTCAGCCAAGGCCAGCATGGCATGGAAAATTAAAGCATGGGCCTGCCGGTAGAAATCATCCTCGCGCACATATTCACAAACGCCTGTAAACATATCTGGAGCTAATAATATTGAACCTAAAACCGCCCGCTCCGCTTCCAAGCTTTGCGGTGGCAAGCGGTCCATTAACTCATCCTTCGCCATACAACCCCCCTTACACAAAAAAGAAAGCAGGCCTAGACCTGCTTTAGCAATTTGCTAGGCTTCAGTGACATGAACCCGAATCTTGGCGTCCACATCAGGGTGCAGCTTGATCGGTACATTGCGGTAGCCAAAGGAACGTAGGGGTTCAGGCAAGTCGATTTTTCGCTTGTCGACAGCAACATCATACTGCTCCATCAAGGCTTCCGCAATTTGCTTGGAGGGAATGGAGCCGAATAGCCGGCCGTCTTCCCCACCTTTGGCCTTCACCTCAACAACGGTGTCTTCCTTCTCTAGGAAAGTTTTCATTTCTCTCGCTGCGGCTAATTCTTCTTGGGCTTCCTTTTCAGCTGCTTTTTGCTTGCCCTTCAGCGCACTGATGGCTTTTTTAGTGGCGACTTTGGCCAAGCCTTTTTTCAAGAGGAAGTTATTAGCGTAGCCATTCGGCACATCCTTGATGTCACCTTTTTTACCTTGGTTTTTAACGTCTTCTAAGAAAATTACTTTCATTATTCTGCCTCCTCATGTTCATTTAAAACGCTGACGAGTTGCTCGACGGCTTCATGCACCGAGACGTCAGCTAATTGCGTAGCGGCATTGGACAAATGTCCGCCTCCACCCAGAGCTTCCATGATAACCTGAACGTTAATATTTCCCAAGCTACGAGCACTGATCCCCACTCGTCCATCTTCGCGCAGAAAAACCACAAAGCTGGCCTGCACCTTATTCATGGATAAGAGGGAATCGGCGGCTTGGGCCGCAATGACGGTACTCACCGCCTGATCAGCCGGCCCTTCAGCGACCCCGTAATGCCCTTTGACTAAATCCACACTTTCAATGAGTTGGCTGCGGGTCATGTAGTCGGCAAGATCTTCTTTGAGAAATTCTTGGATTAAGACGGAATCGGCACCATTGGATTTCAGGTAACTCGCTGCGTCAAAGGTTCGTGAGCCTGTCCGCAGGGAAAAACTCCGTGAGTCGACGGTGATCCCCGCCAGCATAATGGTCGCTTCTAGGCGATTGACGGGCTTGGCTTCCGCATTCTGGTACTCGAAAAATTCCGTAATCAATTCTGAAGCGGAAGAGGCGTAAGGCTCAATGTATTCCAGGAGAATATTATCGGGCACTTCTTCGCCTTTCCGGTGGTGGTCAATCACAACCACACCATTGACCGTTTCGATGAGACTCGGTGCCACGGTTAGAGACGGCCGGTGCACATCCACCAAGAACAAGAGGGAATCCGGCTGAATCAATTCGCTGGCTTCCTTGGGTGAAATGAGGCTACCGGCATTGTCTTCATCCTCATGCAATTGCTCGAGCACGCGCTTAATGTCCTCATTCACATGCTCTTCGTCCACGACAATATAGCACTGGCAATCATTCATCTGGGCAATGCGGCGAATACCGACGCAGGAGCCGATTGCATCCATGTCCGGATAGTCGTGCCCCATCACAAAGACAGTATGATTTTCCGCCATCATGGTGCCGATGGTATTGGCAATCTGCCGGCTGCGCACGTGCGTCCGCTTGACCATCGGATTAGTTTTTCCCCCGTAGTAGCGGACCTTGTGGTCTTTCGTTTTAATCACCACTTGGTCTCCCCCCCTAGAGAGGGCCAGGTCCAGGTTGGCCTGCGCTTCATCAGCAATTTTATTGATGGCTAGAATTCGTTCATCCTCATGATAGGAGATCCCGATGGAAACGGTGAGCGGGAAGTTGCCCTTGGAGGTGGCTTCTCGAATAGTATTAATGACTTCGAATTTTTCATCTTCCATCGTCTTTAAGGACGCATAGCTCCCTACCATCAGGAAGCGGTCGTCGTCTAAAGCCTTGAGGAAGGTCCGATGCTTGCGGCCCCAAGAGGTTAATTGCTTCGTAATGTAATTATCAATGGTGGATTTACGCCGGTCATTCAAAGCCGCCATAATCTCATCGTAATTATCCACGAGCACATAGCCAATCACCAGGCGATTATCACTCGCTTCCTTGGCAATCTTACCGTATTCCGTAATATCCAGGAAGTACATGGCTTTTTTCTCATGCAAAAGCCCCACATCGAAGAAACGCTCATTCCATTCCACGCGATGCGTGACGTGCTCTTCTTCTGCGAGCAGATGGTCAAACTCCGTGGCCAAGCGCTCATCAATTTCCTCCAGAGTCTGGCCAATCACATCCTGCTGGTCAATATAATAATGAAGGTAAGGGTTCATCCAAGCAATCGTATCATCCTCTGAAAATAAAATAATTCCGATTGGCATCTGCAATAACACTTCATTTTGAACCGTTTGAATGGTGTTCATCATTGCCATCAGTTCGCTCTCCAAGCGATCCTCCACCTGACTTAAGACCCAAAAGACCAAAAAGCCAGCGATGAGGAAGAGCAAGACGACAATCATCCCAACCACACGATCCTGGATCACTGCCAGCACTCCCGCCACCAGCAGCAGCAGCGCCGCTAGCGCCAAAGGAATGTTAATCGCTGGGTTCTTCAAAAACACAGCGGGCTGTTTATTTGTTTGCTTACTTGCCATGACAACTCCTCAGATTCAGGTTTATTTATTCTTATTTTACCATACTTTCCCCATAAGGAAAATTTATAACCGAAAAAAGGAAAGCATTAGATATTGTTTCACGTGGAACAATCAGAAGACCTGCATGTAAGATACCTTGCTAAGGACTATGATGTTTCACCTGCAACATTTGGACTAAAGAAATTGTTTCACGTGAAACAAGGAATTATCTAAGTGGCTCAGAAGCACTAAACAGCCGGCCAAATTAAAAAATATATCGCTCAGCCCCACAGTTATCTCCAAGCAAAGGGATAATACTAGTGTTGCTCTGTTATCCACATGTTAATAACTTTAAAGTGTCTTTTAGGTCATTCCTATGCTTAACTCTTCCTGTTCAGGTGTGGATATGTCTCTGTTTACAATTATCCACAGCTTCCTCATAACGGCCCCAGCTCCATTTTCTGCAGTAAGTCAATACCCAAGCCTTACCTGATACCTCTAACAGTATCGAACCTCGTTAATTAGCTATCATTAATATTAAAATCGATAAACGTGAATAATATGGCGCACGCCCTACTTACCCAATGATAAATATCAAAAATCATAAATAATATAGAAGTTGATACCTCACTATTCCTAGCTCACTCAGCCAAAATACATGAGTAGTAAATATAGATCAATATCATTTCTACCTCATAACTAAAATAAAAGCTCTTTATTTGAAGCTTATTTTTTTCGACCTCTTATAAAGCAAATCATAGCAAGTAAGTAAAATGTAGACACAAGGGTTTTGTATAAAGTTTTCCCATCTTAGAGCTAACTTATAGCATGTTTCACGTGAAACTTTCAGTTCAGGTTTTTATAGAGATCCAGGGAGCGTATCTTTTATTTTCTACTGTTTCACGTGAAACAAATAAAATTCAAAGTAGAGTAATGATAAATATTAGATGCCGGCTTAGCCCACCTAGCAAGCAATGGTAAAGATCGCTACTAAATATTCTAATGATCGTTCTAAAATGCAACATCAGTAATCCTTTACGTTGTCAATCAACTGATTCAGGTAAAATAAATGTAACGTGATGAATGGGGTACTATAAATAAATCTCTGATACAATATGCCAGCAGATAAGTTGATAGTATTAAAAGGAAGTGTTCGATAGAAATTATTTACTAGTATGTAAACTCGTCAAGTTAATGTTTCACGTGAAACAAATAAAGCTCAGTCTCGGTGGCCCTTCTACAACGGCTTACTGTCATAAAACATTTTAAAATTGCTTATATGGAATTGCCAGTCTACGATAAAAAATATCAGTCATTATGCACATTACTCAATATATGTTTCACGTGAAACATCAATAAACAGATATCTCATTTTTCAAACCAAAAGTAGGTGTGATAAACTTATAATTTCTAGAATAAATTAAATATGTTTCACGTGGAACAATTTAGATGTCCGTTCCAAAACATTATATGTCGATTCATTTTGTTGAATAATAAAAAACACTGTATTATAGTACGCTGAGCATATAAATATTTCACGTGGTACAATATATGCGGGTACTCATAAAAATAGAGCATTCATCAGCCTTTTAAACAAGTGTTAATTGAGCCCTATGGTTTAACTTTGCCAAAATGATGACTTATGTTTCACGTGAAACATTCATAATTCATAACCACGAAAGAAAAACAAGCTTTTTTGAACTAATCCCATTGACACTAATATTTGTTTCACGTGGAACAATAGCTATTTCTATACTTGATAAAATAAATAACAACCGTAGCATCAGAAAAACAGGTTAACGATAAATTGGTAAAATAAAAAATGTTCCACGTGGAACATTATCAAGCAAAGCTTCTAACATAGCTAATCTTATACGCAAAGGAAAGGAACAAATGGTGTCGATCCATCCACAGATGAAAACCTGTGGATATATTTCTTAAATCGAACTAGTCCCAACTAACTTATGCACTTATGAATAAAAAAGACTGGGACGAACCCAGTCTAAAGATTTTAAATTAGTCTTGAACAACAAAGGGTAGTAGACCCATGATGCGTGCCCGTTTGATGGCACCAGCAACAGCACGTTGGTGCTTAGCACAGGTTCCGGTAGCACGACGAGGCAAAATTTTACCTTTGTCAGAAATGTAACGTTCTAGTAGTTCAAGGTCTTTGTAGTCGACATGATCTACGTGGTTGGCGCAGAAATAGCATACCTTACGGCGTCTGCGACCGCCACGACGACGGTTAAAAGCCATTTTTATCCTCCTTCTTCGCCATTCCTAGGCCGAAGCTCTAGAAGGGCAGGTCATCATCGGAAATATCGATTGAACCCTCGCCATCATTACTATTATTATCAGTCTTGGGCTTTTGGAATGGATTTTGCTCACTAAAACTAGGTCGATTTCCGAATGGAGAGGAATCATTATTGTTCCCACCAGCGAAAGGATTACTCCCTTGCTGATTGGTTGGGGCATTTTGGAAAGGATCGGCAGGTTGCTGGCCAAAACCTTGGCCACCACCAAAGTCGCCTGAGTTTCCTTCGTTTTGTGGTCGTTGTTCAGTGACTGACTTTGGCTCTAAAAAGCTAAAATTGTTCACGAGAACTTCGGTCACATAAACACGTTGCCCTTGATTATTCTCATAATTTCTGGTTTGGATATTACCTTCCACGCCAACTAAGGAACCTTTGCGGGTAAAGCGGGCAAAATTTTCAGCCGCCCGCCGCCACATGACACAATTAATAAAATCGGTCTCGGTTTCGCCTTGAGCATTTCGGTAATTACGGTCACAAGCCAGCGTAAAATTAGCAACAGATGTCCCACTCTGGGTCTGGCGTAAATCAACTTCGCGAGTTAAACGACCAACTAAAACAACGTTGTTAATCATGATCTATCCCTCTCTCGGCTGAACCTAAGCTTCTTCTTCAACAACGGTAATCATATGACGAAGAATGTCATCATTGATTTTAGCAAGACGATCGAATTCATCAATCCCGCGTGCATCGGTCGCTTCGCATTCGATTAAGTGGTAAATTCCTTCGCGGAAGTTCTCAATCTCATACGCAAAGCGGCGTTTTTGCCAGTCCGCAGACTCGATGATTTCCACGCCGTTTGAAGTGAGCACATTATCGAAGTTTTCCACGAGCGCTTCCTTCGAAGTTTGTTCGAGGTTAGGACGAATAATGTATAGAACTTCATATTTGCGTTTCAATTCACTCATACTTTGCACCTCCTTATGGTCTTATGGCTCGCTTGCGAGCAAGGAGTATCTTCATACTCACAGTACCTTATTATAGCAAAGCCCACCAAAGACTACAAGAAACAATCTTTATTTGATATCGCTTACAATGCTATAATCCTTATTTATCGATAATATAAACAATTCTTTAAACCACATTACCTATAAGCATGCTACAATTAACCTTAACTATTATACTTATTTTATGGAAAAGATTTTCTTAGAAAGAAGGTGTCCAATGCTTAAAGCAGAGCATTTAACCAAGCATTTTGGCTCAGTCTGTGCGGTAGACGATGTTTCCTTCGACCTGGAAGCCGGTAAAATATTAGGCTTAATCGGCCGCAATGGTTCGGGAAAAACAACTATTTTTCGCCTGTTGCTCGGTTTTTTGACCTCAGAAGGGCAGAGTTCTGTCTTATGGAAGGGCCAGCCGCTCAAAGGACAAGTTTACAATGTCATTGGCTACTTACCCGAAGAGCGTGGCTTGTATGAGAAAATGACTATTGCTGATCAGATCACTTACTTTGCTGAACTACGTGGTCTAAGTCAAAAGGAGATTGAGACGCGTTTGCCGATTTGGCTAGATCGCTTTGAAGTGAAAGGAAAGCCAGATGACAAAATCTCCAAACTTTCGAAAGGGAACCAGCAAAAAGTGCAGGTGATTGGAACGATTATTCACGAGCCTGAATTCGTCATTTTGGACGAGCCTTTTAGTGGCCTGGATCCAGTGAATGCCGATCTCTTGCGCCAAGGTATCCTCCATTTACGCAATCAAGGAAGTTCTATTATTTTTTCCAGTCACAATATGGCCAATGTCGAGGCTATTTGTGATGATCTTCTGATGATTCATGACGGGGAAGCCCTCTTGCAAGGTGGCGTCCAGGAGGTACGCAATCGTTATCCCAAAACAACCCTTTGGCTGGAAAAACCTGGCCTCAAGCGAGACGAGCTGGCGGCCTTAGAAGGGGTCACTACGGTCGAAGAGACCACGCCTGGCCGCTTCCAATTAAAACTAGCCAACGAAGAGGTTGGCCACGATATTTTTGACTGGGTCACTCGCGATGGCTATATTCAACTGTTTAGCCAGCAACCACCAACATTGGAAAGTATTTTCAAAGAGGAAGTGAGGAAGGTTCATGAGTAAATTATGGCTTGTCACCAAGCACACTTACCGAAAGAATGTTTTTACCCCTGCCTTTTTCTTCATGCTTTTCGGTCCAATCTTTTTCCTAGCTTTCTTCGCCTTTATCGGCTTTATTGTCGGCTCCATTTCGTCAGGAAATAATGAAGGTGAGTTAGCCATGGTCGGAGGCAATCCTGCTCTTGTGGAAACTTTTGAAGCCCACCGAGGGAAGATTAATTTACAAACAGGCTGGTCCGAAGAAAAAGCCCAAGCAGCCCTAAAAAATAAGGATATTGCTGGTTACTTCAAAGTGATTGAAGATAAGGACCAGGTGAAAAGTATTGACTATATCACCACAGCAACGAGCGATGATATCAACCTATCCGGCTTCAAAACTGCGACGAAAAACTATGAAGAAAAGCGAAAAGCACAAAAATTAGGAATTAGCGATAAGGAATTTCAAACTTTAAAAACGTCAAAGCTAGATATTAACCAAATCAATCTGAAGGAGAATGAGCAAGGCGAACTTGTTGCCACGTCCCGCCAATCACCGGAAGTTTTTGCGAAAAAAGCAGTAGCCTATACGGTTTCCATTTTAGTCTTCTTCTTCATCATGCAGTATGTGAGTGTGATTTCCCAGGAAATTGCGGGCGAGAAGGGCTCAAGGATTATGGAGATTATCCTCTCCAGTATTCCGGCGAACACACACTTCTTCGGTAAAATTTTTGGCGTTTGCCTGATGATTTTAACCCAGATGGCTTGCTATGTTGTCCTGGGTCTTGTCCTAAACATCGGCATCCAGCAGTTTAACTTGCTCGGTCCTGTGCTTAAAGACTTAGAAACAAGTTTCGGTTTCTCGATAGGAAGTATTGTCCATGCGATTCTCCCGACGATTGGGATGGGGATCATTTTCGCCTTACTGGGCTTTGTCATGTTTGTGGCTTTGGCCGGCCTGTTAGGCTCCCTCGCCTCCAAAATCGAAGACATTCCAAAGTCCGTCTTACCGGTGACTTTATCGGGTGTGCTGGGCTTTTATATTGGTATCTTTGCCCTAGGTGCACCGAATAACAATCTTGTTCGTTTCGGTTCCTTTTTCCCACTTTTCACCCCCTTTGTCATGCCTTTCCGCTTGGCTGCGGACACCGTGTCACCTTGGGAATTAGTCCTTTCGGTCGTGTTAATGCTTCTTTTTGCAGCTTTAACCTTCTACTTGGCCACACAATTCTACCGGACCAATGTTCTCACCTACAGCAATGAGGGCATGTGGCCAACCTTTAAGCGTTCCCTCTCCCTTTGGAAAAGCGAACACTAATATTAGGAGAAAGAAAAAGATATTCAGAAGCTGAGTGAACTGACCCCTGTCAAGTAGACAGATAAATAAACAAATTTTTTCCCATGTATGAGATATCATCATACATGGTTTTTTTACGATAGAATCCTTAAGCCCAACAGCTGCATCAAGCGTTGCACACATTTGTGGTTGACTTGGTATCCTTCTTGTTGAAGCTTTTTGACCGTTAGAAATTCTGCTTCATATTGTATTTGCGTTACATCAACTCTCTTTCTACTTCTTTTAACTTTTTTAAGACGGCGTTCTCTGCTTCTAGGTATTCATTACGTGCTTTCAAGGCCGCGTATTTAGCGCGTATTTTTTCAGTTTCTGGTTGAATCGTCTTCGGTTTTCCACGCCCGCGACCATCAATTAAGCCATCTGGCCCATGTTATCGATATTTTTGGGTCCAGGAATAAACATTATGGTAGGACACTTGATATTTTTTAGCCGTTTCTTGATAAGATAGACCGTTGGCTAGACATTCTTTAACCCTTTCAATTTTTTCTGCATGGGTTGTTTTTCTACTTTTCATTGTATACACCTCGGGATGAGGAGAATAACTCTTGACTGCTTCCCCTCTAATATACTTCACCAGCCAATTTCTAACAGTGGAATGTGATGGAATATTATATTTTCGAGCTAATTGACGAATTGGAACACCTTCAATTAGATGTTCATTGACGACAGTCAATTTAAAATCCCGACTATAGTGATTGTTCTTGACGTGGGATTGGAGGCCTTGGCGACCATGGATTTGATATTTCAAGATCTTTTCACGAAAAAGCGAATAACTCAATCTTAGACTATAATGTTGACACAATTTTTGATAACTTATTCCATCTTCAAGATACCAATCAATATACTGTTCAAGCTCCTCAATTGAATGTTTACAATTTGAACGTATAAAAAAATCCCCTAAGTAGTTTTACTTTTTTGAGTGTCTACTTTAGGGGGAGCATATCAGATAGATTCGTTTATTAAGGTTTATTTTTTGATTTAAGAGCTTTTAGCTTTTAAAGCACTCTGTGATACTTTTGAAATTAAACGGCTTAAATCGCAAAATTGAGCTGGATTAAGGCTGATGATTTGATAGAAGAAAATTTTTTTATTATACGACTTTCGATTAGCAAACTAATAATATTAACTTGAAGCTTAATATTTGATTTGATTTAAACTCAGTAATACACTAGAAATAGATAAGAAAACGTTTATATAAAGAAAGATAAAGTGATCTATATGGTCAAGAGAAAGTATATTATAACTTCACTTTTAGGATTGACTCTTTCTCCTTTAGCTTTCGGAACAGTTAATTTGGTACCAGCTAATGCTGAGGAAAATATTGAAGTTATTGATAAAAATCTTAACGAAGAAAATAGCATAGAATATACTAATATTGCAGATTCTTTACAAATTAGAGGATATACAGTCGATTCAAATAATAAATTCGTATATGGTGGGTTAACTTACACTAAATATTTTGATGAAAATCAAAATATTGGTGTGATTGAAGAAGGTAAAAATTATGTTACAGCATATACTCTAAAAGATAATGGAAATACATACACTTTAACTGCTGAAAATGCGAATGGTGAACAAGTTTA
Organism: Aerococcus sp. BD502; assembly: GCF_057919555.1. Taxonomy (NCBI): domain Bacteria; kingdom Bacillati; phylum Bacillota; class Bacilli; order Lactobacillales; family Aerococcaceae; genus Aerococcus; species Aerococcus sp. BD502. Next base: position 946,903 of record NZ_CP147972.1, on the reverse strand, counting down.
TAAAGAGTTTATGTCTGATGGTACGTGTGTTGATCCTATTGGTGAAAATAAAAATGCTTGTGATTGGGGAGTTGGTTTATCAGGCGTAGCCCTATCCACTATCTATGGTGGAGCTATAGGAATGGCCTTCGGAGGAGCAGCTGGATTGATTGCAGGTGCTGCAGTTGGAGCGGCCTGGATTCCTGTTTCAGCTGCTTGTCCTTAAATAATGAGGTGTAATAATGACAAAGAAAGTTAGTTTTTATATGTATATGGCATATATATACGTACCGACTATTATTTTTATCTTTGGATTTAATCTTAGAAAGTTAGATTTAATCTTTAGTGGTTTATTTATAACCGTCGTAACTTTAGCTGCCTTATCAAGTTTTTATATTATTAACAAGAATCTTGTGAGTACAACTTATGAAAAAATGTTAGGACTATGTCTTCCGTTGTTTTTTACTCAATCACTTGTATTATTGGGTTTGTTAAAATTATTACAGTTAACTTAAAAATAACTTTTTAAAAAGAGCTGGGAATTAAGTCGAGGCTAATACTACAAAGCATAAAAAAGCGTTGAAGTGATCAAAATTTTGCTTGCTTCAGCGCATTTTTTATTTTTATTGAAAGCCTCACGAAGAACTTCTGTTCTTCGTCGGCTTTCAAGGGCTAGTTTTGTTAAATTTATACTCATTAGCATGACTCCGATATCATTATAAACTGCTGGTTTGCCTCTGACGTGCGTCCTGCGCATGCTAAAGACACCTTTCATCCGTACGAAAACGGTCTCTATGTCAATCTTACGTTGCGCATAGATTACTTTTCCAGGTGTGCTTTCTAAATTCTCTTTAGCTTGGTATTTAAAGTATTCCCAATTATAATTGACTGCTGTCTGGCGCTGCCTCCCTTTGGGTGTTTTCGCTAGTTTATTTAACCGCTCATTGGCTTAGTCAGTATTGGCTTGAATTTTTGTCCCGTCAATAAATAAAGCCTCTGGGTGGATGAGACCATTGTCCCTTAAAAGCATTGTGAAAAGGGTAAATGAATATTTAAGCAAATGAAAAGCATGTTTGCTTGACCAAAAGTTATTGATTATCTTATAGCTAACAGGGGTATCGCCTGTTTGCCATTTCATCGGAATGGCTTCTTCATTCATCTGTTCAATTTTTCGACCTGAAAACGTTCATCGACTATAGGCAAATAAACACATCTTTAATAGCATTGCTGGATGAAAAGCAGGAGGTCCCGTATGAGAAGTGTCTTCCAGAATAATTTCCGTAGGAATCGAGTCGACAAATCGGCTGATCAGCCGAGCTTCATAGTCCTCAGGAATCGTAAAATCTAATTTTAGTGTTAAAGCTGTTTCCATTGTGGTATAATTTTGATACAAAGCGAGTTCCTCCTTCGGTTTGGTTACCTTTTATTATAAGGCTTGGAACTCGCTTTGTCTTTATAAAATATCAAAACGCATCAATTTATTTCGAAATAAACTGATGCGTTTTTTTTATTCTGAGACTGAGTTTTTTCCCAGCCCCATGTTTTTTTATTCAGGAATTGAGTTTTTTCCCAGTCCCTTCTTGCTTTCAGCAATCACCATCAGCCGGTGGTAGTGCTGGTAGAGGGCGTGGAAGAGGCCGGTATAGCCGTCTTGCCAGGGCTTATTTTTCCCGCAGAAATGGAGGATGGCCGTCTCGAAGGCCACCCGCTCCATCGGCCACTCTCCCAGCGTTTTCAACTGGTAATAGCGAAATTTCCGGGCATCATAATTATACTTTAACTCGTCTAAGGCGATAACATCATGGGCATAGAGGGCGTTTAAAACGTCCTGGTCGGGCAGGGCCAGCCAGCTGCCGTGCTCTTCGACAAAGTCAAAGATCTCCTCTGGCTCAATCCGTTGCCGCTGGGCGGCCACATTCATCAGCAAAACACCCGTATTGTAGTAATTGTCAATCTCATAGGGTAAAAAACGTAGCTTATTCAATTCATTCATGCCAATGGTGTCATGATGAGCTGCCGCAAACAATTGCTCCGATAAAGGCGTCTCGTAGAGCGGCGTCAAATCATTAATCACCAAAATATCCGGATCCAAGTAGAGAATCTTCTCCACGTCAGTAGGCAAAAATTGATAGGCTAAGAGTCGATAGTACATTTCCACCGTATAATGCTTGGTTAAGGGGGCCTCCTGAAACAGACTATTGTCAGCCTTCAAGGGGATGAGTTTGCCTTCATAGCGCTCCACAAAGGCCCGTAAGCCTGCCACCGTCTCCGCTCTCAATTTGGAGTGGAGGAGGTAGATGGTTAACGAGCCGGGCGTGTTTTTGAACAGGGACGCCAGCATAATTTTCAAAGGCTTTACGTAATTCTCATCAACGGTGACTAGAATATTCAAAGTATTCTCCTCCTAAGCCTCCGGCTCTTCCTGGTCCTGCTCTGGGTCAAGATCCTTAGGCAAGTCCTCGTCAGCGAGTAAATCATCCGCAAAGGCCTGCATATCAGACGCCAAGTGCTCAGACACTTGACCCGTGGCTTCCGCTTCCGGACTTAGGGCTTCGTCCAGGCTGTCCTTCGCTTCATTCTCTGCCGTGTCCGCCTCTTCTTCCCCAAAAGGATCTGTAATCACAGTCATGGCGGACACCAAATCGTTACCATTCAGGCGCATGAGGCGCACTCCTTGGGTATGACGGCCGGTTTGGGAAATGTCCGTGGCCTTGAAGCGAATCATAACCCCTTCATCACTCATCATGAGCACTTCCTCGTCTCCCGCCAGGGCCCTTAAGCCCATGACAGGACCGTTTTTCTCAGTAATATTACTGGTGGAGACCCCTTTTCCGCCTCGGAATTGCTGCTTGTAGGCGGTCGCTGGGGTCCGCTTGCCGTAGCCGCGTTCATTCACCACGAGCACATCGTCAAGGTCACTCACAGTAGAAGCCCCAATGACATAGTCCGAAGCTCCCAAACGAATGCCCCGCACCCCACGGGCTGTCCGTCCCATGCTTCTCACATCGGTCTCCAAGAAGCGAATGGCCTGGCCATTATGGGTCCCAATGATAATATCTTGGTCGCCTGTGGTCGGTAAGACGCGCACTAATTCATCATCGTCATTGAGGGTTAGGGCAATGAGGCCGCTTTGGCGAATGTTCAAGAAGTTTTCCACGGCGGTCCGCTTGACAAAGCCTTGCCGGGTCACAAAGCAGAGCTCCTTGATCCCAATCTCATCCACGCCCCCGCTCGGAATTCGAAGGGCGGCGCAGACCTCTTCATCGGCCTCTAGTTTCAGAAGATTCACCATGGGCAAGCCCTTCGCCTGCCGGCCGTATTCCGGTATTTCAAAGCCGCGCAATTGGTAAACCTTGCCGTGGTCGGTGAAGAAGAGCAAGACATCGTGGGTGGAGGTGTAGAGGATGGTGTCCATGACATCATCCTCCGTCATGCTCATGCCTCGCACCCCTGTGCCGCCGCGGTGTTGGACGCGGAACTCAGCTTCGCTCAGGCGCTTGATGTAGCCGTTCTTCGTGAGGGTGATGATGACGGCTTCTTCCTCGATCAAATCTTCGTCTTCCAGATCCAGTAATTCTCCTGCCCGGAGTTCCGTGCGCCGTTCATCCCCGAAACGCTCCTGAATCGCCAAAAGCTCCTCGTAAATAATCTGGTAGCGCAGGCGTTCGTTGGCGAGCACTTCGGTCAGGTAGGCAATTTCTTCCATTAATTTCTGGTGCTCGGCATCAATTTTTTCCCGCTCCAAGCCGGTCAAGCGCACCATGCGCATGTCTAAAATGGCTTGGGCTTGCTTGTCGCTTAGTTCATATTGCTCCATGAAAATCTCCTTGGCCTCATCGCCAGAAGCACTGGAACGGAGAATATTCACAATGGCATCAATATGATCCAAAGCCACCTGCAAGCCTTCCAGGATATGGGCGCGGGCTTCTGCCTTCTTCTTCTCGAAAAGGGAACGCCGGCGGATCACATTTTCCTGGTGCTTCAGGTAATGGTAGAGAATTTCTTTAAGGCTTAGGGTTTGGGGGACACCGTCCACAATGGCCACCATATTGAAGTTGAAATTGGCTTGCAACTGAGTCAGTTTGTAGAGATTGTTGATTACCACACTGGCGCTAGCATCGCGCCGGCATTCGATCACAATCCGCATGCCGTCTCGGCCCGATTCGTCACGCACGGCGGTAATACCATCCACTTCCTTGTCGCGGGCCAAATCAGCAATACGCTCCACGAGCTTGGCCTTGTTCACCATGTAAGGAATTTCAGTGACAATAATCCGCTCGCGGTCATTGACTTGTTGAATATCTAATTTAGCCCGCACGGTAATGCGGCCCCGGCCTTTTTCATAGGCACGGCGGATGCCTGATTTTCCCAGCACAATGCCGCCAGTGGGGAAGTCAGGACCGGGGATGGCCTTCATCAATTCGGGCGTGGTGATGTCGGGATTTTTCATCAGCAGATGCAAGCCGGCAATCACTTCATTCAAATTGTGCGGGGGAATCGCCGTGGTCATCCCGACCGCAATCCCCGTTGCCCCGTTGACAAGCAAATTCGGGAAGCGGGCGGGGAGGACTTCTGGCTCGGACTCTTCCCCGTCGTAGTTAGGGATTAAGTCCACCGTGTCCTTGTTAATATCACGAAGCATTTCTATTGAAATTTTACTCATGCGGGCCTCGGTATACCGCATGGCGGCTGCTTGGTCGCCGTCAATCGAACCGAAGTTCCCGTGGCCATCCACCAGCATGTAGCGGTAGGAGAAATCCTGGGCCATTCGAACCATTGATTCGTAAATGGCCGAGTCCCCGTGCGGGTGGTATTTCCCCATGACGTCCCCGACAATCCGAGCCGATTTCTTATAGGCCTTGTCGGGAGTCACCCCTAATTCATTCATGCCGTAGAGAATGCGCCGGTGGACCGGTTTTAAGCCGTCCCGCACATCAGGCAGGGCGCGGGAGACGATGACACTCATCGCATAGTCTAAAAACGACTTCTCCATCTCATGGGCGAGACCCCGTTGTTCGGGTTGCAAGTTTTCTTGATCCATATCCATTGCCTCGTCTCCTCTCACTATAAGTCAATGGTGGCGTATGTCGCGTTTTCTTCAATAAATTGCCGGCGGGGCGCCACCTGATCCCCCATCAGCATATCGATAATCTGATCCGCTTCCTTAGCGTCTGCCACACTCACTTGAAGCATGCGGCGGTTGGCCGGATCCATGGTCGTCTCCCATAATTGGTGGGCGTCCATTTCCCCCAGCCCCTTGTAGCGCTGAATAGCAGGCTTGGGCCGTTCGGGCAGTTCCTTCAGTAAGTCGTCCAACTCCGCATCAGAATCCACATACTGGATCTTCTTCCCTTGGCGCACTTGGTAGAGGGGAGGAACGGCAATATACACATAGCCCCGGTCTAAAAGCGGGCGCATGTAGCGGTAAAATAAGGTCAATAATAAGGTCCGGATGTGGGCCCCATCGACGTCCGCATCGGTCATGATGACTAATTTATGGTAACGGGCCTTGTCCGCATCAAAATTCTCACCCCAACCGGTCCCCATGGCCGTAAAGAGGGAGCGAATTTCCTCATTGGCTAAAATACGCTCGAGACTAGCTTTTTCTACATTCAAAATTTTCCCGCGGATGGGAAGAATGGCTTGAAAGTGGCGGTCACGTCCATTTTTCGCTGAGCCACCCGCCGAATTCCCTTCCACGATGAAAAGTTCACACTCTTCGGGCAGGCGGCTGGAGCAGTCAGCCAATTTCCCCGGCAAGTGACTGATCTCCAGGCCTGACTTCTTGCGCGTCATTTCCCGGGCACGCTTGGCCGCTTGACGCGCTTTGGAGGCCAGTAAGCCTTTATCCACAATTTGCCGGCCAACGCGCGGATTTTCCATCAAGAAGCGCTCAAAATGCTTATTGAAGAGGCGGTCGGTAATGGTACGGACTTCCGAGTTCCCTAACTTCATCTTCGTTTGCCCTTCAAATTGGGGGTTGGGGTGGCGGACGGACACAATCAACGTCAAACCTTCGCGCACATCTTCCCCACTTAAGTTCGGGTCATCGTCCTTGATGATATTGGCCTGGCGAGCATAGTCATTGACCGTGCGCGTGAGGGAGGCTTTTACTCCAGCCTCATGCGTCCCGCCCTCGAAGGTATGGATATTATTGGCAAAACTTAGAAAATTCGTATGGAAATCATTCGTATACTGAAGGGCCACTTCGACTTCCACACCGTCTTTTTCCCCTTCCAAGTAAATCGGTTCGGGGAAGAGGGGCTCGTATTTTTCATTTAAGAAACGGATATATTCCTTCAAACCACCTTCGTAGCAGTAACTGTAAACAATAGCTTCCTCCGGCCGCTCGTCAGCCAAACTGATGCGCAGGCCCTTGTTTAAGAAAGCTAACTCCCGCGTCCGCTGGTTTAAGACTTCCAGGTCATAAGTCGTGGTGTCGGTAAAAATTTCCGGATCCGCCTTAAAGGTGACCACCGTCCCCGAGACATCGGTTTCGCCAACCACTTCCAATTCACTCAAAATTGTCCCACGCGAGTATTTCTGGTGGTAGATCTGGCCGTTTTTATGGACATCAACGGCCAACCATTCCGACAGGGCGTTCACCACGGAGGCGCCCACCCCATGGAGGCCGCCGGAGACCTTGTAGCTGCCGCCGCCAAACTTCCCGCCCGCATGCAAAACGTTAAAGACCGTCTCCACAGCTGGCCGGCCGGTTTTGGCTTGAATATCCACTGGGATCCCCCGACCATTGTCTGTAATTTGAATGATATTATCAGGCAGGACTTTGATTTCAATATGATCCGCAAAGCCCGCTAAGGCTTCATCAATGGAGTTGTCGACAATTTCCCAAACCAAATGATGAAGGCCGGTACCACTGGTCGAGCCAATGTACATGCCCGGCCGCTTCCTCACTGCCTCCAGGCCTTCCAGCACTTGAATTTGACTGGCATCATAATCTTGGCCTAAAAGCGGGAGCTCTTCCGGAAGAACTTCTTTTTTCCCTTCGTCTTGGGGCTGCAAATTGTCATCACGTTTATTTTTCTCATCCGCCATGCTATCACCTTCACTTTTTAATTCTTAATCTCACAAGGCTCAACTTGCCCTTGGCTAATGCGATAGCCGTGCGGGTTTTTGAGCACATCCCAATTCACGCCTTCTAGGCTCGTCGTTGTTAAAAAGGTCTGAACTTTATCTTCAATGACCTGAAGTAAAAGGCTTTGCCGCTTGGCATCCAATTCACTCAACACGTCATCCAATAAGAGCAGAGGGTACTCGCCGGTGGCTTGGGCCATGCAGTCGAGTTCCGCTAATTTCATGCTTAAAACCCCCGTCCGCTGCTGGCCTTGGGAACCGTAACGTTTCACTTCCTGGCCATTAATGTAGACGAGGAGGTCATCGCGGTGGGGGCCCAGTAGGGTGGTTCCCCGTTCGATTTCAGCGGCTGCCTGCTCTTCATAAGCCGCCAGTAAATTTTCTTCCAAAGCCTGGGTGAGGGCTTGGGCCTGGGTGTTGGGGTCGGCGTCCAAAGCTCCGGCTTCAGCTTTAGGCCAGGGCAGGCGCGTGTCGTAAGCAAGCGTGAGCTTTTCCTTTTGGTCGGAAATCGCCTCATGCACCGGCCCGGCCCAGGCTTCCAATTGCTCGACAAAAGCCTGTCGCATGGCCAACATCCTAGCCCCGGAAGCCGCCAATTGCTCAGTTAAAATATCTAAAAGTGTCCGATCCTTGGCCTGGCCCTTGCGCAATTGCTTCAAATAGGCATTGCGCTGCTTCAATTCATGCTGGTAGGTCAAGAGTTCATGCAAATAAAGGGGGTTCATCTGACTTAATTCGCGGTCGATAAATTGTCGGCGCTCGGCCGGAGGGCCTTTGAGCAGGGTTAAATCCTCTGGGGCAAAAAGAACGACCCGGAGTTGGCCGATATAATCGCTTAAACGTGGCAATTCCAAATGATTGGCCCGCGCAATTTTCCCCTTTGGCCAAAGCGTCAAGCTCAACGGACGCTGGCCTTGGCGAAAGCGGACCTCACCCGCCAAGTAACTTTCGGACGCCCCCCATTGGATCAAATCCCGCTCCTGCTTGGTGCGGTGGCTGCGCGCGAGGGCGAGAACGTAAATGGCCTCTAAGAGGGAGGTTTTCCCTTGGGCATTTGCCCCCACCAGCACATTGATTCCTGGGGAGAAGGTCACTTCTGCCGCTTCATAATTTCTGAAATGCTTCAGCTTAAGGTTTTTCAGTTCCATCGCTACCACGAGCACTGACGAGGTCATAGCTTTCTTCAATTTCAACAAGCGTCACCCGCATGCCGGGGTAGAGCTTGCGCCCACGCCTGGTTTCCAAGTCACCGTCCACTAGAATACGGTCTTCTTTAAGCACCCATTTGGCCTGGCCTCCGGTGTCAATGTAGCCGACTTCCTTTAGCATTTGCCCGAGCGTCAAATGCTCGCCGGCGACGACCAATGTTTTTGCCATGTCGAACCTCCTTAAGTAAATTGGGGCAGCCAAAGCCACCCCAGATCGCTTCATTCCCTATATATTATAGCTTAAATCCCCCTTAAACTCAATTCAGACCCCAGAAATTGCCCGTCATTCTCTTCTACGGCTTGGGAGGCTTTTAACACATTTTAAGGTTATTCGTGAATACGGGCTAATTTTAAGCCAAAAAGAAAAAGTCCCGCCGAGGCAGGACTCAAAATGCTTATCTGAAAAGTTTTATTCCGGCGTCCGGATCGGGGTGATCAGTTGAACCACACTGCGCTCCTGTTCCCGCTCCAAAGGCAGAAGGAGGAAAGGCTGAGTGGCTTGCTGGAAGCGAATGACGATATCTTGGTCGCCAAAGGTCCGCAAGGCCTGGCGCATGTATTGGGGGTTGAAGGCAATCGTTAAATCCTTGCCATCAAAGGCTTTGGGCGTTAATTCCTCCTTCACTTCCCCGACTTCCTGGGATTGCCCGTAGAGGAGGGTCAAGTCCGCGCTCATGGCCAATTTAACCACGTGATTGCGGCCTTCCTTACTCATAATAAGGGCCCGCTCAATCGCCTTGAGGAAGTGGGAAGCCGATAGCATCAGGCGGGTATCGTAATTTTCCGGTAGCAAGCGGTCCGTATCGGGGTAGTTCCCTTCCAATAAACGTGAGTAAAGGTAGAGGTTGCGCGTATGGAAGAGAATTTGCTGGTCACTGACCGTCATTTCCACATCATCGTCGTCGTGGATAATTTTCACCAATTCATTCAGGCTCCGCCCCGGAATAATGAGGCCCAAGGGTTCCTCACGCTTGGCTTCCGGACTGTTCACCTGCACAATACGCTGGCTCAAGCGGTGGGAATCGGTGGAGACGGCCTTCAATTGCCCGGCTTGAAATTCAAAGTAAATCCCCGTAAACATGGGGCGAATTTCCTGGGTAGAAATAGAAATAATCGTGTGGTGGATCACTTCCTTAAAGGTCATCGCCGGCAGGGTAAAGGTACTGTCCTCATCAATGGTGGGGAGGCGGGGGTAATCATCGCCCGCTGTGCCCAAGAGCGTAAAGGCGGCATTGCCCGCAGTAATATCTGCTTGCAGGCGGTCTCTGACTGCAATTTGCATGGTCTCATCGGAGAGTTTGCGGACAATATCGCTTAAAACAGAGGCCTGCAAGACAATACTGCCAGTTTGCTCAATGGTTAGGGCATGTTCCGGCTCACTCGCATCAATAAAAGCCTCAATCGAAATGGTGGCGTCGCTCCCAGTTAACCACAAGCCATCCTCACTGGCTAAAATTTTAACCCCCATCAAAATGGGAATTGGCGTGCGTTGGGAAATCGCCTTGGTCACATGATTGAGCTGTTCGATAAAAACAGTCCGCTTGATGGTGAATTTCATGGCTCGCTCCTTTATTTATTATATAGATAGATATCATAGTCGTCTTAGGTCCTGTGGGCTCTGTGGATAATTCCGGGAAAAGAAGTCATCCACAGACTTTGTCATGTGGATAAGTCTTTTGAGAAGGGCGTGGATAAGTCTTGGTTTTATCCACAAGGCCTGCTTCTAGTTTAGCATAGCTGCCTGCATTTTTGGCGGCTAAAACATATTTTGCAAGAGTTTTTTAATCTGGCCCAAGTCATTTTCCAAGCTGATAGAGTTTTTCATTTCTTTGGTGATTTTGTCATGGGCATGGAGGACGGTGGTATGGTCCTTGCCGCCAAATTTGCGGCCAATTTTAGGCAGGGAGAGGTCGGTGAGTTCCCGCGCCAAGTACATGGCAATTTGCCGGGGGAGGACAATCTCGCGTTTGCGCTTCTTGCCTTTTAAATCGGCGACCGTTAAATGGTAGAAGTTGGCCACTGTTTCCTGAATACTGGCTACCGTTGGCGTATCATCCTGGGTTTGCTCGGTGTAATTTCTCAACGCCTGGGCAGCGACACTGGGCGTGAGTTCGGCGTGGTGCATGACCACATAGGCCTGGACACTCGTCAAAGCTCCCTCCAATTCGCGGACGTTGGAATCAATTTGCCCGGCAATGTAATTCAGCGTGTTATCGGGAATATCCAGCTGATTGGTTTGTGCCTTATTCCGTAAAATCGCAATCCGAGTTTCTAAATCAGGCGGGGTAATATCAGTGGATAAGCCCTGCTTAAAGCGCGACACTAAGCGGTCTTCCAGTTGGGGAATTTGCCCAGCATCCCGGTCGCTAGTGAGGACAATATGTTTATTATTATTGTAGAGTTCGTTGAAGGTATGGAAGAATTCCTCCTGGGTTTTATCCTTATTTCCTTCAGCGATAAATTGGATATCGTCCACCAAAAGCATGTCGACCTGCCGGTATTCTGCATGGAAATCAGGCATGGTATTGGTGCGGATCGCTTCAATAAAGTCATTGGTGAAAGTTTCACTCGTCACGTATTTCACGCGTGCTTCTGGGTGGAGGCGGGTCACTTCATGGCCAATCGCTTGCATCAAGTGTGTTTTTCCCAAGCCGACGCCCCCGTAGAAGAAGAGGGGATTGTAGTCGTGGCCTGGGCCTTCTGCCACCGCCAAAGCCGCCGCATGCGCCATCTTATTCCCTTCCCCTACGATGAAATTATCGAAGGTATATTTGGGATTTAATTGCGTCGAGCGCGAGCTGAAACGATTATTGTGGCTTTTTGTCGCTTGTGTCGGACTTCCAAAGGATAAATTATCCGGCTCCTCATCGGCTAAAATTAACTCCACATTAATATCCCGCTTCAAAAAATCATAAGCCACCTGGCGAATTTGCACCAAATAGTGCGTTTCGATGTGGCGTTTATGTAATTTAGAGCCGGCCAGTAAATACAGCGTGTCCTGCTCAAAACGCGCCGGCTTTAATTCTTGAAACCAAGTTTCAAAACTGGGCTTTGATAACTCTTCTTGGAAGTAATTTTCAATATAAGCCCAAAGACGATTTAAATCATCCATAATGATCTCCTTTATCTATTTCTAGCATGTTAAGGATAGCATGAAGACTAAAAGTTTTCCACAATTAACAAGCAAAGAAAAGAAATATTCGCATATCCAAACAATATTTGTCCACACCTTGTGAAAAATAGTGGATACTTCTTGGGATAAGCTTGATATTGTGGATGACTTTTCCTAGTAAAAGCTTGATTATCCCCATTTTCGCTCTCGGTTATCCACAATTGTTAATAACTATCTTTTACTTGTGAATTGTGGATAAACCTGGGAGTAATGTGTGCACAAAAACAAAAAGTGAATTCTGTCCACAAAGATGTGGATAAATAAGGTGAATAAAAAGGCGACGAACCTCTCAATTTCCCGTCGAGTTGACGATAGGAAGCGAAACTCGACTAGCAGGCGGAATCACTGGAATTAAATGATGGTTCTAACGATAGTTAGGTTCATCATTTAATGAAGTGGATGTCCAGCCTGCCGAGTTGAGCTGGATTTAAAAGTAAGAACGACCTAGGGTATAAAAATAAAATTCGAGTAACGCCACCCTCCCTTAGGCGTGACCTGGACTAAAGGAAGGGAACGCCGAAGAAAGGGAGCGGTGAGTTGACGGCCAAATGAGAGGTTCTGCCTGTAGGGCAGGTTCTCGCATTTGACGTAACGCCACCCTCCCTTAGGCGTGACCTGGACTCCTTCTCTTAGTTTAAAGCCGCTTAATGATGAGGGTGAATTTTCACGGAGTTCCCTTTTACTGGCAGCAAAATGGCTAAACTTTTTCCTTTTTTCTGCACTTTTAGCTTGCAATCTAGCTATATTTAGGTTAATCTAAAACCAATCAATAAATGTGAGATATTTCATGTAACAATACATTGAATGTTTTGGAAAGGAGGTCTGACGTGATTGACGTCGACCATTTATCTGTAACTTATGATGGCGAGGTGCCGGCATTACGCCAGGCTGATTTTCATGTCGCCCCCGGTCAAATTTATGGCATCATTGGGCCGAACGGGGCTGGAAAGTCAACGCTAGTGAAGGCGATGCTGGGTTTGGTAAAGCACACAGGGCAAGTGACCTATGATGGCCAACCATTGAAAGCCGTGCAAGCCCACATTGCCTATATTGAACAACGTAGCTCGATTGACACGAGTTTTCCGATTACTGTTTTTGATTGCGTCCTAACGGGTACTTACCCGAGTTTGGGCTGGCTAAAGCGTCCGGGTGAAGCGGAGAAAAAACGTGCTCTGGAGGCTCTAAATCAGGTGGATCTGCTGGACTATCAAGATCGGCAAATTGGCCAATTATCCGGCGGGCAATTCCAGCGGGTCTTGATTGCGCGTGCCATGGCACAAAATGCCCAATACCTTTTCTTAGATGAGCCTTTTATTGGTATTGATGTGACGAGTGAACGCTTGATTATGGCTATCCTTCAGCAATTAGCAGCTGAGGGCAAGACCATTTTCATTGTCCATCATGATCTGGGCAGTGTGAAACAATACTTTGATGGGGTTATTATTATTAAACGCGAAGTGCTCGCAGTCGGCCCCGTGGAGGATGTTTTCACGGATGAGAATTTGGCCCAGGCCTTTGGAGCAGAATTAATTTACAATTACCAAGGAGGTGGCCAGCATGCTTAGCCAATTTATTAATCAAGTGATGCAGTATCAATTCCTCCAGCAGGCGCTTCTCGTCTCCATTGTGGTGGGGATTGTCTGTGGGGTGGTTGGTTGCTTTATTGTGCTACGCGGGATGGCCTTAATGGGCGATGCGATTTCCCATGCTATTTTGCCCGGGGTCGCTATTTCCTATATGCTAGACATCAATTATTTTTACGGGGCAGCGGTCGTTGGTGTTCTTGCCGCTTTAGGTATTACTTTTGTGAAGCAGAATAGTACCATCAAGGGAGATTCAGCCATTGGGATCATTTTCTCCGCCTTCTTCGCCTTGGGGGTTTTACTGGTCACAAAACTACAGACGGCCACCGATTTGACGTCGATATTGTTCGGGAATGTTTTAACCGTCCAGCCCATGGATCGCTATCTGACCTTTATTATTTCGGGGCTCGTCTTACTGTTTGTGGCACTCTTCTACAAGGAATTGAAATTGACCAGTTTTGACCCAGTCATGGCGGAAGCCAGTGGCCTACCGGTAAAAATGATTCACTATGCCTTGATGATCATGCTGACCTTGGTGACCGTGATTTCCCTCCAAACGGTAGGGGTGATTCTCGTGGTCTCGCTCTTGATAACACCAGCGTCGACGGCTTATTTGTTGACGGATCGCCTACCACGTATGCTGGCGATTGCAGTGCTCATTGGGGTGTTTTCAACGAGTACGGGGCTGATGATTAGTGAGGCGTATAACCTTCCTTCAGGAGTGGTCATGGTTTTAGTCGTGACCGTCATTTTCCTTTTAGTCTTCTTTTTAGCCCCAAAAAAAGGCTTAGTTTGGCAGTATTTAAAAAAAGACAAGGAACAAGAACAAGTAAAGGAGCAATAAAATGTTGAAGAAATTAGTCAGAGTCTTGGGAGTTCTTTTCCTGGGTGTTCTTCTAGTAGCCTGTGGCCAGGGAGGAGGGCAAGATTCGGCAGCAGCCGACGGTTCAGGAGAAGGTAAAGTAAAAGTCGCTTCTTCTTTCTCCATTATCACCGATATGGCCGAAGAAATCGGCGGAGAGCATGTGACGGTGCATAACTTCGTTCCGATTGGTACTGATCCGCATGAATATGATCCCCGCCCTGAAGACATCAAGGCCATGACCGATGCGGATATTCTTGTGTACAATGGCTTGAATCTTGAAGGCGGGAAGGGCGGCTGGCTCACGAAGCTCGCTAATTCCGTTAACTTTCCTGAAGATAAGCGCTATGCCCTCTGTGATAGTATTGAACCGAAATACTTAAAGGACGAAGCAGGGCAAAAGGAAATCAATCCGCATGCCTTCTTGGATCCTAATGTGGGGATCACGATGGCCGAAGCTTTGCGTGATGCCTTAGTCAAAGAAGACCCTGATCACGCTGAGGATTATAAGAAGAATGCCGAGAAATACCTCGCAGACTTGAAGAACGTTGAAAAGGAGTACGCAGAAAAGTTGGGTAGCTTGACGGGGGCTGAGCGTGCCTTTATCGCGAGTGAACAAGCCTTCCAATACATGGCGGATCGCTATGACTTAAATGAAGGCTTCATTTGGGCGATCGATACGGATGAAACCGGTACGCCTGATCAAATTCAAAATGCTATTCACTTTGTGCAGGAAAACAAGCCCAAGGTACTCTTTGTGGAATCCAATGTGGACACCCGGCCGATGGAAACTGTCTCCAATGAAACGGGTGTGCCCATCTATAAAACGCCAATTTTCTCCGATGAAATTGGGAAAAAGGGTGAGCCTGGGGATACTTATATCAAATTCCTCAAACATAATCTTAAGCATATTTATCAAGGCCTAACCCAGGGCAATGCTTAACTCTCCTGCTGGTGGATAGGAATAAGTCTGTCCATGCGTTAAAAACTGCGGGTAAGAGGTTTGAAGCCAAGATTTATTGGTTCGGTGAGGTTTTCAAACATACCGACCGTCTTTATCTTGCCTGCAAATTAGCATTGCACCCATTTAAAATGTGACTCAGTAACATCGTTAACTTGACTGTTATTCTATATAAGTTTAGGCATCTGGTATTTGAAGGATAGTTTTCTGTATGAGGTTTTGCTGTCGAAGTATGATAATCTGTTCCTTAAAATTGATAGGCTATGTCTGATGGCATCGATGAGTTTCTAAATATTCAACATTACATAAATAAATACTTGTTGTTGCCTGATATATTAGCTAAATCCTCTGTTTGGCCTTTAAATAGAAAATATAAGAGATCAGTTTCAGCTAATAAGGCCGAAGTAGTTAAATTACTTTTTTATTTCCTTATAAAACTTTGACAGACAACAGTGCAGGCTAAAACCTAGTTTAACGTGTAAACCTATTTATTGCTTTTTTTTAAAAACGAACTATCGAGGCTTTCAAATAAAGAAATCCTTGATGGTTCGTTGATTTAGAACCAAATATTTAAGTCATTCAATTTCAGCTATTGACAGGTATTCTTATTAGATATTTAATATAGTGGTTTTTTAGCATAAAATTACTGAATAGGTATAAACTTCCACAGATTACTTTCTATTTTGTTTGTTTTTTGGCATGTAGGACAATCAGGGTGCTTGGAAAAGTTGTGAAATTCCTTCTCTTCAAAGCGATCAAAATCAAAGCGAAATAATTTGTTAAAAATATCATTATTTTGTTTGGTTATTAAATTCAACCATTTTTTTACAATCCAGCTACATAATAGGGTAAAATTAGGCATAATTGTTGCAGTTTCCAATTCTTTGAAACCACTAACAAAAAATTGTACTAAGTCTTGAAATTCCTCAGAGTCAGTTTGGGCTAATAGACAATCAATACAAGCACAGTCTTTAATCCGTGGATCGACAAAAATTAATTTTCCTGCTGTTTTTTGGCTAAAACAGTATAAGCTGGGAAGCTTTATTTCATAACATGCTCGATTTACTAATCTTTGGGCAATATATGGGGGTTCATCCATTGCACAAACTACCCAGTCCACGTCTTTGATTTCATGCTTAACGTCAGCAATAGTCCTCATGCGAGATGTACTTGTAGTTATTTGAACGTACGGATTTTTATTGAGTAGTGCCTTTTTGAAACAAGTAACTTTTAATTTTCCAATATCATTAACTTCAAACAAAGCTTGGCGACTGACATTTTTTCGTTCAACGCGATCGGGATCGACGATATGGATATATCCCACTCCCATCTGCGCAAAATAATAAGCTAAATGAGACCCTCCACCTCCACAACCTAAAATACAAATTTTCATTTTTTGAAGTTGCTGTAGTAATTTATAGCCACCTAAACCAGCACTTGAATAATAAGTTATCGCATTATTAAAATAACTAAGAAAAGGATCGTTTTTATCGTAAGGGAATGGAAAAAAATTAATGAAGTTCTCCGATGCAAAGCCCTGAATAAATTTTAAAACTTGATTTTTTTCAATAGAAAATTCATGAGACAGATCATTTGCTAATTCATCGACTGTCCTCTGACCATCAAACTGCTTGATAATTTTTTTCCAAATATTAGGATGCCCTATAATTTCCTTTGTACTATCGTCATCTGATCCCACACGCAAAATATTTTCTTTCCACGGGTATATTACTAAGTCACGATTAAATAAAGGATAAAGAAGTGTATTATTTATTTTATTCATTTTTACCACCTTGTTTACTATAATAAAAGACATCAAAAAGGAAGAAACTTCAATGATACTCACTTTTAGCTTCTTCCTCAATCTAGGTATGAACTTATATCAGATCTTTAACAATTACACAAAGTACCAATTCACAACGCCACCGTCTGAACTTCCTGATCCAGCGGAGCGAACTTCTAACTCTAGTTTCAATGTTTTCACCTCCTAATATATTTTCAATGAACTCATTCTTATTTCAACTCTAGAACATCATCAAAGCGTTGCAGCACTGCTTTATTGTCGACATGAGTGATCACCAGAATGAGTTTATTGTCTAAGGAAAAAATTAAGTCAAAGATGATGTCGCGAGTGGCAGGATCTAAATTAGCTGTCGGTTCATCAAAAATTAAGACATCGTAATCTTCAACTAAAAAGCGTGCAATATTGATGCGTTGAGCTTCACCACTCGATACATGTGTTTCGCTGCCTTGTTCTAAGGGCTTCTGGAGGAAGACATCGGTAAATTTTAACTGATGATATAAAGGGCGAGGATCCTTTTTTAATTCCCGATATAATTCAATGTTTTCTTGAACAGAACCAGGAATAAAAAAGTCATTTCGCTGAATAAAGGCCATCTGACCATATAGACTTTCTGTAGATAATTGCTCGATGTTTTGGCCATTAACTTCAATCGCTCCTGAATAAGCTGAGGC
Source organism: Aerococcus sp. BD502 (assembly GCF_057919555.1). Lineage (NCBI taxonomy): Bacteria > Bacillati > Bacillota > Bacilli > Lactobacillales > Aerococcaceae > Aerococcus > Aerococcus sp. BD502. Next base: position 929,568 of record NZ_CP147972.1, on the reverse strand, counting down.
AGGATAATATTTCATGATTAATTTCATTAGGGTCGATTTTCCGCGGCCAGATTCACCAATGATGGCATAGTGTTTCCCTCGTTGAAAGGAAGTTTGGAAGTGATCAAAAATAACCTTATCTTCGTTATATGCCAGCGATAAATCATGAATTTCAATATGGTCAATAGGGCCTTGCAAAGTCACTTGGTCGGATAAGGAGTGGTTTTCTTCTCCCAGAGCATTAAATTCTGCCATAATATCCGTCACTGTGCTCATTAAATTCCGATTATAGGCTAAACTCTGAGCCGGCTGAAACACACTATTCAACAAATTAACAGCCGCAATCAATAGTCCGGTGGTAAGTTGGCCTTGAATAACAAACCAAACACCGATCCCCATGCAGGCTAATTGTGAAGTGAAAGCAATCACCAAGCCTAAAGAACTGGCTGTCCAATTTGTCCAGTGATAGGTTCTTCTCTTATCTTCAAAATCATTATCGCTTTTCTCAAAACGCTTTCTAAAAATTTGAGTTAAATTGAGCAATTTGATTTGTTCAAAGCCTCGCAACAGTTGATTGACTACAAGTAAAAACTGTTCATTGGCTTGTGTAAAGGCTACTGTCTTCTTTCTCATCACGAGCCCTGGTAATTGGGAAACAATAATAGTAATAGCCACGATTACGAGCAGGGCAAGAGCCAGCTGCCAGTTAATAGAGACAATGAAGCCGATACTTGCTATAATTTGGAAAAATTGGATGACAATATTACAACGAGGGACTAAGTAATTATCCGTCAATAAATCAATATTTTTGGTTAATTGATTAAGATAATAGTCATGCCCCTTTTGCTTAAAGTGATAAAGCTCTCGCTTGTAAAGGGCCGCGCTTAACTTTGCTTTTAAATCTTTATTAATGCCTTGAATATAATAAGCTTGACAAGTATTTTCCAGTATATTAAAAAGAAAGAGAAGCATCAGCATGAGGAAGGCCCAAAGACCTTGTCTAAATAATATATCTGTATTTTGGTTAGCGCTGTCAATGACGCCACCAGTTTTCAGTGAGAATAAGCCCATCGCAATGGCTCCACCCAAACCAAACAGAATAGTTAACGCATACAATAATAGGTAATGACGAATAACTTCCTTTACCATTTGAACACCTCAAACTTTATGCTCTTATTTTATAAAACTATTTAAAATATATCTTAAATAATTAATTTTGTCAAATTATATTATGATTAGTATGTCAAGCGCAAATGACTTTGTCCGAAAAATACGCAATTTTGCTTACACTTTTTTTGGGTGAAAAAGCTAGCGCGCTTCGCTTGCTTTACACTCAGAAACGGAACGAACTCCACGAAAAGATCAATTCAATTTTTTTACCCAATTAAACCTGAGGTAGATTTTTTTCACACTCAAGCGGGTCGTTCATTTCATTTCTGAGCGTTTTATACATTATTCTCTCAGAACGGTTTGTTTTTTACGAAAGAGATAATAATTTTGAATGCGCCAAGGATGAGTGAGGGGTGGAATATAAGGTTTTCGCTGTTTCCTTTCAGGAACTTGATCCAGCTCCTTGGAGTAGCGTTCATGTGGTGGGATAGCCTCTAATCGATATAATTGATTCGCATGATTAGCGAATAATTCTTGTTGGTAAGTTTCAATAATTTGAACTCGAGTGCGATGGGGAAGATAGGCCTGTTGGCCGTTTTGATCAAGTAAGCGATACGTTTTATTTTTGTATTTAATGGCGTGACCGTGATCGATGACTCGCTCATTAAAAATAGCTAGAATATAATCGAGATTTTGACTAGAATCTAGATCTACGCACGCGTTTATGCTATCCTTAATCTCATCTTTGACAGTTAGAAAGTAGAAAAAGCAGCCAAAACATTGAAAAATCAGTGTTTTGGCTGCTTTCCTTTTTGCTTAGTTTTTCGTACAACGCTTATGTTTTTTTACCTGTTTTAAAATATTTTTTAGTCGTTTGGATTCAATAATTTCTGTGTCTAATCGGAAAGAAAATTCTTCATGAAGCAAATCTGTCAAATCAGTTCGAGTAAAGGTAGGGATATACCCCTCATGCTGCATTCTTATTCCATTCATCTCACGAAGGGTTTGAAGAATTTCTTCTCGTGTAAAGTGGCCACCTAAGCGGTAATCAAGTAATTTAAAAACCAATAAAGCCGTGAAGCAGGTCAGAAAATGAGCTTCAATGCGATTTTCGCGTTGTAGAAAGACTGGTCGAGCTTTGAAATTAGTTTTCATTGCACGAAAGCAATCTTCAATTTGCCAACGGCAATGATTAATTTGCACGATGGCTTGTACATCATCTTCTAAGTCAGTACAAACCCCATAGAAGCCATCATATATTTCTTCTGATTCAATCTGTTCAAAATTCAACGTATAGTTGACATCCTGGCTAATTTCACCATTAGGGGTAAAGTGAGTTTCTGTAATGAAACGACTAGGATCCGAGAAATTTTTCTTTTTAATCTTACTAAGCTGTTCGAGTTTCTTTGTTGCTCTTTCAACTTGTCGATGACGAATTTGTCGCTGATAATGTTGATATTTAAAAGAGAAAGTAACAATTAAATGTTGTTCAAGACCATTTTCGTTAATCCAGCGATCTTTATAGAAGACATGGTTATAATATTCTTCTGGATCTAGCTCATTAAGATCATAAGTGACATCGTTATCCTTTAATTGCCAGCCTATAGGTGAAAGAGCCCATTTTTTAAGGTGTTTTTTTAATTTCTTGATGGATTGAGTGGTGATAAAAGCTTTATTCGATCGGCTGTTAAATTTTCGATTTGCCGTAGAAGAAAGACCGGCATCGGTACAGACTACTAATTGCGATAATTTAAAATCATTGAGGATTCTTTTTTCGAGAGGTTTTAACGTAGTTTGTTCATTTTGATTCCCTGGAGTTAATGAGAAGCCTAGCGGGAATCCATATTGATCAACGAAGAGTCCCATTTGGACAATAGGATTCGGACGATGTTCTTTCGAGTATCCATACTGTTTTAAGCCTTCGGCCTCCTCAATTTCAAAATAATAATTGGTGCAGTCATAATAGAAAATCGAACTAGCTGGAGAAATAAAATTTTTTCGATTCTCATACAGAGATTTCTGAATAGATTCCGAATGCTTAGCTAAAAGATCGAGTGCCCGATACTCATCATAAAGATGATATTTGGGCGATTCTATATATTTTTTTGCCTGTTTGTAAGTATGACGTTGTGAACCTGGGAATAGAATTCGAGAATAGATCATATGCGAAAAAAGTTGCGTTAAATCAAAGGTCGCTTTACTCGATTTTTGAATTTTTTGGCAGATTTGGTCTAACTTGAGATCATAAAAAATATCTTCTAGGAAAAGATAACCTAGGTGATAACTTTGTTGCTTCCCTTTGGGAAGTTGTTTACTTTTATCTAACTTAACAATAATTTTAGCGTTCTTCTTTTTTTCTTGTTGAGCTAATTCTTTCGCATACTGTTTTGCCCAAGCGTAGGGCTCAACACCAGGGTGTTTCTCTAAAATTTCTTCTTCATTACCCAATGCTTCGACCACTTTGGTGGTCCGCTTGCCGTTCTCATTGTAAACATCTTTGATAATTGAATAGGAGGTTGAATTTTTGGATCTTGCTATTTTGACTCGCACCCTAGACACCTCATTTCTTGTTTCTATTATATTATTGTACGATATTGTACGCAATATAAAAATATAAAAATTGACAAAAGAAATAAAGCCATTATAGGATTTTTAGCGCTTTTTATAGTTAGTAACTGTCAAAGACCCGTATGGAAGAATCAACAGAAACTACACTTCAGCTAACAAACGCATACAAATACCTAAGAAATCAATGGCAAGGAATAAAAAATAAAATAAAAAATCCAGAAATAAAAATAAGTGCAGAAGGCCAAGTAAGTCATATACTATCCAGTAGACTAAGCTCACGCCCCTTAGGATGGAGCGAAGAAGGCATGGACAAAATGTCAAGAATGCGAGTATATCAAGACAACGGAGGCGACTTAGAAAAATACTACCTGAAAAAAAGAAAAGAAAAACATAAAGAAACAAGAATAATAAAACTAGACGAAAAAGTATCAAAACCAAAGAAATCATCATATAATAATAATTATGGTGGAACAAACATAGAAATATTAAACAAAAGTTCAGGTAAATGGTTGAAACAGTGGTTAAACACAGACTTTTTAAAAAGTCTATAAATTAAAGGGATTCCTTCACCAACAAAAACTTGACACTATCAGGGATCAAATCTTCCTTGACAAATATAATAAAAACAAATATTATAATATGTAGTATTAATTAAAGGAGTTTTATCATATGAGGCATAGTATTTTTAAATAACTATTAATAAAATAGAACAAGTACATTTTCCATACTAGTTAATATTTGTATGGCTTGTTAATTGTACTTTTATTTAAAAATATTCTCATAATAATAAATTTATATTTTTATGTATTATAAGGCATTGACCAGATTAAAGATATAGCACGATTATGCTATATCGAATTGTATATGTCATATTTACTTTAAGCAGTTATATAAAAAATAAATTCCCCTGTGAAGAGAGTATTTTATCACAGGGGATTTTTATATAATTGTGGAGGTATAAAATGAAAATTATTAATATAGGAATATTAGCACATGTTGATGCAGGTAAAACAACTGTTACAGAAGGTTTATTATATAAAAGTGGGGCGATTAATAAAATTGGAAGAGTTGATAATGCTACAACGACAACGGATTCGATGGAACTTGAAAGAGATAGGGGAATAACTATACGGGCGTCTACAGTTTCATTTAATTACAATGATACAAAGGTAAATATCATAGATACACCTGGGCACATGGATTTCATAGCCGAAGTTGAGCGAACTCTGAAAGTGTTAGATGGAGCTATTTTAGTAATTTCAGCAAAAGAAGGAATTCAAGTCCAAACTAAAGTGATTTTTAATACTTTAGTGAAATTAAATATACCAACACTTATATTTGTGAATAAAATAGATCGAAAGGGAGTATGTTTGGATGAGATATACACTCAAATACAGGAGAAATTAACTTCTAATCTTGCAATAATGCAATCAGTTAAAATAAAAGATAAAGGTGATTTTGAATTGACAAATGTAAGGGATGATAAAGTAATTCAAAGTCAAATAATAGAGAAGTTACTGGATATAAATGATTATCTAGCAGAAAAATATATAAATGGCGATGTCATTGCAGAAAAAGAATATAATGATGTATTTTTGGATGAGATTAATAACTGCAATCTTTATCCTGTATTTCATGGTTCGGCTTTAAAAAATATTGGAATTGACGAGCTATTATTTGCCATTACTAAATATCTTCCTACCAAGAGCTATAATACTGAAGACCTTTTATCAGCGTATGTTTATAAGATTGATAGGGATGAAAAATCTAGAAAGATGACTTTCTTAAGAGTATTCAGTGGGAATATAAGGACACGTCAAGATGTTTATATAAATGGCACAGAAGAAACTTTCAAGATAAAAAGTCTGGAATCAATTATGAATGGTGAAATTGTGAAGGTAGATCAGGTTAATAGTGGGGATATTGCTATTATTTCTAATGCTAATTCTCTGAAGATAGGTGATTATATTGGTAAGAAATATGACGGGATTTTAGATATAAAGATAGCCCAACCGGCATTGAGAGCATCAATTAAACCTTGTGATTTAAGCAAAAGAAGCAAACTGATAGAAGCACTATTTGAATTAACTGAAGAAGACCCATTTCTCGATTGTGAAATTAACGGAGATACTGGAGAAATCATATTGAAGCTATTTGGAAATATTCAAATGGAAGTAATAGAATCACTACTTAAAAGCCGATACAAAATAGATGCTAGATTTGGTGAATTGAAAACAATATATAAAGAACGACCTAAGAGAAACTCTAAAGCAGTAATCCATATAGAGGTTCCACCAAATCCTTATTGGGCATCTATTGGACTGTCAATAGAACCACTACCAATAGGGTCAGGATTATTATATAAGACAGAGGTGTCCTATGGATATTTAAATAATTCATTTCAAAATGCAGTAAAAGATGCTGTAGAGAAGGCTTGTAAAGAAGGGCTTTATGGATGGGAAGTTACAGACTTAAAGGTAACTTTTGACTACGGATTATACTATAGCCCGGTAAGTACCCCCTCTGACTTTAGGAATTTAACACCATATGTATTTTGGGAAGCTCTTCGAAAAGCAGGAACTGAAATATTAGAACCTTATTTAAAATATACAGTTCAAGTTCCAAATGATTTCTGCGGAAGGGTTATGAGTGATCTTAGAAAGATGAGGGCTTCTATTGAAGATATAATAGCCAAGGGAGAGGAGACAACTTTAAGTGGAAAGATACCTGTTGATACATCGAAGTCATATCAAGCAGAATTGCTTTCCTACTCAAATGGGAAAGGTATTTTTATTACTGAGCCTTATGGTTATGATATATATAATGGTGAGTCTATAACTAATGATATTAGAAATAATGATAATGATAGTAGCAAAGAAGGACTGAGATATTTATTTCAGAAACAAAGTGAAATTTGAAAGGAGCTTAAGTGCAATTATCAGTTAAATATGGATAAAACCTATATCTATAAAGGTTTTCACCATATGTACAAAAAAATGAACCATGGGATAAACATCAATACGTAAAACAAGAAATGGTGGTAGTATATAACTATGGATACTAAATAAGGTTTTATATATATGCTATAGCAGAGGATGCTTTAAGATCTTAGGAAGAGCTTATTATGTTTTTAGATGATTGGCTTAAACCAAATCGTGTAAACTACTCATTAAATCATTTAACAAAAATATTTAAAGAGGAGCTAGTTAATAATTAATATTATAACAATACATGAAATCTTTTAATAAATCTTAGTGGTTCAGATATAAAAGTCTGGGCCGTTTTTTTTATTTCCCTAGAAAGGAGGTTACCTGCATGGTAAATGACGAAGTCAATAATAAGGCTATAAATATTGAGATTAAGGTTGCAGAGTATTCAGCAAAAGCAATCTTTAAGGCAATTAAAAAGATTATGGAAGATGCAGCTGAAAAAAGCCAACCACTTGCTGACTATCTTAGTGAGAAAAGGAAGACTAATTCAAGGAGACTTAAGGATATGGTTAAAAAAGGTCAGCTTGAAAATATTGAACTACAAAAAGGTGAAGTCAAGGAACTTAAAAAACAACTTAACCGATATGGAGTAAGGTTTTCTGTAATGAAGAATAAGGAGGCAGGACTATACTCTGTATTCTTCCAGGCAAAAGATACTAAGGCTATGGATCTAGCCTTTAAAAAAGCTATAGAAAGATATGAAAAGAAAGAAAATAAGAGAAATTCAACAAGGGATATTTTAAATAAGTTTAAGGTGAAAGTGCAAAAATTACATATAGAGCTTTATTCTAAAAAGTAAACAGAAATGATATAATCAGTTACGTAAGGAGGTTTCAAGTATGTGCACTAGTATCGCAGTAGTAGATATTACTTTATCTCATTCATAATGAAAAAAATGGCAAGGAGAAGGTTATAATGAACCAGAAAAACCCAAAGGACACTCAAAATTTTATTACATCTAAAAATCATGTCAAAAATATACTAAAAAATACGAACATTACAGGACAGGACAAAATCATTGAGATTGGAGCAGGTAAAGGTCATTTCACTAGAGAATTGGACTTAATCAGTCAATCTGTTTTAGCGATTGAAATTGATGAAAAGTTAGCAAGGATTTCTCAACAAAAGATTGAAACATCAAATAATTCTAAAGTATTGACGATGGATTTCTTGCAGTTCGATTTTCCGAAAAACACTGACTATAAAATATTTGGAAATATACCATACAATATCAGTACAGATATTGTATGGAAGATTGCTTTTGAAAGTAATGCAAAATATAGTTATTTAATCGTTGAAAAAGGGTTCGCCAAGCGACTGAAAAATTTACAACGTGCTTTAGGATTATTACTGGCTGTTGAATTGGATATTAAGATCATTAAAAATCTACCACGAAGCTACTTTCATCCTAAGCCAAAGGTCGATTCTGTGTTAATTGTTTTGAAACGTCATCACCCTTTAATTGCTAAAAAAGATTATCCGCTCTATAAAAAATTTGTGTATAAATGGGTAAATAAAGAATACAAATCTTTATTTACGAATAATCAATTCAGAAGAGCAAAGCAATATGCTAAGCTTACAAATTTGACTGATTATTCCATTGAACAATTTATCTCAATTTTTAATAGTTACAAATTGTTTCAGTAAATTAAAGTAATAAAGCGTTCTCTAATTTCACAAGAGAACGCTTTATTCTTCCTAAAAATTTTCAATATTTATTAATAAATCGGTTGTTTTAAAAGTAGGCATCCGTTATTGCAATAAGATCAGCCTAATTAAGAGAAGTTTTAGATGTCTTTTTTTATTGAGATGAGGTGAAGTGAATGGATTTTGATTATTTCTATGGGAGAGACGCTGAAAGCTTTAGGTTTATCCGCTTACCTATAGTTCTTATTGAAGATGAAACGTTTAAAAGCCTATCAATAGATGCTAAGGTGCTTTATTCCATGTATCTGTCAAGGAGTACCTTATCTTATAAGAATAACTGGGTAGATGAAACTTGGAAGGGCAATCATCGATATTTATCTGATTACAGGAATCAAATGACTCATAGAAATTCACCTAATGTAACAGGAGTTTTAGGTCAAGAATTTAATATGAAAACTCCACCAATATATCTTATTAAAAGGACCAGTGAAGATTACTCATATATTATTAATAAGCTAGCTAGCTTAACCGAAAAAATTGAATCTGAACTTATAGCATAATATAAAGATTCAATTATATAATACAATTTAATTTTTAAATCAAAAATCATTAAAATATTTATCATACCCTTGACACGAGAGGGCTCTTCGGGACTATTTCAATAAAAACAAAAAAATGCACTGCAACTATCAAAAATTACGATAGTTTCAGCGTTTTTTATACCTTTTTACTATTAGAGTCGATTTAATTTCAACTCCGGTAGTATAATGAAGTAAATAAAAAGTTACCACCGTATATTTATTATATTAATAAAATGTTGGAGGTAAACGATAGAAAGGGGTTCGTATCATATGGATAGACAAGAAATTGATTTATCTACATTAATTTCTTATTCCTCATCGTCACAGTTAGGCAATTCATGGCAAACTTGGAATTAGTTTCTGATATTTTTGGTGGAGCTACTATTAACTAGGTAATGGTGGCTCCATTGTATTAATTTATGGAGAAATGTTATGGAGCAAAAATATAAGCTTAATGATGGAATATATATATTTAGATCCTGTGATAAACATACGTTAATAATTCGTAATTACAATCTAGGTATATGCTCAAAGGTTAAATATCAGAATAAATTATATAAACTACTTCTCCAGCTAACGACTCCAAAGTCAATTGATGAATTAAATAAAGTAGTTTCCAATATATCTAAATCAAAAATCATTAATATTATCACTGTACTTAGGGAAATAATTCGTTGTTATTCTTTTGATCGTATTCTGAAGGGAGACGGCCATGAGGCAAGTGTTTAAGCAAAATCGCTCGAAGTTACTCCTATTTTTCCTAGTAACGAGTCTTCTGGCAGCTGGGATGATTGCTGACGCCTTCTTATTGCAGGTTATTACCAATGTTGCGACGAAAAAAAGTACTTTTCCTTTGCTTCTTTTGGTAGCTGTCACAAGCATTTTTTTACTGCTACAGACGGGCCTTTATTTTTACCAGCAAAGTTTTCAGGGAAAGTTGATAAAGGAGTTAGCTAATCAATATCGTAATCGTCTTTTTTCCCAGTTCGAAAAGCTATCCGCCCAACGTGTCCTGTCACGCCATTCGGGAGAGTATTTGTCTGAACTGACGACACAGATTGAAACTTTAGAGAACAGCTATTTTTACCCCCTGCTCTGGGGTAGTTATCTGATTTTTCAGTGCTTGTTTGCGACTTTAGCGGCCTTATGGCTTAATCCAATCCTTACACTGTTGGTCTTGGTGCTAAGTTTGCCTAACTTGCTTCTCCCGTATTTTTTCCAAAATAAATTAGCCCAAAAACGTCGGCAAGTCGTCAAGGAAACGGGCCAACTCTATCGCAGTCTGGAAGATCTCTTGAAAGGCCTAGAAGCTTGGTTAAGTTTACGCAAAGAACATTTTATCTTGGGCTTTTTCTACCAGAAAACAGAAGAATTACTCGCAAAAAATCGTCAGTTGATTGATACTGAGGAGGGGGTTGCAGCCCTCACAAAAATATTCTCAGACTTTCTCTATTATGGCTCTTGGTTGTGTGGGGCATTTTTCATTCTGAGAGGACAAATGACCTTGGCCCAAATGATTGCTTTTGCGCAATTAATCAGCAACATTTCCTTTCCAATTCATCAATTTTCAGATTTGCTGACAACTTTCATTGGAGGCCAAGAAGTGAAAACGCATTTGGCGGAGGTTTTTTCTTTGGGAGAAGCTTCCCAAAGCGCTGCAGACGGCGAAGAGAGGCTGCAAGCTATTTGCTTACAGCAATTTAAAGCGATTGCCACTTCCGAGCAAGAGCCACTCGATTATTGCTTTCAAATGAATAAGAAATATTTGCTATTGGCGCAGAGTGGCCAAGGCAAAACGAGTTTACTCCGTGCATTGTTGAAGTTAAACCCTTCTTATTCTGGACGCATTGTTATGAACGGTAAGGAGCTGGATGAATGGCAGGAAAAAGAACTTTTTACGCGGCTAGGCTATCTTCCTCAGGAGATTTTTATTTTTAATGCGAGTTTGCGGGAGAATTTGCGCCTTTTTGATTCGGCAACTAGCGATGAGCAGTTAATGACGGTTCTCAAGCAGGTGAACTTGCCTGATTGGGCAACCGTTGAAGGGCTCGACACCCTACTCGGTTCAGGAGGGAAGAAGTTGTCTGGTGGAGAGAGTAAGCGTCTGGGTTTGGCGCGTCTGCTCTTAAAGAATTATGACTTCTTACTTCTGGATGAGTTATCGGCAGGTTTGGATGCAGGACATTTGGCGAGCTTAGAGGAGCAGCTCTTCCACTTAGACATCGGCTTTATCTATGTCACTCATCAAGTGCATCCGGAGCTTATTAACCAAGCTGATGCGGTAGTGAATTTATAGGAATGGCAGAGGAAAAGCGAGTAGGAGCTTGGACTGTCTGGCCTAAAATGCTGATAGCTCCCTTTTCTCAAGAAAAATCCGCCTAGACCTTGCCCTTTTGCTGTTTGTTGTGATAAAATGACCATGTGTTGTGGTCAAGAAAGATACAACAGACCGAAAAATCACAAGGGAGGTGCCCCATATGAAAAGAACCTATCAACCAAAAAAACGTTACCGTCAAAAAACACACGGCTTCCGTAAACGGATGAGTACCAAAAATGGTCGCCGCGTCTTGGCTAAACGCCGTCGTAAAGGAAGAAAAGTTCTCTCCGCGTAAGACCACGTTATTCTTGTGGTCTTTTTTTTCTAGGAGGGCGAACAAGGAGGCATCGTGAAGAAGGCTTATCGTGTGAAGAAGGAAAAAGAATTTAGTCGGGTCTACCATGAAGGGGACAGCGTGGCCAATCGGCAATTTGTGGTCTACCACCTGCCTAATGACCAGTCGCATTTTCGCTTGGGCCTGTCGGTGGGGAAGAAGATCGGCAATGCCGTAACAAGAAACTATGTTAAGCGCCGCATTCGCCGCAGCTTCCAAGAGCTTGCGGAGCAATTACCCCAAGACCGTGATATCATCGTCATTGCTAGAAAGCCGAGTGCCCAGATGACCATGGCTCAAATTAAAAAAAGCCTCATTCACGTTTTGCGCCTTGCTCATTTATTGAACACTTAGCCAGAGGAGATTATCGTGCGCTTATTTTCACTTAAAAAAACCAGCAAAAAAATCTTACTCCCTCTATTACTTACAGTCTTTCTCGCCGGCTGCCGGGTTAATAACACCCCCATCACCAGTGAGGCGACTGGCTTTTGGGATAAGTACATTATTTATAATCTCTCCCAGTTAATCACCTGGTTTGCCAAGCATTTGGGGAATAATTTTGGGCTCGGTATTATTGTCGTGACCTTAATTATTCGGCTCATTCTCTTGCCCCTCTACCAATACCAATTGAAGTCGAGTGAGAAAATGCAGGCCATTCAGCCCGAAATGCAGGCCTTGCGGGAGAAGTATTCTTCCAAAGACCCAGAAACCCAGGCAAAACTGGAAGAAGAACTTCAAGCTTTAAATAAAAAACATGATTACAATCCTCTATCCGGCTGCTTGCCCATGCTCGTGCAATTGCCACTCTTGATGGCTTTCTACGAGGCGATTCGCCGGACCGAGGCCATTCGGAATGCTCATTTCCTCTGGCTAACGCTAGGGAAACCCGATCCTTATTTTATTCTGCCTATTCTAGCGGCCGTGTTCACTTGGTACAATACCCGTTTGATGACCATGGCCAATCAGGAGAAAAATTCGCAGATGGCCATGATGCAGTGGCTGATGCCCATTTTAATTCTCTTCATGGGGGCAAACTTACCAAGTGCTTTGGCCCTTTACTGGGTGGTTGGGAATGGTTTTATGATTTTACAAACCTTACTCCTCAACAACCCTTACCAAAAACGGGCCGAGCGTGAAGCCAAGGAGAAAAAACGCCGCTATCTGGAACGTCAACTCGAAAAAGCTCGTCGTAACCCGCGCAAATTCCGTTAAGTCAAAGGAGTTAAGCATGAAGGAATTCACTGGAAAAACGATTGATGACGCCATTGAGGCCGGTCTGAAGGCTCTCAATTTAGCGCGTCGTGATGTGATGATTGAAGTATTGGATGAACCGCGCAAAGGCTTTTTAGGCTTTGGACAAAGGGAAGCCCGCGTTGGCCTCACCCCTAAGGAAACCTTGCAGGCAGAGGAAGCAGAGGCTCAAGCCACACCAGCCGTTGACAGCGAGCCGGAGAGAGGCTTGGAAGCTGAAGATATCCCGGAAGCAGAACTGGTTTCGGCCGACCAGGAAACCGAGGAGGCCTGGCAGGAACTTTCCGCCGTTGATGAGGAGATGGTGGAACCGGCTGCCCCTGCTTGGGAAGACCAGGCCAAGGAAGCAATCGAACCTGCCAAAGTAGCGCCTACCTCGATGGACGAGGATCCACAAACTTTTGCGGTGACCACCAAAGCTGATGACACCGAAGACGAGGAAGAGACGGCGGAAGTACAAACTGAGGATGGGGCTGACGAAGAGGTCGCCGAGCCCTTTGACGTGGACTTTCCCGCCCGCTATGTGATTGATGTCTGCCGGGCTTATGGGGTTGGTGAAGTGACTGTCGAGGTGGAAGATCTCGGCAAGCATGTGATTTACCATATCGAAACAAACAAGCCAGGCTTGGTGATTGGGAAGCACGGAAAAATTTTAAACGCCTTAGAAAATCTCGTGCGTGTCCTGACCCACCGCCATGTGCGCAATCGCGTGCAAGTCACCCTCAATGTGGGCGACTACCGCGAACGCCGCTTGGCCACCCTGCAAAAATTAGCGGAAAGAAAGGCCCAAGAAGCCTTGGACCGTGGGGGGAGTGTGCAATTGACTCCTCTCCCTGCCCGCGAGCGCAAGATTGTCCACCAAGTCCTAGCGCAATATGATCATATCGAAACCTACTCCAAAGGTCGCGAACCGCGCCGTTATTTGGTGATTCAAGCCCGTGACTAGTGAGAGTAAAGCCTGTCTTGAATTTGGGACAGGCTTTTTTGTTGTGGGAGGGGTGCTTTTTAGTGGGTTGGTGGGTCGCTTTGTGTAGTTGAATTCATTATCAATCCGTGCGCTTGCGTTACTTTTGCGAATGAACCTGGCTAAAGCCAGAGCCACCCTGTAGTCCAGGTCGACCAGGCAGGCTGGACTTCCACTTCACTAAAGGAAAAACCTGGTCATCGACCAGAACTTCCCTTTAGTTGAACTCACCACCAGTCTCTGCACTTGCGTTACTTTTGCGAATGAACCTGGCTAAAGCCAGAACCACTCGCAAAAGTCAACTCAGTGGAGACTTTGGTGGCTTCGTATCCTGGAGTTGAACTCACCACCTGCCCCGTCGCTTGCGTTACTTTTGCGAATGAACCTGGTTAACGCCAGAACCTTCTGTAGTCCAGCTCGCGCCTACTGAGGGCTTGCGTTACGACACAGGAGAGAACCTGCCCAAGAGGCAGAACCCCCCTGTGTGCGTCAACTCAGCACCTCAGTTGGTCGGCGCTCACTTCCTGTCCTTTTTATGTACTTTCTTTGTTGGGTGCCTTATAATGAAAAGGCATGCTGATGCTAGAGAGGTCGTGAGGCAAGTGAAGTTGATTCTTAAAACGATTCCGGGGCAGGTGTCGCGTTTTGCAGTGATTACGCTGGCATTGTCCATATTTATGGTGTCGGAGGCTTTATTTTTAGAGTGGATTATGGACGTGGCCGCTCAGCAAGTAAAGACGCCGTTTCCCCTGTTGGTGTTTGCGGTGATTGCCTTCATTATTGTGCAGACGTTCATTTACTTTGCCCAGCAGGTGGCGACGGACCGGCTGACGAAGCGTTCGCTAAAAATTTACCGGGAGGCTTTCTTCGAGAAAATTGAACGGGGTGATGTGCGTTCTTTGATGAAGAAGGAGCGGGGCGAGTATTTGGCGATGCTGACGAGCCAGTTGACGACCTTGGAGAACGATTATTTCTGGACGATGTACTATAGTTTTTTCCTGCTTTGCCAGCTTTTGGTGGCCTGTGTGCTGGCCTTTTGGAAGAATCCGCTGCTAGCTTTTTTTGTGATTATTTTGGCCTTGCCGAATGTGATTGTGCCAAACCTCTTCCATAAAGTGATCAAAGGCCGGCGCCAGCACGTGATCCGAGCGACGCAAACGCTGGTGAATAAAACGGAGGATCTCTTGACCGGCTTGGTCACATGGAAGACAGCGAATAAGGCCAAGGCGGCCCGCACGTATTACAATACAGCGAGTGAGCAATTATTTACGGAAGAGAAGTCGGAAATTCATGCCCGGATGGTGGTGCAGGCGATTAGCCAGTATTTTGCTAATTTCCTTTACTACGGGACGTGGCTTTTGGGGGTTTATTTTGTGTTGAATAAGGATTTTAGTCTGGGAGCTTTGGTGGCTTTCACGGCTTTATCCGCAAATATTTCTGAACCTTTGAGCAGTTCGGCAGAAATGATTACCTATTATATAGCCGGTAAAGAAGTGGCAGATGAGATGATGCGCTTGATTGAGGAACCGGAGGAGCAAGTAGAAAGTCGTCAGGAGCCGATTGAGCAGATTGAAATTAAAAATTTGAGTGTGACGATTGACGGACGGGCGATTCTCTGGCCGACGTCTGCGACCTTTACGGCGGGTAAGAAATACCTGCTGATGGGGGATAGTGGTTCGGGGAAGAGTACTTTAATTCGCACGCTGTTGCGGGAGCGTGACGAATACAATGGCACAATCACTGTGAATGGCTATCCGCTCAGTGACTGGTCGCCCCAGGAATTGTACGAACAGATTGGCTATTTGAGTCAGGACGTGCATATTTTCAAAGCCAGCCTGCTGGATAATTTGACTTTATTTGAGAGCCAGGAGAATTTAGAGGATATCCATGCTGTCTTGCGTTATGTGGGACTAGAAAAGTGGGCGAATGAGGAGTCTTTGAACATGCAGATTGGGTCGGGAGAAGGAGCCCAGCGCGTGTCGGGAGGTGAAGCTAAGCGCATTGGCCTAGCCCGCCTGCTCTTGCAGGGCAAGCAAATCCTCTTCCTCGATGAATTTTCGGCTGGCCTAGATCATCTTCTTCTGCAGAAAATTGAGGAGCAATTACTAGAATCACCTTGCCTGATTATCTATATTACTCATGTCTACGATGAACATTTAATGGATGGAATTGATGGCGTGGTGCGTTTAGGCGATAGTTTGTAGGTAAAGCGCTCATAGGGGCGGGGCGCTTTTTTTATTTAGCAACTAAGCGTTGCTAGACGAGGGATTTTTATGGGTGTAAAATTAAGAAAAATTTTGAGGAGAAATGCTATGTTAGAGAAAAATATCTTGTCAGCGGTGCGATAGGTCTGCTTTTGTTTTTTCAACTCCAAGTGCTCAGTACTGTCTACGGCGTATTAGTCCAAACCGGTGTGATGAATGGCTTCGTTGATACTCATTACTTTCTTAAGGGGTCGCTCAGTTTGATTCCCTCAGTTTTTATGTTGTATTTTGCCTGGGGCTGGGTCAGGTTTTGGTGGCAGGCAAAGCAAATATAAGTCATGAGCGGGCGAAGGGTTTTCTCTTCGCTTTTTTCTAAGGCTAGCTTAAGCTTAGTAGTGAGGTGAGAAAAATGTCATTTTTAGAAGAACTTGACCAACGCTTAGCAAAGAAGGAGGAGCGGATGATTAAAATTCGCCGCCACCTTCATGAATACCCTGAGCTGTCCTTTAAGGAGAAGGAAACGAGTCAGTACATTGCGGATTTCTATGAAGACTTGGACTGTGAAGTGAAAACTCAGGTCGGCAATGGCTATGGGCTCACGGTTACCATTGATTCGGGCCGACCAGGGAAGACTTTGGCTTTGCGGGCTGATTTTGATGCCTTACCTCTTCAAGAAGAGGTGGATGTTCCCTTCAAATCGAAGCACGATGGGGTCATGCATGCCTGTGGCCATGATGGGCATACGGCTTATCTAATGATTTTGGCCGAGACTTTGATCGAATTGCGGGAGGAATGGTCCGGTAAGGTAGTCATTCTCCACCAAAACGCTGAGGAAGTGACACCGGGTGGAGCGAAGTCTATGATTGAAGATGGCGCACTGGCCGGAGTGGATGCGGTCATTGGCGCGCATGTGATGAGTAATATGCCGGTGGGCACGGTGAATTACTGTCCGGGCAACTGCCAGACGGGGCGTAGTAATTTTACGTTGAAAATTCATGGCTCCGGCGGCCATGCCTCCTCTCCCCACCAAGCCAAGGATGCGATTGTAGCCGGGGCTTACTTTGTGACCGAGGCGCAAAGTATTGTCAGCCGCGTGCTCAATCCCTTTGACGTGGGGACGGTGACGATTGGGAATTTTGACGGCCGAGGAGCAAATAATGCGATTAATGGCGAGGTGACCCTGGGCGGTGACGTGCGGACGATGGATGAAGATAGTCGTCAGAAAATTGAGGAAGCCATTCGCGCTCGGGTGCAGGGCTTAGAGGATAGTTTCGACGTGGAGTGTGATTTGGAGTATGATAATAATTATCCGGTTCTCCACAATGATGAAGAATTGCTCAATTTGGTCTTAGAGAGCTTGAAACAGCATGACTTCAAGGAATTAACCGCCGTCCAGCAAGTGGGTCCTCAACCTCCGTCCGAAGATTTTGCCTATTATGCTAAGGAACGCCCCGCCGTCTTCTTGTGGATTGGAGCCACCGATCCCGACCACTTGGACAAAGCCTACCCCCACCACCATCCCAAATTCTTCATGGACGAACGCGCCTTGCTTATCGCCGCTAAAACCGTAGGCCGAATCGTCGACCGATATCTTAATGATTAGTAAGGAAGTGAGGTTAGAAGAGCAGGCGGAAGCACTGGAAAACCAGGATACAAAGCCACCGCTTGCACCCGCTGAGTTGACCTGAGGGGAGACATTTTGGGAGAAAATGTCTACTCCTCAGGTAACGTAGGGGAAGCGACCGGCCTGAGCGCAACTCCAGGATACGAACCACCGACCGCCCCCACCGAGTTGACTCCTTTAGGGTGGTTCTGACCTTAGTCAGGTTCACCCTAAAGAGTAACGCAGGTGCAGGGGCAGGTGGTGAGTTCAACTCCAGGATACGAAGCCACCAAAGTCTCCACTGAGTTGACTTTTGCGAGTGGTTCTGGCTTTAGCCAGGTTCATTCGCAAAAGTAACGCAAGTGCAGAGACTGGTGGTGAGTTCAACTCAGGCTGTGAAGCCAGCTAACAAAAAACACCGTACACTGGAAGCAAAATGCGAAGAGACGGCGAAGCATGGTCTCTAGCTTTTTGGTGAAGTGCTAGGTGTTTTGCTGGCTAAGCGTAACTAAGGATACAAAGCCACCGCTTGCCCGAACTAGACTATGAGGAAGTGAAAGCGGAAAAGCAGGTAGAGCCACCGGCGAGCTTCCTCTGTTTTTCCTTTTATTTTCTGGTAGAATAGGGAAGATGAAGGGGGAGGATCTCGTAATGATACGATTAGTAGCGATCGATATGGATGAAACCTTACTACGGGCGGATAAGACCTTTGATACTGAGCGTTTTATTCGGGTGGTGAAGGAACTAAGCAATCAGGGCGTCGTCATTTGTATTGCTAGCGGGAATATGATCAGCCGCTTGGAGGCTTATTTACCCCATGAGGTACGTGATACTTTGTATTTGGCGGGTGAAAATGGGAACCTCACTGAAAAAGCCGGCGTGGAATTGGATGTTTGTGGCCTGACGGATGCGGATGTTTTAACGATTGCTAAGGCTTCTAGCCAGCGTTCTTGGGATCATTTGGTTTTAAGCACGGGTGAGCGAGTCTTCAGTACCAATCCCGAAGCCCTTGCTTCTGACTATGTCAATATTTTTTACCCGGATTTGGAGTATACCCCGAGCTATGAAGCAGTGCTGGCTGAATTCACACCTATTAAAATTGCCATTCATTCCGCTGATACCTTGGCTCATAATAAAATCTTCGCCCGAGAAGTTGCGGCCAAGCTCCCTGAGGTGGTGGGCTTAACTTCCGGCCCAGAGTGGATTGACTTCTACCCTAAAGCTGGTGGCAAAGATCGCGCCCTTCGTTTTCTCCAGGATAAATACCATATTAAACCCGCAGAGACAATTGCTTTTGGTGACAGCTTAAATGATTTACCGATGATGGCTTATGCCAAGTATTCGGTAGCCATGGCCAATGCGGATACGGATCTAAAAGCGCATTGTGTTTATGAAATTGGCAGCAATGAAGAACAAGCCGTCATCACTGTACTGGAAGACTATCTCAAAACTGGCCAGCTTGATTTTTTACCGGAGAGGAAGGGATAGCATGAATCGCTTCTTAGGGACCGCAATCTTTTTACTTTTGGGAATTAATTTTTTCCGCCAAGCGCTGGTTATTTTAGATATCCAAGTGACCGCATATCGGCCAAGGAAAAAGCGCTGGACGACTGGTTTAGCTTTACTGGGTCTTCTGCTGGGCTTTATTTTACCTTTGCCTTTTTTTGAACGTTTATTACTCTGGCAAGCCAGTATTCTCGTGAAGCTGTCAGCCTATACATCCGGCCTCGGCATAATTGCATTTTACAGCGACCAGACCGAGCGGCGTTTTGCTGTCTTAGTTGGACAAGGGCACCTCTATGAAGAAATTCGTTTGCTCCAGCTGCAAACTTTTGAAGAACCTTACTTGGAATTAACCCTGATGACGTCGCGTGCCACTGTGCGCCAAGTATACTTGAGTCGGGATCTTCCCGACATAAAAGCCTTTCTCCATGAGAAAGGCTTCGAATTGTAAGCGGGAGTTTTATCGCTTGTGTTTGAATTGAGCTGATTTGGGAAAAATTAGTTCTCGAAGAGAATCTGCTTCACTTCGTCTTCATCAAGCTCCATGGCTTCTGCGATCTTCTTATGATCTACACCTAATTTAGCAAAATTACGAACAGCTTTTTCCCGTTCTTGTTTGGCTTTTTCCCGCTCTTTATGCGTTTTTTCCTTTTGTTCCTGCAACATCTTCTGAGCTTTTTCGCGTTCGATACGAATAACTGTCTGCTTTTCTGCCAAAAAATTGATCTCGCGTTCTGTAATTTTCTCGGCCATGTCCTGCTCCCATCGATTAATTTTTTGAAAGAATCTGCTTCACTTCGTCTTCATCAAGCTCCATGGCTTCTGCGATCTTCTTATGATCTACACCTAATTTAGCAAAATTACGAACAGCTTTTTCCCGCTCTTGTTTGGCTTTTTCCCGTTCTTGTTTGGCTTTTTCCCGCTCTTTATGTGTTTTTTCCTTTTGTTCCTGCAACATCTTCTGAGCTTTTTCGCGTTCGATACGAATAACTGTCTGCTTTTCTGCCAAAAAATTGATCTCGCGTTCTGTAATTTTCTCGGCCATGTCCTGCTCCTCCTTCGTTAAATTTTCAAATTCACTTGCTAATTCTGCATCACGAATATACTGAGGGGCATCTTTATCTAGCGGTTCGCCTCGGAAAAAGTCCTGCCAGTGTTTGATATTTTTTTGCTTAAAATTGGCGTTCCTTAAACTAAAATAGGTGGCTTGGATATCACGCACACCGTAACTACTCAAGGCTCGGTTGGACATTTGGTCTTTTAACACAAAATGCCGAACAGCCGGTTCATGTTCCTCAAACAAATGAAAATTTAGTACATTAATCCCATAAGTTTTTTTCAAGTAACTGTAAGGCAATGTTTTTTCCCTACGGCGATATTGTTTTCCATAAGCACGAAAGAGGTAATACAAAGTGCGCTCGATGAAGTAATCGTGGTTCGATACCTGCATCTCAATGGTCACCAATTCGCCTTCGGTATTTTGTGCTAAAATATCTACTTCAGTCCGCCCTAATTTATTAATATCCAGTTTTCGAATGTCATAGGTTTCTCGAGTGGAAACGTTTGTAAAACTTTCTCCCAAGACATCCTGTACAAAACCTAACAAAATATGCTCATGCCCTGTCGACGTGAAGGTTTTCTTGAATAGAAGATCGTTCGTCGGCAAGATTTTCTCCATGCCTTTCCCCTCCTTCACTGTTATTATACCCGATTTGGGGGAGAAATTCACTTGGCAAGCTAGGGACAGCACCAGTGGAAATAAGCATCGCGCACTCTCTGATATCTGTGCCATGTCAAAAAAAGAAGATGCTTAGTAGCCGGAAGCTCTCCTCGATGTGATAACTAAACTTTGATGTTAATTGTCGCTGCATTGCTACTTTTTAATCCAGCTCAGCTCGACAAACGAGACGCTAATTCGAACAATGACTTGAGACCATGCTCTGCCGTTTCTGTGCATTTTGGAGTTGTGCTCGTCATCTGCCACGGGCTTGCGTTACGTCAAAGGAGTGAACCTTCCTAAAGGAAGAACCCCTCCTTTGCCCGTCAACTCACCACTCCCTCTCCTCGGTGCTCCCTTCCTTATTTTTATTGACGTTTTGTTATGATATGGCTATAATGGGTTTAAATGAATAGTTTGACAGTCAAAGTGTCAGCCTGCTTTTTTCTGGGAGTGGGGGCACTTTTTTATTTATTTTTAGGGAAAACATTGAAATGAAGGGGGAGGTTACGTGTTCACGAGTGATTTAGATACGATAGCGGCTATTTCGACGGCGCCTGGTGAGGGAGCGATTGGGATCGTACGCTTGTCAGGGGGCGAGGCTTTGGCGATTGGGGATCAGCTTTACCGGCAAGGCCAGAAGGTATTGAGTGAGCAGGCGAGCCATACAATTCATTATGGCCATGTGGTGGATCCGCAGTCCAAGCAGGTTTTAGATGAAGTGATGGTCAGTGTATTGAAAGGGCCGAAGACCTTCACGCGCGAAGATATGCTAGAAATCAACTGCCACGGTGGCATGGTAGCTTTAAAGCAGGTTTTGGATTTAGTTTTGCGTTCGGGAGCGCGCCTGGCGGAACCGGGTGAATTTACGAAAAGAGCCTTCTTAAACGGCCGGATTGATCTGACCCAGGCGGAGGCAGTGATGGATGTGATCCGCGCGAAGACGGACCAGTCCATGCAGCAGGCGTTAAAGCAATTGGATGGGCGGTTGACAACTTTGGTGCGTGGCTTGCGCCAGAAATTATTGGACACCCTAGCTCAGGTGGAAGTGAATGTGGATTATCCGGAGTATGATGGGGTGGAAGAGATGACCAGCCGCATACTCTGGGAACGCACGACCGCTGTCGAAGAAGAGTTGACCAAGCTGTTGGCCACGGCACAAACTGGTAAAATTCTGCGTGAAGGCTTGGATACGGCTATTGTGGGTCGGCCAAATGTCGGAAAGTCAAGTCTTTTGAATGCGTTACTGCGCGAAGATAAGGCCATCGTGACGGACATTGCTGGAACCACGCGCGATACGATTGAGGAGTACGTGAATGTGCGCGGCGTTCCTTTGAAACTGATTGATACGGCAGGTATTCGTGAGACTGCTGACACGGTGGAGCGTATCGGCGTGGAACGTTCCCGGCAAGCGATTGAGCAGGCGGATTTGGTCTTTCTCCTCTTGAACCAAAGTGAGCCTTTGACGCCTTTAGATCGGGAATTATTAGCTTTAACCGCCCACAAAGACCGGCTGATTCTCTTGAATAAAACAGATTTGGTAGCGGCTTTTACGCCCGCAGATTTAGCCAAAGAACTCCCCAAGGAGACCATTCTTCCCTTATCCATGAAGGATGGTTCGGGTTTGGAAAATTTGGAGGAAACACTCGCACAGCGTTTCTTCCAAGGCGACTTAGAGCAGCAGGAAGCGACCTATTTGACCAATTCTAGGCACGTAGCGCTCTTAGAAGAAGCTAGGGCGGCCTTAGTGGAGGTTAAGGAAGGCTTGGCTTTAGGTATGCCAGTGGACTTAGTGCAGATTGATTTGACGCGGGCTTGGGAAGTGCTCGGTAAAATAACCGGCGATAGTGCGCCTGATGAATTGATTAATGAGCTCTTCTCCCAATTCTGCCTCGGAAAATAGAAAGGTTGTGACTTGTGACTTACGTAGCGGGACAATATGATGTCATTGTGGTGGGGGCTGGCCATGCAGGCTGCGAGGCTGCTCTAGCGAGCGCTCGTTTGGGACAGAACACCCTGCTGATTACGATCAGTATTGAAATGCTGGCCTTTATGCCCTGCAATCCTTCCATCGGCGGTCCAGCCAAAGGGGTCGTCGTCCGGGAGATTGATGCCTTAGGCGGTGAGATGGGGCGAAATATCGATGAGACCTATATTCAAATGCGACTTTTAAATACGGGCAAAGGGCCAGCGGTGCGGGCTTTGCGGGCGCAGGCGGACAAGGAGGCCTATGCCCGTCGCATGCGTGATGTCATCGAAAATCAAGATAATTTAACTTTAAAGCAAGGTATTGTGGAAGATTTAATCGTAGAAGGGGGAGCCTGCCGGGGTGTGGTAACGCAAACCGGTGCCGAATACTTGAGCAAAGCCACGATTCTCACGGTCGGTACCGCTGCCCGCGGGGAAATTATTATTGGCGAGTTGAAGTATGCTTCAGGCCCCAATAACTCCAAGCCTGCAGAGGCCTTGACGAAGAATTTAGCTGACAAGTATGGCTTTGATATCGTACGCTTTAAGACGGGAACGCCGCCACGGCTAGATAAGCGGACGATTCATTATGAGGCGACCACCATCCAACCGGGTGATGAGAAGCCTGCACACTTTAGTTTTCTATCCCAAGATGAGGACTACTTGCCGGTTGAAGATCAAGTTCCTTGCTGGCTGACGTACACCAATCAGCGGACCCATGATATTATTCGCGCCAATTTAGAGCGGGCACCGATGTTTACTGGCCTCGTGGAAGGGGTGGGGGCGCGTTATTGCCCGAGTATTGAAGATAAGGTGGTGCGTTTTGCAGACAAGGACAAGCACCAGATTTTCCTTGAGCCCGAGGGTCGGCATAATCAGGAAATTTATGTTCAAGGTCTGTCCACTTCCATGCCCGAGGAAGTTCAGCTGGCCATGCTGCACTCGATTTCTGGCTTGGAGCAGGCGGAAATTATCCGGGACGGCTATGCCATTGAGTATGATGTGGTGGTGCCAAGCCAACTGAAGAAAACGCTAGAGACAAAAAGCGTGGCTGGCCTCTATACAGCTGGGCAAACGAATGGGACGAGTGGCTATGAGGAAGCGGCTGGTCAAGGCCTTGTCGCAGGTATTAATGCGGCTCTTCAATTACAGGGAGAGCCCCCCTTTATCCTGGGACGGGACGAAGCTTATATTGGGGTCATGATTGATGACTTGATCACCAAAGGCACGCTGGAACCCTATCGTTTGCTGACATCACGGGCGGAATACCGGCTATTACTACGCCATGATAATGCTCATCTGCGCCTAACCGAGCGGGGCCGGAAATTGGGATTGGTGACTGATGAACGCTATGCCCAATTTCAAGAAGAACGAGCGCAAATTGAGAGGGAGTTGAAACGCTTAAACAGTATTCGCTTGACGCCACACACGCCAGGACTTAAAGTATATCTCCAAGAGCATGGCAGTGCACCGTTGAAGGACGGCATTTTAGCTAGCGATCTCCTGAAACGACCAGAACTCAACTTAGCGGACATCTATACCTTCCTTCCACCCGCAGAAAGCCTCTCCCGGCCGGTTCAAGAGCAGGTGGAAATTCAAATTAAATATGCCGGTTATATTGAAAAAATGAAGAAAAATGTGCAGAAACTGCGCCGCTTAGAGGCCAAGCAAATTCCTGCTGACTTGGATTGGACAGACGTCAGGGGGCTGGCGACCGAGGCCTTGGAACGCCTCCAGGAAATTGGCCCCACGACCCTGGCCCAAGCCAGTCGTGTGCCGGGTGTTAATCCAGCGGATATTTCTATCCTCGCCGTTTACCTTGAGAGCCACTATGCCAAGCAAAAGGCCTAAATAGGCTATGAGAAGGAAGTGACCCCCAAATCGTTAGTGTTAGCCGCTAGCGTTTTGGGGGTTATTTCTATGGCTTAATTAACCTAGGCTGCCAATGGGAATACTGAAGTTGGCCACCGTTGAGGGGCGAGAAATATAAAAGGTTAAGGAAAAAGAGGATCAGCTTGGCTATAAAGGTAAGGCTCGTTTCGATTCAGCCTAGAGGTAGAATGCTCTTCATTGGACGAAGTGGAAGAAAAAATTGAGTGAGCAGCCTGAGCGCAATTTTCGCCTCCGCCTTTCTCAGGCTCTTGGCAAAAATAAACGAAAATTAATTTTTTATAAAAAAGATTAATAATGGTATAAAATAATTGACAGAAACGCGATAAAAGACTACAATTTATTATAATATAAAACCGTTTACATGGAAAGGAAGTTTAGTGATGAGAAGAAGAGCTGTTAAAAAACTAGCTGCCTTTGCTTTAGGCGCTTTGTTGTTAGTTAGTATGAGTCCTAAAGTTGTTGAAGGCGCCCGTCAAATCAGAAGTATTACTAATTTTTTGGTAACAAGGACAGGTCAGTTTACTCAAGCTGCATATAAAACCAACAATTCTAACACCATTATTAATTTACAACCTTCTACTCCTGGAAGACTTGTTAGGGTTTCCAACTACAATGCTACAAATGGTAAATATGTCGGTGGAACATCCCTAAATACAGCTACTAGACAGTCTTTCTCAGACAATTCTATTGCTGGTGGATATTACCATCTTAAGCTTGCTAGTGGTAATCCCTTAAGACCTAATTTTCGGGTCAATGGCTCTTGGAGTCCTGACCCTTATTAAGGGGAAGGTATTTTATGCAGGCTTATGTTAAAAAGCGCATCTTAAAAAATGGGTCGCTTTACACCTTGCTTTTCTTGGTCCCTTTTGTTCTTAGCTTGTTTTATATCGGTGATATACTGACCAAAAGTTTTGAAACCGTTATAAAATTTAAAACTTTGACTTACTCTGAGCAGGCTTTCTGGGCAACGGATTGGTCACAATTGACTAATTTTCATTATTATACGGCCTTTTTAGGCTTGTTTTTACCCCTCCTATCCATGGTAGGCTATGGTAATTTTAGGGAAGACCTGCTCACTTACTATCCTCTCAGCCGGTCGCGGCTGGGAGGGTCTTATCAGTGGCGAGTCCTAAAAACAATTGTTTTATCCGCAATCCTGATCAGTTTTACCTTAGCCCTAAGTCACTTCCTATTTTACTTTCTTGCTACTTCGATTAGTGCAGATCCGGGCGATATTTTGACTGAGGCTGGCGACTACCTCTTTCATTTTCTTCTACCTACCGATTATTTCCATGGCCGTCCCTTGATATTTTTTGCAGCAACTATATTTTTCAT
Organism: Aerococcus sp. BD502; assembly: GCF_057919555.1. Lineage (NCBI taxonomy): Bacteria > Bacillati > Bacillota > Bacilli > Lactobacillales > Aerococcaceae > Aerococcus > Aerococcus sp. BD502. The sequence continues at coordinate 903,604 of NZ_CP147972.1, read as the reverse complement.
TGAATGGCCTATTTTGCTAGCCTATGAAATCTATTATGGCGTTTTGGTTTTGTATACCTATCCCTCTCGTTATACGTTTTATCTCCTACCGCTTTTCCTGACCGTCATAACCACTTTTTCCTTTATCATTTTGCCGGATACTCTGGCTGCCTATCTGAGTTTGGACGATGTTTTCCAAAATGTTTATGTGCCCATCGGAGCCAGTTGGAAATTCATGATTTTTCCTGCCTGTCTGGCCTTAGGCTTATGGTTGTGGTGGCATTATCATGATAAGGGGTGTCATAATGCAGCAGCTTAGAGTAAAGAATTTTGTCCAACAAGGCTTAGTCATTTTGCTTCTCTTGGCTTTAAGCTATGGCTACTTTAGCCAGTATCCGCCTTATTATTTTAGGGATTTCACTTATAATCAAGGTTGGCACTTCAATGCTTGGGATTTTGGGCAATTACTCCTTGGCTATTACCGGCCTACTTCTACAGAGCAATTTTCCTATTTAGAACTACGAAATTTAACCCAAATTTTCTTGCCGCTTCTCTTCCAACTCTTTGGTTTAATCTCTTGCTTGAGTTTTCTGCGTTTACCACGCTCTTATCAAACATTTGTGCGAACGCGAACGTCATCACGTTGGCAGTTGATGCGGTTAGAATTAAAACCCCTATGCTGGGCAGCATGGCGTTATGCGCTGACAACTGGCCTTAGCTTTGTGTTAGCGAGTTGGCCGGCTCGACAGATGGCTAGTACCTTTGACTACCAGAAGGGGTCGTTTGGCCTCGCCTGCCTGGGTTATTTTTCTCAATTAGCCCTCATGTTGTTGGCGGTTGCCCTATTTATTTTACTGATGATGTTTTCCCATCACTTACTGGCTGGCTTAAGCCTCAGCCTGCTTGGGCTGTTGGGCTTAAATCTTCTTGATCGGGCTTGGGTCAGTGTGAATGTGGTGCTTTTTGATGCGAAGCATTTTTTCCTTGATGGTCTGGCCTTCTGGCTAGTTTTGCTTTTATTCGAACTCTTCGTTTTCTACCATATGCCCCTGACCCAGGAGGAGTACAATGATTAATATTCAACAACTCACCTTAAATTTTAAACATGATCAAGTATTTTCAAATCTCAATGCCCAATTTGAACTCGGCCAATGCTACGGAATTATCGGCCACAACGGCTCGGGAAAATCGGTGCTCTTCAAAGCGCTCTGTGGTTTTTTGCCTTTTCAAGCGGGTCAAATTACGGTTGGCCAACAGGAAATCAAGGCTGGCCAATTTATTCAAGATGCAGGTGTGGTGATTGAAAATCCTAATTTTATTGGCAACTTATCGGGTTTTGAAAAATTTAGCTCTTCTGGCTGCCATACAGAATAAAATATCGGAAGCGGATATTTTAGCGACGCTAGAACGAGTCGGTCTCGCTGATGCCGGTCAAAAAAAATACAAGCATTATAGCCTCGGGATGAAGCAACGGCTGAGGATTGCCCAGGCGATCATGGAAAAGCCTACCTATTATATTCTTGATGAGATCTTCAATGGTTTGGATGAAGACGGTGTCCAAGAAATGTATGAGGTTATTGCTGAATTAAAGACGCCGAAGCATTTGCTGCTCATGACGTCACACGATCGCCAGGATATTGAGACACTGTGTGACCACGTTTTTCAAATTAAGAAAGGGGAACTCCATGAAGTGGTTTAAGCGAGGCCTGCTTTTTATGCTGATGTTAATGTTAGCAACGGGCTGCCAGATTAAAAATAAGATGGCTGGTTACCGCGAGGAAGCCGAAAAGCAAACCCAGCAAAAAGAACAGCAAGTAGGGAAGCAAAAGACTCAGGAAGAGCAAGCCATAGAAGAAGAATTAGCGGTCGCTAAGGAAGAAAATTCCTTTCCCCTTAAGATTGATGATTATATTGCTAATCTCCAGCAAGTGGAAGATATCACGGTGAAACAATGGGAGGAAGATGGCATTCTTAATGTCGATATTACCCATGGCGATCAGCCCTTGACAGAGCATATTGCCGCTAAGCCTCAAAGCAAAATGATTACTGCCTATAGCCTCCTTATTGAAGAAGCTTCCCAACTTGAGGAGCGCAGTCAGGCCACTTATTTTACCCTAGGTTTAAATATAGCCCAAAATTTTCTAATGGATGCGGATCTACTCGATAAAACCCTACAGCATACGGTGGATACCAGCTCATTAAGTCCCACTTATGCAGGCGAATTTAAAGTGAAGCCTGGACTAACCTTCGTTTTCACGCCCCAGGAACAGGATTGTACACTATTGACTGTCTATTACGAGCCTGCTTAATGTTTGACGTCTGCCAGTCAGCTAAGATCTCACGGTCTGTGGTGGGATTTTTTTAAATTGAATAGCTATAGAATAATTTTTATTTGGTGGGGCAAAGAGAGGGAATGGTAATTTTGGTCATATCAGATTGACATTTGGTTTTTTTATGCTACTATAATCAATAAAGCGATATCATTGGCTAACAACTTGCGGGAAAAATTACTGAGTATTTTGGAGGTCTAGTGATGAATAAAATATTAGCATCATTTTACAAAAAGCTAGATCATACCCCTAAAAAAACGGTGTTACTTACTTCTGAAAAGGCCTATAGTGTTCAAGATATTCACTATTTTTCGAATTATATCGCTAAGCGCATCATTGAAGATGGCAGCCAATATGTGCCTTTTTATTTGAAAAATGATACTTATGTTTTGCCCACAATATTAGCTATTTACAAAAGAGGTAAAATCCCAGTTCCCTTAAATACTTCATTGAGTTTCGAAGTAGCCCTAGAACAAATTTGTGATCTGAAATTTTCCTCCATAGTGACCGACGAAAAACAATATGATCGCCAAGCGTGTTTCCTAGAAACATTCGATACTGAAGAAAATGAGTTGACTGATCAAGCCACTCATCGTCACTCAGAAGTTGCCTATTTAATCATGACTTCAGGAACAACGGGTCGACCTAAGAAAATACAATTAACAGAAGATAATATCATAAGTATTTTGCTAGACTACTATAATCTCGTTGCTCTTGGATCCGGGTCCAAAATGATATTTGCGACACCACCAAGCTTTGATGTATCCATTAGTGAAATTTTTGCACCAATATTAACCGAAGCAGAGCTGCTTTGCTTTGATGAAATTTATGATTCCCATTCCATAAAAGCTAAAGCTTTACTCGAAAAACTTTCCGATGAACAGGTGACACATTTATTTGCTTCTCCTTCTTATTTACAATTGCTGCTAGATATTTCTTCACCTAAACACTGGAAGAGTTTACAGGCCATATCTGCGGCAGGAGAGTTATTTACCTATCACCTTAAAGAAACATTAAAAAAATATATTAAACCTTACACGAAGGTTTTTAATCTATACGGGCCTGCTGAAACCACTTTATTTGCGACAGCATACCAACTCACTTTTACTGAGAAGGAATTCGTTCCCATAGGATCTCCCTTAAAAGGGGTTAAAATTAAGGAAGTTTCTCGTAATGACCGAGAAAAGGAACTCTATATTGGCGGTGTTGGCCTTTCCAAAGGTTACACTGATAGGACTCTGACTCAAGAAGCTTATACGATGATTGACGGTAAACGCTTTTATAAGACGGGTGATTTTGTTTTTCATCAGCATGGAGAATTGATTTTTTCCCGGAGAAAAGATCAACAAGTTAAAATTAATGGGATCCGAATAGAGCCTTCAGGCATTGATCAAATGCTATTGGCTCAACCAGAGGTTAAAAATTGCCGAACGATTGTTGATCGTGGACGACTCTATGCGTTTATTCAATTATATTCCCGATCGGAGCAATCAGCGATTTTGGCTTATATTGATCAAAATATTCCTAAAAATTATGGTTTAAGAGTACGCTTTGTTAAGCAATTTATTTTGACCAGTAATCGTAAGCTCGATGTGCGAGCGATGGTGAAGAATACCGAAGACACGCTCAGGTCGAGTGAGAACTTAGAAGAATTATCTCGAACGATCGATCAGTTACTACAGTCTTTTGGTGCACAACAGCTTTCAGAGCTGGATTCTCTTGACTTATTACGTTTTTATTTGGCAGTGGAAGAAAAGTATTGCCTTTCTATTCCTAGTGAACGGTATGCAAACTTAAGAAATAAAGATGAATTACTTCGTTATCTTCAAGCTAAACCCAAGCAAACTTCAGTACGTTGGCATACTGAGGATAAAAAATGGCATCTTAAGAACATTCGACAGCTGATCAGTTTACCGCAGCAAAAAATTGGCTCCTACTTTCCTAGTCTTTATTTGCAAAAAAATTATCTTGATAAGAATTATCGAACTATTATGTTTCGAGATATCCATCTCACCGCAAAACAAATGGAAAGCTTGCCGAGTATATTTGATGAATTCCTTAGGCAACTAGATATATTTAGCTTGAGGCTTAACTGTGTACAAGGGGATATTTTGTTTGAGCAAGCAGAGTGTTTTCAAACTAAATTCTATTATTCGAAACAACTCCTACCGGCAAAGGCTGTTTCTAACATAATGAATGAGCAAATATTCAACCGCTTATCCTTTGTGAATATTGCTACCGATCAGCAAATTGCTCGACTCTATCTTTCACATATGATTATTGATGAATTTCGGATGAATCGTTTGCTGCATTTGCTTGCGGATAAGCTTCAAAATAAGGAGCTTGTTCTCCCAAGGTCTTCTTATTTATCTTATATTCAAACGATTCGCCAAAAATCTCACGCCTTCAATGCCTTGGAGCGCTGGCTGCCAGTGACCCCTTATCAGCTCACCTATCACTCTGCTAAACCAAGCTGGTATTTAAGAATATCAGGAGACCTGTTTCAGCAACAGAGTTCGCAATATTATTCCAATGTTGCCACTTTTTGTTATTTTAAATTATTAGCGAAGTATCATCATATTTCACAAGTTACCGGGACGATGATCGCCAATATTCCTCTAGATATTGAAACGGAAACATGCTGTACATTTGGGGATATGCATTCGACTTTTCTCTTCTCTTTAGATACGAGGGATGATTTTTCTGCCTTCGAAGAAAAAAATAACCGCATGATTCAATTATATGCCCAAGGGATTAGCTTAAGAGAGAAGATTTTTGAAAATTATCCGCATTTTAGAAAGCAAGATCAATGCCTAAAAGAGAGCTGGGAAGCCATGAATCTCTCCGTTAATTTTATTGGAGAAGTTGTTGATCCCTGGCAAAAGTTAAAACAGTTGAAAAAGGATCATTATAGTCAGAAATATTTGGTCGCTTTCCGCCATCAAAACCACTTATATGTGTATTTAGGAGGGAATATCTTTACAAAGGAACGAAATTTGGATTTAGAAAATTGGCAGGTAGAAGTCCTGCCCTTAGAAGGAGAACAGCTGCGATGCATATCATTATTTTAGGGGGCTATTCGAGCGCCCATCAAAAATTGAAGGAGCGCTTGGCTTGTCAGTTGACCTTGATCACAAAAACGAGTGCCCTGAAGGAAAAATATCGGCAGCGGTATGACCATATTTTGACCCTTAAAGAAGTCGATGAGGACTTGTGGGTGGCTTTGGGACTGGTGATGGGTCGGCAGTATCCAACCAAATGTGTAGTGACTTTTGATGATGACTACCACCGTATGGCCCAAGACATTGCCAAGGGCTTGGATATTCCCTATCTCTATGGAGAGAAGACCTTAGACTTGGTTACGAGTAAGCCCAAATTACGCCAATTTCTCTATGCAGCTGGCTATTCCCAGGTGGAAAGCCAGCGGGTACAAACTTTGGCTGATATTTCGACTTTCTTTGCGACAACTGGGGTTAAGCGCGCGATTGTGAAGCCGGTCCATGGCTCTGGAAGTCAGAATATTTATGAATTAACGTCGGCAAGTGATTTGAACTTTTTAAAAACTTTGCTCGCCCAGGACGCCTATATGATCGAAAGCTTCATCACTGGCCAGGAATACAGTGTGGAAAGCTATTCGGAAGCAGGTGAGCGTTATATTTATGGTATTACTGAGAAACATAAAAATGAACATTTTGTAGAAATCGGCCACGTGGTGCCTGCTCCCCTGGCTGCAAAAAAGGCTGCTCAAATTAAAGCTTATGTGAGTCAGGTGCTCACTCATTTGGGGGTGACGGATGGGCCGATGCATACCGAAGTGATGGTGACGCCGACAGGTTTGGAGCTGGTGGAAACGCAAGCACGTGTAGGGGGCGATATGATTAATGAGCTGCACAGTGAAGTTTTAGGTGTGGATCTCTTAGGGGACATTATGGAGGGGATGGTGACGAAGCAAAAAGCGGCGACCTTTAAGGCAATCACAGAAAAAACACCGCGATACTATGCGGCCATTGCGTTTGGCATGTCTGGTTCAGGGCGAGTTAAAACTATCGACGTGCCTAGTGATTTAAAGCGTCAGCCGGGGTACTTGGGCTACCGTATTTGGCGGCAGGAGCAGGAGATAGCCAATGAGGAAAATAGCTCGGTTGGTCGCATCAGTCAAGCCTGGGCTAAGGCCGAAACGCCCCAAGAAGCCTGGGAACGCGCACAAAAGCTACTTTCGGCCATTACGATTACTTATGAACCCATGACTTAATAATGAAGGAGGCATCATGATGACCAATTCTGCCCAAAAAAATTCCCTGCGCCTGATTATTGGGAATATTACCTCGCGCTTGGGGACTTCTGTTTTTAACTATGTGAATCAAATTACCATTACCAATCTTTTTCCCCAGCAGATGCGTTTCATGTCCTATTACCAGGCTTCGGAGACTGTTATTCAGGTCGCCTTTAACCTTTTGTCGGGGGTTTTGGCCGACCGCTTAAATCGCAAACGTCTGCTGATTTTAACGGATGTCTTGAGTGGCCTCGTGTGCTTGGTGGGGGTGCCCTTTCTTCACAGTAAGGAAGTTTTCCTCCTGATTATGGGGGCTAATATTGTTTTGAAGCTTTTAGCGACCTTTAATTCGCCGGTATATAGCGCCATGATTAAGGACAGTATCACGGAGGATGTCGTAGATACCCATTACAGTCGCTCCACGATGATGAAGGAATTATTTAATATTGTATCGCCAGCCATTGGTGTCTTGGTGATGCAGTGGGTAGGCTTGACCGGTGCTTATCTTTTTAACGCGCTGACGTTCTTTTTCTCGGCCTTCGTCGAAAGTCGTATTGAAATCCTCCATGCCCAAGAGAGTCGGGCGGTGAAGGATGTGGCGGATGTGTTAAAGGATATGAAAGCCGGCCTGTCCTATATTCGCCAGCAAAAGGAAATTTTCTTCCTATTAGTCATGTCTTGCTTAGTAAATTTTGTCCTAGCGGCTTATAACTTATTTACTCCCTACCTGAATGGCTACTATGAAGGCCAGACAGCGAATTTTTTTGGTGGCCTCCTGATTGCTTCCTCGATTGGCTCCATTGCTTTTTCTAGCTTGAAAAATATGCTGCAGAAGCGCATCAAAACCTTAAATCTCTATCAAGCCATGCTCGGTTGTGGGCTGAGTTTATTACTTTTCCCCCTGCTCGAGCAAGTGACCACGCTGCTTTGGTTGAAATACGTGCCTTTTGCCCTTTTTAGTGGGTTTTTGACTTTATATAATATTGAATTTTTCGTCAATGTTCAAAAACGAGTCGATCATGCCTATATTGGCCGGGTGATGAGTGTGATTTTTACGGTTGCTGTGCTCTTCATGCCACTAGGAAGTTTAGTATTTGGCTATATTCATGAACGTTATATGATGACGATGTTCACTGGTATGGGCCTAGCTATTATGGTGATTGCCCTCGGTGCCCAAATGATCGCCAAGAAATTAAAGCTTTAAGAAATAAAAGCAGGTGGGTGTCCTGCTTTTTTTGCTCGTGGAGAGGAAATAGTTTCATTTTTTCTGAATTTTGGTAAACTAAACTTATATTCTTTGTTGTTAAATTTTTATACGAAAGGAAGGTTGTGGTCGCATGTTTTTTTTGATGATGTATTTCCTCCAAAAACCGCTGAAGGACTATGTGCTTCATAAGTTGAGTCATTATCACCTCTTTTAGGGAGCTTGAGAGGATATTTCATACGAAAGAAGCGATCCTAGCGCCGATAAACGCGGGCTATTTCTTGCAAAGATAATGAAAGCCTTATCAAAACGTTAGAGAGTTAAAAGCCCTTGCACCGGATGGGGTGAACGGGTGAAAAAGTCGAATTGTTGGGAGGTAACTGATCCCTCAAGAATATCACCGAGAAGAAGTTTAGCCTCCTTCTTGGTGACGTCATTTTTTTAATCATGGGGTAGGGGGCGCAATTACCATGCATGGGGGCTGGCTAAGCTGAATGGACGAAATGCTTAATGAACCAAATGGTTTGCGGTTGGTAGAGAATATCGACGAGGAAGGCCCCCACAATGGGAACAATCATCATGGCCTTCACACTCATGCCGTATTTGTCATTGACGGCGGTGAGATTAACGAGGGCAGTCGGTGTCGCTCCCAGGCCATGGCCAAGGAGGCCAGCGCACATGACAGCAGCATCATAGTCCGCTCCTAAGAGGCGGAAGACGATAAAATAGCTGAAAAGGATGAGGAAAATCACTTGCATGGCGAGAATCACCAGCATGCCCCCGGCAAGTTCGGCTAATTCCCACAGTTTTAAGGTCATCATGGCCATGGACAGGTAGAGGCTGAGGGTGACGTTGCCAATGCCATCGACTAGGGTGAAGGAAAAAGGATAGACTTGTATTTTTTCATTAATATTACGAACGAGCACAGCCACAAACATGCAGCCCACGTAGGTTGGAAATTCCATCTGAATTAAGGCGCCAAAGCCCTTCGATAAGAGCGTACCTAAAGCTACTGCCACCAGGATGACAGTGATATTTTTTAGCACGTCTAAAGCGGAGAGGGGCTCGTGTTTGTCGGTGTTAATCTCCTTGAGATCCGTATTTTCGACCTGACCTTTTTGGGGTTTTAGCTGATGCTTGCGGATGAGGCGGGCAGCCGTGGGGCCACCAACCAAAACTGAGAAAATCAAGCCAAAAGTTGCGGCGGCTGCACCGACTAAGGGGCCTTGCGCATAACCCATATGCTGGAAAGTCTGCCCGTAAGAGAGGGCTGCCCCGTGACCGCCAATCATGCTAATGGCTGAGGATAAGAGGCCATAGGCAGGAGGTAGGCCAGTAAGTTTTGCTCCTAAGATGCCAATCGTATTTTCCAAAATGGAAACGAGGCCAGCAATCAGCCAGTAAATGATGAGCAGCTTGCCCCCTTGCTTGAGAATTTTTAAGCTAGCGCCCAGACCCACCGTTGTGAAAAAAATATTCATTAATAAGGTCTGTAAATCGGTATTGAACTCAAAATGAAAACTATGGGTGAAATGCCCCAAGCTGGTCAAGAGCATAAACAAAAAACCACCAATAACGGGCGCCGGAATGCAATACTTCTGCAACCAGGCACTTCTGTTCTTGAGGCCATAGCCCAGCATCAATAAAATACTGGCAAAGGCGAGAGTAAAGGTCATATCGAGGCCAAAAGTCAATTGGCCAGCAGTCGTCTGAATGGTCATGATTTTCTCCTCCTTTACTAAATTATACCGAAGGCTTTCCTTGGGTGTAAAATGATACATACTTCTTCCTGTGGCCTTAGTCGCTTAGCTCGTAATGGGGAAGGGCAAGAAAGATATGAAATTCAAAAGAATAATAAATGCTTCTCTAATTTTGTTAGCGTTTAATACTACTCTACCTGCCATCGCTCAAGCTGCTAGCTATGATGAGAATAAGGTAGAGGAGGGCAAAAATGTTATCAAAGAGAATGAGTCACTCTGCATTCAGGGCATCACTTATCGCTCATGTGATGAATTGCTTAGGTTACTTGACACAGGCTACTATACGGATGATTCTGAAACAAGATCCTCATCGGTTGCCGTTGCAACAGGGAGTTACTTCATCCCAGGGTTGGTCAAGTCCTTGTCCTTGCAACAGGTGCCGTCATTATTGGAGGGGTGGCTATTTATGCTGGCCATTGGGCTTACAAAACAGTTATCAATTATTTTAGAAGCCATAAGAAAAATAAACAACCCAGCAATTGGAATAAATACACTAAACCTAGGCCGGGGCGTGGTAGTGAAAAGAAAAAGTTAAAAACCGGATGGAAGCCCAGAAAGTAAGGTGTTAATCATGAAGAGCAGTGAAAATAACTGGATGAGTTTGCCCTTAGTAGAATATTATGGGTCCGAAAGCTTGAAACAAAAGGATGAAGCAACGATATCCTTTGCCTTAGGAGGACTCCAACGGTTAGCTGATGATGCCCACTTGCTTTTCTCTCTCAACGAGTATGGGAGTCTCGATAGCTTAGAATGGCGCCCAAAGAAAAGTGTAGGAAAAATTATTGAGGAGTCCCCTTACTTATCGATTTATAAAAACTTTTTGGCTTACAATCAAGAACATGGCCTAGTAGATCCTTACCAGATTGCGGACTGCTTTGCTCCTGCATGGGGAATGTTGCCTCGAGAAAAGCTATTCCTTCATTACAAAGACCACTTGCTGAATTTTCTGGTGCCTTCTCAGGATGAAATTTTGACTGGCCGTTTAATGACTGCCAATAATCGTGGTATTGTTTTAGAACAATTAGCGATAGCGACTTTGGAGGTCTGAGGTCAAAAAAAGTTATCTTGGACAGAAATCGAAGCCGTTGAATTAGTGAGTGTTAAAAATAGGTTACTCGAAAGGGTGCTAGTTGACGCTTAAATTTGGGGTCGGGAAAATTCAGTTTCTAAATATAAAAATGTATTGAAGGAAGCAAAATATGATTGACTTCAAAGTGTTTTAATCCTTTTTATTATTGGGGACGATTTAATCCTCAGTTCCTAGCCACGATTTGATGATATTTGGGGGATTCTATATATTTTTTGCCTGTTTGTAAATATAACGTTGTGAACCTGGGAATAGAATTCGAGAATAGATCATATGAAAAAAGTTGCGTTAAATCAAAGGCAGCTTTACTTGATTTTTGAATTTTTTGGCAGACTTGATCTAATTTTAGATCGTAAAAAATATCTTCAAGAAAAAGATAGCCGAGATAATAACTTTGCTGTTCCTTTTTGGGCAGTATCTTACTTTTATTGAATTTGACAATAATTTTATTATTTTTCTTTTTTTCTTGCTGAGATAATTCTTTGGCAGCCACTCATATGGGCGGCATTGCGATGCTTCTCTATAATTTCTTCGTCATTTTCCAAGGCTTTGATTACTTTCGTGGTTCATTTTCTATCATCGTTGAAACATCTTTAATCATCAAATTGGAGATTGAATTTTTGGATCTTGCTATTTTGACTCGCATCCTAGACATCGCATTCCTTGACTCTATTATATTAGTGTACGATATTGTATGTAATATAAAAATAGAAAAATGGACAAAAAATAAAGCCATGATAGGCTTTTTACCAGTTTTTATGATTAGTAGCCGTCAAAGAGCTGATCCGATTTTAATAAAAATTTGACAATAAGCCAATTCTCAATGTATACTTAAGTTTAGTCGTTTTGTTTATTATTTTTTTCTATTTATGATAGCGATAACATAAATATGGGATGATTATTCGCTGGATGAACTGCCTCGAAATAATGAAGACGATATCTATTTTAAAAGAGTAGCTTCAATTCTACTATTAAATAAGGTCATTATTTTTAAGAGTTCGCAAGTTTCATTGGTTACCATCATTTTTAATTAAATTGTTATCTTCTAACAACTGTAGATAAAGCATTAGAGCATCACAAAAGATTGGTTTGATACTTATTTATATTAATAAACGGGTTGTGAGTGTTATGAAGGATGCGTTATCTCCTAATGATATACATCATAGCCAATTAGCCTTAAATTAAAAGTTTGAGATTATTTTTATTTATTTGCGTGATTTTATATATAAAAACCTCAATTTTAAAAGAATATAGTCATTCTTAATCACTTTGGAAGATCTCATTCTGTTCTCGGCGGGGAAGGATTAACCCAATGCGAACTTAGGTGTGATGCAAGCAATGAATTCCTTATCGGGTTAATGGTCAAAGATATCTATCTGAAGATTCAGAAACAAAATAGGGGGAATAGAAAAAAGATTCTAGATTTAGTAATGAGAATAGGGAAGGTCGAAAGCTGATTCGAATAGGCTAAGTTTGTATTTCCAATTTTGATCTGGAGAAAAGATAAGGAAGGTATAAATTATTCAGAATGTTTTTTCTATCAAGATGGTATGGGGTAAACAAGATGTTTTAGTGGATAAAGTAAAGAGGTGATTTAATTGGTAGAGGGTTTTGATAGGTATACCACTATTGATGATTTATTAAAAGATGTCGATGTAATTGGTTATCTATTAAAAAGAGACGTCCTCTTCAAGACTAATATAAAAAAGATAAGAGGATTAAGGAAGATAGAAAGTTATAAGCATGCAATTATCGAAGGAGAGGTGTTTGTTGGAAATAATGTCGTAATACAACCTTATACTTATATTATTGGTCCCGTTTGCCTGATGGATGATGTATGTATTGGGCCTGGCTCATTTATTCGGCATAATACATTTATAGGGGAAGGGAGCTATATCGGTTATGGTAACGAAATATCAAACTCAATAGTTTTACCAGATTGTGTTATATCACATCACACTACTATTTCTAAGTCATTTGTCGGAGCAGGAACTAGAATGAGTACTCATTCTAGTTTAATGTCCGCAATGTTAAAGCCTTCCTTTGTTACAGCAGCTTTTAGAAATAAGGAAATTTTTCCTGACTTAATTACTCCAGCTAGCATTTCTGAGATTAGTCAAATAGATTTTGGTTCCATTATTGGAGATCGCTGTGTAATTGGGGCTTATGCATCCGTTAATCCAGGATCAGTGATGGAGAATGATGTTATCGTTTATCCAGGTGTTAAACTTCCTACAGGGAGGTATAGAAAGAAGACGCTTGTTTACATAGAAAACTACAAAAGTAGATTGAGAAGTGAAAATTATGGATGACCAGTCGTTGTTTCTGAGCGCTAAGCAGAAAGTTTCCGGTTTTTTAACCCCTGGCGGAGCAAAAAACTCTGCATTATTTTTGATATGTGCTGCACTATTTTGTAACGAGCAGGTAGTGATCCAGAATATTCCAGACATATCGGATATTGAAGTCCTGGCTAAATTGCTTATTTCTATGGAGGTTGGTTGTAAGTATGAGCGCAAAAATAAAACTATATTGATATATAATCAAAACAATATAAAAAACCAAATTGATGAAAATCTTATAAAAAAAATGAGAGCCTCTATTTTTCTTATTTTACCCCTAATTAAAAGATTTAAATCGATTCATTTTCCTTATCCTGGTGGTGATAGTATCGGGAACAGATCCCTTGACGAACTTTTTAGAGTTATGACATGCATGGGAGTGAAATGTTCATTCGATAAAGACTATATTCATCTTTCTAGGGAGAATTTTTTTAATCCTCCTCAATTAATCAATTTAAAGTGCGTAAGTCACTCTGTAACCTTGGCTCTTCTGATGTTTTTATCCTCTTTTTCTTGTGACGAAACTATTATACACAATATATATACTGGCCCAGAACTTAATAACATGATTGAAATGCTAAATGAGGCAGGTGCTTTAATTCGACAAGAGAAAAATAAAATTATTATAACAAGTTCTGGTAACTTATCAGGTGTCCATATTGATGTTATAACTGATCGTGTTGAATTGGCCTCATATATTTTGGCGGCTATTGCTACCAATGGTAATATTATAGTTAGAAAAGATGATTTTAATTTACTGGAGGCCTATGTAAAGAATGTTATTTACAATATGGTAAGCATAACTGAATATAATGAAGATAAAATAATTATTAAGAGTACGCATAATATCAAGCCGTTTGATATTATTGCTGATAACAGTGGAGCCTTTCACTCTGATCTACAAAACTTGTTAATTCCAATTGCTAATAAAGCTCATGGTAAAAGCACCATCACTGATCGTTTATTTAATAATAGGTTTAGACAAGTTGAAGATTATAGGTCAGCCGGTTTAGAGGTGTCTATTGAAAATCATGGTCATACTTGTCAAATCATTCCACACCCTCTGGTAGCGAAGGATCAGCATTTTATAGCCCGAGACATTCGTGGAGGTTTTTCATTATTAATTCTTGCCATGATCTTACCCTCAGGAACGAGAACCAGAATTTCTAATAGTACCGTTATTCATCGTGGTTATGAGCACATTGTTGAAAAATTCGCTCAGTTAGGAGTTGTTATTGATGAAAAATAAAAAACCTAAGCAAATATTAGTGATTGATGGTTTTATTCCCTTACATTTGGCTCTCAGAGCCTTAGGTGCAGAATTAACAATTATTTGTGAAGTGGGTCGCTTGGGTGTGAAATATCCCAAATTATACAAACGCCGACTTCAATTATCCCAAGGCTATTCCGTTGAGGAGGCCATTGCGGTGGCTCGGGACTTGCATGCTATTGACCCTTTCGATGGCATCGTTAATAGCCATGAGAAGAATCAAGATATCACGGCGGCTATTGCCGAGGCTTTACAGCTTCCTTATCACACATCCCAGACCATTGCTTGTATTTATAATAAGGATGCTATGCGTCAAAGGTTGGAGCAAGCAGGCTTACCTGAGTTGGCGCATCAAATGGTCGAAAATATATCGGCTTTAGAAGCTTTTGCTCGAGCATATGACTATCCTTTCGTGGTTAAGCCTGTCGCGGGCTGGGGCAGTCAAGGCGTCAAGGTGATTAATAACGAGGGAGAACTCGCCGACTATCAAGCAGACCTTTGCTTCCCCGTTTATGTTGAAGAATATATTCAGGGGACAGAATATTCTGTTGAAACTTTCAGTGAGAATGGGGAGCATGCTTTACTTGGCATCACAAAGAAAATTAAGCTGGCAGACACTTGTATTGAGATTGGCCATGCCTTCCCTGCTGATCTTCCTGGGACGTTAAGGGATAAGATTTTTGACTATGTCCAGCGCGTTTTGACAGGTGTTGGCCTGCGCTTTGGACCGGCGCATACGGAAGTTATTGTTCGCCCCGATCATAGCCTGCAAGTGATTGAAACGCATAATCGTTTTGGTGGGGATAAAATCGATGAACTGATGAAGTACGCTCTCGGAGTCGATCCCTTAATGCTCTGGGCACGGCAGGTTCTAGGGGAGCAGGTTTTATCTGAAGTGAAGAAGCTCCGGCCGCAACGTGAGGCCGCTGTGTGGTTTTTACATACGAGAGAAGCGGGGCGGCTGGCGACTCTACCGCCCATCACTCTTATGAAAGAGGCCAATGTTTTGGACATTCATTATTTTAAAGCAGTAGGTGATGCGGTAGAGGCGATCACAGATTCCTTTTCCCGACTGGGCTATGTCGTTGTGCAGGGTCAGAGCCAAGAAGAGGCTTTGCTTCTCGCCCAACGTGTGGCTCAACGTATTGAGGAGGGGTGGCGTGTTGAATAAAGTTTGGTCGCTGGCAGAAGTCAATCAGCAAGTGGAGACATGGGGGTTAAAGCATGGCTTCCAGTTAGGCACTCCCAAGCCCTTAATTCGGAGCACTAGACGCCTGCCTTACGTGGTCAGTTCCCCACTCGACTTATACTTGCCCTATTTTAAGCAGGTGCCCAAAAATTTCCCCTCTCGCATGCTGGCTTTGCAATTATGCCTGCGTCAACTTCCTCTAGTGGCCTTAGAACAGCAAGTCTTACAAGCTTCCTTGCAACCGCTATATGGGGTTTTTTCCTTCATCAAACAAGATCTTTTCCAGCATTTTGCACGGTTAAAGCACCTACTTGTCGATCAGTTCGGTTTGGATCAGAGGAACATTTATGTGATGTATGCCGAGGATAACACTGCGGTCGCCAAGGCTAACCCTTTTCAAGCGATTCCCTATCCAAAAGAACGGCTGCAATGTGATCTGCCCCTACCTAGTTCGGCTCAGTATGTCAAAATTAACTATCATTACCGGCAGGGACTTGTGCCAGTAATTAATTTATGCCTCATTCAGCAAACAGGGACTCAAGTATTATTAGATGGTGTATTGTATCCGGAGCGTTTTCAATTTATATTGAGCCACTTGGACCATCAATACGCTTTGCCAGCCTATCAAAAAACGGTTGCCCAATTAAATGCCTGGGGTTTGCCCTACCCGCTGGCCTGTGCGTTAAGTCAACATTGGCGGACGATTCTCTACCTCAGAGCTTGTGGTTTACAGCCAAGTGCGCAAAAATTGGGTTATGTACTCAGAAAATATGAACGTGAGGCCTTTAATTCGTTGTTATGGCAGGCAGAGGGGGAGGAGAAATTAGTGCAGCTTGCCCGCATGGCTCTGCGTGCAGATCCTATTTTATTAGAGGAGGTCGCTTTACCTCCGATTCTCGAACATTTTAAGGCTTACTATCAACTGACGAAAAAGCAGCTCAAGCAAGCGCCCCACTCAGGAACAATAACCTATGAAATGGCTTTGACTCTGAAAGACAGGTATGGCCTCTACCCAGAGGTCTATCGGCAGTATTTGGAGGATCAAGGGGCTGATGTTCATTTTGTTGGCTGGCCAAAAAAACAAACAGAGGATTCGGTAGCTCCTTATCATTTCGATGTCGCTAAAAATAAAATCATGACACCTAAAGCTTGGGCACTTGAACGGATTAAGACGCCCTTTCATAAAGCCTGGCAAAGTAAGGCATAACACAATATAGTCAGAGGCAGAGGAAGTCAAGCACCCAATGCTCGCTTCCCCCAACTATCAAAGGGCAAAAGAAGTGAAGATGAGCTTAAGCCAGGTCCAATGAGGAGACAGAGGAGCTAACCTATCAGCAGCAAGGCACCCTACGGTTAATTGTAGGTTTCATTAAATTAGTGAGTGTTAAAACGATATTGCTAGAGGGGGTGCTAGCTAACGCTTAAATTTGGGGCTGGAGAAAATTCAGTTTCTGAATATTTTAGGAGCAGAATGAGGAAGCAAATTCTTGCTCATTTAGAGTGTTTTTAACTTGACAAGCAAAAAAAAATGATATCTTTTTTGTAAAGGATTTCAATTTTGAAAATTAGAGTGAACTAAGGTGGTAAGCGATTCCTATAGGACTGGTAATTTCTGATAACGTTTTTTTATCATTGTGTGCTAGCGGAGGCCACTGGCTGGCAGCCATACAGCTTGCTTATCCATATAAAGCAAGCTATTGCGGGGAAGGATCAGTAGTATTTAGAAGAAGGGAAAGCATGAAAAACATCAAGACTGTCGCTCGTATTATGTGGCTTGAATGGTTGGCGAGTGCGAAAGAATTAGTCCAGTATCGCAAGTCGGTCATCTCAGAAATCATTTCATTTTTTGTTGCCTTTATCTTGATCCTGGGCTTTTCTGATATGGAATATTTTAAATTGACTTATGGGGCGACGGGTTCCCAGGCTGTTTTGCACGTACTTATCGGTTTTTCTTTCTGGAATTTTGGCAATATGGCGATGGGTTATGCGGCGTCTGTACTCACTGGGGATGCGCGCACAGGTTTATTGGAAAGTAAAGCACAAGCCATTGTGCCTTACTACTTGCTCATTTTTTCGGATATGCTGGTCAGTCTCATCGTGGGCATGTTGACCTTTCTTTTAGCTGAAAGCTATTTAGTCTTGACTGGGCAGCTATTCTGGGGAGACTTGGGTGCTAGCTTTTTGTTTTTGGTATTTATGCTTCCTTCCATCATTGGTATGTATGGGCTGGGGTTGATTTTTGGGGGGCTTGCCTTCAAAGAAAAGACGATCGGCCAGTATCTTTCTCTCTTCTCTATTTTATTAATTTTTATTAGTGATATTTTTGGCTCAGAACAGATGCGTTTTTCCTTTTTGGTGCCGTTCACCCTCGGAATTCGGCTCTCACGCTCCTTTTTGGCTGCAGGCCGTATGGCTTGGGGAGACACTGTCCTTTATTTACTGGTGAATTTGCTCTGGCTGTTTATTGGTGTGTTGGTATTTAATTATGCGGAAAGCCGAGAGCGGAAGTGCGGTGGACTGAGTAATTTTTAATGGTGATAGGCGAGTTTTTCTGGGAGAGGACTGCGATGGTCAAATCTTGTACGGCAGCAAGAAGACTTGGATAGCCTCATTGGGGATCGTCTGCGAAAGGTGGGAGACGATGGTGCTGACCATTAACATTTGTGATTTAGTGAAGCGTTTTGATCACGAGGTGATTTTGAACCATATTAATTTGTCTATCCCTCTCAACAGTGAGACGTTTATTTTAGAGGGAGAAAATGGTGCGGGAAAGTCAACCTTCTTTAAGCTCCTTTGCGGTCTTGTTTTACCGGATGAGGGGGAAATAAAGCTCTCTTCCCAAAAAGCTTACCATGCCTGGGCCCGGGAAAACACCTATTATTTGTCGGCGAGTGATCGGGGTTTAATTTACAGGCTCACTGGTCGTGACAATATTCACTATATTTTAGCCCTAAAAGGGAAGCGGCCAGATGGTTATCAGCTTGATTATTTGTGCGATCTTTTTTCCTGTAAGGCGTTGCTTTATAAGAGAGCTTATCAAATGTCCAGTGGAGAGAAGAAAAAAATTCAATTATTGGGTGCCTTAATGAGTCAGATGCAGTTCATTTTACTGGATGAACCATCCAGCTTTCTAGATCGGCAGAGTCAGGGAGCTTTATGTGAGTTTTTAAATGACTCTGTGGAGGCAAAAATTGGGGTGATCTCACACGATTTCTACTTCAGTCAGCAGCTTGTGGGGGAGCATTACTGCATTTGCGAGCGACAATAGGAGAGGGTAAAGCACGAGGAATCGTTTTCTAAGTCTTGGAGCAATAAGAGTGAGCAGTAGCCTGGTTCAAATGGATGTTTCAATTAGCGGCTGACAGGCTTGCAGAATGGAAAAAGCAGGGCATGGCTCCTGCTTTTTTCTTAAAAAAACTGCCACGTGGGCAGTTTCTGGGGGAATGTTTAACGTTCATGCTTCAACCAGGCAAAAATGATAGTTTGGGTGAGGAGAAACCAGCAGCAAAGAATCAAGGTATCAAAAAGAATCTGCCCATTTTCAGCATAGAGGGTGGCGCGAAGGAGGTCAGCAGCGGGCACGAAGGGGAGGAAGCCGTAGATTTGATTGATGATTCGCGGCAAGCGATCAGCTGGATACATGATGGGGGAGAACATGAGCCCCAACATTAAAATCAGCTGGGAGATAAGGTTGACAAGGTTGGGCGGGAACACGTAGGCGATCGAGAAGCCTAGGCTGATCATCGTAAGGGTGATGAGTAAAATTGCGCCAGCGGCACTGGGGGTGAGGGTGATGGGAACGCCGAACTTCAACTGGCCGAGAAAAATTGAGATCAAAAGTCCCGGTAGCATGGCCAGAAACCAAATCGTTAGGTCGGCTAGTGAGATTAGGAGGCGGGGGACTGGCAGAGCGCGAAGGTAGTCGACGTGGCCTTCATTTTTTGCATGGGAAACCACCGGTGATGAGATAGTGCAACCACTAGAAATAATGCCGATCAATACCGAGCCTGAAGCGAGGTAACGGGTGGTTTCTGGATCGAGCTCCCCCATAATGAGGGGATAGCCAAAGACCAGGGAAATGGTCAAAAGCATCTGTGCGAGGGTAAAGAGAATGAAAAGGCTTTTCTGACGGAGGAAATTCCAGTAGAGTAGGGAGCGGAATTGGGCTAGGCTTTCCATTGGGCAGCCTCCTTTCGGTAGAGGTCGGTAACAGTGGCGTGGTAGGGCTTCACCTGGAGCTGGCTAATGCGTTCTTCTGCGAGCCAGGCTTCAAGTTCTTGGAGTTTTAAAACGAGGTCAGGAGCCGGGCACTCCTGCTGGCACTGGTTGGGAGTTAACCACTCGGCTGCAGGGAGGGAGGCTTTGAGTTTGCTATCATGAACAGTGAAAGTGATGAGATATCTTTCTTCCTGGCTAATCTGCTGAACCGGACCGTGGCTGATTAATTGCCCCTCATTGAATAGGGCGTAGTCATCGGCGTATTTTTCCACTTCAAGTAAATTATGGGTCACGATGACGATGACATGGCCATTTTGGGCAAGATCACGCAGAAGCTGCCACTGTTTCTCTCGCCGCATGGGGTCGACATCATTTGTTGGCTCATCGAGTAAAATAATTTCTGAAGCACCCACCATGGCCATAGCGAAGGAAGTGAGGCGTTTTAAGCCGCCTGAGAGATTTTGCCCCTGCTTATCTTGATGGGCTTGGATATCGAGCTTGTCAATGAGATGCTGGGTCTCCTGTTCGACCTCTGTGGCCGTCAAACCGCGTATGCGCCCAATAATATCTAGGCTTTGGCGGATAGTGAGAAGATCGATGGGGGCAAATTGCTGCGACATGAAGGAGATGAGCTGACGAGCTTTTGGTCGGTGGGTGATGAGAGATTGCCCACGGTAGCAGACATCGCCCGAGGTAGGACTGGTGAAACCGATCATTTGCTTTAACAGTGTTGATTTCCCGGCACCGTTATGCCCAAGCAGAGCGGTCACTCGACCTGGATGGATGGTCAAGGAGATATCCTGATTCGCAAAATGCTTGCCATCATAGGTCTTAGAGAGATGTTCAATATTAAGTTCTTTTGTCATTTTTTGCTGACACCTCCTGCTGGTAGTTCGAAAATATTTCCCAGTTCTCTTCCTTACCTTTCCCACACGTTGGGCATTCTTTGGGATACCTCCCCCAAGGTTGATGCGTGAATGAAGCCCCTGTTTCATAATTTATCTCGAATTGCTTGTTTAGACTCATTGGCTGTGCATAGCCAGTGAGTAAGCGCATTGCTTCATCAGTAATGGCAGCAGTTAGCTGGAATATAGAAGGACCATAGGCGATAGTAGGTATAGGCTTACTGCTGTCACGCAAACCTATAAATTGTTGAATAAACTGATCATCCTGTTTCATATAATGGATATTGAGACAATCAAAACAGCCTGTGACATGTGGAATGACTGAGTAAACGCGACCTCTACTGACCTGGCTAGCGCCAAATACAAATGGGATATCATATTCGACCATTGCTTTGTTGACGATTCGATGGATAATAAATTGAGGCTCATCAATGACACAGATGGCAAGATCAATATCAGAAAGTAGGGGAGCGAGATCATGATATGTACTAATTTTTAAGTTAAAGGCTTCTACTTCAATGTCAGAATTCATTTGTTGCAAGGTATTTTTCGCAACTTCTACTTTTAGCTTGCCTATATCTGATTCCTTGTATAAGAATTGCCGTCCTAAATTGCTGAGTTCAACTCGATCAAAGTCCACAATTTTTAATTTCTTGGGGCCTAATCCGGCTAGTAGGGTTAGGATATTAGCCCCACCTCCACCCAGGCCTAATAGCAAAATATTGGATTGATTAATTTTTCTTTGGATATTTATACTTTTATTGAAATCATTGAGATAACGGCTAAAATAATAAACATTGGAACGGTAGCGGGGTTTTATTTGTTGAATATCTCCGCTTTCTTCAACAAAACCGGCCTGGTCTAGTCTCTTGATCGCTTTAATAATATCTTCCTTAACAAGAGCGGGATATTTAGAAAGCATTTTTTCAACTATTGTACCCAGAGGACGACCGTCCATTAGATCCACTAAGCTCTTCATTTTGTTGTCAACGTCTTTAATCTGGGAAGTGATCCCAATTTGTGCACCGATACGAAATATATTATTGGCTATTTGATAAACTGGATATATTTTTTTAATTCGTGGAGCAATAAACATAAATGCCACTCTCCTGATTATTAATGATAAATTAGGCAGGAGAGTGGCTAAATAAATTAACTACTCTCTGCCCTTTCAAATGTGGGGGAAAATCATTAGATCAAGCATTATCTAAATAACTCCCCAAGAAACATCACCGATACGGGTCATTGTTTCAATTTTAATGTCATCCATGAGTTCTACCTCCTTCATTTTTATAATTATATTATAATACCTTTCATTTTTTATTGCAATAGTTTACATGTATATTATTTATTATTATTAATCGTTTTCCTTTTATGGCTATTTTTGCTAAAACATTAGAACAGATTAAAGAAATATGAAATTAAGGAGTTTCAAGAGGGGGATACTTTGAATGGATGGGGGTATGTTAAAATGAAAAAGGAAGCATGAATTAGTCAAGCTACAGAGAGGTGAGGGGATTGACACCAAGAGAGCGGCGAAAAGCCTTGCAGCAGGGTAAAAGGGTGGATCATTTGCCGATAATGCAATTACACCCAGATTATGCAGCAAAGTTGGCAGGTTATGGGATTGCAGAGTCGCATTTTTCGGCAGAGAAAAGTGCGCAGCGCGAGATTAATATGTATGAAACCTACCATTTAGATATGGTGATGGTGACTTATTTTGCGATGAAGTTGCAGTCTGGCCACCTGTTGAAGAGTTTGGCGGGGGTTGAGGCTTTGGATGTGTCGATGTATACGTATGAGCGTGACTTGCTGCAGCGGATTAACTATGAAGCTATTGAACGAATTCAAGAAGCTATTGGCGAAGACATTGCGGTGACGTATGGGGTGTCGGGGCCACTGACCTTGGCGGGGGGCTTAGTGCCGCACACGGCCATTTTGCGGGGCATGCGGAAAAATAAGGAAGGCGTGCACCGTTTGCTACGCTTGACGACGGACTTTTTGAAGGCGATGGCCGATCGTTTTGCTTCGGTGGGGGATATTCATTATATGATCTTTGAACCAGTTGCGTCGGGCTCCTTACTCAGTCCGAAGCAGTTTGAGGAGTTTGCCTTTCCTTATTTAGAGGAAATTATTAGCTATTTAAAGGGCAAAAGCGAGGAAGTGAACTTGCATATTTGTGGGAATACGACGAAGAGTCTGCCGTTGATTGCGCAGACGGGGGCAGATTTCTTCAGCCTAGATCAGGAAGTCGATATTGCTGAGGCGGTAGATTTGGTAGGCGGCCAGATTGGTCTGATGGGCAATGTGGACCCCACGACGCGCTACTTGCAGGGGACGCCAGAAGAGATGCGCCAAGCTGTGAAGGCTTGCTTTGCGGCGGGACGGAAGAGTGAGCGGGGCTTTCGAATTTGCTCGGGCTGCGGGGTGCCGTATGCGACGCCGGAGGAGAATATGACCGCTTATATTGAAGCAGCGTGCGAATTTGGCCAAGGGTAGCTTTAATATAGGAGAATTTGGAGTGGAGGTTTTCTATGGCTAGTAAGGAAGCGTTGATTCAGAAATTATCGGATGCGATTTATGAGATGGAGGATGACGGGATTATTGATATTGCCCAGGCCTACTTGGACGCCGGTTACGATCCTTATGATGCGGTGAGCCAAGGCCTGGTGGACGGTATGGAGCGGGCGGGTGAGGCCTTTGCGGCGGAGGAATATTTTGTCACCGACCTGCTCTTCGCTTCGGACGCCATGTATGCCGCTATGGACGTGTTGAAGCCGGCGCTCATGGCCCAGCAGGAGAGTCGAACGTTGGGCACGATGGTGATCGGCAATGTGAAAGGCGACACCCATGACATTGGTAAAAATCTGGTGATCACGATGCTGGAGGTGGCGGGCTTTCATATGATTGACCTGGGCAAGGATGTGGACGTGGATACCTTCATCACGGCGGCGGAGGAGAATAACGCTGATATTATTGGGATCTCGACCTTGATGACGACCACCATGCCGAATATGCGCGCTGTGTTGGATGAATTGCGGGCACGGGGCTTGCGGGATAAGTACAAGGTCATGGTGGGGGGCGGCCCGGTGAACGAGCGCTTTGCAGAAGAAATCGGCGCCGATGCTTACTCTGCGGATGCCATGGAAGCTGTTGTGGTGGCCAAGCGACTGTTGGGGATTGACGATGAAGCTTGAGGCTCGAGCTAAAGACCTGCACGAAAAATTGCAAGCCCAACGTGGCCGGCCTTTTCCCTGCCAGGGGCGGGGGACGTGTGGAAAATGCAAGGTGCGCTTATTAGAAGCGATTGAGGAACCCATGAGCCGCCGGGAAGAGGCCCTTCTCAGTGAACAAGAGCGGGCGGCAGGCTTTCGGCTGGCGTGTTTTCTGCGTGGTGAGGAGACGGTAGCAGCTATTTTTGAAGAAGCTGGCCAAGAGGACATGCAGATTCTTCTCACTGGCCAGCAGGCAGACTTTACGCTGGCTCCCTTGGTGGAGCAGGTGCCTTTAGACACTGAGGGCTTGGGAGCAGCGGCCCAAGACTTGGTGGGCATTACCTTCGACGGGACGGTGCTGGATAAGCGTCCTGCCCAAGATGGCCTCTATGCGGGGGTGGTGGATATTGGCACGACGACGATTGCCGTCTCCTTGGTGGACCTTTTGGCGGGGCAGGTTTTAACCAGCAAGAGCCAGCTGAATCCCCAGCGGGCCTTTGGGGATGATGTGATGACGCGGATTTCGGCAGTGCAGGCCGACCCCCAAAATTTAGCTGCCATGCAAGAAGAAGTCCTGACGGTCATTAGGAGCCTGGGCCGGGACTTGTGCTTGGAAGCTGGCCTGGACCCCAGTCAAATGTATGCCTTCATGGTGGCAGGGAATGCGGTGATGAATCATTTGCTATTGGGCGTGTCGCCGGTATCCATCGGCCTAGCTCCTTACGAACTGGGCTTTCAAGAGACGCAGGTGAAGTCTTTTACGGCTTTGGGCTTGGAGCGGACTTTTGGCGTTGGACGCTTGGTCACGCTGCCAAATATTTCTGCCTTTGTAGGTGGGGACTTGACGGCGGGGCTCTTAGCGACTAATTTGCGCCAGGAGAGGGCCACCAGCTTGCTGATTGACATTGGGACGAATGGGGAAATGTTGTTGAAGCATCGCGGTGAATTGTACTCGACGTCTTGTGCAGCGGGGCCGGCGCTCGAAGGGATGAATATTTCCTGTGGCATGCCTGCCCAGAGCGGGGCGATTGAGGAGGCCCAGATGAAGGGCAGCCGCCTGCGCTGTGTGAAAATTAAGCACAAGCCGGCTTTGGGCCTGTGTGGGAGTGGGCTTTTGGCGGTCGTGCGCGAGTTTCTGCGGGTAGGCTTGATTACGCCTCGGGGCAATATTGTGAAGGCATCACAAGTGCCGTCGGGCTTGGAGCATTTTCTCGTGCCTGGGGAGCGAGCCTTATGGGTGGAGAAGCGGCGCAATATTCGTTTGACCCAGCATGATGTTCGGCAATTACAATTAGCCAAGGGGGCGATTCTATCAGGCGTGCAGTGCCTATTGCGGGCGGCAGATATTTCACCGGCAGACGTGGAGAAAGTTTACATTGCTGGGCAATTTGGCCGCCATTTGGAGGAGTCCTCCCTCTTGGGAGTCGGCTTATTGCCCCAAGCTTTCCAAGGTAAGATAACTTACGTCGGGAATACGAGTCTTAGTGGGAGTGTGATGGCGCTCTTGGATCGGGAGCTTTACCGAGAGATGGACGGCTTAACCAAAAATGTGCAACATGTGGAATTGAGCTTTTTAGATGATTATGAGCGTGTCTTTGCGTATGCAAGTTTATTTCCAAAGGAGGATGACGATGGCTTTACTAACCTTAAAGGCACACCCGGCAGATAGGCTGACCCCTGTGGAGCGTGCTTTTGCGCTTGCGCATGGGGAGAGGTATGACCGCCTGCCCGTCAGTTTATTTGTGGGAGAGATTAAGGCCTTGCTTTACGGAGTGACGATGGATAAATTGGTCGACTCTGTGGAAGACATTGTGAATGCTGAGGTGCACTGCTTCAACACTTATGGGGCGGATGGTATTTCTAGCGGCCCCAATTCCTTTGGGATTGCTAGAGCCATGGGGGCAGACGTTGTTTTTCCCCCGGACAGTATTCCCCACACAGTGAGCGATGTTTTGACGACTTATGAAAAGCTAGACGACCTGGGTACCTTTGACCCAGCGACCACTTGGCCAGTTTGTAACCGCTATGAATCCTGCGGTATTTTGAGCGAGCAGGCAGAGGGCTTGGTGGGTGTATCGGCGAGTGTGGGCGGGCCTTTGACGATTGCGTCTTACTTGCGCGGAGTGACGAATTTACTGAAGGACATGCGCCGGGATAAGGAGAACGTGAAGCGCCTGCTAGAGGTCGTGGTGGCCAATCAAAAGCGCTGCATTGATGCCTTTAGCCGCTTTGGCGTGACGATTAGCTTGGGCGACCCGGTGGCCAGTGGTAGTTTACTCTCACCCAAGTACTTCCGGGAGTTTGCTATGCCGGCTCTGCGGGAAGTAAGTGACTATGCCTTTGAAAAGACAGGCAAGAAGCCGACCCTGCATATTTGCGGGCGGACGGAACGCGTTTGGGAGGATATTAAGACACTCAATTTAGCTAGCTACAGTTTGGATAATGAGAGTAGCCTTTTGGACGCGGCGAAATTCTTCGGGGATAAGATGGCTCTGGTTGGCAATGTGCCGCCGGTGGATGTGATGTATGAGGGGGATCGGGAGGCGATTTTTGCCTCGGTGAAGGAAAATTTTGCCGCCGGTATTCATGCGAAGAAGGGCTATGTCCTAGCGTTTGGCTGCGATATTCCGCCGCTGGCACCACCGGAAAATCTCCAGTATTTTATGGAAGCAGCCCGCTACTATGGCGCTTATGAGCGTATTCAAGTTTTGAAAGAAACGGGGGTGTTTCCGGATGCATAAAGGCTTACGCTTCCGCTCTCAGTGGGTGTATTTTCTGACCCTCTTAGTCTTAACGATATTATTATTTGAGCGTATTGGCCTTTGGGCGGCGCTGGTCATGTTATTGTTTTTAGGAGCCTGGCTTTGGGCCTTTACCAAGGATATGCAGGACTTGATTCGGCAAGTGACGAGAAAATAAGGGGTTATCGCTGGGCAAGGCGATGACGACGTTCGGCCTTCGCCGTCTTTTTAAAGTTATTGAAAATACACCGACAGGAAAATTAATCTAAACTGTCTTTAGTGCCCTTGCGGATTTTGAGCGAGATCTGATTGTAGAACGAACACAAGAGGGGAAGCCTTAGCTCGTCAAAATGGTACATTAAAAGGTGGTAGACCACTCAAGTTTAAAAAAGTACAATTAGACCACGCATTAGCATCACTAAGTGAAGTTTTTATTTCAAATAGGCTTATTAATTATTGGAATAAGGAGGTAGCTTATAATTATATGAATATATATATTTTTTTAATATTAATTGTTTTAGTTTATCTTGTAATTTTTTTTCAGATAAAAGGGATAAAAAAAATTATCATTCGAGAAAAAATTAATAAACATATTTTATTAATAGAGTATATTATTGGGATATTATTCTTGATTTGGGGATTCTTTTTAATAGAATCAATGTATCAATATATACTTTTTATAGGTATCTCACTTATATTTTTTTTATCATCATATACTACAGGATTAGGGGGAAAATCTTATTATTATAAATCAAAAAATTTAGGTTTGGGAGGATATGCAATTAAACACCATAGCTATAGTGAAATCACTGACTATAGAATTTATGAGAAGTATGACGATATAGTATTAGTCTTTATTCATAAAAATTTTGAAACAAAAATGAAATTTTCAATAAAAGATAAGGAGAAAATTCATACGATTATAGATGGGAGAAATAATGAATGAACTTTTAAAAGCTGATTTCACAAAAATAATTTCTAAACATCAAAAACTAAATATAAAAGATTTTTATGCAACGAGAGGTGAAATTATCAGTATAACAGGAGATAACGGAGTAGGGAAAACAACCTTTTTAAAAACGTTATTAGGTTTATCTTCTTATAATAAAGGCAACATCCATTACCTTTCCAACATCAAGATCAGCAGCGCATTAGATTTAAAACAATTATATGAATATTTAACCGGACGACAAGCTTTAAAAATGCAACAAATTTTAGATAATGCTAACAGCTCTAAAATTAATAATTACATACATATTTTTCAAATGGATGAATATATAGATAAAAAAATTTCAACATATTCTCTAGGTATGAAGAGGAGATTACTAATTTTAAATTCATTGATCGTAGATGCGGATATTTATTTGTTAGATGAACCAACTAATGGTTTATCACAAAATTTTTTAGAGATACTCGGAGAATTATTAAACGACATAAAAAATAGGAATAAAACAATAATTCAGGACTTGATTCGGCAAGTGACGAGAAAATAAGGGGTTATCGCTGGGCAAGGCGATGACGACGTTCGGCCTTCCCCGTCTTTTTCCCGAACTTTTAATGAAATAAACCTTGCAATGTTCGTTCAATTGAAGGATAATGGATTTAGTAAATTGGAAAGGTTGGACGAGAGATGAAGAAGACTGCCATGCCTTGGCGCTATGTTGTATTATTGGGAGCTATTGCTTTTTTTACGTTTATTTCAGAGCTTTTACCGGCGGGCTTATTACCTGAAATGGGGGAAACGTTGGGAGTGAATGCGGCCTTGACGGGTCAGATTGTGGGTTTTTATGCGCTAGCGGCGACGATTGGAGCGATTCCGGTAACGCGCGCGCTGACACGGCTGGATCGGCGCAAGGTAGCGACTCTCGTGGCCGCTTGCTTTACGTTGAGTAACCTCATCACGGCCTTGTCCCCCTATTATTGGCTGGTGATGGTGGGACGATTCATTGGCGGGCTTTCGGCGGGGGTGGCTTGGTCGATTATTGCCCCTTACATGATGGGTCTGGTGCCTAAGGAAATCCAGGGTCGGGCCGTCGCTTTTGTTTTCTTCGGGTCGACTTTAGGCTTGAGTGTGGGCGTACCAGTGATGACCTCTGTTGGCCATGCCCTGGGCTGGCGCTTTGCTTTTGGCTTAGTCGCCATGTTGTACGGCCTCGTGGGTGTGGGCATTTGGAATATTTTGCCATCTTTACCAGGCCAAGAGGGCACGCATGTGGTGAGTCCGATGGAGATGCTGAAAAACCGCGGGATTCGCTTGGCCATTTTGCTCACGGCCATGTATGTGACCGCCCACTATAGTGCTTATGTCTACATTACCCTCATTGTGAAAGACGTGAAGACTTCCTTGAGCCAATCACAAATGATTTTTGGCTTGGGGGCGATCTGTGCAGCCTTTATCATGGCGAAATTTATTGACCGCCATATGCGAGAAGTCTTATTAGGGGCCTTTACTTGCGGGGCGCTGGCAATTTTAATCTTCACCCTGACCAAGCAGTCGACGATCCTCCCTATGCTTGGGATGTTTATTTGGGGCTTGAGCTTTGGGCCGATTTCTAACTTGATGCAGACCATTACGGCTCATCAAGTGGAGGAAGCGCGGGATATTGCGATCTCCTGGCAGACGATGAGCTTTGACTTGGCCATTCTTCTGGCCAGTACGATCGGCGGTTTCTTCATCGACTTCTTCACCTTAAAGGGTCTTTACATCTTCACGATTGTGGTTTTCTTGCTGGGACTCTTCATCATTGGAAGAAACATTCGCTATTTCACCAATTAAAGGCTTGCCTAGTCCAAAAACAGCGGCACCGCTCCTCGTCGGTATGGCCGCTGTTTTTTAAAGCAATAAAAAGCCAGCCCACTGTCGGTGGCCAGCGTGGGCTAGCGATCTGCGGTGAAAACACCAGGTGCGGCGCAGGCGGTAGCCTAGGTTTTGAGATAGGCCAGAAGGAGGTAGAGAAGAATACCTACCAGCAGGCCGGTTAAGAAAATTTTTCTTTTTTTCATGGGCTCAGCTCCCTAATGACAGATACCGGAGTGATCGATCACGACACCTGGACAGGTGAAGGACTTTTTTAATGCTCATATGGATGCTCCTTTAGCCACCTATTAATAAAATGCTTTCACCTTCTAAATTATAGCATTGTAAGCCATTTAAATATAGGGGGGATATAATAAGTTTTGAAATATAAAGCATTTGTGCCCCTGCATACGAGTGGCATTTCTGGTAAAATCAAAAAGAATAGAGTGAGGAGGAATACGATTGACACCGAAAGAATTACAGCAGGCCAGCGCCAAGCTTGGCCTTCCCTTAGAGGCGAAACAGCTGGCCCAGTTTGCGACTTACTATGCTTTGCTGGTGGCCTGGAATGAGAAGATGAATTTAACGGCCCTGACTGATCCTGAAGAGGCCTACCTCAAGCATTTTTATGACTCGTTGACTCTGGTTATGGCTTACCCTCTCCAGGGCTCGCCTACTTTGGTAGACGTGGGTTCAGGAGCAGGCTTTCCTAGCATCCCTTTAAAAATTGCTTATCCCAATTTGAAGGTGGTTATCGTTGATAGCTTGAAAAAACGTTTGACCTTTCTGGCGGAATTGGTGGATACGTTGGGCCTAGAACAGGTGGAACTTCATCATGCGCGGGCGGAGGACTTCGGCCAGAACAAAAAATACCGGGGTCAGTTTGATCTGGTGACCGCCAGGGCGGTGGCGCGTATGACTGTTTTGGCGGAGTACTGCCTGCC
The DNA here is from genome assembly GCF_057919555.1 of Aerococcus sp. BD502. Lineage (NCBI taxonomy): Bacteria > Bacillati > Bacillota > Bacilli > Lactobacillales > Aerococcaceae > Aerococcus > Aerococcus sp. BD502. Next base: position 873,353 of record NZ_CP147972.1, on the reverse strand, counting down.
CCTAGCACGAAAAGGGGGGAGTTTTATTGCGATGAAGGGGAGTCAAGGGCAGGAAGAACTGGCTCAGGCGAAGCACGCCATTGCGACCTTAGGGGGCAAGGTGGCGAGTGTCAAAACCCTGCAATTGCCGGGTGAAGACAGCCGACGCGAGATTATCGTGATTCAAAAAACGAAGGAAACACCTAATAAATATCCGCGCAAGGCAGGGACACCGAACAAAAACCCTTTGTAAGGCGTCCCCCTGTTTTTCTCTCATTTTTACCCTCTTGCTGGGTAAAATTCTTAGGGGCCTGTGTCATTTTTCTTGAATTGATTTTGCTAGCTTTAACATCAGAAAAGCTTGACTTTTTTTGTGATACGGTTAATCTGCAGTCATGATTGCAAACGCTATAACTAACGGTGCGATAGAAAGGATGCAATGATGAAATTTCATAAAGAAGGAAGAAAAGTTCTGGCGCTTCTTCTGGTTGTGGGAGCAATGAGTTTACCAGTAGTCACGCCGATGATCATCAGTACTTTAGGGATATCCAGTTACGCAGCTAAAAAAGTGATCGATATTTTAGCAGCGGCAGGAACGGTATGGTCTGTTGTGGGAATAATCGGCGCAGTGGTTGGAGGAGGAGGTATTGGCGTAGCCATTTTAGAATCTGCGAAATGGATGATTAAGAGGTATGGTAAGCAAGCAGCGATTGCTTGGTAGAAACGCCGCTTAAAGGATGAGATGGGGGCAAGAAGATGAGTGGACTTAAGTTAATGATGCGAAGTTACTTCCGGCAGCAACAATGGCTAAAGGATACTAATATTCGTTATATCGTTCTTTTTCTCTATCTGCTTGCCCCTTTTTTGTTAGCATTATTAGCTTATCAAGATTTGCTGATCGCTTTGCTCATTTTTTTGGCGTTATTATATTATAATTATCCACTTATTAGAGCCAGTATAGGGCTGAGGAAGAATGACAGCTTTCGCTTGAGTAGGATAAGTTTTAATAATAAGTTAATGTGGACTATGGCTCATCATAATCCCCTATTGCTGATGCTAGTCATTTATCTTATTGTTAGTCTTTTGATGTTTGTCACGCGGCCGCTCCTCCTTGTCCAGTTTTTAATGGCAATCATAGGAATAGGCCTTTATTACCGCTTAAATTTTAGTGCAGCAAGAATACTAACGAGGGGGACAAAATTCTGTATTCTAGCTTGGCATCTGCTTCTTGTCATGAGGGTCAGCATGTTATGGCTGGTTATGCTTCATCTCATCATCAGTGGCTTGAGTATTTATATCCTTAATCAGCAAGATTATTTTGTCCACTTATGGCCTAATCGTCTACTGAGGGAGAATAAATTATTTGAAAGAAGTAATGATTTGTCCTCTGTGAGGTCAGCTTTAGGTCGGTTATATGTTCGTCGCATATTCAATTTTTTAACATTGAAGCGCATGCTTGTAGGTGGTGCCTTCTTATACTTCCTGGTATTTCTTTTACCTTCGCGCTTTTATCAGGAAATACCAGCAGTTTGCCTGTTTTTGTTTATCCTAGATTGTGAACTATTGGTTGACGGTCTGGAGCTTTCTTATTACGATCATAAAAAACGCTTCACTTATTATCGCTGCCAAGCCGGTGGTCGATGGCACTTTTTTTGCTGTTTGAATTTTATACCGATATGGCTAGCCTACAGTGGGCTCCTCATCTTTTTATTATTCATTGGCTATTACAACGTGCTTCTTCTGATATTTTACTTATGCGCCTTGTTAATTATTATGGCCATGTATGGGGCTTATGTTCTTTATATTTTCTTCGAAAGAGGAAAATGGCATTATCGTTTATTGCAATTTACTGTGATGGTTTTTGCATGGTTATGTTTAATTGGAGGGCATTGGCTTGAATAAAATTGAGGAAAGAATCAGCGTTAAAAACTTAATGCGCTATGCGTTGCTTTGGTTAAGTTGGATGATTTTACTCACAATATTTTTGTTTACTTTTAATTTTTTGCGTATGGATCCAGATGCCACTTCCTACACGATGAGTCATTCACCTGCTATTTTTTCCATATGGCTGAATAATACGCAGCATTTTCTACAATATTTTATTTTTTTCCCTTTTGCCCCAGTCTTCATAATGTGGGATAGTTTAATGCAAGTTACTGCGATTACTATCGCAATGAAGGCCTATGGATTTTCCTATGTTCTAAGGCGTTTGCTATGGCATGGTTTAATTGAACTTCCTAATTTAATCCTTTATAGTTATCTCGCTATGGAGCGCTTAAAAATATTGCTTCGTTATTCGATGAGAGCTGCATGGACGATTGTCTGGATTCGAAAGCGTTGGTTCTTATTAAGTTACGGGCTACTGGTGCTGGCTGCCATTGTCGAAGGAGCTGTCTATGGATAAAATGACCATACCTGAACATCATATTGTTTTGAATAATAAAAAGATTTTAAGCGTTCCAGAAATAGGTATAAAAAATAAAATATATCATATTAGTGGTCGTAACGGGAGTGGTAAATCTGTATTTTTATCAGATGTCTATCGCTATTGTTCAAAGGAAGGCTTGAATGTTCTTTACTTACAAGATGTCCCCGTTGGTGAACCGGGTTTGACTATTCGTGAGAATTGTATCTTGCAGCACCTATTTTTTTCTGTGCCATTGTCAAAGTCAGTGAGTCAGATGATTGAAATTGAAGACCAAGAGACGTTATATGAACAGGCGTCATTGGGAACGCAAATGAAAGTAGGCCTTAGTTTGCTGATGGTTTTTGATCATTGGGATCTTATTCTCTTGGATGAGACTTTGGCGAATGTCGATTTGAGAACGCAAGTAATATTATATAAAGCTTTACAGAAACAGGCTGATGCAGGGACTGCGGTCTTACTCGCTATGCATCAGTTACCAGCAGGGTGGGATATTGAACACATATGGTCGATTGAGGGGGGAAGGATTCATGAAAAAAGTTAGGACATTTCCTTTTTTACTGACGTTTTGGTTAGCTTATTTTTTTGTTGGGCCGGCAGTGATTGAGGCGAGGCCTGCACTGCAGCAACGCTTGGTTTCGGCCTTGGCTCCTTTTGCGTTAAGTCCTTTGAAAATTTATCTGTTACTCGGTTTATTCATGGTTATTTTTGCTACCGCACGTCTCCTTATTAATTACCTGCTCGTCCATTGGGCTTTGACGTTAGGCCAAGGGGCAAGGTCCAAAGCTGTTAGTGAACGTTTATTCATTGCGTTGGTTTTGAGTGATACCTTAGTGGCTGTTTTGTGCTTGTTTGGACTCGAATTTTGGCCGGGTGGTGTTGCCCTTTTCCGCCTCCTGACACCTTTTTTATCGCTGGCCTTTTTTGCCATTTTATTTCATTATCGTTCTGTCCCACAGAAAGTGTGGCTTAAAGCGGTAGGCATTCAAGGACTCCTCCAAGTGCTTGGCCTCTTCCTATAGGGTGCGCCGAGTGGCTTTAATAGGCTTTGTTATTGTAAAAACCTCCTCAGTCGCATGAGGAGGATTTTTTTAGGCGTCGGGATGGAGGAAGGCGGTGTCTAGGGTTTCGGGATCCTTAAGTTTTAGCTCGATGGTATCGGCTTTTTCCCGGCTGGTTAAGCGCGCATTGGCGGGCTCGCACTGGCAATCGGCCAGGCTGTTATTGGGGGTGATGAGCCAGTCAATGGTATAGGTTTGCTGATTTTTTTTGGTGGTGACGGTGAGGGTGCGGAGGCTCGGATGGGTCGCAAGGAAGTATTCGCGCACTAGGCCACCTGCCGTGGGATCCGGCGCAAAAGTTTGGGGTTTTAAGGCTTCTTCGAGGCCAGCTTTTTTCAGGCTGAGGGTGAAAGTGTTCAGGTGGTCTTCCTCATCCTGAGTGGTGTAGTGAAAGTCTTCGATGACGGTGTCTGGAATGGTGATTTCTTGTAAATCATTAAATGTTAAACTGAGTTCCATGGTAACCTCCTAGTGTGGTATGGTTCAAAGACGTGTTCCTACTATAATATCCGGTACTTGGTGGCGCGACCTTGCCCTTCAACTTGAATAAGATTTTGGGCCAGCAAGTGTTTAATGGTTTTGAGTGTTTGGCTTTTATTCAGGCCTGTTTTTTCTTCAATTTCCCGCCGTGAGAGCAGCAAGCCTTGGTTAAGAAGCTGGTAGATTTCTTTTTCGGGTGGAGAGAGATGCAGGTTAGCAGTTAGACTTGGCAGGGGGATACTGACTTGGTTAGGGGTCACGGTAAATTGAGGTGGTACAGGGTGGCCCGCATAGGTGTCCTTGATCCGTTTAATGCCAGTGCCAATAATTTCAATGTCATGCAGACGGAAAAGGATATTGGTAATGATGGGATGACGCAAGGCGGAGACATAGCCATTTTTATATTCTTCCTCACTGACACCGGCGGGCAGCCCCCCTGGAGACTGAATGGTAATTTCCTTAGGTGACATGGTGATGCGTACGTGCTGTTTAACATTCCAAGTGCGGTGGACTAGGGCGTTGGCTAGGGCTTCGCGAAAGGCTTCTTTTGGGATAAGTTCCCGTTGCTTTCGTTCGCTACCTTCGATTTCTTCATAGAGGTAGTTACGGACGAACATGGCTAGCGTTTCATCAAAAAGCTTTAAAATAGAAATATGGGTAAATGTTTGGTGCTCGAGAATTGTATTAATGGAAGAGACAAAATGTATGATATCCACGCCAGGGCAGGTGTTTTGGTCCGCAAAAATTTCTGCGGCTCGATTCCACTGATTATCTTCGGTAAAAAGCCGAGTGTTTTAAAAATATCGTCATTAAGCGTTGTAATCTCTAATTTGGTCGCAAATTTTTCTTCCAAACGGTGAAAAGTTAAGGATTGTTGAGGGGCGGGAAGTTCTTCAAAATAACGATTTTCCCCGGTTGAAATTAAACGTTTTAATTCGACTTGAGCCACCTCAACGGTACTGGTATCGCTACGCTGATAAGCTTTTCCCTTGTACAGATAAGGCTTGTGTAAGCCTGCAAAAACTTGCAGACTCACAACTTGATCGGGGCGAATATGAAGAGTGAAATTGGGCTTTGGTTTAATCGCATCATTAATTTTATTTTCGATTAATCGTACAAAATAAGAGGCGGAAAAGCAACGAATATAGAATCGTCACGTTTGCGTTATTGCTTTAATAGGCCTCATGACGACAATAGGCGGTTAGGATGTCTATGACTAGTGTAAAACCTTGGCTTTCTGCTGGCAAGAGAGAAGGAAGAATAAAGATCGGCGTTCCCTTCCTTTTTAGTCCAGGTCACGCCTGAGGAGGGCCTGTGTTACATTAAATGGCGGAACCTTTCTAAAGAAAGAACCCTCCATTTAAGTGTCAACTCGACCTCTCCTCTTTTCGGCGTCCCGTTTCTAGCCTTTTTGGGTTAATCTTTGCTACAATAGAAGGGAATAATGAGCAACATGACGGAAGGCTTGCTTTCGTTTCTTTTTTCTTTTGTATGAATGGAGTTCAGGGAGGAGTTTCAGCATGGGACATGTGATTGCTGTCGCTAATCAGAAAGGCGGGGTGGGGAAGACGACGACCACCATTAATCTCTCTGCCGCCTTGGCCTATGAGGGGCAGTCGGTGTTATTGATTGATAGCGACGCTCAGGGCAATGCGACGAGTGGCTTAGGCTTGAATAAGGCCGAGGTGCCGTATGATATTTATGATGTGTTAATTAATGATGTGCCCTTGAAGGAGACGGTGTGTCCATCGAGCCGTGAGCGGGTGTCGGTGGTGCCGGCAACTTTGCAGTTGGCGGGGGCTGAGGTGGAATTGACGAACATGAGCCACCGCGAGGAGCGTTTGAAGCGGGCCTTGGTGGACTTGCGGGACGCCTACGATTATATTTTCATTGATTGCCCGCCTTCCCTGGGACACTTGACGATTAATGCGTTTACGGCGGCGGATGCGGTGCTGATTCCGGTGCAGAGTGAGTATTATGCCTTGGAGGGCTTGAGCCAGTTATTGAACACGATTCAATTGGTGCAAAAGCACTTTAACCCGACGCTTCGGATTGAGGGCGTCTTGATGACGATGTTTGATGCCCGGACAAATTTGAGTAATGAAGTGGTGGGTGAGGTGCGCAAGTACTTTGGCGAGCGGGTTTACGAGACGTTAATTCCCCGCAATGTGCGCCTGTCGGAGGCACCGAGCCACGGCTTGTCCATTATTGATTATGATATGAAATCACGTGGGGCAGAGGTTTATTTGAAACTCGCAAAGGAAGTGATGGCGGATGACCAAGAAGACTAGGGGCCTAGGCAAGGGTATTGGGGCTTTCTTCCAGGATGGGCCTTATGAGGAAGAAGAGGCCTTGAAAAAGGTGACGGCCACAGGGAAAAACCAGGTGGTGGACTTGCCGCTTGGGGACTTGCGCCCGAATCCTTATCAGCCGAGGAAGCATTTTGATGAGGCGGCCTTAAAGGAATTGGCGCATTCTATTGAAGAGCAGGGGCTCTTGCAGCCGATTATTGTGCGCCAGTCCACGATTAAAGGCTATGAAATTATTGCGGGCGAGCGGCGTTTCCGGGCGACAAAATTACTGGGCCGGGAAAAAATTCCGGCGATTGTCTGTGAGATGACGGACACGCAGATGTTTGAGATGGCGGTTTTGGAGAACTTGCAACGGGAGGATTTGACGCCCCTGGAGGAAGCCGAAGCCTATGCCAGCATGATGCGGGAATTGGACATGACCCAGGAAGACGTGGCCCAGCGCTTGGGGAAGAGCCGCTCTTATGTGGCGAATTATGTGCGCCTGCTCGATTTGCCAGAAGCTTTGAAAGCTTACTTGGATGCGGGCGATTTGTCGACAGGCCAGGCGCGGACTTTACTTGGGGTGAAAGACCCTGAGCGCCGGCTAGCCTTGGCCAAACGCGTGGTGGCAGAAGGCCTCACGGTCCGGCAAGTCGAGGCTTTGGTGCAGGCGGAAACCTCTTCGAAAAAACCGAAAAAGCCCCAGCCCGTGCCGGAAAAATCGGCCCAAATTCGAGCCAACGAGGATGCCTTAATGGATAAATTTGGCACGACGGTAACTATTACACCGAAAAGTCGGGGCCAGGGTGGCAAGATTGAGATTGAATACCTGCATGAGGCGGATTTGACGCGTATTTTAGATATGCTTGCGATCCGCTTGGAAGACGATGAGGGGGGCCTGTAATGGCTGGTAAAGATTATGATTTGAACGACCATGTGGCGATGCGCAAGCCGCACCCATGTGGGGAAAATGAATGGAAAATTATTCGCATGGGCGCTGATATCCGCATCAAATGCCAAGGCTGCGGGCAGTCGGTCATGATGAGTCGGCGGGAATTTGAGAAGAAAATGAAGAAGGTTCTCCCGGCGCAAGACTAAAAATGGAAGGTGAGGTTAGCAATGGCATTAACAGCTGGAATTGTGGGCCTGCCCAATGTGGGGAAGTCCACCTTATTTAACGCAATTACGAAGGCACAAGTGGAGGCCGCAAACTATCCTTTTGCGACGATTGACCCGAATGTGGGAGTCGTGGAAGTCCCCGACCAGCGCCTCTGGGAAATTACGGAGCGCGTGCATCCGAAAAAAACGGTGCCGACGACTTTTGAATTTACGGACATCGCCGGCATTGTCAAAGGCGCCAGCAAGGGCGAAGGCTTGGGGAATAAATTCCTAGCCAATATCCGCGAAGTGGACGCCATTGTGCATGTGGTGCGCTGTTTTGACGATGGGAATATCACGCACGTGAGCGGGGCGATTGACCCGGCCGAAGACATTGACACGATCAATTTGGAACTTATTTTAGCCGATTTGGAAAGTGTCACTAAACGGGTAGAAAAAGCCGTTAAGGCCGCAAAATCCAAGGATCCGGAGCTGGTTTTAGAAGCCAAGGTGCTAAAAAAAATCAAGGCCGGCCTAGAAGATGGCCAGCCGGCGCGGGCTTTGGACTATTCGGAGGACGAGGAACGCGTGGCCAAGCGCCTGTTTCTCCTAACTATGAAGCCTGTTTTGTATGTGGCTAATGTGGAGGAAGCAGACGCTGCCCAAGGAGACAATGCTTACGTGGACGCCGTGCGCGACATTGCTGAGGCTGAAGGGGCGCAAGTGGTGCCTGTTTGTGCGAAGTTAGAGGAAGACTTGGCCAGCTTGGAAGACGAAGACAAGCAAATGTTCTTGGATGACTTGGGCATGGCCCAATCTGGCTTGGATATTTTGATCCAAAAATCCTATACTTTATTGGGCTTGGGGACGTACTTTACCGCGGGCGAGAAGGAAGTGCGCGCCTGGACCTTTAAACGTGGTATGACGGCTCCGGAAGCCGCAGGTGTGATTCACTCGGACTTTGAGCGCGGCTTTATCCGGGCAGAAACCGTAGCCTATGAGGATCTGATCGAATTTGGCAGCATGCAGGCCTGCAAGGAGCATGGGCGCTATCGTCAGGAAGGCAAGGATTATGTCGTCCAAGACGGCGATATCATGCTCTTCCGCTTCAACGTGTAGGAGGGCCTTATGAGTAAAAAAAATCAAAGTCAAGCCCAAGAAGAACCCACACGGGCTCAGTTGGAGGCCGAAAATGCCCAATTCTACCCGCAGTTGACCAAGCGGAATGCGAGCTTTATTTACCAATTATTGAAAATTTTACAAGAACGCGAAAGTGAAGCCAGCTATCCCATGGATTTGGTGAAAATTGAGCATCACGTCATGAAAGAAATGCTCACGACGCAAAGCCAAGGGACCACGGCTCAGCAGCTTTACGGCACGCCAACTGAATTTGCCGAGCGCTTGCTGGAACGGCCCATGGACGCCAAGGAGGAGCCCAGCAAAGGCTTAACCTTTCAAGCACTTTGGTGGGACGGTGCCCTGCTGATTGGCGGGATGTTTGCTGCCATTGCCGCCCTCACCGTCTGGACTAAGCCCCAAGCGGATGTTGCCACCTATGGCATCACGACACTTGTTTTGAACTTTATCTTTGGGGGGTTAGGGATGGCCGCCTTGACCTATTACCAATTGCATCTCCAAGCTCAAAAAGACAAGCACCCGATTTTGAAATACATCGGCTTGGGCTTGCTGGTCATCATGGCCTGGGTCGGGATCGTCGTCGTTGCTACCAATTACCTCCCTGCCTACCTCAATCCCGTCCTCCCCGCCCTCGCTTACGCCCTCATCGCCGCCGCCGCCTTCGCCCTCCGCTGGTGGCTAAAAAGGAAGGGAACGCCGTAAAGAGGGAGCGGTGAGTTGACGGGCAAATGAGAGGTTCTTCCTTTAGGAAAGTTCACTCATTTGACGTAACGCAAGCCTCCCTCAGTCGTGACCTGGACTACAGAAAATGAGCGGAGGGCTTTGGATCGCTCTTTGAGAACTTTGCGTTATGATATAGATAGTAGGTGTCGATAAGAAATAGAAGGTATATAAGAAAGTAGTAGTTGATTGGCAGATGGAGGCTGGGTTCGCCTGGCCTTTTTGCCTAGAAAGGATGAGCGATGGATTTTCATGCAGAAGCCATTGAGCCGCGTCGTGACGCGTTAGTGCTTGGTGAGGAGGACGCCCCGATTCAGGTGGTGGAGTACTTGAATTTGGCTTGCCCGAGTGCCAAGGCCTATTTTGAGTTGGCGGCAGAGGTGTTAATGCACGCCGTGAAAGAGGGCCGCGTGGTGCGCTATTTGAAGCATTTCGATAAGAAGAAGGCTCCCTTAGAGCGTGGCAATGAGCTTTACCGCTATTTGGATTTGAGCCGGCCGACGGAAACCTATGCTTTAATGGAAGATATCTACAAGACCCAGGACCAGTGGAAGAAAATGAGCGCCGACGCTTTTTCCACTTACTTAAAGGATCAGGGCTTAGAAGAACAGCCGGATGCCTTAGAGCGCCGGGCGCGGATGCTCCAGGAAGTGGAAGCAGCGGGCGTGGTGGAAATCCCCACGTGCTTTGTGAACGGACGCCCGGTGCGGAATGCCGATTTGACACGGCGGAATTTAGAAAACTGGCTGGCTGATTAAGGAACGAGTGGCACTTCGGGGTGCCACTTTTTTAGTAAAGACGAACAAAAATAGATAAATATTCATTTATGTTCCAATTTTAGGGGAAAATGATTGACAAGGGGGAGTTTTAAGGCTATCATATACAACTAATACGAGTAAACACGAACACTAAAGATTTTTGGTGGCGAATCAGGAAGAAAAGGAGCGATAGGATGACCACATGGGAAGATAAATTTGCGAAGGAAGGCCTGACCTTTGACGATGTGCTGTTGGTGCCCCAGGCGAGTGACGTGATTCCAGAGCACGTCGACCTCAAGATGCAGTTGGCGCCGAAAGTTCGCTTGAATGTGCCGATCATCTCCGCCAGCATGGACACGGTGACCGGTGCTGAGATGGCGATTGCGATGGCACGGGCAGGTGGCTTGGGCATTATTCACAAGAACATGACCATCAACGAGCAAGCGCAAGAAGTGCGCAAGGTGAAGCGTTCCGAGAGTGGGGTCATTACAGATCCTTTCTTCCTGACGCCGGAGCATACGGTGCAAGACGCGGAAGATTTGATGTCCCGCTACCGAATTTCGGGTGTACCGATTGTGGAAAATGAAGAGTCTATGCGCCTGGTGGGCATTATCACGAATCGGGACAAGCGCTTCGTGGAGGATTACAGCCAGCCGATCGCCGATTACATGACGCAAGATAGCTTGGTGACGGCACCCACGGGTACGGATCTCTTGGAAGCGGAGAAGCGTCTGCACGAGCACCGCATTGAAAAATTGCCGCTGGTAGACGAGGAAGGACGCTTGAAAGGCCTCATCACCTTCAAAGACATTCAAAACGTGGTCGATTACCCAGAAGCCGCCAAGGATCAGGATGGGCGCTTACTGTGTGGAGCGGCCGTTGGGGTCACTTCCGACACCTTTGAACGGGCAGAAGCCTTGGTTCATGCGGGTGTGGACGTGATCGTCATTGACACCGCCCACGGGCATTCGGCCGGCGTGATCCGGAAGATTAAGGAAATTCGCCAAGACTTCCCTGAGGTCACCCTGGTGGCTGGGAATGTGGCGACTGCTGAAGCGACGCGCGCCCTCTTTGAAACAGGGGTCGACGTGGTGAAAGTGGGCATTGGACCGGGTTCCATCTGCACGACCCGCGTGGTGGCCGGGGTCGGTGTGCCGCAAATTACGGCGATTTATGACGCAGCGCAAGTGGCGGATGAATTCGGCAAAACGATTATTGCGGACGGGGGCATTAAGTACTCCGGTGATATCGTCAAAGCTCTCGCTGCCGGTGGCCATGCGGTCATGCTGGGCTCCATGCTGGCTGGAACTGACGAAGCACCGGGGGAAATGGAAATCTTCCAAGGACGTCGCTTCAAAACCTACCGTGGCATGGGGAGTTTAGGCGCCATGCAAAAAGGCTCCGCCGACCGTTACTTCCAAGGCGAAACCAATGAAGTCAACAAGCTGGTGCCGGAAGGGATTGAAGGCCGGGTGAGCTACAAGGGCCCAGTGGGGGACATTGTCTTCCAAATGTGTGGGGGCTTAAGGAGTGGCATGGGCTACTGCGGGGCTAAAACGGTAGAAGACTTGCGCCAAAACGCTAAATTTGTGCGCATGTCTGGGGCTGGCCTCATCGAATCCCATCCGCATGACGTGCAAATTACGAAGGAAGCTCCGAATTACTCCCAAGGTTAAAAATAGCTTGAGCGCTGGTGTTCCAGCGCTTTTTTGCTGTTTAAAACATTATCGGACGGGGCTTTTTAAGATGAGACGCCGAGGGTTAACAGTACAAAGCTTGTCTGTCTTAAAAAACATAAGATGTGCTACAATAGGGAAAGAGAAGGAGGCAGGTAGCATGTGGCAGGCACAGGAACTTCATGCTCAGGGCGGCTCCCCTGAGCAGGTACTCAAAACAGCTCTTCAGGAGGCTGAAGCAGTACTTGTGGGCGTGGGTGCTGGTATGGGGGCAGCGGATGGCTTTACCTATGTGGGATCGCGCTTTTCAGCAGCTTTCCCGGATTTTATCGAAAAATATGGTTGGTTGGACATGTTCCAGGCCAGCGTGCATCCTTTTATGGAGGAGGCAGAGGCCTGGGCTTTTTTCAGCCGTTTTGTGGTATTGAATGGCCTGGATCAGCCGCTAGGTCCATCATTTGTGCGTTTGCGAGACATGTTAGCGGGCTTGAATTACCATATTATCACGTCGAATGCGGATAATAGTTTTGAGGTTGCGAAGTTTCCCGCCGAACGCATCTATGATGCTCAGGGCAAGTACCGGCTCATGCAGTGTGCTCGTGGCTGCCATGCGAAGCGTTATCCCTTTGATGACTTGGCTCGGGCAATGGTGGAGCAACAAGAGGATATGCGGGTGCCCAGGGACTTGATCCCGCATTGTCCGGTGTGCGGGGGGCCGATGGAACTGAATCGGCGTAATCACTGGGATTGGATGGTGGAAGACGAGGCTTTTTACACACAAAGGAAGCTCTACAATCAATTTCTGGGTGCCTACCAGCATGGCAAACTCTTGCTTTTGGAATTGGGTTGTGGCTTTATGGCACCACAAATTATTAAACAGCCTTTTCAAAATTTCTGCCGCTACCAGCCTAAGTCTTTGTACTTGACGGTGAATTTAAAGAATTACCAGCGGCCGCAAGCCATTTTGAAGCGTAGCATTTGGCTGCCAGCAGATATTAAAACCTTACTAGCTAACACGTGGGAGGCGATGGGACATGGACATGACCTTAATTGAGATGAAGCGGAATGGGAAAATGGTTAAGGATACGGCTTATGCCATGGCAACGCAGGTGTATGTGAGAGATCACTTGCCGCTAAGGGGAACGATTCTGCTACCTTACATGACGAAGCCTTTCGTGCAGATTGGGCGTTATCAGAATGCCATGGAGGAAGTTAATTTGCCCTATATGAAGGAGCATGGCATTCAAATCGTGCGCCGGGATACAGGCGGGGGCACGGTGTATTTGGATGAGGGCGAGATTAATGTTTGCTTTTTAGATGATAGCGATAATCTCGATGCCTTGAGTCAATTTAATTTGATGTATGAACCGGTTTTAGCCATCATGCGGGAAATGGGCGTGGAAAACATTGAAAAGAATGGGCGCAATGACCTGGAAGTTGACGGAAAGAAAGTCTCGGGAGCGGCCTTAACGATCACGAATGGGCGCGCTTATGGCGGCTTTACCTTGCTTTTCGATGTGAATTGGGAGCATATGACCAAAGTGCTCCGGCCGAATGCAAAGAAAATGGCGTCGAAAAGTATTAAGTCGGTGCGCAGTCGTGTCGGGAATTTGCGTGATTACGTGGATGCAGCCTATAAGGACTGGACAAGTGAGCAATTTCTCGAATATCTGCTGGTAAAAATGACCGGAGCTCGGGATTATGCCAGTATTCCCCGCTATGAATTGACTGAGGCGGATTGGGCAGCGATTGACCGCTCAGTCGAGGAAAAATACGGGAACTGGGATTGGATTTTTGGGGCGGCACCACGCTTTAGCTATAATCGTGACCACCATTTTAAAGGTGGCACCGTGGATATTAGCTTGGACATTGAACACAGCCGCATTGCCCACTGCAAGATTTACGGCGACTTCTTTGGCAGTCGGCCGATTGAGGAGCTGGAAGCCGCATTGGTGGGCTGCCCTTTACGGGAAGAGGATCTCATGTCCCGTCTGGAGGCCGTGCCACTGGCTGAGTATATGGCCGGCATTACGGCGAGGGACTTAGTGGCTTTAATTTTAGATCAAAAGCTGCCGCAGGATTAGGAGCAAGGCATTAGAATTTGAAAAGGCGTGCCGGGAGGGGCACGCCTTTAAATTTTTCTTATCTGAAGCTATTTTTCTGGGCAGTAAATGGTAACACGAATGATACTTTGCTTTTCCCCGATATTAGGGAGTTGGTTCAATTGTTGGGTGAGCATCTATTGTTCCTCCTTTTGCTATTGTTCTAGCTGTTATTTTTCTGGGCAGTAAATGGTAACGCGAATGATACTTTGCTTTTCCCCGATATTAGGGAGTTGGTTTAATTGTTGGGTGAGCATCTATTGTTCCTCCTTTTTTGTTCTTGACTTCAGTCTAGGGCTTAGGGGATGGGAAAAATAAATTTTTTCCTATAGGGGAGGGAGCACCTGAAATAAAATAAGTTAAAGGGGGAATTCATTGCCTTTTAAACCGCTTTCTGCTAGAATTAATTGGCAGATATGAGATAGATATTGGGGAATTGGACTATTTGTCCAAGATCAGAAAATGTGGAGAAAAAGTAGGAAATTCTCATATAAGAACATAAGGAGGCTGGCCATGGTGGCGGGACATATGGGAGGTTTACTGAAGGAGATCCGGCAGGCGAAGGGTTTAACCTTGCGGGATGTGGCAGGGCCTTATTTATCAGTATCCTTCCTCTCAAAATTTGAGCGCGGAGAGACCGAGATATCTCTTTCGCGCTTTTTGTCGTTGTTGGAAAATTTAAATATGGATTTGGCGGAATTCTATGGGGTTTACCAGGAAGCAGAGCCCACCCTTGCCCAAAATGCGATCGCCAAAGCGGGCTTGGCCTATCAGGAGAATAATGCGCTCGCTTTGAAAAAATATGAGCGCGAGGAGCGGGCAGCTTACCAAAAGACGGGGCGCCCTTATCATCTGCATTATGCCATCATGATGCGTTCCTTCTATGCGGATTTGACTGGAGAAGAAGTACCCGAAGCCGATATGAAGGCCTTGACCGATTACTTGTTTGGGGTTGAGTACTGGGGCTTGGCGGAATTGATTCTCTTAGGGAATGCCATGTCCGCCATTCAAACAACAACACTCAACTTGCTTCTTACGGAGATGCGGCAGCGGACGCTAGGCTTTGGCACCACTCAGGAGAAAGAGCGGCTCCGCATTCAACTCTACATTAATGGCTTGAATTTATTTTTGGCACGCCGGGAATTAGCATTGGCCAAGCGGGTGCTGGTGGAGTTGTCAGATAGTGGAATTCCTGAAACTTGGACCTATGAACGTTTACTCTTGCATTTTGCCAAAGGGCAGCTGGCTTATTTTCAAGGTCAGACGCAAAAAGGCGAGGCATTGATGAAAGAATGCCTGACCATTGGGAGGATGCTCGGCATGGAGCAAGTTTTACTCCGATTAGAAAGCGTTTACGACGAAAGAATGCTGTCCTCTATAGAACAATAAAAATAAAAATGGGGCTGGCTGGCTTATACTCAAGTTAAGTATTTCGTAACATTCTCATGCGTTAGGAGGTATGCTCATGCCAGTCACATCATTTACTAGCCTCACAAAAGGTCGAGCTCAGGAAAAAGAACTGCGGCTACCGGGTCGACATCGCTTGCCCCGCCAAGGTTTTAAGATCCATGTGAGTGCTACCTTGTCAAATTACATGGAAATTCTTAATTTGGTTTTAGCGGATGCCCAAGATCATGGTATCGCCCTTAAAGCGGTGGTTCATCATGACGATGTCTTGGCGCTGTTAAGCAAAACTACCGCTCCCGAGGCCATTGGGAAATTAGTCACCTTGTATCCTACTTCCTTAGCTGAATTTAAGGCCACCTTAGCCCGCCTGCATGCCAAATTAGGGGAGCGTCCGGGTGCGCAAGTAGTGACCGACCAGCCTTACCTGAATTCTCAAGTACTCTGGTATCGCTATGGGGTTTTCCAAGTGCCAACCGCTGAAAATAGCTCCGGCGAGCGACCACCCCTCTTATCACCAGCAGGAGAGGAAATGCCGGATTGCCCCGGCCCTTACTACTGGTTACCTGACTTTGTGGACGAGCCTTTTGGCCAAGAGCTAGCGGCCAAAGTTGAAAGTGTCCGCCTTAAGGATCGCTATCTCGTTACTGCTATTCTAAAAGCCACGGGAGCTGGCAATGTCTATCTGGCTCGGGATGAGCAGACCCAGCAAGAGGTTGTGATTAAGGAAGCTCGTCCCTATATTCACCTGAATGCCAAGAAAACAGCGCAATGGGGCTTGGAGCGTGAAGCTTATTGGTTAAAGGAACTTTCGACTTGGCAGGTGGCTCCCCAATTTGTTGACTATTTCTTTTTAGAAGGGGGCGCTTATTTAGTGGAAGAAAGGCTTACAGCCCCACCACTCAGCCAGCAAAGTGCGGATTTTCTCTTAGCCTTGCCGCGAACGGAGGAGGAGAAGCGAGCCCTTGACCGGCGTTTGCTAGAACTCTGGACAGCGGGCGAAAGGCTCCTGGCTCGCCTGCATCAGGAGGGCCTAGGGCTGGAAGATATCCACTTGGATAATTGGCTGTGGGATGGGAGGCATTTGCAAGTGGTCGATTGGGAGTCGGCCTACCGCTTTGAGGAAGGTTTAAGTCTACCGTCTACCCATGATCGTGAGGGTCAGCCTTTACCGCCAGCAGGGGCAGCCCGCGATGAGAAAAAATGGGCTTATGCCTTTGTGGATTTGCTCAGTGAAGCAGGTGGACTCCTGGCTGGCGAACCCAAGGGTCAGACCTTTCGGGCTTATATCGGGGAATACCTGACCAGCTTCTCCTTCCCCCAGTCGCTGAAAAAAGAGCTCCAAGATTTGCTCGCTTTGCCGCCGGACTCTTGGCTAACAAGGTTGCCGTTGGTGAGGGAAGGTTTGACGCTGGAAAAATTACAAGACCACCAGCAAAAATTAGCCCGTGTCCTCCAGTTTCAGGAGGTTAGCCAACAAGACCTGCTGGCTAATTGGCAGAATGCTTGGGCAGAAGGGATTGCCGCTTCACCCCTAACAACAAAGCGTAAAGCAGGGTTTGGTCGGTGTGATGAAAAGCAGCCTGTCCAAACAGACCTCGCTTTACTGGCTAGTTTGCTGGTGGAAGAAGAGCAGCCGTCTGCCTTTCCCCAGGTTGCGAGGGAGCTGATGGAGCGCTGGGGCGTTTGGGAGGGGGAATTCTTCTATCTTAAGCTATCCAGTGGTGCCTTGAGTCCGCGTTTTCTGGATGGCACGGCCGGCTTGGCCTACCTCCTGGCTTCTTTTGAGGAGCGGGAGGGTCAGGGACGCTACACCGCCTTGCTCCGTTCCCTTCGTCCGACCTTGCGTTTGCCCTACAGCAAGCATTTGGGCCTGGCCCAGGGCTTGACGGGCTTGGCCTTGAGTAATCTGGCCCTCTACCGCTGCACCCAGCAGTGGGAGGATCTCAAGGCGGGGATTAGCCAGCTTCGCCACGTGTGCCAGTGTCGTAGTTCTTATTGGGGCTCTTATCGCCTGCTGGATCCCAAGACGGGGACGCCACTTGATGCCAGTTTGGCTCATGGCTTAGCAGGGGTTGCCTATAGCTTAAAGGCCTTATTTCAAGCCACTGAGCTTCCCGCTCACTTCTAAGTCGCTGTCTCATTCTCTCATTTAAAGGAGTGTGTTCACCATGAAACAATATTTACTGCGCTATAAGGGACGGAATGCCCTACATCTTTTACTACTTATGGGTCAGGGGCTTACCAATGTAGCGATTTCCCTCATGCTAGCTGTAGTGGCTAACCGTTTAATTGCTCACGATCTCAAGGGCTTCCTCCTGATGATTTCCCTCCATGTCTCGCTTTTCTTCCTGGTTCTTTTCTTCGCTTATGTGGTCAATGTCCACCAAACGGATCTCATTTTGAAGATGACCCTCGCCTTGCGCCAGCAATATGTGTTAGGCCTCACGCAAAAGCCTTACCTCGAGGTGGCCAAGCGGGATAGCGGGGGCCACCTGTCTGTTTTAAATAATGACATTGAATTGATCGATGCGAAAGGCTTTACCAGCTTTTATCAACTGATCTCCACAATTTTTACCACCGTCTTCAGTATTATCGCCCTCATCAGCATGGACTGGCGAATTTTAGCGACCACCCTTGTGCTTGCTTTGGTCATGACTTTTGCCCCTCGGCCGTTTATGGCGAAGATGGCGACCTTGACGGAGAAGTTCTCCCAAGCGAATGAACACTTGCTCGGTGGCCTGAATGACCAGTTGGCGGGGTATCGGACGCTGTTCTTTGCGAATAAAAAAATGACCTTTGTGGCGCGCATCAAGGCCATTGTCAAGCACTTCAATCAAGAGAAAATGACTTTCACTAAGAAGGCAACCGGCATTGAAGTGGTCATCGGCTTCTTCTCCATTTTTGCCCAAGCCGCCTTGCTCCTCGTGACGGGCTTACTAATCACTATGGGTGAAGTGAGTGTCGGCATGTTCATGTCGGTGGGGCAAATTGCAGGGAACGTGTTCAATGCTCTCACTGAGTTCAACCAATTGCGGATGAACATTAAGTCGACAGCCCCCTTGTTTGAAAAGTATGCCTTGCCAAGCCAGCAGCCAGACGGAGAAAAAGTGGGCGCCTTCCAACGCTTTGCGGCCCAGGATATGGGCTATGCCTTTAAAGGAAAGCCCGTCTTCAAGGATCTTTCTTTCAGCTTGGCAGCTCATGATAAATTAGCTGTTGTCGGTTCTTCCGGCAGTGGAAAATCCACCCTGATTTTGGCCATGCTCGGCCTCAATGAAGATTATAGCGGCCAGCTCACTTACAACGGTAAGGAAGTGAAGGCCATTGACCAGGACAGTTTGCTAGATCACGTGGCTTTTGTCGAAGCCCAAAGTCACATCTACCATGCCAGCCTGCGGGAAAACTTGCGTCTTTGGGATGAGGATATCTCTGATGCAGATTTGAAGCAAGTGCTCGCGCAAGTCAATTTGACCGACCTCACCGAGCGCTTGGATGAAGAGCTTGGGCCTGATAGCCTCAGTGCCGGGCAGAAACAGCGGGTTGGCCTCGCCCGTGCCTTCCTGAAAAACACGAAGCTCATGATTCTTGATGAAGGAACCGCTAACCTCGACCCCAAGAACGCTGCCCTCATCGAGGATGCCCTCCTCCAAAATCCTGACCTGACTCTCGTCGCCATCACCCACCACCTCCGCCCCGAAAGCAAAAAGCAATTCACCCAAATCCTCGACCTGGATAAAAGGAAGGGAGCGCCGCACAGAGGGAGCGCTGAGTTGACAGGCAAAGCGAAGGAGGGTCAGTTTGTCACTTCCTAAAAGTGTTGTTCGATAAAAGCGAACAGCCCACAAAAAGTGCCCTGCCCACTTGTTTTTCGAGAAAGCTTGTTAAATCAAGCTTTTTCTTTTTGAGTTGGAGGAAAAAATGCCATTTCTCCACCAGCAGGATAAAAGGAAGCGAAGCTCGAAAAGCAGGCAGAACCAGTGGAGAACAATGACGAAGAGACGGCGAAGCATGGTCTCAAGTCATTGATCGAAGTGGAAGTCCAGCCTGCCTGGTCGACCTGGACTACAGGGTGGTTCTGGCTTTAGCCAGGCCTATTCGCAAAAGTAACGCAAGTGTAGAGACTGGTGGTGAGTTCAACTAAAGGATACGAATCCACCGCTTGCCCCCGCTGAGTTGACTGCTTAGAATGGTTCTGACGATAGTCAGGTTCATTCAAAGCAGTAACGCAAGCGACGGGGCAGGTGGTGAGTTCAACTCCAGGCTACGAATCCACCGTTTGCTTTATGATGAAGGCTGATAACCTCCCAATCAGCAATACCTCGGGAAGCACCCGGGGTTTTTTGCTAAGAAAAAGGGGCTGGGAAATAAGTCGCCCTAAATAATAAAAAATGCATTGAAGTTATCCATATTTGGATTCCTTCAGTGCATTTTTTACTTTTAGAGAAATGATTACGAAGAGCTTCTGCTCTTCGCCGAGCTTTAAGGGCTAATTTCGTTAAATTCATGCTCATCAGCATCATTCCGATATCATTATACACGCTTTGTTTGCCTCTCACATGTGTTCTGCGCATACCAAAGACACCTTTCATCCGTCCGAAAACGGTCTCTATGTCAATTTTACGTTGCGCATAGATTTCTTTTCCAGGTGTGCTTTCTAAATTCTCTTTTGCTTGGTGCTTAAAATATTCCCAATTAAGATTGACCGCCGTCTGGCGCTGACGTCCTGTCGGAGTTTTCGCAAGCTCATTTAAACGCTCATCCATTTGTTCAGTATCGGCTTGATAGACTTTAAACTGTCTTTGGAAACCTTTTTTATCTTTTCGCGTACGATAATATGAAAAACTAAAATGAACGCCATCTAAATCCGTATAGGAATCTTCAGCCGCATGATAGTGCCAGTTCTCACGATGCTTGGATTGGTTTCGATATTTTTTACTTTGTTCTTTATGATACATTCCGTAAGGAATCAAAGGGACTTTCTCAAAGTCATCGATAATCGCCATATAATTCTCTTCACTCCCATAACCCGCATCCGCAACAATATATTGGAACAGATCAAGCGTTGGGATTGTTTTTAAAAACGGAATGAGGGTGCGCGTATCGGTAGGGTTCGGGAAAATATCAAAGTCAATAATATATTGATGACTTGAAGCAACTTGGAGATTATAGCCAGGCTTTAACTCCCGATTTTTCATGGGATCTTCTTTCATACACATAAAGGTGGCATCGGGGTCCGTTTTTGAAAAACTGTTTCTGCCATTAAATCGTGCGTTTGCTTCCTCGTATTTCTGTTTTCGGGGTAAGAAATCCTTCATACATCGATTCCGGTGCTTTTTAAGCGTGCGACGACGTCGCTTGTGTCGAGAACCTCCTTTAGGAATGGTCGTCTCATTTTCAATTTTGCTTTCAACCTCTTCGATTGCTTCATCAAGACACGCAATAATTTTTTCAATCCCATCAGAAGTCGTTAATTCTTCTTCGGTCAAGGCGATATCGACATTCGTTTGAATAAGTTCCTCATATAAACTCGAAACATTTTCATTGAGCTTCGCTTCATAGCGTTCAATCGCTCTTCGCCAAGTAAAACTATAGATGTTCGCATCCGCTTGAATTTTTGTCCCATCGATAAATAAAGCCTCTGGGTGGATTAAACCATTGTCCCTCAGCAGCATGGTGAAAAGGATAAAAGCATACTTGATCAAGTTCGAGGCATGTTCGCTTGAACGAAAGTTATTGATTGTCTTGTAGCAAACTGGGGTATCGCCCGTTAGCCATTTCATCGGAATAGATTCTTCATTCATTCGTTCAATTTTTCGACCTGAAAACGTTGATCGACTATAGGCAAATAAACACATCTTTAATAGCATTGCTGGATGAAAAGCAGGACGTCCCGTATGAGAAGTGTCTTCCAGAATAATTTCCGTAGGAATCGAGTCGACAAATCGGCTGATCAGCCGAGCTTCATGGTCCTCAGGAATCGTAAAATCTAATTTTAGTGTTAAAGCTGTTTCCATTGTGGTATAATTTTGATACAAAGCGAGTTCCTCCTTCGGTTTGCTTACCTTTTATTATAAGGCTTGGAACTCGCTTTGTCTTTATAAAATATCAAAACGCATCAATTTATTTTCGAAATAAATTGATGCGTTTTTTATATTCTGAGACTGAGTTTTTTCCCAGCCCCTCGGGCAAGTAAGCTAATCTTGGCGACGGCGGAAGAGGGCTGCCCCACTACTGAAGAGCAAGAGGCCGAGGGCGATACTGGTGCCGGCTCCCGTTTGAGGGAGAGTTTTAGCTGCGCTAGCACTTGACTTGTTTTCACCTGGTTTATCTTCACCTGGTTTGTCTTCGTCTGGCTTGACTTCACTTGGTTTATTTTCACCCGGCTTGTCTTCAGCTGGTTTTTCTTCACCCGGCTTCTCTTCGCCTGGCTTCTCTTCGCCTGGCTGGCTGCCTTCTTCTTTGCGTTCGGCGATTAGTTTGTCTAGAATTTCTACGGTTTGCTGGAGGCGAGGGCCAGCGGGGCCACCCCCCATTTGATGGTAGGTTTCTAGGGCGCTTAAAATTTCCTCCTTCGTGGCATCGGCGTCTAGCAATTTATTGTTGTGGTAGGTCATGCAGGTATGGCATTCCATTTGAGTGGCCATGGCGATCGCAATAAGCTCTTGTTCCTTCGCACTCAAGACAGCGGCTTTTTTCTGGTCAATTTGTGGATAAGCTTTGGCATTGTTAGCGAGCAGGGCGTCATAAGCCTCTAAGACTTGCCCACTGGTCAAAGCCATGAAGTCGCCGCCCATGCCGAGGAAGGTGGGGAGGGCACTGGCGAGTTCCTTTTGCGTGGTGCCTAGTTTCAAGAGTTCATCGACATGCTTGGCAATGACACCGGGGTTATTTTCCCGGGCGGCTACGGCGAGAGCGATGAAATGCTTTTCCTTGACGGATAAGGCGTCCTTTTGGAAGGCTTTCTTGGTGGCTGCAATTTGTGCTTTGATCGTTTCAGGAATTTGGCCACCGAGATTTTCTACTTGATGTTGGTAAAGGCCGAGTTCGCGCACCCAGTCACGTTGGCTGCTGACGCGTTTCACCTGGCCGACCGTTAATTTGTCGGCATCAAATTTTGGTGTTTTATGTTGATCAGCCTTTAATTGTTCGGCACTGACCACTTTATCGGCTTCGGCGGTTTTAGTTTTGAAGACGTCTTCGGTTAAACCAGCACGCACGCCAGCAGGGCCACCGCCGACTTGCTTGTAGACACTGAGGGCTTCTTGGACTTCTGCTAAAGTAGCGCCCGCATTCACGAGTTGCTGGCTGTGGTAGTTCCGGCAGGTGTCGCAATTGGCTTGGGCAGCCATAGCGATGGCAATCAGTTCTTGTTCTTTGGCATTGAGGCCAGAGGGCTTCGTTTGGTCAATCTTCCAAGCTTTTTCATTGGCCCGGTACAAGGTTTCGTAAGCGTCTAGAGCCTTACCGGTGTAGGACATGGCTAAATTCCCACCCATGCCGATGGTTTTGGCGAGCATGTCGGCGAGTTCTTGGCGGGAGGCTCCCAGTTTTAAGAGAGCTTGGGTGTGTTGGGCAATGCCTAAATCATGATTTTCCCGGACGGCTAAGGCCAAGGCCGTAAAGTGCTTGTCTTTAGCGGACATGGCACCGTCGCTGAAGACTTTTTTGGCGCTTTCAAGGCGGCCATTGGTGGCGTCAGCGGCGAGACCTTGTAAGGTTTTGAAAATCGTATCACTTTGCTTAGCGAGGCTGACCCAGTCCACATAGCCATAAGTCCGCTTGCCTAAGCTCTTCGCATATTTGAGGGCTTCGGCTTGGTGTTCAATCGCTTTGACGTCTTTTTTCTCTAAGGTTTCTTTGGCTTTTTTGTCGAAAATATGGGTTGTCTTTTCATTCCGTGGGCCAGCGGGTCCGCCACCGAGCATGTGATAAACAGCGAGGGCTTCGTCTAATTCTTCGCGGCTGGTGCCCCAGTTCTTCAAGACTTGGCTGTGGTAGTTCCGGCAGCCGTTACAGTCGGCTTGGCTGGCCATAGCAATGGCGATGAATTCTAATTGTTGTTCCGTGAGCGGCTGGTATTTCTTCGTTTCAACCTTGCTTTCGGCTTTGAATTGGTCGTAAGCGTCTAAGGCTTTGCCAGCGTAGGGAACGGTTAAGTTGCCGCCCATGCCGATCGTCTTAGCGAGTACATCCGCGAATTCCTGGCGGGGAACGCCTAAGTTAACAAGGTTTTGGGCATAGCGGGCGATGGCTGCATCACTATTTTCCCGTAAGCCGACTGCCAAAGCAATGTAGTTTTTTTGCGTGGTGGAAAGCTTACCCGGTTGGAGGGCTTTTTCTTCTTCGTCCAAACGGCTTTTGACGGTATCGGGAATCAGGTGTTTTAAGGCGGCCAATTGGGCGTCATCCTGGGCTTGGACAGCCTTCCAATCGATCGGGCGACTGGCTTCGACTTTAGCGTCAGCTTGCTTTTCGTCTGAAGTCGTTTCTTTTTGGTCAGTGTCCGCGGTATTATCCGCTTCAGCACTGGTATTTTCCCCGTTCGCTTGGCTATTCTCATCGTCAAGCTTTTCAATGTTGACTTTGTCTAGCAGCTCGTCCGCCTGGCTCATTTCTTCCATGAAGAGCTCGTCGTCCGTTTTTTCGGCGGCGGCTACGGAGGGGCTGATGATCTGTGTTGTTACAGCACCGGCACTCAAAACCGCTAAACTGACTAATAAGCGTTTCTTAAATTCGCTTCCTTGTTTTTTCATGTTTCCTCCTCAATAATACCTGCAAGAATTCCAGGCGTCCCACCGCCCGCCTTCTTGCCTATCGCCATCGGATGTTTGGGCGCCTCATCCCCCTTCCCTAAAGTCACTTCTAGTTTAGCACGATGCAAAGACACTTACAAATCAATAGTTAGAACTGCAAGGCTTCTATCGACTGGCAATCAAGGCCTCCAGGGCAGATGGTCAATCTTTTGGCTTGGCAAAGTTTAAGATGACGGAATATTATGGAAGAAATGATGGGGGAAATTGTCTTGGTGGCAGATTCTGGTAGTAATTTTGGGCAAGCTTTGGTACTATTTGGGGGAAAGTAGGTGGTATTTACCTCTCTGGCCTTTCCTGGAGAAGTGGGCTGCTTCTTTTTAAGTCTTTTTTAACGAAAGAAAAGTAAATCTTTCCTCCCTGCTGGGGATTGTTTGGTAGAATAAGGGTTGTATAGATATTTTTAGGAGGTCAACTCATGAAAATTTTAATTGTTGACGATGATAAGGAAATTGTTGAGTTACTCACTATTTATGCCCACAGTGAAAATTTCGAGGTGCTGCAAGCTTTTGACGGCAACGAAGCCATGCAGCAAATAGCTGAGCATCCCGATATTGCGCTGATGATTTTGGATATTATGATGCCTGAAAAGGACGGCCTGACCGTGCTGAAGGAATTGCGTAGTCGGGAGGTGGATTTGCCGATTCTCCTCTTGAGCGCGAAGTCGAGCGATATGGATAAGATTTCTGGCTTAACTACGGGGGCGGATGATTACGTGACGAAGCCCTTCAATCCATTGGAAGTTATGGCACGCGTGAAAACTCTGCTGCGGCGCATCGACCGGGAAACCCCTGACGAAAAAGATACTATTAAGATTGGCCCTTTGAGCATTAATAAAAGTTCCCATGAGGTGATTACCAATGAAGGCGCATACATCCAGCTCACCGCCTTGGAATTTGGTATTTTATACCTCCTCGCCAGCCACCCCAACGAAGTCTTCAGCGCCGATGAAATTTTTGAACGCGTCTGGCAGCAAGACGCCCTCGTCAGCGCCAAAACTGTCATGGTTCACGTCAGCCACCTCCGCGAAAAAATCGAAGAAGCAACCGGCGGCGACAAAGTCATCACCACCGTCTGGGGCGTCGGCTATAAAATTATCGATCATAAATAAGGCTGCGAACCACGATAGCCCCAACCGAGTTGACTTTTTAGGAGGGTTCTGGCTTTAGCCAGGTTCCTCCTAAAAGTAACGCAGGTGTCGGGGCCGTGGTGAGCGCAACTCAGGCTGCGAACCACGATAGCCCTCGTCGAGTTAACAACAGGAAGCGAAAGCGGATCAGAGGGCAGGATCACTGGAGGCAAAACGTGCTGAGACGGCGAAGCAATGTCTCAAGCGTTTTGTCGAAGTGGAGGCCTCGCCCTCCCGCTTGAGCTGGACTACAGGAGGGTTCTGGCTTTAGCCAGGTTCATTCAAAGCAGTAACGCAAGCGACGGGGCAGGTGGTGAGTTCAACTCCAGGATACGAATCCACCGCTTGCCCCCGCTGAGTTGACTTATTAGAACGGTTCTGGTCTCGACCAGGTTCGTTCTAATAAGTAACGCAAGCGACGGGGCAGGTGGTGAGTTCAACTCCAAGGTGTGAGTCGCCGATTAGCTGAGGCGCAAGCTCAACTTAAAAGCAGCCACTACCGGGATGTTACTTCAAAATACAAGTCCCATAAGCTCGCCTACAAAAAAGCCACGACAAGATGCCTGTCAAAAAACGGAGAAAAGCTCACTTTTAGCACCCGCTAGAGGACAGATGCCGAGCTTTTTTCCAATTACTTTTCTTTTATCGTTTAAAATGGCGTGGGGCCCGGTCCCAAGCCCCTTGACTAAGGAAGCAGCACCAGCCTTGTCGCTTCTTCCTCATTTCAGCCTGTTTAAAAGCCTAGAAAGGAGCCCTCATGAATCGTCGTTACCGCCGTTTACTGATTGAATTAGTGTTGGAAGCCTTGGTGTGGCTGGCGATTTTACTGATGGCTTACTTTGGCACGATGTTTATTTTGCTGATGGCTTACGACTATTTTTACGGGCGACTGTTGTCCATGCAAGGCTATGTGGTGATTTTAGATCCGAATTTCCAGGAGAATTTTTTCCTAGGCTACACGCTGGTGTTTCTGGCCTTGGGCTTGGCTTTTGTGTTTTGGCGGATTTACCGGCGCTACCGCTCAGTGCAGTTGCAAAATATTTTGCGCGACTTGCGTTATGTGAGCGAAGGGCATTATGAGTACACCATTGCCGACACCCATCTCTCCAGCATGCAGCCCATTGTGGATTCCATTAATCGCCTGGTTGATAATGCGGTGGAGGCCATGGATGAGGAGCGGCGTATTGAACAGTCCAAAGACGAATTGATCGCTAATATGAGTCATGATATTCGCACCCCTTTGACGTCGATTATTGGCTACTTGGGCTTGCTGTCAGGCGGCATGTACGATAGTCCCGAGCAACATGACCATTACGTTCAGATTGCCTACACGAAGGCTCAGCAGATGCAGCGGATGGTGAATGATTTGTTCGAATACACGACGGTCAGCCACTACGACGCAAGCTTGTCGGTGAGCAATGTGAGCTTGGTACGCCTCTTGGAGCAGCTTTTGGTGGAGTTTGAGATGGAAGCGGCGGAAGCGGGCCGGGAATTGGAATTGGTCGCTCCACCGGATGATGACGTGACGATTCCGGTCGACCCTGAGCAACTGGTGAGGGCTTTTATGAATTTAATCACCAACGCCTTTAAATATGGGGGCAAGGGAAAATTTGTGCGCGTGACGGTGGCGCCGGCGGGGAAAATGGTCCGGATTACGGTGGCAAATGACGGGACTAAAATTCCGCCGAAAGAACTCAATCAATTATTCCAGCGCTTCTACCGGGGGGATAAGGCGCGCAGTGAGCCGGCAACGGGCAGTGGCTTGGGCCTGGCGATTACGGAGAGCATTGTCTACCTGCACCAGGGGAAGCTTTGGGCGGAATCGGATGACGTGAGCACGCGTTTTATCATGGAACTGCCGAAAGCGGGTCCGGTGGAAGATGGGAAGCAGCAGTAAGCAATACGGGAGGATATTTGGGGATGACAAGGAGTTCGAGAGAAATTCGCTATCAAGGCCTAGCCCAGGCCGGGCGTTGGTTTTGGCTTGGGCTTGTTTTGTGTTTCTTCAATCTGGCCACACCCGCTTTGGCGAGTGAAGAGGGGACGGGTGGGGCGTCGGCCACTGAAGAGCAGCTGATGGCTAATGACGTGCATGGGGGCCAACAGAAGCTCGCTCCCCTGTCGGGTGCGGAAAATATCGAGAAATTTAGTGCGCACCTTTACCGGAAATTGGGCCTGAAGTTACCGGTCGTAGCAGCGATGGATGAGGAGAGCGGCCAGTTGTTATTTACCCATGAGCGCGACCAATTGCATGCGATTGCTTCCATTACGAAATTGCTGGCGGTTTATGTGCTTGAGGATGCCTTGGCGGATGGAAAAATTACCCTAGATACGAAAGTGCCGGTGAGCCCGGAGGTGGCAGCTTTGTCGAGGGAACCGGACCTCTCCAATGTGCCGCTCGTGGCGTCTAAGGACCGCTATACGGTGGATGAATTATTGGATGCGGTGCTAGTGAGCTCGGGGAATGCCGCCACGGTGGCTTTGGGGGAACTCTTGGCGCCGGATGAGGCCGGCTTTGTCCAGCTCATGCGCGATAAATTGGATGAATTAGGGCTGAAAGATTACGAAATGTATACGGCTTCGGGCATTAATACCGATTATGGCTTAGGCGATATCAAAAAGCAGGACCGCAAGGAAAATAAACTGACCGCGAGTGGCTTACTTGATCTGGTGCAGCATTTGCTTAAGACATATCCCAATTTGCGCGAGCGGATGTGTTTAACACACGTGGACTTTGCGGTGGACGATCAAAATTCGCTTTTGGCGAGGAATTCCAATGAGTTTCTGCCGGACGGCTTGTACGCGCGGGCTGGCGTTACGGGAGTGAAGACGGGCACGGAACAGGAAGCGGGCTACTGTTTGGTGTCGGAGGTGGAAATCTCGGGCCGGAAAATTTTACTGGTGTCCTTGGGGGCGGGGACGCATGATCAGTTGTACCAGGAAACGGGGCGCCTGATCGATGCCTTGGATGAGGAGTTGACCTGGGTGCCCTTGGTGAAGCAAGGGGAGGTTTACTTGTCTCGGGACAACATTCAAATTTACCAGGGCATGCGGGCGAACGTGGATTTGGTTTATGGGGAAGACCAGGGTGTTTTTCTCCCCAACGGCCAGCATTTTGAAGCGGAGGTCTGGCAGAGGCCCACGGAAAAATTCTCCTATGCGCCTAATGGGAAGCTGCAGGTGGAGGCTCCTTTAGCGACGGATCAGCCTGTGAACCACGTGAAAACCCAGCTCGATTTCGTCAGCAATCGCCAGGGCCAGCCCTTGGAGCTGGTGTCCAGCCTGGTGCCTTCCCAAAATGTGGAGGAACTCCCCTTCGTTCTTCGCGTCACCAATCGCATGAATAATCTGCTGGATAAGGTCTGGGAAAAGTTCCAGCAGACCTTTAATACTGGGCCAGCAGGGTCCTGATGGGGTGGTCCTGCTTGCTGGTCGAGTTTCGCTTTCTTTAGTTGGGTTCGCGCCTGAGGGTAGTCCAGTTCACATCGCATGGGGGTCTGCGTTATGACAAACAGAAGAACCTACCTTTCAGGTAGAACCTTCTATTTGACCATCAACTCAACCACCCATTTTTTCGATGTTCACTTTCTTATGCTTGCGTTACGTTAAAGCGAAGAACCTGCCCTAAGGCAGAACCTTCCTTTAGTTGAACTCACCACCAGTCTCTGCACTTGCGTTACTTTTGCGAATGAACCTGGCTAACGCCAGAACCACCCGCAAAAGTCAACTCAGTGGAGACTTTGGTGGATTCGTATCCTATTTTTCCAGTGATTCCGCCTGCTGGTCGAGTTTCGCTTCCTTTTGTCAACTCAGGCCTCAGCTGATCGGCGACTTACACCCTTTGCCTTGACGGTGGGTTTTCTTTTGGGGTATAATATTATAAATACTGATACGTTTAAAACAGCTGGGTGACGAGTAGGTGGTCCGATTTTTTCAGCGAGTGTGCGGCGGGTGCGAGCACATAAAATCCCCATTGAATCCACATCCATGATGCCTGCGAGGAGTAGGCCGGCCGGTCCGTTAGCCCCAGAGTGCAAGCTTGGCTTGTAGGAGGGTGGTACCGCGCAGAGCCCACGTCGTCCCTTAATGAGGGACTTTTTTTTGTGGGAAAAATTAAGGGAGGATATTATGATAGACATTAAAGCGATTCGCCATGATCTGGATGTGGTGAAGGAAAAATTAGCAAAACGCGGGGTGGCGCCGGAGACTTTGGAGACGATTGCCGAGAAGGATCGCCGCCGCCGGGAAATTTTAGTGGAGACGGAAGATTTAAAGCACGAGCGGAACGCGGCTTCCAAAGAGATTGGGGCTTTGAAGCGCCAGCAAAAAGATGCCCAGCCGGCGATTGAAAAAATGCGGGCAGTGGGCGATAAGATTAGTGCTTTGGACGAGGAATTGCGTGAGGTGGAAGCGGAGGTGAAGCATTTACTGGACCGCCTGCCCAATTTGCCCCACGACGATGTGCCGGAGGGGGCGGATGAGGACGATAATGTGGTGCTCCACCAGCACGGGTCGGTGCCGGAATTTTCCTTTCCCCCTAAGGCCCATTATGAACTGGGCGAAGACTTGGGGATTTTGGATTTTGCGACGGGTGGCCGGGTGTCCGGTTCACGTTTCGTCTATTATAAGGGGCTGGGTGCGCGTTTGGAGCGGGCACTGGCGAACTTTATGTTAGACGAGCACTTGAAAGAAGGCTACACGGAGATGCTGACGCCGTATTTGGTGGGGGACGCGGCCATGTATGGGACGGGCCAGTTCCCGAAATTTACGGAGGATGTCTTCCAGATTGAACACGATGCGCGCGATTTGACGATGATTCCGACGGCGGAGGTGCCGTTGACGAATTACTACCGCGAGAGCATTATTCCGGGTGAGGAGCTGCCGGTGAAATTAACGGCGCTCTCGCCTTGCTTTCGGAGTGAGGCGGGGTCGGCTGGCCGGGATACGCGCGGCTTGATCCGCCTGCACCAGTTTCAGAAGGTGGAGATGGTGAAATTTGCCAAGCCGGAGAATTCTTATGACGAGTTGGAGAAGATGACACGAAATGCAGAGAACATTTTAGAGAAATTGGGCTTGGCCTACCAGCGCATCATTTTGTGTACAGGAGATTTGGGCTTTAGTGCGGCGAAGACGTATGATATTGAGGTTTGGCTGCCGGCCCAGGATACCTACCGGGAGATTTCCTCTTGCTCCAATACGGAGGACTTCCAAGCACGGCGGGCCATGATTCGCTATCGGAAGGAAGACGGCAAGCCGGCCTTGGCCCATACATTAAACGGTTCTGGCCTGGCGGTCGGGCGAACGGTTGCGGCCATTTTGGAAAATTACCAAAATGCGGATGGTAGTGTGACGATCCCTGAGGTATTGGTGCCTTACATGGGCGGCGTGACGGCGATCACCCCGGAGAATGCGCTGGGCTAAACAGCTTGCTTTATAGGCCGGGGTAGGCCTTCTTATAATGGAAGAAAGAGAGTGAGGAGGCTTAATATGAGTAAGGAAAAATTGGCGACATTTGCGGGGGGTTGTTTTTGGTGTATGGTGAAGCCCTTTGACACGTGGCCGGGCGTTTTGAGCGTGGTCTCTGGCTATACGGGCGGCCATGTCAAAAATCCGACCTACCGGGAAGTGTGCCGGGGGGAGACGGGCCACACGGAAGCCGTGCAGATTACCTATGACCCCGATGTGATCAGTTACGAGAAATTGCTAGCGGTCTACTGGCAGCAAACCGATCCGACCGACGCTAGCGGGCAATTTGTCGACCGTGGGAGTTCTTACCGGCCGGTCATTTTCTACCATGACGAAGCGCAACGAGCTTTGGCAGAAGCGTCAAAAGCCGAATTAGAAGCTAGCGGCCGCTATGATGGCCCCATCGTGACAGCCATTGAGCCCGCTCAGACCTTCTACCCCGCCGAAGACTACCACCAAGACTACTACCAGAAAAATCCCGACCATTACGAGCGCTACCGGCGCGGTTCGGGGCGCCAAGCCTTTATCGAGGCGCACTGGTCTCATGATAAGTAAGTTGACACGCGTGACTTCACTTTTGAGTCACGCTTTTTTAAAAATTTTTTCCTGCTCAATGCACTCTTTTTGACCTAGATCTAGTAGGTCATAAGTCATTTTAACTACAACATATTGGCCTTGGACTTATTCTGGAGTGTCGGCTTAGCAACATTTTAATTTTTTCTCTTAAAAAGGGCTTGCCAAGATTCCCCAGACATGCTAATATAGTTTTTGTCGCGAGGGAAAGAAAATTTCCTGAAAAAAGGCTTGACAAGCCGACCAATAGTTGCTAAGCTATATAAGTGCGTCACATTGGCGCTGTTTTTATTGCTAAGGCAACTTGGCAAGTGACCTTTGAAAACTGAACAAAGAGACGAACCAAATGTGTAGGGAATTTGCTTTAGGCAAATCCTAACAATTCAAGTCTAGACAAGACAAAAAACTGTCAGTAAATTTTGAGCTGATCAAAATCTTTCTTTCATGAGAGTTTGATCCTGGCTCAGGACGAACGCTGGCGGCATGCCTAATACATGCAAGTCGAGCGAACTGAAGGGGTGCTTGCACCCCGGACGTTAGCGGCGGACGGGTGAGTAACACGTAAGGAACCTACCGATAAGCGGGGGACAACATCCGGAAACGGGTGCTAATACCCCATAATACTTGAAGTCACCTGACTTCAGGTTGAAAGACGGCTTTGCTGTCACTTATCGCTGGCCTTGCGGTGCATTAGCTAGTTGGTGGGATAAAAGCTCACCAAGGCGATGATGCATAGCCGACCTGAGAGGGTAATCGGCCACACTGGGACTGAGACACGGCCCAGACTCCTACGGGAGGCAGCAGTAGGGAATCTTCCGCAATGGGCGCAAGCCTGACGGAGCAATGCCGCGTGAGTGAAGAAGGTCTTCGGATCGTAAAACTCTGTTGTAAGAGAAGAACAAACGATAGAGTCACTGCTATCGTCTTGACGGTATCTTACCAGAAAGCCACGGCTAACTACGTGCCAGCAGCCGCGGTAATACGTAGGTGGCAAGCGTTGTCCGGATTTATTGGGCGTAAAGGGAGCGCAGGTGGTTTCTTAAGTCTGATGTGAAAGCCCACGGCTTAACCGTGGAAGGTCATTGGAAACTGAGGAACTTGAGTGCAGAAGAGGAAAATGGAACTCCATGTGTAGTAGTGAAATGCGTAGATATATGGAAGAACACCAGTGGCGAAGGCGATTTTCTGGTCTGTAACTGACACTGAGGCTCGAAAGCGTGGGGAGCAAACAGGATTAGATACCCTGGTAGTCCACGCCGTAAACGATGAGTGCTAGGTGTTGGAGGGTTTCCGCCCTTCAGTGCCGCCGTTAACGCATTAAGCACTCCGCCTGGGGAGTACGGCCGCAAGGCTGAAACTCAAAGGAATTGACGGGGACCCGCACAAGCGGTGGAGCATGTGGTTTAATTCGAGGCAACGCGAAGAACCTTACCAAGTCTTGACATCCTCTGTTACACTAAGAGATTAGTGGTCCCCTTCGGGGGCAGAGTGACAGGTGGTGCATGGTTGTCGTCAGCTCGTGTCGTGAGATGTTGGGTTAAGTCCCGTAACGAGCGCAACCCTTATTGTTAGTTGCCAGCATTTAGTTGGGCACTCTAACGAGACTGCCGGTGACAAACCGGAGGAAGGCGGGGATGACGTCAAATCATCATGCCCCTTATGACTTGGGCTACACACGTGCTACAATGGATGGTACAACGGGCTGCGAACTCGCAAGAGCCAGCGAATCCCTGAAAGCCATTCTCAGTTCGGATTGCAGGCTGCAACTCGCCTGCATGAAGTCGGAATCGCTAGTAATCGCGGATCAGCACGCCGCGGTGAATACGTTCCCGGGTCTTGTACACACCGCCCGTCACACCACGAGAGTTTGTAACACCCGAAGTCGGTGGGGTAACCTTTTGGAGCCAGCCGCCGAAGGTGGGACAGATGATTGGGGTGAAGTCGTAACAAGGTAGCCGTATCGGAAGGTGCGGCTGGATCACCTCCTTTCTAAGGATATAAAAAATCGGAATACACCGGAACGCTCTTTGTTTAGTTTTGAGAGGTCATCTCTCAACTTGGTCTTTGAAAACTGAATACTGTAAGTTTTAACGCCTCGTTTCACAGGAGCGAGAGCGTTAAGAAAATCCAATTTTACCAAGAGTAAAACCGAAAGAGTTTTTTAATAAACTTTTCGCGAATTATACACCCTTAACCATTGGTTAAGTGAATAAGGGCGTACGGTGAATGACTTGGCACTAG